>NZ_CABVQC010000047.1 GCF_902499175.1 Burkholderia aenigmatica
ACCTCGCATCGGCCTGCTCTTCCTTGATCTCGGGAACCTACATCGTGCAGGACCGACCGAGGTATTTCAACGACCTGCTAGACACCACCCCACTATAGGTCGGATGAATGGGTCCGTCGAGGCGGCATGTTCCTATCGACGACCGTCGCCGAGACGGGACATCGCGTCGCGGACAGGCAGTCAAAGAAACGTTCCCGGTCACATGAGCACGCAACTCACCGCAGCACCTGCAACCGTCACTCCAATGATGCAGCAGTACCTGCGCCTTATCTGACAAGTCATAACTCACAAAGCTACGCTAAAACCTACGCCAAGACTTACGCCGATGCTTTTCGAAATTGATAGACTCCAGCGCGAAGCGGTCCAAGCTCAACCGCAATGAAAGTGATAAGCGCAATGCTTATCCAGTAAGGCTCTGACTCCTTGCTGTAGCAAATTTGTAGCACATAATAAAGCCCGCTCGCTGCGGGCTTTATTGCTTCTGAGCATCAGTCCCGGCTATTCGCAGTGCCCGATCAAGCGGTAGGATACGTCGTTCGAAGATCATTACGTCGCTACTCCTCTGCTAACCCGCTCAAATCTACAGGTTTGGGATTTACCTGCGCGCTCACAGCACGCTGTAATGTCCCCGGTTTTCTACGCAGCGCGTATGCCCGCATTACGGACAATGGCGCAAATTCAAGCCCCTCGATGCTGGTATGCCCCACGATTACTGGGCTATTGAAGTTTATATTCTTCTCATCATCAAGTGGCAACGCCCACTTCCCACCGTAGCATTCTCTAACGATCTCCCCAAGGTAGCGAGCAAACGTAACCACAAGTCCCGATACGTAGTCTTTCTCCTTTCCATCAGACAGGAGATCAAACAGTTTTTCCAAATTCGGCAAATCATCCAACCCGACCTTCAATTCTATTCCGCGCCTCTTCGCCTCATCAGACAACCAATCCAACTGTTCGTCCATTACCATCAAGAAATCGTCAAACTTCTCTTCGGCCGCGTTTCTATCAAATGTCATTTCGCATTCCTTTTACGGAATTTTTGGACCAATATGGGCATCCACACCAGCCTTCTCCAAAGCGTCAAGATAGGGCTTTGATGCACCTTGCTCCAAAATATGTTCGACCTGCCAACCTTGCTTGACCAGTTCACCGTCTTTTTGAATTGCCAGGATGTTTTCCTTCGTCAAGCTTACAGGACCTGTTTTGAGCTGTCCTGCATACATTTCGTCCGCCTTCAGGATATCAATCTGGCGATTTGTGAGAGGTGTCTTGAGCGTCCCCTCCGAAGCACCCATGGCATCACGATATGCAGCTTCACGTTCAGCGCCAAACTGGTAGTTGCGCATATTTGTATCGTACTGTTTGCTCCATGCCTCGTAATCTTTCTTTCCCCCTCTCGCTTTGTATCTCTCCCACCTTGCCGCTTTATGCTCGAGTGAACCGGGTTTTGGCTTGCCAGAAATCTTTAGTCCGTCTCCTGCCGGCCCCGCTTCGACTGGCTTAGCCACCTTCGATACGTCAGCGGCCCCTTCAGCCCCCTTGGCCGTCGCGGCCCCCGCCTCCCCGGTCTTTCCTACCGCACTCGATACGTCCGCCACTTCTCCAGCCTTGCCAGCTACATTTGTCGCTTCACCCATCTTACCGGCAACGTTCGCCGCCTCGCCAATCTTCCCCGCCACATTCCCCACTTCGCCGGCTTTGCCCGCCGCACCGACGCCACCAGCGAACAGACCTCCAATGTCGACCATGCCACGCCCAAGCGCCTCGCCGTAGTTGCCTTGACTCCACGCTTCCATGTACGGCTTGGTGATGCCATCGACAATCGCCCCCGGATGGTCGTAGATCGCTTGGGCGGTCTTTCCGGCTGAGTCCAGCGTCTGCGAGTACCCGTGATAGTCGTATAACCCTGTCAGATCAGACAGGCCCTCAGCAGCCTGCGACACTGGCGATAACTTGGCTGCCCCGACTCCTAACCCGACCAAGCCCTTACCCATATCCCACACCGCACCGCCGGCCCCCTTGAAGAACCCGCCGACCTGATGCATGACGCCCTTCTCGGGTGGCGGATTAGCATCTCCCGCGACGTTCCCGCTCGCATCCACCGAGCTTCCCGGCGCGGGAGCGGTTACATAGGTACCCGTACAGTTGCCGGAATTCATCGTGCACGGATCACCGTCACGAATAACCGGATGACCGCCCGCGCGAACCGTCGTGCTTCCTTTCGTCGGCTTGGTCTCGCCTCCCACCGTACCGGAACCCACTCCATCGGCCGAGCCCGCCTCGTCGCCTGTACAGGTCGGGACCACACTCTGATCGAGCACGTATGCCGGCTTTCCGTTGAATCGCACGCTCGGCACGATGCCCGATGACCCGCTCAGATCCGACACAACCTGATAGGGCACGGGCGGCGTCGAACTGCCCATCGGCGTCTTGCAGACATCAGGCGTGCTACTGACGGCCTTGAAGCTACCGTCCTGTCTCGATGCAATCCGATTGCCCTTGGAGAAGTGATCGGACGGTTGCGCCTTATCCTGCGGCTTATAGACGCCTGTTTCAAAGCGCCTTTGAACTGACTTCCCCGCCTCGTCAAATATATCCCGCAGGTCGGGACGGTCGCTCCACGGATTCGGTGTGTTCCATAGAGCATCCAGATTTTTCACCGCGTCACGGGCCTGCTCGACACTCTGGATGTTGAAGTGCTCGCGGAAAACATCGCCCGCGTCACCGGTAACAGTAATCTCCAACGGTTCAGCCATGTTGCGCTCCGGTCGATACGATCGAAGTTACCGGCGAACCTGCAGCAAGTCGTTCCAAGTCGGCATGATTCACAAACCTTGCCTCGAAGCGCTGCGCACGCATGGACTTCATCAGCGTCGCGCGCCACACCAACGTCACCATAGGCTTCGCAGCGTCCGACACATCGACAGACAACGTATCGAGCAGCAGCGGCGCGAACTTGAGCGACTGGTCGGTGTAGACCCATCCCATCGGTAGATGTCCTGGCAATACGATGCGCAGGATCGTATTGCCACGCTCGTCGACGGCCGATCCGGGCGTGCCGGCAGGAACAAGATTCGTCAGCGCGATCGTCTCGTTACCCTTCAGGTGCGGCAGCTGCATCTGCGGATGCGCGCCGTTCCAGTACCTGAACTGAAAATCGTCTGGTAAGCCCGGATGGCGCTCGGCGAGCCACTGGTCATCGTAGGTGCCAGCAAGCTCACGCCTCGATCGCCACGCTTTCCCGACGATACCAAGGCCAGCCGGATGCAGCGACGGATGCGCCTGCCCATTCGAAGCTGCTAGCCACGCTTGTATCGAGATGGGTTCACTGCTGGCTTCGACCTGCGGAGCAGCGACCTTCTGCTGCTTCGTCGCGGTAAGGAACCAACGCTCGGCAAACCCGAGACCGATCGGATTGTCTTCGCAGGCCGTATGCGCCACCGGAACGTTATCTTGATCGGGATGTGCAGCCTGCTGTTTGTCATCAAGCCGAGATGGCTTCGGCACACGTTTCGCGCCGGGGTCATGTGCGTTGACGCGACACTGACCACCCCATGCGTATTCGTAACGCATAGGCAGCGCTGTGATTGACTCGGGCGGCGTCAGCCACCAGTCGAGGGGACGCACGATGCCGAGCGAGGCGATCTTCACGAGTCGATTCATGCTTCGACCAAACATCGAACGCCGAGCAAAGTACCTTTGACCTGTCACGGACAGCCTGCGATCCAGTAGGACTTTCGTCGTCGGCACACCCGCGTCGTCGTCGGATCCCATGAGCGCCGACACAATTCGAACGCCCGCCGCGAAGCGCGGCAACGATCGCCCCTGCGGCGCGTAGGCCGTCCCGTTGATCAGTACATCGCAAAGCGGTTTATATGGCGCGAGATCGCTTTCCTCTGCCACGCTGGACTGATTCGGCTCGCCGTGGAAGCGATCTGATGTCGCGAGCGGCGTCTGCTCCTGTGCCAGCACCAGCGAGCCATTGCGCAGTTCGAAAGTCTGCCGCAATACAACGGTATGGAACGATGCGCCGTTCGGCGCAAACGATTCGAACGCTAGCGCAGGGAAAGGCGTGTGATTGGAGAATTCCATCGCTGCCCCTGTCAGTTGACGTCAACGTCCTTGCCGTTGATCTGCACTGGCCCGGAGCCCTCAATCAGCAACTGCGTTCCGCGCAACGTGATGTGCCCATTGCTCTCCATAACGAGAACTGCGCTCCCAGTCTTGAGCTCAATTCGGTCGCCGGCCGTGATCGTGTAGGTTTTCCCGACCATGGTGGTCTTGGAAAGACCGACTTCCTCGGCACTTGCCAAGCCGGCCGACGTATTGACAGCCCCAGCCACCGTCACCTGATAGCCACCACCCACTGTCAGCGCCTTTGCGAGCCCCACCGTCTCCGTCGACGTCAATGCGATCAAGAGGTTTTCCATCCCCTCGATCGTTTCGTTTCGGTTGCCGCCGACCGTCAGCGTTTCGTTATTACCTACGGTTTCCGTCCGATCCACGCCGATGTGAAGGGTCTCGTTGTTGTCGACCGTCTCGGTTCGATCGTGCTTCACATGCACCGTTTCGTCATGGTCGATGTTCTTCGTGCGATCGTTGCCGACCCAGTGTGACTCGTCGTGCTCGACCTCGAGACGCTGATCCTTCTCAGCATGCAGCCAGACCTCTTCCGCCCCCTTTTTGTCCTCGAAGCGAATCGCGTTGGCCGTGTTGACGTTACCGGTCTTGGTCGAGCGAGTGAGAATCCCGCTCTGCGTCGCATTCGCGGGCAGCCCCCATGGCGGCATGTTCCCCGAGTTGTACACGCTCGAGATAATCAGGGGCCTATCTGGATTTCCATCCAGAAAAATGACGACCACCTCATCCCCGATTCGCGGAATCTGAATCATCCCGAATCCGCGCCCGGCCCACGGCTGCCCGACACGCACCCAGCACGAGCTGCCCTGATTGCGCTTGCCGAGACGATCCCAATGAAACTGCACCTTCACACGACCGAGATTATCCGTGTAGATCTCTTCACCCTGCGGGCCCACGACGATCGCAGTTTGCGGTCCGATGATAGACGGCCGCTCAATCGTAAAGGCAGGACGATATGGAATCTTCTTGCGGATACAGGTGAAACTGCACTGGTAGCTCCCCGCGCCCTCGCCTGCCTGATAGTTGTTCGTGCCGCTGTGCGTCACCGACGTAATCAGAAACTGACGATCCTCCGGTTTTGCATCGCCGTGGTCGTAGTGATCGTCCAACTCGAAATACCGGCACGGCGACAATCGCCGACTGGTGCTCGTCCCGACGAAGACCTTGCTGTTGGCTGCAAGCGCCTGCGTCCTGAAGCGCGTCAACTCCTCTCCTCGGTCACTATCGGCAAAACCGTGTTCCCCTAGGTAGTCGTACACCTCGTACGACGGCACTTCGCCCTGATTTACCTCGGTACCTCCCGATACAAACCGGCGCGCATGCGGAACCTTGTAGTCGAATGTCTTCAGGCCGACGCTATTGGATTCCAGTTGCCGACTTGCCTGGAAGGACGTCACTACCGCCAGATTGTCGAGCGCCTCGTCCTTCGTATACTGCAGTACCGGGCTGCGGCCGTCGATCTGCTTCGCTGCGATCGAGTTATCCGTGATGATCAGCTTGTGACCATCCTTCGCATGCTCGAAGAAAAAGAACAGGCCATCTTCCTGCATCAGCCGTTCGACGAATTCGAGATCGGTTTCACGATACTGCGTGCAGTAACTGCGGTTCTTCGTACCTTTCGACAGTCGGAACTCGAACGACGCGATCTTCCCGTACTCTTGAAATACCTTCGAAAGAATGTCCTCGGTGTTTTCCTCTTGGAAAACGCGAATGTCGCGACGGCGAGACAGCATCCAGAGCCACGGCACGATGACCGCGCTATAGACCGTGAAACCGCCATCGTTGTCCAGGTGAGTGAAGCTGGCAACGTAACCGTGAAAGTACCGCTCCTCCGAACTCGCCAGCGCATCGGTCAGCTGTAACGTAATCGTCACAGATTGACCGATCATCTTTTTCAGTTCGATATTCGGATCTTGCGATGCGAGACGGACGTGAATCTCGAAATTTTGAGATAAGCCTTCAGCGCACTGAAAATCGACAAGCACCAGATCGGACCGCCCTTTCATTGGCGTCTGAATGGTGAAAAGCCGGTTGGCTTGAAGACCAAAAAAACTCGCAATATCTGACATTTGCATGGCAGCCTCGGAACCCCGTAGTGAACGGGCAGGATATTATTCGTCGGTGGATTTTAAACTGCTTGTCCCTGGCTGACTCAAGTTTTACGATTCTTGTGCCTTTGCTATTGGGGACGGAGTTGTATGGAAGGTGAATGGAAACACTGCTGCCCCACTACGAATACGAGGTCGGCCTGCTGTTGCGCGGTCTGACGGAGTTTGCCCAGCGTTACCCGAAGATCGGAGCGCGGCTCGGGATCGGGAATGGTCACGGTGATCTGCACGTCGACCGGATGATTCAGACGTTCGCGCTACTAGGAGCGCGGATCGACGCGAAGCTCGAGGACAGCTATCCTGAATTCACCGAAGCGTTGCTCGAAACACTGTATCCGCAGTACTTGCGCACGGTACCCGCTTGCGCGATCGCGCAATTCGACCCCAGCGCCCTGTTCAATCAACTGACGACGCCACTCACGGTCACGCGCGGCACATCGCTCGACGCCAATGCTGCTGCGTTCCGGTTTCGAACGGTCTATGACGTAATACTGTCGCCGCTACGCATTCATTCGGCACGATATGCACCTGCTACACTGGCCCCTTCAACGGTTCGCTTGCCAGCAGACATCACCGGCATCATCTCGATCACGTTCGCCAGCGCAACGCCGTCTGAAACCTTCGATTCCGCGATCCCGTCCGACTTCGTTCGCACACACCTGTCCGGCGATAGACCGCTGGTCGCGACGCTGACCGACTCTTTGCTGCAGCACGCCTGCGCTGCATTCGTTGAGGTCGACCAGAGCGGACGGTGGAGCGCATTGTCGAAAGTTCCAATCGAGATGGTGGGCTTCGACGAGAACGAACAGCTATTACCGAAGGAGCCCGTCAACACTTCCGCCGCGCTCCAATACTTGATCGAATCTTTCGCGTTCCCGGAGAAATTCGATTTCATCGACGTCGATCTGGAACGAATGCGACGCGCCGCACGCGCACCTGAAGCACGGCTGCTAACGCTGCATGTCGCGATTCGCGGCCTAGCCGAGAAATCAAGCGCAGGCCAAGCAATAAATGGCCTGGACGCTACCGCTTTCCAGCTGTTCTGCACCCCGGTCGTCAATCTGTTCAAGCGAGATGCAACGCCAATCCAGTTGACGAGCGCCGACATGGCGTACCCCGTGACGCCCGTCCCGCTACAGACAGGCGTTCCGCTCGACGTGTATTCGATCGACGCCGTCTATCTCGGTGATCGAACACAATCCGATCAGGACAAGATTGCAGTGACTCGTCAGACCACGCGCACCACAGTCCTGCCGTATCATGCGTTTAGTCACAGTCGGCCCGCCGATCCAGCGGTTGCCTACTGGACAGCATTTCGAGATCCTCACACGGCAGCCGGTGCATCTCGTTCGCCGCTCCTGCTATCACTGGTCAGTTTCGCGGGAAACGCCACCCATCCGAAGCGCCAACAAGTCGACGTAGAAGTCACGGCAACCAACGGCGATTTGCCCTCTCGCTTGCCGATCGGCGCGCCTGACAGCGACCTGCTGCATGATGGTGCCGCGCTGGCATGTCCGATCCGACTTCTCGCACGACCGACCTTGCCAAGCAAGCTGCCTCGCGGACATAACTCTTTGTGGCGGGTTCTGGCCGGCATGTCACTCCATCCGTTTGACCTGACTCAAATAGGATTGAAAACCTTCAAGGATTTTCTCCGACTGCACGCACCGCGTGCGAACGTCATCGCACAGCGCAGCATCGATGCAATCACCGGACTTGACTACCAACCCGCTATCAAATGGATGTCGCTAGCCAGCCAATTTCCGTCGTTCGTACGCGGAGTGGAAATCATCGTGTCTCTGGACGAAGATGCGCTACGCGATGTCACGCTGAGCCTGTTCGCAAGGGTGCTTGATCGATTCTTCGCACCCTACGCGCCGACAAACAGCTACGTCCAATTGATCCTCCGATCGGCAAAAAATGGGACGGAGTTGCTGCGCCGCTCCACTCAACCGGGGATACGCCCCGTACTCTAGCCAATCGGCAACGACGAGGCCTGTCGAGCTGCGTCAACCAATCCGTTTTTCGTTGATGATCAGTTCACGCCCGGCAATTCGCTGATCGGCCCCTGCTTTGGAATGGGTTCCTTGCCTTGATACGTCATTTGGCCAAACATGAGTCCACCGCCGAAGGAATCAGTCCACCCCTCCATTCGACCGCGCGTTCTGATAAAAATCGGAGCCGACATGATTACCTGTCGCATGAATACCGCCCCGGCCAAGGGAACCATGGCAAGCTTCATTAGATTCGGATTGATTCCGGCAAGCATAAACGTGCCGCTCCAACCAGCGAGGTACCCGAATGACAAATCGACATAGAGTACGCCGCCCTCAAAATTCTTGAGCTGCAATTCCTGGCCACGAAATGCTTCTGTCATGTATACCATGCCCGTGCTGTCAAAGCCTTTTGTCGCGCCGCTCCCACCTACACTACGCCCATGGATATTGAGTTTCGGCAGCTCAAGCTTACCTAGCTTGAGCCATTTGAGAATGGGAAATGACAATCCCGCCCCTACACTCGCGTATGTGAACTGCTCGGGTTGCCCCGATGGTGGATCAAACACCATGACGCCACCCGAAGCAAGAAGCAGGTCAAGGCCAACGCCACCGCCCGCCCCAGTGTCGTAAGCCCACTTGCTTTCTCTCAGTGTCTTTATCCACATGACTTATCCATATTTCGGTCGGAATGACTGGCCTGTCAACCCGCCATACAGTAACGCGACCGTAAACGCGGCTAATATAAGAGTCTCAAGCCACATGTTGGTAAACGTGTCAATTTCTGCTGTTTCCCGTGGCTTGGTCGGAACATAACGGACCGGAACAGAATCCCCGACTTCCACCGAGACAAAGCTCCCGGGAAACGATACGTGTTCGCCACCTTGTGTCACAAAGGAAATCTCCGGGTGACGCTCGCCGTGGTTTAGCCGAATGACCGTACCTTGCGTCGCGACCGAAGATTTGATGAAGGCCAACCGATCGCTGAGCGAAATCAGCGTACCGATGGCTACGCACAGACCGAGCAACAGCGCGAAGTAATTGAACTTGTGTACTTTACTGGCCACTGTTTTTCCTGATGTTGAAAGTTGCGTTCAAACTTCCTGACATGCTTCACGAGATCTTGCACAGTTCGCAACAGTCAAGAAGCGTTGCGCGCAAGCTTATCAAAACAGACAGGGAGTTCCATCCCCGTTTATGCAGGATGACCGCGACAATGCTTTCCATCCGACGCATGTATCTTGCGATTTGCCCAAAGTGACGTCAACTCTAAGCCTGTCCCAACCTGCCCTTGCTGCTTACCGGAAGATGGCGACGTTTACGAATCGTCTTCGGGTTCGTCGTCATCTCCAGATAGGCGCATAGTCGACACCAGTGCCCGTTTCGGATCGCATTCGGCGGTGCAGACCAGCGATGCCCGATACGGCACTCCCATTCGAGCTTCGTGCCGGCATTCACATACTCCGTCGAAATGCATCGACCATCCCGTTCAGCAGCAATCGTCCGCATCAGTTCGATACCCAACTTCAAAAACTCGCGACCGCAAATGCGACACCACCGTCCCGAGATAATGGACTCGGGCCTTGCTTGCCAGCGGTGACCACGAGCACACAGCCATTCCAGTTTCGTCACAGCGTTCTGGTAGGCCCGAGACAAGCATCGGCCGCCCCGCGCCTTCGCCAGCCGACGCATATCGGCAATGCCATAGACGTTGCCCTTGTTCTGGCATCTTGGGCACCACGATCCTCGAAAGATCTTTGCACCCTGCGTTTCCCATTCGTGACCGTGCTCGCAACGGAAGCGGTAATAGGCATCGTTCCCAACATATTCGGTAGCGAGACACACCCCCCGCGTTTCAATGCCTGGACCTGCATCACCTGCAAGCCATCAGCACGGCGATACGCCCCCGACTTCTGCTTGTTCGCACATTGTCGACACCATGCGCCTCGTAGCACCTCGAGACCAACGGTCTCCCATTCGTGCCCTTCCGCACACCGAAAGCGATAGCGATCTGCAAGCTTTGTGTAGGCCGTCGACAAGCATTCCCCCCCGCGATCCCGTGCGGCTGCGCGCAGGCGTTTCATCCCATCCGGATCGGACATCCGCTTTGAATGCTCCGCGCGAGCACAAAACACGCACCACGATCCTTTCTGCAAGTTGCTGGCGGTCTTCTCGAAGACGTGCCCTTGACGGCAGTAAACTGATAGCGCGCCTTACGGCCAGCATACTGCGCGGACAAACAACGCCCGCCTGCTTGCCGCGCTAGTTGATCAAGATGCCGCAGTGATTCCCGATCACGACAAGTCGGGCACGCAACGAGGCGGTAGTAGAGATGGAAATCAGATGGCAGGGCCCGCGAGCGCGGAACCGGATGTCGAACGGAATCGGTACTCGGTCATTGTCGCATGCCCCGATGACAATTCCGCCTATTCGTCGCCCGACAACCCGTTGCCCTCTTCGAAACGCGTCACCCCCTTCAGCGCGCGCAGCTTGTCGCAGATCGCCTGGTATTCGAGCTCCGACACCCGCGCGAGTGCGATGCGCACCTCGTCGTGCTCGCCCGTGTCGTCGGCGCGCTGCACGATGAACTGCTTCACGCGCGCGCTGTCCGCGCCGAGCGCCGCGTGCAGCGAATCGAAGTTCAGCGTGCCGCTCACGACCGTCAGCGCGAGCTGGCGCCGCTGGCGCACCGTGAAGTAGCGCCGCTCCAGCGGCTTGATGCCGGCCAGGATGATCAGGATGATGATCGTCGCCGAAATCGACGCGACGTAGAGCCCGCCGCCCACCGCGAGGCCGATCGCCGCGACCGACCACAGGCTCGCGGCGGTCGTCAGCCCGCGCACGATCTCCCCGCGCAGCAGGATCGACCCCGCGCCGAGGAAGCCGATGCCCGACACGACCTGCGCGGCGATCCGCGACGGATCGAGCACGATGTGCTCACTGCTGCCGAG
This sequence comes from Burkholderia aenigmatica, assembly GCF_902499175.1. Classification (GTDB taxonomy): domain Bacteria; phylum Pseudomonadota; class Gammaproteobacteria; order Burkholderiales; family Burkholderiaceae; genus Burkholderia; species Burkholderia aenigmatica. Next base: position 11,194 of record NZ_CABVQC010000047.1, read on the forward strand.
TACGTCGGCGAAGCCGAACGCCGACACGATCATGATCAGCGTCGAGCCGACGCATACAAGCATGTGCGTGCGCAGGCCGGCCGCCCACGACAGGCGCTCGCGCTCGAAGCCGATGACGCTGCCCAGCGCCGCCGCGAGAACGAGCCGCATCACGAGTTCCAGGTTGCTCAGCATGCGATTTATCTCCTTTTTTGGTGCCGGCCGTGCGGAATGTTTTATCCTTGGCCCCGGCCGCGCCGATCTTCCGGGCCGCGCCGACACGTTTCGAACCCAGCGCTCAACCCCGTCATGTCCGTTTCCGACTCCGCTTCCGCCCAGGCCGCCCAGCTGCGCCACCATTTCGCGCACGTCGTCTTGCCGATCTGGCGAGGTTCAGGGTTCGACCAGACATTACAGTTGCCGTTCGAAGCCGTCGATCCGGCCACCCACGCGCCGCTGCCCGTGACCCGTTATCGCGCAATGGCCTGCGCGCGGCAACTGTTCGTGTTCGCGCAGGCCGGCGACACCGCGCACGCGGCCACGCTGTTCGACGCACTGGGCCGGCGCTTTCGCGACCCGCGCCACGGCGGCTGGGTCTACAGCGTCGACGCGCAGGGCGCGCCGCTCGACACGACCAAGGATCTCTACACGCATGCATTCATCGTGTTCGCGTGCGCCGCGTGGTATGCGGCGTCGGGCGACGCCGCCGCCCGCCAGGCGGCCGAGGAGACCGCCGCGCTGATCCAGGACCGCTTCGCGCCGCGCCCCGGCGACGCGCGGCTCGATGCGGCGCGCCACGCCGATTTCTCGTCATCCGGCAGCGGTGCGCTGCAGAATCCGCTGATGCACCTGACCGAAGCGTGGCTCGCGGCTGCCGATGCTTTCGGCGACGCGGCGTTCGACGACGCGCTCGCGCGCACCGCGCAGGCCATCGAGCACACGTTCGTCGACCCGGCGACCGGCTGCGTGGCCGAGCTGCCGCTCGGCTCCGCCGACAACCGTTTCGAGCCCGGCCATCAGTTCGAATGGTTCTACCTGGTCGATGCGGCCGGTGCGCGGTTCGCGCAGACCGAGCTCCCCGGCGCGCTGGCGCGCGCGTTTGCGTTCGCGGAGCAATACGGCGTCGATCCGCAGACGGGCGGCGTCTGCGCGGCACTCGACGCGCAAGGCGCGTGCGTCGACGGCACGCAGCGGATCTGGGCGCAAACCGAGTACCTGCGTGCGCTCGCGACGCACGGCGGCACGCCGGCCTCCGCGCCGCTCGCGCGGCAGATCGAGCACTTCGCCGCGCGCTTCCTGCATCCGCGCGGCTGGTTCGAGTGCAAGACGGCGGACGGGCAGGTGTCGCGCGCCGACATGCCGTCGACGACGCCCTACCACCTCGCGACCGCCTACGCGGCGCTGCCCACCGGCGCGTAGTCCGTCTCGGCGAACGACGGCGCCGCGCGCTCGCCGCGTGCGGCGCGTCCATCGCCGAGTTCGAACACCGACACCGCCTGCATCAGGTGCGCGGTCTGGTCGTTCAGCGACGCGGCCGCCGCCGCGACCTCCTCCACCAGCGCCGCGTTCTGCTGCGTGAGCTGATCCATCTGCGTGACGGCCTGGTTCACCTGCTCGATCCCGACACTCTGCTCGACCGACGCCGATGTGATCTCGGACATCGTCTGCACGACGCGCGTGATCGACGTCGACACCGTCCGCATCGCGTCGCCGGCGCGCTCGACGAGCTCCGCGCCGCCGTTGATCTGCGCGACCGAATCCTCGATCAGCGCTTTGATCTCCTTCGCCGATTGCGCGCTGCGCTGCGCGAGCGAGCGCACTTCGCCCGCGACGACCGCGAAGCCGCGCCCCTGTTCGCCGGCCCGCGCGGCCTCCACCGCCGCGTTCAGCGCCAGGATGTTGGTCTGGAACGCGATGCCGTCGATCACCGAGATGATCTCCGCGATCCGGCCCGAGCTCTGCGCGATGCCGCGCATCCGGTCGATCACGCTGTCGACCACGCCGCCGCCGTGGCTCGTCGCCTCGAGCGCCGCATCAGCCAGCGCGCTCGCCGCGCGTGCGCTGTCGGTGTTCTGCCGGACGGTCGCCGTCAGTTCCTCCATGCTCGCGGCCGTTTCCTCCAGCGACGCGGCTTGCGTACCGGTGCGCGCCGACAGGTCGGCGTTGCCGCCCGCGATTTCGCCCGCGCCGAGGTGGATCGCGTCGGACGCGTGGCGCACCGTGCGCACGGTGCCCGCGATGCTCGTCTGCATCGCGGCGAGGCCGCGCAGCATCCGGTCGATCTCGAACACGCCGCCCGCCCGCACGACTTCATCGAGCCGGCCCTGCGCGATCCGCTCGAAATGGCGGCCGGCTTCCTCCAGCGGCGCGACGACCGCGCGCCGCGCGGCCGCGTAGATCGCCGCACTCGCGACGAGCATCGCCACCAGCAGCACGATGCCGACCGACTTGAACCAGAGCATGCCGCCGTCGATCGTGTCGAGCGCCGTGCGGCTCGATGCGCCGCCATAGTCGGTGAAGCGGTGCAGCTCGGCGATATAGGCGTCCTGGATGCTCTGCGTCGGCTGGTCGAGGAAGGCCTGGATGTTGTCGGCATCGAGGAACTGTACGAGTTCGCCCAGCGCACCGCGCAGCGCGCGATAGCGCTCGGCGAGCGCCGCGACGCGCGCACGGTTGGTATCGTCGACCGGCTGCGCGGCCGTCAGCGCGGCGAACGCCTTGTCCGCCTCCGCGAGCGAAGCGCCGGCATGGCGGATGATGTCTTCCGGCTTCGGGCCGCCGCGCACCATCCGCGTGCCGGCGCGCGACAGGTTGATACGCGCGTCGAGCAGCTGCTGGGTCGCCTGGCTGGCCGCGTCGACCTGCGCGATCGCGACGTTCGACAGATCGTCGACCCCGCTGCGCGTCGACTTGAGCGCCCAAAAGCCGAGCGCCTCGATCGCGAACAGGAAGAGGCAGAACACGGTCAACACGCCGAGCAGACCCGACGCGAGCTTGATTTTTCCGAACATGGGGGAATTCCTGAAAGCGGACGATGAGGCAATGCCCCGGCATTAGCGGCATTTCTTCGTCGGACTTTAGGAACGGACAGTGACGAAGTGCGCGTTGCCCGCGCATTCCCGCCGAATGTCCCGCAAACGGGGAAATCTACGGCATTCGACGCAATAATCGCGTCGCATCGCACCAGAATTCGCACGAAACGCGGACGAATTTCCTTGCTTATCCGCTGCCCCCTTCCTAGAGTTCAGCGCAAGCGGGCACTCATTTCGAGGAAAGTCGATGACCGACATCACGGATCACGCGCGCGGCGCATTGCGTGCGCAACCGTTCAGCATGCTGCTGGGCACGGAGCTGATGCATATCGGCGACAACGAGGTGTCGCTGTGCCTGCCCGTGCGCGAAGAACTGCGGCAACAGCACGGTTTCGTGCACGGCGGCGTCATCAGCTACCTCGCGGACAACGCGCTGACGTTCGCCGGCGCGCTCGTGCTCGGCCCGCGCGTGATCACCGCCGAATACAAGATCAACTACCTGCGGCCGGCCGTGAACGGCACGCTCGTCGCCCGCGCGAAGCTCGTCTATGCGGGCCGGCACCAGGCGACCTGCCAGTGTCATGTGTTCGTCATCGACGGCGATCACGAGCGGCTCGTCGCGATCGCGCAGGGCACGATCAACCGCGTCGGCGACGGCAAGATGCCGGATGCGCCGGAGGAAACGGCGTGAGCGGCCGCGTTTGCGGGAATCGATGAGTTGCAGCGATTCGAAGCCGAAACGCGTACCGTGCTAGCGTTTCATCGCTGCGAGATAGACCGCATCGCGCTCGCGCCGACCCACCGCGACCACCAGCACGATGACCTCGGCATCACGCACTTCGTACACTAGGCGATAGCCCACACTGCGCAGCTTGATCTTGTAGCGGTCGGGGTGGCCATGCAGTTTGGCCGATGGAATGCGAGGATTCTCGAGCCTCTCGGCGAGTCTGGTCTTGAACTGATCGCGAACGGTGCGATCGAGCTTCTTCCACTCCTTCAACGCCGGTTCGAGAAAAGCGAGTTCAAAGGTCATTCAGCTTGACCTTGACGACCTTCTCCTTGGCGCGTGCATCGGCCAACGCATTGTCTTCGATGTCTTCCAGACGTTCGACCATCGCCTCCCAGGTTTTTGCCGGGATGCAGTAGAACGCGGGTTCGTTGTGATTCAGGATCGCGACCGGAAAGCCCTCGCCCGCCGCAACGGTTCCCATCGGATTCCGCTTCAGCTCCGAGACGCTCGCCGTTACGCTCGCCAAGATGGTGTGGGGCATGTCCGCTCCTTCTTCAATCGATCGCCAATTGTACATTAATTAGCACCAAAATTAGCACCAAAATTGATGCCAACCATGCGCGATGCATCGCCATTAATGAATGGGGAGCAAGTCCCTTCAACCACTCGCCTACTCTTTGTCACCCCCCGCCAGCGGCAAAAACCGCGGCGCCACGCGCGCCCGCACGTTGCCGTTCTCATCCGTCCGATAGATCCCGCGTGCCGCGTTGTGCGGATGCGTAGCCGCGTCAGCCACGCTCAGCACCGGCGCAAAGCACACATCGGTACCCTCCAGCAACGCGCGCCAGTGCGCGGACGGCTGCTGCGCGAATACCTCGGCGAAGCGCACCTTCAGCGCAGGCCAGCGCGCGCGGTCGTACTGCGACGCCGGATCGACGTCGGTCAACCCGAGCCGTTCGACCAGCAGCGCATAAAACGGCGGCTCCAGCGCGCCGATCGTCACGCATTCGCCATCCGCGCAGCGGTACACGTCGTAGAACGGCGCGTCGTGAAAGAGGCTCGGCTGTGCGCCGTCGAGCTGCCCGTTCGCGCGCGCCCACAGCGCGAGCGAACCGAGCATCGACACGATGTCGACGATCGCACCGTCGACCACGCGCCCCGGCCCGCCGCCACGCACGTCGAACAGCGCGCAGACGATCCCGAACGCGAGCCCGAGCGCGCCGCCCGCATCGCCGACGACGGTCGGCGGCACCCCCGGCCGGCCGTCGCGCGGTGCCGATAGCGACAACAGCCCCGTCAGCGCGACGTAATTCAGGTCGTGTCCGGCCGCAGCCGCGAGCGGACCACGCTGCCCCCAGCCGGTCATCCGCCCGTACACGAGCGTTGGATGGCGGCGTGCGCAATCGTCGGGCCCGAGGCCGAGCCGCTCCATCACGCCGGGCCGCAGGCCCTCGATCAGCGCATCGGCCTGTGCGATCAGGTCGAGCGCGGCGTCGCGGCCGGCCGGCGACTTCAGGTCGAGTTCGACGATCGTCTTGCCTTCGCGCAACAGGTCGCCGTCGCCTGACTTCAACGCGTCCGGCGCGCTCGTGCGGCCGGCCGGGCGCGCGATCAGCGTGATCCGCGCGCCCATCCCGGCGAGGATCCAGCCCGCAAGCGGGCCGGGGCCGAGCCCTTCGAATTCGATGATGTGGATGCCGGAAAGCGGCGTGTTCAATGGCATGGCGACCTCGCTGAAATGCAGCCGGGACAGGAGCAACGAAACCTCCCGATTCTATGCGAATGCCTGCGCGCGCCAACTTCAGCCGGCTAGGGCCTGTTCACGCTAATAACGGGCTTGTGCTGGCCCCACGAATGAATTTTCCCGAACAGGCCCTAGCCCGCCGAGGCATCCGGCCCCTGCCCGGCCAGCACCTCCCGCATCGCCTGTACGATCGCGTCGCGCTGCGCGTCGATCCGCTCGACCGGCCCGGCCACGCCCATGGCCAGCGGCAGGCCGTTCCAGCCGTCCGCGATCACCATCGAGATCATCGCGGCGCCCTGCGTGACCGTGTGCGCCGAATAGGAATACCCGAACCGGCGCGTCTGTTCGACCTTGTCGAGCACGACATCCTCGTCGATCGTCCGGCCCGACTTGCCGAGCCGGCGGATGCTGCGCGACACGAGCCGGCGGATCACGCTGTCCGGCTGGAGACTCAGCAGCGCCCAGCCGAGGCTCGACATGCAGATCTCGCGACGCGTGCCGATCGGCGCGTAGAACTGGATCGGAAGCGTATGCGCACCCTCGACCGCATCGATGTACTGCACGTACAGGTCGCTCTGCACCGCGATCACGACGGCCTCGCGCGTGCGGACCGCCAGCCGCTTTGCGACGGCATGCCAGTACCGCCGGCTGCCTGCCGTCGAATCGACGAGCGCTTCACCGAGATTGACGAGGCGCGCGGTGGGCGCATACGTATGGCTGGCATCGTCGTACGCGAGATAGCCGAGCGCCTTCATGCTGGTCAGCAACGCCGCCGCGCTCGACCCCGGATAGCCGCAGCGCGTCGAGATCTCCCGCACGCTCAGCGGCCGCTGCAATGCGCTGAACAGCTCCAGCACTTCAAACACGCGCGCCGCGCTCTTGACCACGTTTCCGCTCATCCCGCCGTCTCCTCACGCCACCGGGCGAGCCTTCCACGTATGTGGAACGGAATTTCCCGCCGCCAACCGTCGTGACGATACTAGGCTTCGGCCGGCGGCGTGAAGTCGCGCGGCACGGAATACTCGGAGACACCATGACAGCCTTTCTGATCCGTGAACGGCAGGGACCGATCCTGACCGTCACGATGAACCGTCCGGAAACACGCAACGCCATTTCGGACAACGATGCGATCGACGCACTGACCGAATGCTGCGACGACGCGAACCGCGACGAATCGATCCGCGTGCTGGTCCTGACCGGTGCCGGCACGACGTTCTCGTCGGGTGGCAACGTGAAGGCGATGCGCGCGTTCATGGAATCGGACCCGCACGACCTCGCCGCGATCCGGACAAGCTATCGCCGCGGCATCCAGCGCATTGCGCACGCGTTCCAGCACCTCGAAGTGCCGGCCATCGCGGCGATCAACGGCCCGGCCATCGGCGCCGGCACCGATCTCGCGTGCATGTGCGACATCCGCATCGCCGCCGAACGCGCCCGCTTCGCCGAAAGCTTCATCGCCCTCGGCCTCGTGCCCGGTGACGGCGGCGCGTGGTTCCTGCCGCAGATCGTCGGCACCGCCGTCGCTGCGGAAATGTCGTTCACGGGCGATGCGCTGGACGCACAGGCGGCGCTGCGCTGCGGGCTCGTATCGCGTGTCGTTCCCGATGGCGACCTCCTTGCGCACGCGCTTGAACTGGCCGGCCGCATCACCCGGCACTCGGGCACCGCGTTGCGCCTGACCAAGCGGCTGCTGCGCGAAGGCCGCCACGCGAGCCTCGACACGCTGCTCGACCTGTCGGCGTCGTACCAGGCGTTCGCGCACGCCACCCCCGAACACCGCGAAGCCGTGAACGCACTGTTCGCCGCGCGCGGTTGAATCCGCGCCGCATCGCATGCCGGCGTGCCGGCCCGCCGAATCCCACATCGAAGGAAACATCGTCATGACAAGCAGTACCGAAGGCGCACTCGCAGGCGTGCGCGTGGTCGACCTGAGCCGCGTCTACGCGGGGCCGTTCTGCGCGCAGACGCTCGCCGACCACGGCGCGGACGTCATCAAGATCGAACCGCCGCAAGGCGACGAAACGCGCGACTGGGGGCCCGCGATGCCGAGCGGCATCTCCAGCTACTACTGGGGGCTCAATCGCAACAAGCGCAATCTCGCGCTCGACCTGTCGCACCCTGACGGGCGCGACGTGCTGTTCCGCCTGCTCGACACGGCCGACGTGCTGATCGACAACTTCAAGCAGGGCACGCTCGAACGCTGGGGCATCGACTACGAAGGCTGTCTGCGCGAGCGCTTCCCGCGCCTCGTCCACTGCTCGATCTCCGGATACGGCACCGACGGCCCGCTGGCGCGGTTTCCGGGCTACGACGCCGTCGCGCAGGGTCTCGCCGGCTTCATGTCGATCAACGGCGAGCCGGGCGGCATGCCGCTCAAGGTGCCGTTCCCGGTCGTCGACTACGCGGCGGGCCTGAGTGCCGTGTCGAGCGTCCTGCTCGCGCTGGTCGAACGGACCCGCTCCGGTCTCGGCCAGCACGTCGACATCGACCTGTTCAGCACCGCGCTGTCGATGCTGCATCCGGTCAGCACGACCTGGATGGCGACCGGCGACGTGCCCGTCGCGACCGGCAACGTGTATGCCGCGATCGCGCCGTACGGCGTCTATCCGTGCAAGGACAAGCCGATCTCGACCGGCGCCGGCAACAACCGCACGTTCGCGCGGCTCGTCGAAACGCTCGGCGTGCCCGAGCTGGCGCGCGATCCACGGTTCACGACCAACGCGAAGCGCGTCGCGCATCGCGATGCGCTCGATACGCTGCTCGGCCAGCTGACCGCCGAATTGCATGCCGACGACATCGTCGAGCGGTTGCTGAACGCCGGCGTCGCGACGGGCCCGGTGAACACCGTCGCCGATGCGTTCGGCCATCCGCAAGCCGCGCACAACGCGATGTTCGTCAAGACCGACACGTACACCGGCGCGGGCGTCCCCGCCAAACTCTCCCGCACGCCCGGATCGATACGCCGGCCGCCCCAGCCGTTCGCCGCCGACACCGACGCCGTGCTCGACGCGCTCGGCATCGACGCGGCGCGCCGGGACGCGCTGCGGCAAGCGGGTGTGCTCCACGACACGCGTGCAGACGCCACCGGGAGCGCGTCATGACCCCATCCGGCTCGTTCTCTTCGCTGACGGGCGACAACGCCCCGTCGATCCTGCGCAACGACGACAGCGGCATCGCGTGGCTGACGATCCATCGTCCGCACGTCGCCAATGCACTGTCCGCCGAAGCGATCCGGCGGCTGTGCGACGAACTCGTCACGCTCGACGACGACCCGTCGATCCGCGTCATCGTGATCCGCGGCGCGGGCGAACGCGCGTACAGCGCGGGCGTCGATCTCGGCGATCCCGAGATGCGCGGCATGCAGCCGATGCGCGGGCTCGCACGCAACGTGCACGAGTTGATCCTCGAGCTGCGCAAGCCAACCATCGCGGCGATTAACGGCTACGCGATCGGCGGCGGCTTCGAGATCGCGCTCGCGTGCGACCTGCGGATCGCCGCCGATCACGCGACCTTCGCATTGCCCGAAGCACGCGTCAGCATGGGCGCGAACTTCGCGAGCGTGCTGCTGCCGCGCTTGCTGCCGCGCGCGATCGCGATGGAGCTGCTGTTCACGGGCCGCCGCTTCGACGTGGACGAGGCGCAGCGCGCCGGGTTGCTGAACCGCGTCGTCCCCGGCGCCGCACTCGACGACACCGTGCGCGAACTGGCGCAGACGATCGCCGGGAACGCGCCGCTGACGATCCGCCGCATCAAGGAAACCGCCACCCGCAGCCAGGGGCTGCCGGTGGCCGCCGCGCTGCGGCTGGACGTCGGCCCCGACGTCTATGCGAGCGAAGACCGGATCGAGGGCGCCCGCGCGTTCCTCGAGAAGCGCAAGCCGGTATTCAAGGGGCGCTGAGCCCGACGCGACACGGCGGCATCACGCGCGCAACCGCTCCCAGAACGCGGGCGCGCGAAAAAAACATGGAACGGAGACACCTTCATGCAACAGAAAGCATTCCTGGTCGGCGCGTGCGTGCTATGCGCCACATCGGCGCACGCGTCGTCGGTCACGCTGTACGGGATCGTCGACAGCTACATCGAATTCGATCGCATCGGCAGCCTGTCGAGCATGCGGCAAAGCGGCAGCGGATCGTCGACGAGCCGGTTCGGGCTGACGGGCGTCGAGGATCTCGGCGGCGGCACATCGACGAAGTTCGTGCTGGAAAGCGGCTTCTCCCCGGCCGACGGGTCGTTCCAGGGCGGCACGCTGTTTTACCGGCAGGCCTATGTCGCGCTGCAGAACACGCGCTACGGCGACCTCCGGCTCGGCCGGCAATACACGCCGTTGTTCTACATCGTCTATGACGGCGATCCGTTCGGGCTCAACGAACGGCTGTCGCCGCTCGCGCTGCTCGCGACGTCGACGGACACGATCACCCCCAACACGACGCCGCCGATTCCGCGCTTCAACCAGGCGGTGTCGTACCTGAGCCCCGACTGGAACGGCCTGCGCGTGATGGCCACGTACGGCTTCCCGACACCGAACGCGCTGTCCACGCAGGCCGGACGCAACTACGGCGCGGGGCTCCAGTACCGGATCGGCGGGCTCTACGTCGGCGCCGGCTTCCAGGGCGACACGTCGGCCGGCAACCTGTCGCCCGTCGTGTCCCCGTCGACGACCCGCCACTACGTGTTCGCGGCCAACTACGCATTCGCCCGCGTCAAGCTGTACGCCGCGTTTCTCTATGGCGTCAGCACGGCGCGCAACCTGCCTGCGTTCTCGACCGCGAGTGCCGGTGCGTCGATCAACGTCGGCGCGCTCGATCGCGTGCTCGTCTCGATCGTACGCCGCGACGTGAAAGGCTCGGCGAACGACGCGACCGCGCTCGGCATCGGGTACGACCACCCGCTGTCGAAGCGGACATCGCTCTACGCACGCTATCTCTACATGAAGAACGGCGGCGACGCCCGCAACACGGTCGTCGCCGGCCTGCAGCCGCAACCGGGCGGCACCGAGCAGGTGTTCGCGCTCGGCCTCGTTCACCGCTTCTGACGGAGTGCTCATGACCCCGACCCTTTCGACCCACCCGGCCACGGTTGACGATGGCGCGACGCCGGCGCTCTACCGCCGGATCTCGCGCCGGCTGCTGCCGTTCCTGATCCTCTGCTACACGCTGTCGTTCATCGACCGGATCAACATCGGCTTCGCGCACGCGCAGATGGCGGCCGAGCTGCACTTCTCCGACGCCGTCTACGGGCTCGGCGCGGGCATCTTCTTCATCGGCTACATGGCGTTCGAGATTCCGAGCAACGCGCTGCTTGCGCGGATCGGCGCGCGCAGGACGATCGCCCGGATCATGGTGCTGTGGGGGCTCGGCTCGGCCGCGACGATGTTCGTCACGACGCCCGCGCAGTTCTACGCGTGCCGCTTCCTGCTGGGTGTGTTCGAGGCCGGCTTCTTCCCCGGCATCCTGTTCTATCTCGGCGCATGGTATCCGCCGAAGCAGCGCGCGAAGGCGTTCGCGCTCTTCATGACCGCGCTGTACCTCGCGGGGATGATCGCCGGCCCCGCGTCGGGCGCGATCCTGTCGTACTTCGACGGCGCCGCGGGCCTGAGCGGATGGCAATGGCTGTTCCTCGTGGAAGGACTGCCGAGCAGCGTGCTCGGCTTCGTCGCGCTGCGGTTTCTCGACGACCGGCCGGACGACGCACGCTGGCTGTCGGACGCCGACAAGGCCGCGCTGCACGCCGCGCACACGCAGGCCGAAGCCGGCACGCCGGAGGCGAACATGGCCCGCCCGCTGCTCGCGCACCGCGATTTCTGGCTGCTGTGCACGACCAATTTCGCGATCGCGGCCGCCGGCTATGCGCTGGTGTTCTGGATGCCCGTGATTCTTCATCGCGGCGGCCTGCATGGCGCGATGCAGATCGGGCTGCTGTCCGCGCTGCCCTACCTGTGCGGCATCGTCGGCATGCTCGGGATGGGCTGGCGCACCGAACACCGGCGCGAATGGCGCGGGCACGGCGCCTTCGCGATGATCGCGTGCGCGGCGGCGCTCGCCGGGTTGGCGCGCGTCACCGGCACGACACACATGATGATCGCCCTCTGCGTCGCGGTCGCGACGCACGCCGCAACGTTACCGGCGTTCTGGGTGCTGCCGGGGCTCGCGCTGCCGAAGCGCTCGATGGCGGTCGCGATCGCGGCGATCACGATGTCCGGCGCGATCGGCGGGTTCGCGAGCCCGTTCCTGATGGGCGTGCTCAACACGGCCACCGGATCGATGCGCGGCGGACTCTATTTCAACGCCGCGCTGCTCGCAGCCGGCGCCATCGCGTTGCTGTTCACGCTGCGCGCCCGCGCATCGTCTCGTCCGGACGCGGGCTGACCGCGTCGGCCTTTCCTCCCTCACTCTCATCGACTCTCATGAATTTCGAACTCGAACTCGACCACCGGATGATCCGGGACCTCGTCGCACGCTTCGTGAAAGACGAACTGATTCCACTCGAAGCGGCCGTGATGGCGCGCGAGGCCGACGGCCAGCGCTTCGGGCTGCTCGACGACGAGCGCGCGCACCTCGACGAGCGCTCGCGGCAGCTCGGCCTGTGGGGGCTCGACGCGCCGCTCGATGCAGGCGGCGCCGACCTGCCGGCGGTCGCGATGGTCGGCGTGAACGAAGCGATCGGCACGACCGTGACCCCGTACATCCTGCCGCCGGACTCGCCGAACCTGCGGATGCTGTGCGAAGTGGCCGACGACGCGCAGCGCGCGCGCTATCTCGATCCGTACGCACGCGGCGTCACGCGTGCCGCGATGGCGATCTCCGAGCCGGGCGCCGGCTCGGATCCGGGCACGTTGTCCACAACGGCCGTGCGTGACGGCGACAGCTGGGTGCTGAACGGCCGCAAGATCTGGATCAGCCATGCGACCGAAGCCGACTGGACGATCGTGATGGCGCTCACCGATCGAAGCAAGGGCAAGCGCGGCGGCATGTCGGCGTTCATCGTCGACCGCGATACGCCGGGCTTCATCATCGAACGCCGGATCCCGATGATCGGCGGGCTGTCCACGTATGAAATCGTGCTGGAGCACTGCCGCATTCCCGCCGCGCAACTGCTGGGCCGGGAAGGCGCCGGTTTCGCGCCGATGCAGGCACGGCTCGCGAACCGGCGGCTGGAGATGGCCGCCTGGTGCATCGGCCGCGCCGAGCGCGCGGTCGCGATGCTGTGCGACCATGCGAAGCAGCGCACGACCTTCGGTGTGCCGCTCGCGGAACGCCAGGCTGTCCAGTGGTGGGTCGCCGACGCGCTCACGCAGATCCACGCGTGCCGCCTCATGACCTACGAAGCGGCCGCGCGCGTGGATGCCGGGCAGGACGCGCGCACGCAGATCTCGATGGTCAAGGTATTCGCGACCGAAATGGCATCGAGCGTCATCGATCATGCGATGCAGACGCTCGGCGCGATGGGCATGACGAAGGAAATGCCGTTACAGCAGATGGCCAGCGAAGCGCGGTTGATGCGCATCTTCGAGGGCCCGACCGAGGTACACCGTTGGGTCGTCGCGCGCAGCGTGCTGTGATCGCGCGGCCCACTGTCACGATGGAGCCATGCGTTGGATACCCTGCATCTCGTCGATCCTGAAATCCGCCCGCTGCTCGCTGCCTGGCCGACCGTCACGCTCAGCACCGACAACCTCGCGCAGTCGCGCGAACGCGTGCTGCCGCTGCCGCCGCCCGACCTCGCCGGCAGTACGCTCGAACGCCGCACAGTGCCCGGCCCCGCCGGTGCGCCGGACGTCCCGGTCCTCGTCTATCTGCCCGAGGCCGGCGCACGCCCGCTCCCGGCGATCGTCCACATGCACGGCGGCGGTTACGTGCGCGGCGCGGCAAAGGATCTCGAGGCAGTGCACCGGTCGCTCGTGACGCAGCTCGGCTGCGCGCTGATCTCGATCGACTACCGCCTCGCGCCGGAAACCGTGTTTCCCGGCGCGATCGAGGACTGCTACGCGGTGCTCGCGTGGGTCTTCCGCCACGCCGATGCACTCGGCATCGACGCAGCGCGGATCGGCGTGGCAGGCGAAAGCGCAGGTGGCGGGCTCGCCGCCGCGCTGGCGCTGCTGACACGCGACCGCGGCGAATACCCGCTCGCGTTCCAGCACCTGATCTATCCGATGCTCGACGATCGCACCTGCACGCGCACGCCGCATCCGCACGCCGGCGAGTTCGTCTGGCATGCGGCCAACAACCGGTTCGGCTGGAGCGCGTTGCTCGGTCATGCGCCGGGCCTCGACGGCGTGTCGCCGTACGCCGCCGCCGCACGCGCCACGCGGCTCGACGGCCTGCCGCCCGCGTTCCTGTCGGTCGGCTCGCTCGACCTGTTCCTCGACGAAAATCTCGACTACGCGCAGCGCCTGCTTCGCGCGGGCGTGCCGACCGAACTGCACGTGCTCCCCGGCGGCGTGCACGGTTTCGACATCGTGCCCGGCGCGCGCGTGTCCGAAACGGCGCGTCGCCTCAGCCACGATGCACTGCGCCGGTTCCTGCACGGATGACAAAAACGACGCGGGCGGCCGAAGCCGCCCGCATCCGTACCGCTCAACCGGCAACGCTCAGAACGCGTCGCCCGGCACGCGCACCCAGCCTTCCATCAGCACGCGTGCGCTGCGGCTCATGATCGCCTTGGTGACGGTCCACTCGCCGTTTTCGAGCTGCGCTTCCGCGCCGACGCGCAGCGTGCCCGACGGATGCCCGAAGCGCACCGCGTTGCGTGCGCCGCCGCCCGCCGCCAGGTTGACGAGCGTGCCGGGGATCGCCGCGGCCGTGCCGATCGCGACCGCCGCCGTGCCCATCATCGCGTGGTGCAGCTTGCCCATCGACATCGCGCGTACCAGCAGGTCGACGTCGCCCGCATTCACGCGCTTGCCGCTCGACGCGACGTAATCGGCCGGCTTCGCGACGAACGCGATCTTCGGCGTGTGCTGCCGCGTCGCGATTTCATCGAGCGTGTCGATCAGCCCCATGCGCAGCGCGCCGTGCGCACGAATCGTCTCGAACTTCTCGAGCGCCTTCGCATCGCCGTTGATCGCGTCCTGCAGCTCGGTACCCGTGTAGCCGATCGCTTCCGCTTCGACGAAGATCGTCGGGATCCCCGCGTTGATCATCGTCGCCTTCAGCGTACCGACGCCCGGCACCGCGAGATCGTCGACGAGGTTGCCGGTCGGGAACATCGACCCGCCCGCGCCTTCTTCCTCGGCGGCCGGATCCATGAATTCGAGCTGCACTTCGGCGGCCGGGAACGTGACGCCGTCCAGCTCGAAGTCGCCCGTTTCCTGCACCGCGCCGTTCGTCACCGGCACATGCGCGACGATCGTCTTGCCGATGTTCGCCTGCCAGATCCGCACGGTCGCGACGCCGTCGCGCGGCACGCGCGCCGGATCGACGAGCCCGCCGCTGATCGCGAACGGGCCGACCGCCGCCGACAGGTTGCCGCAGTTGCCGGTCCAGTCGACGAACGCCTTGTCGATCGACACCTGACCGAACAGGTAGTCGACGTCGTGGCCGGGCCGCGCGCTCTTCGACACGATCACCGTCTTGCTGGTGGACGACGTCGCGCCGCCCATCCCGTCGATCTGCTTGCCGTACGGATCGGGGCTGCCGATCACGCGCAGCAGCAGCGCGTCGCGCGCGGCGCCCGGCGCCTGCGCGGCGTCCGGCAGGTCCTGCAGCCGGAAGAACACGCCCTTGCTGGTGCCACCGCGGATATAGGTCGCGGGAATCCTGATTTGAGGAGTGTGAGCCATGTGTGCGTTATCCCTGTGTGACTCGATCAAGCCGCCTGCGACGATTCGAGGAAGTCCTGCGCGAAGCGCTGCAGCACGCCGCCCGCCTCGTAGATCGACACTTCCTCGGCCGTATCGAGCCGGCACGTCATCGGCACCTCGACGCGCTCGCCGTTCATGCGGTGAATGACGAGCGTCAGGTCGGCA
The DNA here is from genome assembly GCF_902499175.1 of Burkholderia aenigmatica. Taxonomy (GTDB): domain Bacteria; phylum Pseudomonadota; class Gammaproteobacteria; order Burkholderiales; family Burkholderiaceae; genus Burkholderia; species Burkholderia aenigmatica. The sequence goes on from NZ_CABVQC010000047.1 coordinate 26,646, forward strand.
CGCGGCGTACGCTCGCCGATCACGTCGAAGGTCTCGGTGCCGTCGATGCCGAGCGTCGTCCGGTTGGTACCCGGCTTGAACTCGAGCGGCAGCACGCCCATCCCGATCAGGTTCGTGCGGTGGATCCGCTCGAAGCCTTCGGCGGCGATCGCCTCGACACCCGCGAGCCGCACGCCCTTCGCGGCCCAGTCGCGCGACGAGCCCTGGCCGTAGTCGGCGCCGGCCACGACGATCAGCGGCTGCTTGCGATTCATGTACGTCTCGATCGCTTCCCACATCCGCATGACCTTGCCTTCCGGCTCGACGCGCGCGAGCGAGCCCTTCTTCACCGCGCCGTCGACGATCGCCATCTCGTTGATCAGCGTCGGGTTCGCGAAGGTCGCGCGCTGCGCGGTCAGGTGGTCTCCCCGGTGCGTCGCGTACGAGTTGAAGTCTTCTTCCGGCAGGCCCATCTTCGCCAGGTATTCGCCGGCCGCGCTGTCCAGCAGAATCGCGTTCGACGGCGACAGGTGGTCGGTCGTGATGTTGTCGCCGAGCACCGCGAGCGGACGCATGCCCTGCAGCGTGCGCTCGCCGGCCAGCGCGCCTTCCCAGTACGGCGGACGGCGGATGTACGTGCTCTGCGCGCGCCAGTCGTACAGCGGCGCCGCGCGCTCGCCCGCATCGGCGCTACGCGCGAACATCGGCTCGTAGACCTTGCGGAACTGCTCGGGCTTCACGCTCGATGCGACGATCGCATCGATCTCCTCGTCGGTCGGCCAGATGTCCTTCAGCGTGACGGGCTGGCCGTTCTGGTCGTGGCCCAGCACGTCCTTCTCGATGTCGAAGCGGATCGTGCCGGCGATCGCATACGCGACGACCAGCGGCGGCGACGCGAGGAACGCCTGCTTCGCATACGGGTGGATGCGGCCGTCGAAGTTGCGGTTGCCGGACAGCACGGCCGTCGCGTACAGGTCGCGATCGACGATCTCCTGCTGGATCTTCGGGTCGAGCGCGCCCGACATCCCGTTGCAGGTCGTGCACGCGAACGCGACGATGCCGAAGCCGAGCTTCTCGAGTTCGGGCAGCAGGTTCGCTTCTTCCAGATACAGCTCGACCGCCTTCGAGCCGGGCGCGAGCGAGCTCTTCACCCACGGCTTGCGCGTGAGGCCGCGCGCATTCGCGTTACGCGCGAGCAAGGCCGCGGCAATCACGTTGCGCGGGTTGCTGGTGTTCGTACAGCTCGTGATCGCGGCGATGATTACCGCGCCGTCGGGCATCTCGCCCGCTTTCTCTTCCCACTGGCCGGCAATCCCGCGCGCGGCGAGGTCGGACGTCGGCAGCCGCTTGTGCGGGTTCGACGGGCCGGCCATGTTGCGCACGACGCTCGACAGGTCGAACGTCAGCGTGCGCTCGTACTGCGCGTTGGCGAGCGTATCGGCCCACAGGCCCGCCACCTTCGCGTAGGTCTCGACGAGCTTCACCTGCTCGTCGCTGCGGCCGGTGAGGCGCAGGTAGTCGGTCGTCTGGCCGTCGATGAAGAACATCGCGGCCGTTGCGCCGTATTCGGGCGCCATGTTCGAGATCGTCGCGCGATCGCCGAGCGTGAGGCTCGCCGCGCCCGGGCCACGGAATTCCAGATACGCGCCGACCACCTTTTCCTTGCGCAGGAACTCGGTCAGTGCGAGCACGACGTCGGTCGCGGTGATGCCGGGCTGACGCTTGCCGGTCAGCTCGACGCCGACGATGTCGGGCAGGCGCATCCACGATGCGCGGCCGAGCATCACGTTCTCCGCTTCGAGGCCGCCGACGCCGATCGCGATCACGCCGAGCGCGTCGACGTGCGGCGTGTGGCTGTCGGTGCCGACGCAGGTGTCCGGATACGCGACGCCGTCTTGCGCCTGGATCACCGGCGACATCTTCTCGAGGTTGATCTGGTGCATGATGCCGTTGCCCGGCGGGATCACGTCGACGTTCTCGAACGCCTTCTTCGTCCACTCGATGAAGTGGAAGCGATCCTCGTTGCGGCGATCCTCGATCGCGCGGTTCTTCGCGAACGCGTCCGGATCGAAGCCGCCGCATTCGACGGCGAGCGAGTGGTCGACGATCAGCTGCACGGGCACGACCGGGTTGACCTTCGCCGGGTCGCCGCCGCCGTCGGCGATCGCATCGCGCAGGCCGGCGAGATCGACGAGCGCGGTCTGCCCGAGGATGTCGTGACACACGACACGCGCCGGGAACCACGGGAAATCACGTTCGCGCTTGCGCTCGATGATCTGCTTCAGCGAATCGGCAAGGATCGCCGGATCGCAGCGGCGCACGAGGTTTTCGGCGAGCACGCGCGATGTGTACGGCAGCGTGTCGTAGGCGCCGGGCGCGATCGCTTCGACCGCGGCGCGCGCGTCGAAATAGTCCAGCGACGTGCCGGGCAGGGGTTTGCGGTTGGCGGTATTCATGGTGTGGGGAACTCGGGTATGGCGTCCGGCGCACGCCGGCCCCGTCACGCGGGAGGCCGGTGTGCACGGTGGGCGATCAGCGCTTCTCGATCGGCACGAACTGCAGGTCTTCCGGGCCCGTGTAGTTCGCGCTCGGGCGGATGATCTTGTTGTCGATGCGTTGCTCGATGATGTGCGCGCTCCAGCCCGACGTGCGCGAGATCACGAACAGCGGCGTGAACATCGCGGTCGGCACGCCCATCATGTGATACGACACCGCGCTGAACCAGTCGAGGTTCGGGAACATCTTCTTCGCTTCCCACATCACCGATTCGAGGCGCTCGGCGATGTTGTACAGCTTCAGGTCGCCCGCTTCCTTAGACAGCTTGTGCGCGACGCCCTTGATCACCTTGTTGCGCGGATCGGAGATCGTGTAGACCGGGTGGCCGAAGCCGATCACGACTTCCTTGTTCTCGACGCGGCGGCGGATGTCGGCTTCGGCGTCGTCCGGCGAGCTGTAGCGGCTCTGGATCTCATATGCGACTTCGTTCGCGCCGCCATGCTTCGGCCCGCGCAGCGCGCCGATCGCGCCGGTGATCGCCGAGTAGATGTCCGAGCCCGTGCCCGCGATCACGCGGCCGGTGAACGTCGACGCGTTGAATTCGTGCTCTGCGTACAGGATCAGCGACGTGTGCATCGCTTCGACCCACGACTTCGACGGCGTCTTGCCGTGCAGCAGGTGCAGGAAGTGGCCGCCGATCGAGTCGTCGTCGGTTTCCGTCTCGATGCGCTTGCCGTTGTGCGAGAAGTGATACCAGTACAGCAGCATCGAGCCGAGCGATGCCATCAGGCGGTCGGCGATGTCGCGCGCGCCCGGCAGGTTGTGGTCGTCCTTCTCCGGCAGCACGGTGCCGAGCACCGACACGCCCGTGCGCATCACGTCCATCGGGTGCGCGGACGCCGGGATCTGCTCGAGCACCGCCTTCAGCGCGTTCGGCAGGCCGCGCAGTGCGCGCAGCTTCGTCTTGTAGGCGGCCAGTTCGGTCAGGTTCGGCAGCGTGCCGTGAACGAGCAGGTGCGCGATTTCCTCGAATTCGCACGATTCGGCGACGTCGAGAATGTCGTAGCCGCGATAGTGCAGGTCGTTGCCGGTCTTGCCGACCGTGCACAGCGCCGTGTTGCCGGCCGTCACGCCCGACAGCGCCACCGACTTCTTCGGCTTGAATGCGCCTGCGGCGGCCGGTGCTGCTGCGTCTTTCGTCTCGCTCATGTTTCTGCTCTCCAATGTGTATCGGGGGTATCAGCTGTCGGCCGGACTTGGCGCTTCAGCGCTTAGTGCGGCCCCATGCTTCGCGGTCGGCCGGACTTGGCGCTTCAGCGCCTGGTCCCGGCCCCATGCAAAACGCTCCGGAATCGAATCCCGGCGCGCGGGCACGTTACTTCTTGCCCTGCGCGAACAGCTCGTCGAGCTTGCGCTCGTATTCGTGGTAACCGAGGAAGTCATACAGCTCGGCGCGCGTCTGCATCGTCGGCACGGCGGCCTTCTGCGTGCCGTCGCGGCGCAGCGTCTCGTAGAAGTTCAGCGCGGCCTTGTTCATCGCGCGATAGGCGCCGCAGCAGTACAGCGCGATGTCGACGTTCGCCTCGCGCAGCTCGTCGAGCGTGAACAGCGGCGTCGAGCCGAATTCGGTCAGGTTCGCGAGGATCGGCACCTTCACGGCTGACTTGAAGCGGCGGTAGTCATCGAGCGACTTCATCGCTTCCGGGAAGATCATGTCCGCGCCGGCTTCGACGTAAGCCACTGCGCGCTCGATCGCCGAGTCGATCCCTTCGGCGGCCGCGGCGTCGGTACGCGCCATGATCACGAACTGGTCGTCGGTACGCGCATCGACCGCGGCCTTGACGCGATCGACCATTTCTTCGACCGGCACGACTTCCTTGCCCGGACGGTGGCCGCAGCGCTTCTGGCCGACCTGGTCTTCCAGGTGCACGGCCGCGACGCCGGCCTTGATGAACGAGCGCACCGTGCGCGCGATGTTGAACGCGCCGCCCCAGCCGGTATCGATGTCGACCAGCAGCGGCAGGTCGGTTGCGTTGGTGATCCGGTTCGCGTCGATCAGCACGTCTTCCATCGTGCTGATGCCGAGGTCGGGGATCCCGAGCGAGTTCGCGGCGACGCCGCCACCCGAGAGATACACGGCCTTGAAGCCGACGGCCTGTGCCATCTTGGCTGCGTACGCGGTGATCGCGCCCACTACCTGCAGCGGCTGCTCCGCCGCGACTGCCGCGCGGAATTTCGCGCCGGCGCTCTGAAGATGCGTATTGCTCATGAACGGCCTCCTGAAGGAACGACCATTAACAGCAAGGACCGGGCCAGCTCGCACAACGTCGCTAACCCACTGATTCTTAAGCAACCGGCCCGGGCGCCGCACTGTCCGGTGATTTCAATTCAGCAATTTCAAGTTTCAAAAATGAAATCGCACGCGCATAATCGACCGTCATGGACCTCTCCTCGACCAAACCCGTCGGCCCGGCCGATCGCGCGGCGCGCCCGCGCATCTGGGCGATGGGCATCAGCCGCCTGCGCGACCTCTTTCGCGAGATCGCCGGCGAATTCGACGAACGCGCCGACGTGCGCATCGTCACGCGCGCCTATGAGGATGCGCTCAGCGCGATCGCCGAGGCCGGCACCGCGCGGCCCGACGTGATCGTCGCGGCCGGCTCGAACGGCGGCTTCCTGAAGACGCGTGCGCAGGTGCCGGTGGTGGTCGTGTCGCCGACCGGCTTCGACGTGATGCAGGCGCTCGCGCGCGCCCGGCGCGACGCGTCGCGGATCGCGCTCGTCAGCGCCGGGGAAACGCCGCCCGAAGTGCGCCGCTTCGTCGCCGCGTACGGCCTCGACGTGCAGTTTGCGTCATATCAGTCCGCGCAGGAAGCGGAAGCCTGCGTGCACGAGCTGCGCGACCGCGGCATCGAGACGATCGTCGGCCCCGGCCTCGTCACCGATCTCGCGGCCGGCGCCGGCATGGGCGCGGTGTTCCTGTATTCGCACGCATCGGTGCGCAAGGCCGTCGATACGGCGCTCGAAGTCGCATATGCGACGCATGCCGAGGCATTCCGCCGCCAGCGGCTCGACAACCTGCTCCAGCACCTGCGCGACGGCGTGGTCGCACTCGACGCGCGCGGCCGCGTGGAAGCGATCAACGAACGGCTCGCGTCGGCGCTCGGGGTCGAACCCGCGGCGGCCGTCGGCCGCGCGCTCGTCGACCTGCGGCCCGAGCTGCGCACGCTGCGCGGCGAGGACGGCGACGCGCTCGCCACCGTGCGCGGCGTGCGCTATGTCGTGCATCGCGGGCCGCTCGTCGATCGCGGCGTCACGTCGGGCAGCGTGCTGACGTTCCAGGAATCGCGCGCGGTCGAACGGCTCGACCGCGCGTTGCGTTCGCAGCCCACCACGCAGCAGTTCGCGGCGCGCTACGCGCTCGACGACGTGGTTGGCGCGTCGGCGCCGATGGCGCGCGTGCGCGATCTCGTGCGCCGCTACGCGAAATCCGACGCGACCGTGCTCGTGCTCGGCGAGAGCGGCACCGGCAAGGAGATGATCGCTCAGAGCCTGCACGCGCTGTCCGCGCGGCGCAGCTACCCGTTCGTCGCGGTCAACTGCGGCGCGTTCCCGGAAGCGCTGCTCGAGAGCGAGTTGTTCGGCTATGAGGAAGGCGCGTTCACGGGCGCGCGGCGCGGCGGCAAGACCGGCCTGTTCGAAGCCGCGCACCGCGGCACGCTGTTTCTCGACGAGATCGGCGAGATGCCGCCGTCGCTGCAGAGCCGGCTGCTGCGGGTGCTGCAGGAGCGCGAGGTGATCCGCCTCGGCTCGACCGAGCCGATCCGCATCGACGTGCGCGTGATCGCCGCGACGCACCGTCCACTGCTCGCGGCCGTCGAGGCCGGCACGTTCCGCGCGGATCTCTACTACCGGCTCAACATCCTGAACGTCGGCCTGCCGCCGCTGCGCGAGCGCGCAGCCGACATCCCGGCGCTCGCCGCCACGCTGCTCGTGCAGGCCGCACGACGCGAACCGCGCCTCGCCGAACGCCTGCGCGACGCCGCCGATGCCGCGCGCGTGCTCGGCACGACACAGGCTGCGCTTGCGCGCTACCGGTGGCCCGGCAACGTGCGCGAGCTGCAGAACGTGATCGAGCGGATCGCGGTGGAGCTGGCCGAGGAAGTCGACGAAAGCGACCCGGCCGCCGCGTGCGGCGCGCTCGATCCCGGCGCGCTACAGGCGATCGCGCCCGAGCTGTTCGCAGTGCCCCCCGACACGGCCGACGCCGACGATGCGCAGACACTGCAAGCGCGCCGCCGTCGCGCGGAAGCCGACGAGATCCGCGCGGTACTCGATGCATGCGGCGGCGACCGCGACCGCGCGTGCGCGATGCTCGGCATCAGCAAGACGACGCTGTGGCGGAAGTTGTCGGTGAAGTAGGTCGGGCGCTGCGCTGTGAACGAGCCGACCGTCAGCCGGCCTTGTGATAGTGGCGGTACGCCTTCGCGCGATTGCCACACGACGACATCGAACACCAGCGGCGGCTGCCGTTCTTGCTGTCGTCGATGAACAACCACTGGCAGGCGTCGTTCGCGCAACGCTTGACCTTCGCGAGCCGCGCACCGCCGAGCAGGTCGATCGCCGACCACAGTACCGGGCTCAGCAGCCCGGCCAGCGTCGCACGCCCCTCCCCGACCCGCCACGCATAGCCGCCATCGATGCGCGCCAGCGCGACGCGCGGCGCCGCTTCCGCCAGAAAACCGCCCAGCAGGGCAAGATCGTCGGCCTGCGGCTCGCGCTGCTCGGCCTGCGCATGAAAAAGACGGTACAGCGCCTCGCGCAATGCGAGCGCGCGCGCCAGCATCGCCGGCCCACCCTCCTCTTCGCCGCGCGCGCGGCACACTTCCGCCAGGCCGGCCGGCACGCCGGCCTGCTCGTGACACCACGCCAGCAGGTCGTCCATCGTGCCGAAGGTTTCCGTCGGCGGGTCGCTGCCACGCCAATACAGCGTGTTCGCGAAATCGATGCTCAGGGTTTCGGGCGGCGCCGGAATCAGGCAGTCCATCGTGACGGAAGGTTGCGTATCGCTCATGCCCGGATCGTATCTAACCAGCATGCCGGTTGACAAGCCCGCAGGCACTTTCTAACATAACCAGCATGGTGGTTAAAACAACGTTGCCGCACCGAAGTCCCCTCTCAGTCCAAGGAGCCAACAGATGATCGATCACCTTTCGTTCGGCGTTGCACACATCGGCCGCAGCCGGACGTTCTACGACAGCACGCTCGGCGCGCTCGGCTACAAACGGCTATACAGCGACGACGGCTCCATCGGGTACGGCACGACCGAGCCGGAGCTGTGGTTGCAGCACGCGGCTCGCCCCATCGCCGCCGATCCCGATTCGGGGCTGCACCTGTCGTTCAAGGCCGCGTCGCCGGTCGAAGTCGACGCGTTCTACCGTGCCGCGCTCGAGCACGGCGGCCACGACAACGGCGGGCCGGGCAAGCGCGAACACTATGGCCCTGGCTACTACGCGGCATTCGTCGTCGATCCCGACGGGTATCGGCTGGAAGCGCACTGCGAACTCGACAACGTCGTCTGATCCGGCCCGCGTACCAACGCCAAGGGCCCGATTCCGCGCAATGCGGAAGCGGGCCCTTGCCTTTGAATCATCGGTATCCGGCGGTCGTTCAACGGGATCGCCGGATGCGCGGTTACCGCGCGTCGCGCGTGTGCTGCAGTTGCTCGCCGAGTCCTTCGACACCGAGCCGCACCATCTGGCCGGCCTTGAGGAATACCGGCGACGGCTTGATGCCCATGCCGACGCCCGGCGGCGTGCCGGTCGTGATCACGTCGCCCGGCTGCAGCGTCATGCAGCGCGACAGATAGGCGATCAGCTGCGCGACGGTGAACACCATCGTGCGCGTGTTGCCGCTCTGATAGCGGTGGCCGTCGATTTCGAGCCACAGGTCGAGACGCTGCGGATCGGGCACCTCGTCGCGCGTGACGAGCCACGGGCCGATCGGGCCGAACGTGTCGAAACCCTTGCCCTTGTCCCACTGGCCGCCGCGCTCGATCTGCCATTCACGCTCGGACACGTCGTTGACGACGCAGTAGCCCGCGACGTAATCGAGCGCGCGCGCTTCGTCGACGTCCTTGCAGGCCGCGCCGATCACGACGCCCAGCTCGACTTCCCAGTCGGTCTTGACCGACCCTTTCGGGATGTCGATTCCGTCGTTAGGGCCGCAGATCGAGCTCGTCCACTTGCCGAACACGACCGGCTCCTTAGGCACCGGCATGCCGGCTTCGGCCGCGTGATCGGCATAGTTCAGGCCGATGCCGATGAACTTGCCGACATGCCCGACGCACGCGCCGATGCGCGGCTCGCCTGACACCAGCGGCAGCGTGGCCGGATCGATCGCGCGCAGCCGCGCGAGACCCGCGTCGGACAGCACATCGCCGGACAGGTCCGGCACATGTGCGGACAGGTCGCGAATCCGGCCGTCCGCGTCGAGAATACCGGGCTTTTCCTGGCCGGACGGGCCATAGCGAAGCAGTTTCATCGTGCTCAACCTCTGTTGTCGAATGGGACAGGATACCGGCTGACGCGGCCCTTCACGGCCACGCGCCGGACTGATTGTCGATCGTCGATTGCGCGCGTCGGCGCCGCATCCGGCATGCCGTTCGACGCGCGAGGGTCGCGCGGGCGCAGCGATCGTGGCGCCGCACGTAAGTACGGCGCACATCGAACGGGCAGCCGCCGGTCTGCGCATCGGCGACGACGGCCCGGCACCCGCGACATGGTCCGGCCCGTACCGGCCGGCTTCACGCGCGGCCGCACCGTCGCTGGCCCGCCAGCCTTTGTACCATCGGCCGCGCGCCGTGAAATGACCCGCGACGGATACCGACTATTGGTGCGCCCGCCGACGCTGCGGCGCAGCATCGGGGCCCGAGCGGCCCCTCGATTGCCTTTCAAACGCCTTGAACCCGTGCCACCTGTCATGAATACCGGGTATTCGGGGCTTCCCTGTCATCCTGAAAGGGAATCGATCCGTTCTTGTCCGGTAACGATCGGTAAAAAGACGCTGCATTGCACACTAAATGTTTGTTGTTAAGCTCAAACGGATGGCGTTCGTCGCCACACGCGGGCTCGACACAAGCGTGTTGCAGAATCGGTCAGCGTGCGTCGCCAATCGATCGAAAGTCACCCCCAACTCCACACCGACAATGCAAACAACCAACGACCTGATTCCCGGCTGCGACGCTCGGGAATCGATGGGCGCAATCGACCGCTATCGCGCACCCGCGCTCGATAAGGGTCTCGATATTCTCGAACTCCTGTCGGAGCAGAAAGAAGGCCTTACCCGCACCGAAATCACGAAGGAACTCGGCCGCAACGCGAGCGAGATCTACCGGATGCTCGAGCGCCTCGTCGCACGCCGCTACGTGATGCGCTCGACCGGCGGCGACCGCTACACGCTCAGCCTCAAGCTGTTCTCGCTCGCGCATCGGCATCCGCCGATGAGCCGGCTGATCGCCGAAGCCTTGCCGCCGATGCAGCGCTTCGCCGACGCCTCCGAACAATCGTGCCACCTGTCCGTCTACGATCGCGGCAACCTGCTCGTGATCGCGCAGGTCGACGGCCCCGGCTCGTGGGGCGTGTCGGTCCGGCTCGGCTCGCGCGTCGGGCTCGCCGATACGGCATCGGGGCGCGTGATGCTGTCGTTCCAGGGCGCCGAGCATCGCGCGCACATGCTCGCCGAGCACCGCAAGGTCAAAGGCGAAGCGCCGCTGAACGAGCAGGAACTCGCGTATGCGTGCCAGTCCATCCGGCAGACCGGCTACCTGCGCCAGGACAGCCGCCAGGCCTACGGCGTGACCGACCTGACCGCGCCGATCCTCGGGCCGTCCGGCCATGCGATCGCGGTGCTGACGTGCCCGTACATGCGCCGGATCGATGCGCACATGGCGCCGTCCGTCGACACGGTCGTCGAAGGGTTGCGCGACACGGCCGCCCTTCTGTCGATGTGCCGCGACGAGACCTGCTGACGCGCAGGCTCGGCGGAGCGCACCGGGTACGGCGCCATTGCGCCGGCCCCGGTCGCCCACAACATCTCTGCGGAGCGCGACGCACGGTGCCATATCGTGCGTCCACGGCGCTACGCTAAAATAGCGGCCCTCTCAAAAACTACGGCGGCCGGTTGTCGCGGCCGTCGTGTCCGATGGATGTCATGGCCAAACTTCTGAACGATCAAGAATTCCAGCGTTTCTCCGAACTTCAGCAGAAGCAGGCAAGCTTCACGATCACGCCCGAAGAGGCGGACGAGCTGCGCGATATCGTCGCGCGCGCACAGAAGAAGCGCGACGATCGTGCCACCGCAATGCAGGCGATCGAGAACTACATCGAGCAGTTCGACATCACGCCCGACGAACTCTTCTCGCCCGAGCAGATCGGCGACGCGGCCCGCACCTACGGGCTCATCACCGCGACCAAGAAGGAACGCACGCTGCCGCCGTCGATCACGTTCAATGGCAAGCCGTACCAGTGGACCAAGACGCTTCCGGACGACGTGCGCGGCGCGCTGTTCGAAGCGTTCACGTCCGGCGAATCGGTCAAGCGCTTCATCGCAATGCCCAAGGACACCGCGCGCTGTGCACTGACGATCGCCCGCCTCGAGCGCGAAACCGGCGCCGTCTATGCCGATCCGCACCTCGAGGAACTCGCGATTTCGCGCGATCAGGTGAACGACGCGGCGACGAAACTCGCTGCCTGAAGGTAGCCGCGGGCACGGTTCATGCGTGCCCGCCCCCTGCGTGACGCCGGCCTTGGCCGGCACTGCGCCTGTGGGAGCCGTGCATCCGGGCGCTCCCGAAAAGTCTCACCTTGGTATCCCGCAGGCACTCACCTGTGCCTCCCGAAAAACCTCACCAAGGCTCCTGGAAACCCTCACCCAAGCCTCCCGGATGTCCTCACCGACACTTCCCGCAGCCCCTCACCGATACGCCCCGGAAAGGCTCACCGACGCCTCCTGCAGAGTCTCACCGGCCACTCCCGTAGAGTCTCACCAGCCACTCCCGTAGAGGCTCACCGGCTACTCCCGGGAAGGCTCACCAAGCGCTCCCGTATCGGCTCACCTCGACCTTCCCGAAGAAGCTCACCAGCGGATCCCGAAAAGTCTCACCTATTGGGAAAATTCGAATTTTCGAGGCTGAAATGCGGCGGTCAATGCGTGTAGACACCTTGCAGAAAACAGTGGCGCGGGATGGATATCGCGGCAAGCGGCACGCGTCTCGCAACGCCATATGAGCGTCGGTATTACCGTTGCGAACAGGCGCCGACACGTTCGTGGTTGCTCCGCTCGCGAGACACGTTCAAATGCTCTGCATTCCTTATCGATAATATCCGCAACATGCCGGGAAGCCAGAGACGTCCACGACATGCAACGTCTCCGTGCGTCGGATCGCCGGCAGACGCTACGGCTGCAGCTTCATCCGGAAGCCCACGACGCCGGGCTCCTCCGTCGTCGACACAGCAAAACCGCACGACTTCGCAAGCGAGATCATCGCCGAGTTCTCGCGCAGCGCCTCGCCGATCATCCATGCGGTTCCGCGCGAGCGCGCATAGTCGATGATCCGGGCCATCATCAGCCGGCCAAGGCCCTTGCCCTTCTGATCGGGTCGTACCGCGATCGCGAACTCCGCCGTCTCGTTGTCGGGATCCGCAACCGCGCGTGCTACCGCAAGCGTGTGATCCCGCCCGGACACATCGGTGAACGACACGATAAAGGCCATCTCACGGTCGTAATCGATCTGCGTCATGCGCGCCACCTGCGAATGATCGAAGCTGCGCACCGCGCCGAAGAAACGCATCCGCAGATCGTCCGGCGTCATCGCGCCGAGCAGTTCATTGTGCGCAGCCTCGTCTTCGGGACGGATCGGGCGGATCGTCACAGTCTCGCCGCGCCACTCGAGCGTCTGTTCGAGGTGGCGCGGATACGGCATGATCGCGAGCCGGCTGCGCCCCGCGGCCAGCGTGACGCGCGGCGCAATCACGTGCGCGCGGTCGGACCGCACGCGCAGCGTGACCGACATCGCAACGACTTCGCGCACGTCGCAGACGACCTGCGACAGCGCCGTCAACGCGTCGAGCGTCGGCTCGATGGGTGTGCTGCGCGCATACGGCGAGCGCTCCATCACCGCACGAGCGAGCACGGTGTTCAGCGGCGGCAGGCCATAGACGACGAACGGCGCCGATACGCCGTCCGCAGGCGGCACGGCATAGCGAAACACCGGGCCGAAGTTCGAATCGTCGTACATGTCGACCGTGACATCGACGACTTTCGTGCCGGCCGGCTCGACGGCCGGCTCACCCTGCAGGCCGAAATGCGACAGCCAGCGCACCGCGGCTTCGCCAGTCAGCTCATGCTGGCCCGCTTCGACCATCCGGCGCGCCTCGGCCTGTGCGGATGCCACACACTCGGCCGGCTGTGGCAGCGTACCCTCGGGCGTTTGCATCAGCAGTTGCCGCCCGAGGCTGTAGTCGACGAGACGCGCATATGCGCGTGCGAGCCGCTGCGGCGTGGTGTGCACGGGAATGCCGTTCGCGTGAAGGGCATCGCGCGTCGCGGCATCGACCGCGCCGAAGAAACACGCGAGGATGCCGCGATGCGCATGCTGCCGCGCTTCGATCAGCGTGTGCGCAACCGCATCGGCCGGCGCACTGTGGGAGGTCGAATGGACGACGAACAGCGTGCCTGTTTGCGGGAACGGCGCGAGCGCCTTGATCGCCGCAGCAAAATGCTCGGGGCGCGCATCGTCGCCCAGTGTCAGCGGATTGCCGGGCGACGCGAGATGCGGCAGCGCAGCCGACACGGCCGACGTGGCCGCGGGTGACCAGTCGGCCAGCACGTCACGCACCTCGGCCACCGCATCGACCGCGAGTTTCGCGACGCCCGCATCGCTCGTCACCAGCGTGGCCGCGCCGCGCGCGGTGACGCGGCCGACGCCGAGCGTCTCGATCTCGTCGAGCAGATCGTCGAGCGCATCGACACGCACCATCCCCGCGCGCTGGAACGCCGCCGTATAGAGCGCGTCGCCGGGATCCGCGCGACCGGTGCGCAATGCGAGCACCGGCTTGTTGCGCGCGGCCGCGCGCGCGGCCGACATGAACTTGCGCGCGGCGCGCACGGTATCGAGTTCGAGCAGGATCGCGCGCGTGCCGGGATCGCTCGCGAGATAGTCGAGCACGTCGCCCGCATCGACGTCGGACTCGCCACCGAGCGCGACGACATGCGAAAAGCCGAGGCCCCGCGCGTCGGCCCAGCCGAGCACCGCGTTCGTCAGCGCATTCGATTGCGACACCCACGCGACGCCGCCCGATCGCACCGTATAGGCCGGAGCACCGAAATGCGCATGCCGCGCAGGCGACAGCACGCCGAGACTGCCCGGCCCGACGATACGAAGCACGAACGGCTTCGCCGCCTTCAGCGTGCGATCGAGCGCGGCGCGATCGGCGTCCGTGCGCGCCTCGCCGACGATCACCGCGACGCGCGTGCCGAGCTCGCCGAGCTTGCGCACGATGCCGGCCCAGGTCGCGGGCGGCGTACAGATCACCGCAACCGACGGCGGCGCGGGCAACCGGTCGACATCGGAAACGACCGCATGCCCGTGCAGGTCACGATACTTCGGATTGACGGGCCACACGGGCCCCTGGAATGCACCGTCGAGCACGCGCGACCACACCATCGCGCCGATACTGCCCACGCGCGACGACGCGCCGACGACCGCAACGGACTTGGGCTGGAACAACGCATCGAGATGGCGAACGGTCACATCGGCTCCCTGCGGTAACGATAGACGACTCGATCGGCGTGCGGCACGCACCGCGCCATACGCCGATCGACGCGAACCCCAAGCATAGGCGAAGCGCATGCGGCTGCCTATATGCCGAACGGCCGACTATTCGACACGCATCAACGCTCGCACCATGAGCCTGCAACACGAGCACGGCCCGCCATCGCCGCGCACCGGCCGAGCCCATTCGCTCGGCGCACCCGGTGCCGGCATGCGGTGCGACGCCGCGTCCGCTTCGTCAAAGGTGAGGATTTACAGGAGCTATGGTGAGTATCTTCGGGAATTGCACGGCGCCATCCACAAACATGCGAGCGGTGATCGGAATTCGCGGCACGCGTGCACCGCGAGAATGGCGCTGGCCGATGCGCATAGGCTGCGCAATTGCAGGTCTGTTTACGGGAATTCGCCGCGATATGCGGTCGAATCGCGGCGAATTCGCAAAACGGGATCCGTTAATTGCGCGGCGTCGCAGTTCAATACGCCAGCGGGAATCACGCCGGGAATGCACAAAAACAAAACGGTGCGACGGCCGTAAGGCCATTCGCACCGTCAGTCAGCACGCGAAAGGTGAGGTTTTTCGGGAGTCAGTCCTTGATCAGGAAACGCTCGCGATTCTTGCCGAGCCACGCCGGCGCCCGCCCGCGGCCACTCCAGGTTTCGCCCGTCTTCGGGTTCTGGTATTTCGGCGGCGACGTCCGCTTCGGCTTCGCTGTGGCAGCGGCTCCCCCTACCGGGCGAAACCCGAGCTCTTCCGGCGTAATGTCGTATTCCTCGATTTTCGCGCGGATATCGGCAATCGCATCGGCAATCGCCTTTTCGCGCTCCTTGTCGATCTTTTGCTGAAGCCGTTCGAGCTGCACGGTCAGTTGCCTGTAGGTCGCCATATGGATGGGACTCCGTGAGGGTTATTCGTGAAAAATAAATGACGCTCAGCCAACAGAAAAGCGCTTCGCCCGATCGTGGTCTCCTCAGCCGGTTATCTCGGGATCAATAACCGCTTTTCTTCTTGCACGCGAAGAGAAGATTTCGCGTTGTGTCATCACTCGATTGCTGAAGCACGTCGAAATCCCCGTTGCAGATCGCCCGGGCGTTGTCCGTGCAATTGCTCCAGTCGCGGCCGGTGCATTGCACCTGCGTAGTCGGACGCCCGTCCGAGGTGAACAGTGGCGCGGCGCCGCCGCACCCGCCGAGCCCTGCAACCAGAGCCAACACGACGGCCGCCCGAGGCCGCCGACAGACCGACGCAAGCATGTGTTTCATTGTTCTTCCCGTCAACCCTTTTTTGAATGTCGCGAGTATGCCATGCGCGGCCCTTCCACCGTCAGTCCGGCGTGCGGCCGGGTTGCCCGCGCGCCTTGTACGGCAAGCGCTTGCGCGGATCGTCGGTGATGCGAACGAATACCTGCTCGACGTCCGGAAGCACCTCGAGTTCGCGTTGCAACGCCTGCCGATCGAACGCCGTATCCGCACATCCTTCGACGTAAATGAAACGCCGCTGCACGGTGATCCACAGGCTCGTGCCATGCAGCCGATCGGAGCCGGCGAAGTGCGCCTTCACCGCGTCGGCGATCGGTGCGTCATACATATACGAGTTCGGCTTCGAGCAGCGGTGCGCGAGCCAGCAGGTGGTGCCGCGTTCCGCGCGGTAATGCGCATCGTCCGTCATCTCGGCCCGGGTCATCCACGGGCCGAGCGGCAACGGGCATTCGGCCACGTCCTGCGACAGCGCGATAAATGGATCGTTGTACCAGTTGCGCCGCGCCTCGGGCGCGTCGACGTCGCCCGACTGCGCGAGCACAGTGGTCGCCAGCATCATCGCCAGCCACCCTGCGATGCCGATCCGCTTCATCGTGATCTCCTGTTCGATGCGTCACGTCCGACCGCGCCGGCTTTGCCGATCGGCCTACCGGTCGATGCCCAGCGCCGCCAGCTTCTTGTACAGCGTCGCGCGGCCGATCCCGATGCGCGCCGCCGCTTCCACCACCTTCCCGTCGCAGGCCGCCAGCGCATCGGTCAGGAACTGGCGCTCCCACGCTGCCAACGCATCCGCATACGAAGCGGCCGGCGCAGCAGGCACCTCGCCCGCCCGCCGCTCGGCCGGCGATACGGCCGCCCGCTGCGCCGATGCTGCGCCGTCCGTCGATACGCGCACCGGCCCAAGGAACGGCGCGAGCGCACGCGCATCGATCACCGACCGGTCCGACAGCATCAGCGCGCGTTCGAGCGTATTGCGCAACTCGCGCACGTTGCCGGGCCACGGATACGCACAGAGCATCCGCAGCGCATCGTCGGTCAGCTCGCAATGGGCGGCGCGGCCGTGCTGCGCGGCCAGTTCCTCGAGCGTCGCGTAGACGAGCGCCGCGATGTCGGACGCGCGCTCGCGCAGCGGCGGCGCGTGGATCGTCAGCACGTTCAGCCGGTAATAGAGATCCGCGCGGAAACGCCCGGCCGCGACCAGCGCCGGCAGGTCGGCGCTCGTGGCAGCGATGATCCGGACGTCCGCACGCACGATCCGGTTCGAGCCGACCGGCTCGAATTCCTTGTCCTGCAGCACGCGCAGCAGCTTGCCCTGCAGCGGCAGCGGCATGTCGCCGATCTCGTCGAGAAACAGCGTGCCGCGATCGGCCAGCTCGAACTTGCCGACGCGCCCCTTGCGATCGGCGCCCGTGTACGCACCGGGCGCGGCGCCGAAGAATTCGGTTTCGAGCAGCGTGTCGGGAATCGCGGCGACGTTGACGGTCACGAGCGGCTGGAGTGCACGCGCCGACGCCGCATGGATCGCATGCGCGAGCAGTTCCTTGCCGGTGCCCGTCTCGCCGAGCAGCAGCACCGGCGAATCGACCTGCGCGGCGCGGCGCGCCTGGCGCTTGGTTTCGAGGCTCGCGGCGCTCGTGCCGACGAAGCTCGCGAACGTGTATTTCGCGCGACGCGCCTGCGCGAGCGAACGCTGCGTCGCGATCAGTTGCTGCTGAAGCTGTGCATAACGGGAAAAAATCGGCGTGAGCGTCTTCAACTGATCGAACAGCGCGAAGCCGATCGCGCCGACCGTTTCGCCGGCCTCGTTCTTCAGCGGCAGGCGCGTGACGACGAGCGGCTCGCGGCCTGTCTCCATGATGTCGAGCAGGATTGGCTGCCCGGTCGACACGACCTCGCGCATCAGGCTGTTCGGGATCACCGCCTCGCAGTCGAGGCCGACGGCCTGCTGCGGATCCGCGAAACCGAAACGCGCCGCGTACCGTTCGTTCATCCACACGACGCGCGCATCGCGATCGACGACCACCGTGCCCGCGCTCGAATCCTCGAAGGTCCGGAACAGCGACTCGGCGGCGCGCCGCAGCACGTCGCCGTAGTTGACGGGCAGGCGGGCCCAATCGTTCATCATCGTGTCTTCGTCTCCGTGTATTTTCGACCGGTTGTCTCCGGATCGAGACGGATTATCTCACTTCGGAGACACGCCCCAATGCGTTGTCCGGGAAAGCCCTGCCCGATTCCACGGGCTGGCCGGATGGCCATTTCGTCTCCGGATCGAGACGTTTTATGTAGAATCGTCAGACAACGACCGGCGCGGGCCCGCCGGTCTCCGGCGGACCCACGTCCGGCGGCGCAATCCGGCCGATGGCACGAAACCTGCACGAACCTGAGCCGGTCCGCGGCGCGTCGCGCGATCGAACAACAACCAAAGCCATTAGGAGACTCCCTTGTCTTTCGTGATCGTCCTCGCCGCGCTGGCGTTCCTGATGTTTGCCGCGTATCGCGGCTACAGCGTGATCCTGTTCGCGCCGATCGCCGCGCTCGGCGCGGTGCTCCTGACCGACCCCGCCGCCGTCGCCCCGGTCTTCTCCGGCATCTTCATGGAGAAGATGGTCGGCTTCGTCAAACTGTATTTCCCGGTGTTCATGCTCGGCGCGGTATTCGGCAAGGTGATCGAACTCTCCGGGTTCTCCGAGTCGATCGTCCATGCGGCCATCCGCTACATCGGCCGCTCGCGTGCGAATGCGGTGATCGTCGCGGTGTGCGCGCTACTCACCTATGGCGGCGTGTCGCTGTTCGTCGTGGTGTTCGCGGTCTATCCGTTCGCGGCCGAACTCTATCGCCAGAGCAACATTCCGAAACGATTGATGCCCGGCGCGATCGCGCTCGGCGCGTTCTCGTTCACGATGGATTCGCTGCCCGGCACGCCGCAGATCCAGAACATCATCCCGACCACGTTCTTCAAGACGACCGCGTGGGCCGCGCCCGCACTCGGCACGATCGGCTCGCTGTTCATCATCGTCGTCGGCCTCAGCTATCTGGAATGGCGCCGCCGCTCGGCGATGGCGAAGGGAGAAGGCTACGGCACGTCACTCGTCAACGAGCCGGAGCGCGTCGAGACGACGTCGCTGCCGAATCCGGCACTCGCGATCCTGCCGCTGATCCTCGTCGGCGTGTCGAACTTCGCGTTCACGAAGCTGATCCCGCAGTGGTATGGCGCCGCGTCGTACACGGTCGCGCCGGACGTGCTGCCGGGCGTGCATGCGCCCGTCACGGCATCGATCAAGACGGTCGTCGCGATCTGGTCGGTCGAGGCCGCGCTGCTGCTCGGCATCGTGCTGGTGGTGCTGACCGCGTTCAAGCGCGTCAGCGATCGCTTCGCGGCCGGCTCGAAGGCCGCCGTCGGCGGCGCGCTGCTCGCCGCGATGAACACCGCGTCGGAATACGGCTTCGGTGGCGTGATCGCCGCACTGCCGGGCTTCCTGGTCGTGGGCGATGCGCTGAAGAGCATTCCGAACCCGCTCGTCAACGCGGCCGTGTCGGTCAGCTCGCTCGCCGGCATCACGGGCTCGGCGTCGGGCGGCATGAGCATCGCGCTCGCCGCAATGTCGGACCTGTTCGTCAAGGGTGCGCAGGCCGCCAATATCCCGCTGGACGTGCTGCACCGGGTCGTCGCGATGGCGAGCGGCGGCATGGACACGCTGCCGCACAACGGCGCGGTGATCACGCTGCTCGCGGTCACGGGCCTCACGCACCGCGAGTCGTATCGCGACATCTTCGCGGTCACAGTCATCAAGACGCTCGCCGTGTTCTTCGTGATCGCCGTGTACTACACGACGGGGCTCGTGTAACACCCTCCGCGGAGGCCCGTCTCAGGGCCGCCGCCCGCCGGCCGCGTCGATGCGGCCGGTTCCTCCCCGCTCCTCCCCTTTTTGCCGGGCGCCGTTCAGGCACGCTCGACGGCTCGCTCATTGTTGTCTTCCGCAGAACACTACGTTGGGCGTAGCGGCATTTTTCGCGAGTCGGGCGAGGCCTACACTGGTTTCGACGGTCACCGTGTGCGATCGGCACCGTCGAAAACATGGAGGTATCCGCTCATGAACCCGCTGATCCGCACGATCGCCCTCGCGGCCGCATTCGCCGCTCCCGTCGCCGCGCAGGCGCAAGCCAACTCGCCGCTCACGCGCGCCGAAGTTCATTCAGAAGTGGTTGCACTGAAAAAGGCCGGCTTTCAGCCGAGCGACTGGTTCTACCCTGCCAGCATTCAAGCCGCCGAAGCGAAGATCGCCCGGCAACAGGGCGCGCCGCAGGCCACAGGCGCCGGATACGGTCATCGCGGCGCGTACGCCACGGGCCAATAGTCGAGTTTCGAACCCGTGAACCGCGCTCGCGTCAGCGCCGCGTTCCCGGCCCGCGCAGCGCGCACCGGTCAGCGCGGCTCGATGCTCGCTTTCGCGTAGGACTCGCGCTCCAGCTCCAGTATTTCCGCGCACAGTTGCAGGTGCGTGCCTAGCGGCGCGACGACGTGCCGCTTCAGTTCCGCCAGCACCTGCTCCGAGAATTCGCGCTTGACGTCAGTCGTCCGGCCGCTCAGCACCGCGAGCTTCGCATGGACGAACGCGCGCGGCGCCGGCGACGTGCCGACCGCGAAGGTATCGAACCGCAGCGCGCGGCTCTTGATGTCGAGCTCGTCGAAATGGCCGGACGCGGCCAGGACGGCATTGAGCGCACGCAAGGTCGCGCCGGCGTCGAACCCGTCGAGGTTCGCGGAATATTCGAGCGTCAGATGGGGCATGGTGTCGGTGGCCTCGTTGGTATCGGGAAAAGCGCCGGCCGGCATCCCGAAAGCGCACGCGGTGCCACCGGATGCTATGCCTTGACCGGCTGGATCAGGCGCGCGCAGGCGCTTGCCTGCGGATCGCCGGCGGGCAGTTTCCCACAGATGCCGTCGAACTGCTTCGCGATCGACCTGACCGATGCATCGTGTGCGCCGCTGCCGCGCCAGCGGTTCAGCTGCGTGACGACCTTGGTCAACGCGCGCAGGTTCGCGCCGTAGAACGCGTCCCGGGTCTTGTCGGCCTGCGCGAGCACGCTCGCGGCAATCCCTTCGATGCGCGCCGAATCATCCGGCGCCAGTTCGACCGCATTCGCAAAATAGGTCGCACCCCAGCGCAGCTTCGTCGCCGGCCCGCTCGCCGCGTCGTATGCCTTGCGGTACCAGTCGAGCGCCGCGGCCTTGTCGCCACGCGCTTTCGCATTCGCGGCCAGCCCGGACATGAAGTAGTACGGGGTGGACGAACGCGGCAGCTCGGCCTTCAGCAACGCTTCCGACTCGCCGTACAGGCCCGCGTCGGTCAGCGTGTCCGCGCCTTCGCTGACGAGCGCCTGCCGCTCGTAGGCATTCGCGGCCCCCTGCACCGATGCGGCGATCTGCTTGCGCGCGGTATCGGCCAGCGCCGGCGCAGTCAGCGGCGCGCCCTTGTGCGCATCGCCGCGCGCGAGCAGCACGCGGCCGTGCAGCGCCATCAGCCGGTCGATCGACGACAGCGTGGTGTCCGTCGACAGCCGCGCAAGCGCCGCGTCGTATGCGCCGCGCAATTTCGCGCGCTGCGCATCGCCGCCGCCGAGATACGCGACCACGCGCGCGGGCGCCGCGACCAGCACGTCCGAATCGGCCCGCGACCATGCGGGATCCTGCAGCACCGTGCGCAGCGAATCGGCAAGCGCTGCCTTGTCGAGCGCGCCGGCCTGCGCCGGATCGTTGGACGCGGCGACCACGGCCGCCTTCAGCGCGAAGCGCGCCGATTCGGCCTTCGCGCCGGCCGCGCGCGCGCGTTGCGCGAGCGACTGCAGCGTCTCGGCGACGCGATCGGCCGGCACCGGCAGCGCACCGTCGGTGTCCCACGAATAGTCGGCCAGCAGGCGCCATTCGTCCGGCGTCAGCGATGCACCGTTCTTCAGCGCGGTCGCGAGCGTCTGCCGCACCGGATGCGCAGCCGTCATCCCGAGCGACAGCGCCTGCATGTAGCGGTCGAGATCGGCTTCGCCCGGCAGCCGCGTCACTTCGGTGCCGTCGGGTCGGAACAGGATCATCGTCGGATAGCCGTGCACCTTGAAACGCTCGCCGAGCTTCTGCGCGCTTTCGGTATCGCCGTCGAGATACACGGGCACGAAGAACGACGAGCGGGTCTTGAAGGCCTGCTGGCTGAAGATCGTCGACTTCACCTGGTTGCATGACGGACACCACACCGCGCCCCAGTAGAGCAGCAGCGGCTTGCCGGTACGCTTCGCCAACGCGAAGGCGGCGTCGACGTCGCCGTGCTGCCATGCGATGCCGGGCGGCAGATGCGCGCCGTCGGGCGATGCGCTCGTCACCGCGGCGCCCGTGGGCGTGGCAGCGGCAAACGCCGCACCCGCGGCGGCGAACAGGCAGGCGGCAGTCAGATTCCGTAGAGCGGATTTCATCGAAGCGGGTCCGTTGAAAGAGGCGGTTGCGGGGAGGTGCGGCGCGCGAAGCGATGGCTGTGATGCGTGAGCCATGAAGCGATGACGATGAAGCCAGCCGACGTGCAACGCCGCTCAGGATCGTTGCGGAAAAGCGCACGCCGGCCGAGGCGACCGGCAAATCGTTCAACGATACGACGGGTGCAGCCGGCAGAAAACGAATGAATTCTCGAATGAATATGACGCGCGGCCTCGCGGCCGCGCCTGCTGGCGGATACGCGTCGGCCGAGCCTTTACTGCCGTGCCTTGATCCGTGCCATGTGATACACGGACACATGCACGCCGTCGCGCAACGCATAACCCGGCGATTCGCCCTCGATCCGGAAGCCGTGCTTCTCGTAGAGCGCGATCGCCGCGCGGTTGTCGGTGAACACGGTCAGCTCGAGACGCGTGACGTTCAGCCAGTTTTCCGCGAGATCGATCGCGGCCGCAAGCAACCGGCTGCCGACACCGCGCCCGTGATACGCCGCATCGACCATCATGCCGAGCCCCGCCGCATGACGCCGGCGCGGATTCGGCTCGAGGTCCAGGCCGAGATGGCCGACCACGACGCCGTCGATTTCGGCGACAAGGCTCATGCCGCGCTCGCGCACGCCATCGAGCCGCTTCTGCCACTTCTCGAGCGACGGAAACGGATGCTGCAACGTATTCGCATACACCGCGGGATGCGCGGCGATCTGCCGGATCGCGTCGACGTCGTGCGTCTCGCTGTGCCGGATCTTGATGTCGGTCATGGGTGGGCCGGTTCCAAAAAGTCGCGCTGAAGGCGCGGACTGCGCGTACGCGCAGCAATGTGACGAGCTTATCCGATTTCACGCATTTGAAACATGGTCGTCACGCCGTCGCACGTCATGTTGCATCCGCAACGAACTTCGCCACGCGATTCGAATGGAATCCGGAAAATTATGACCGGTCACGCATGCGGAAATCGGTAATTCCCGACCTTTTTCAACCGTGCGTCGCGTCTGAACAAATCGTTGCGCACACAACGTCACGCAAGCGACATGCGATGTCATGTCTTCATCACGTCGACGTCACGTCGTCTCCCTAGACTGGGCGCCGCCCAGCCCGGCATGCGCCGGGCCGGCGTGTGCCGACACCCTGGCCCGCGCATCACGAGCGCGCGTCGCGCAGGATCGCGGCAACGGCCAAAGCATCTGCGCGCATCACGCATCGCGCGCGATGCGCGCACCTCCGCCCCATGCGGCCGATGCACCCGAACGCACACGCAGCGCGAATCGTCCCAGGGGGGGCGACGCACGGGCGCCACCAGACGAAGTCACGAACGCTCCCATCATCACAGGACCCGAACGCCATGACGTCACGCCGCAAATTCCTCCAGCAGACCGCCACTTCCGGCCTCGCCGCCGCCGCGCTGTCCGCGTTTCCGCCGAGCATCCGCCGTGCGCTCGCGATTCCCGCGTTTCACGAAACGGGGACCATCAAGGACGTGAAGCACGTCGTGCTGCTGATGATGGAGAACCGCGCATTCGACAGCTACTTCGGCACGTTCAAGGGCGTGCGCGGTTACGGCGACCGCTTTGCGGTGCCGTCGCCGAACGGCCGCAACGTGTTCTACCAGACGTACACGAAGCCGACGCCCGCCACCACCGTCACGCCGTATCACCTCGACGCGAGCCAGGGCAACGCCCAGCGCGCGGGCGGCACGCCGCACACATGGGCCGATGCGCAGGCCGCGTGGGACCACGGCCGGATGAACCGCTGGCCCGACGCGAAGACGCCGCTGTCGATGGGCTATTACGACGCGGCGGAAGTACCGTTCCAGCGCGCGCTCGCCGATGCGTTCACGCTGTGCGACCACTATCACTGCGGGATGCACACGGGCACGATCGCGAACCGCCTGTTCTACTGGAGCGGCACCAACGGCCCGAACGGCATCAGCCCGGCCGACGGCAGCCGCGTGAAGATCGCCGCGCTGAACAACCAGTTCAACGGCGGCAACGACATCGGCCCGTCGAGCCAGGGCTGGACCTGGACCACCTATGCCGACCGGCTGCAGCAGGCCGGCGTGAACTGGAAGGTCTACCAGAGCCTGATCGACAACTTCGGCTGCAACGAGATGATGAGCTTCCGCCACTGGCGCGCGGCGATCGAGCAGATGCCGCCCGCACGCCGGCCGGCGTACGTCGCATCGACGGACATCACGCAGCCGGTGACGGCGGCCGGCGCGTTCTACGACCCGGCGATCGACGATCCGCTGAGCCCGCTCGCGAAAGGCTTCGGCAACACGATGCCGTACGGCTTCCTCGAGTCGTTCCGCGACGACATCCGCAACGGCACGCTGCCCGAGGTGTCGTGGATCATCCCGCCGTCCGTGTACAGCGAACACCCGGGGCCGTCGAGCCCGGCGCAGGGCGGCTGGTACGTGCAGGCCGTGCTCGATGCGCTGACGGCGAACCCGGAGGTGTGGAGCAAGACCGTGCTGCTGGTCAACTACGACGAGAACGACGGCTTCTTCGACCACATGCCGTCGCCGGCCGTGCCGTCGCGCAACGCCGACGGCACGCTCGCGGGCGGCCATACGCTGGCGGCCGCCGACGTCGCCGCCGAGTACCACGACTTCACGCCGGCCACGGCGAGCCAGCCGGCGACCGACGGCCGTCCGTACGGCCCGGGCCCGCGCGTGCCGATGTGGATCGTGTCGCCGTGGAGCCGCGGCGGCTGGGTCAACTCGCAGGTGTTCGACCATACGTCGACGCTGCTCTTCCTCGAAAAGCGCTTCGGCGTCGCGGAGCCGCAGATCAGCGCCTACCGCCGCGCGGTGTGCGGCGACCTGACGAGCGCGTTCAATTTCCGCTCGCCGAACAACGAACCGCTGCCGACACTCGCGGGCCATACGACCAAAAGCCAGGTCGATGCGCTGAGCGCCGCACAGCAGGCCGCGCCGAAGATCGTGCCGCCGGCCGCACCGTCGCTGCCCGCGCAGGCCACCGGCGTGCGCCCGTCGCGCGCGTTGCCTTACGAACTGCATGCGAGCGCGCAGACCGATGCCGGCAGCGGCACGGTCACGCTGACGTTCGCGAACACGGGCCGCGCCGCCGCCGTGTTTCACGTCTATGACAAGCTGAATCTCGACCGCCTGCCGCAGCGCTACGCCGTCGAGCCGGGCAAGACGCTCCGCGGCGACTGGGCCGCGCGCGCCGACAATGGCGGTAAATATGACTTGTGGGTGCTGGGCCCGAACGGCTATCACCGCCGCTTCACCGGCGACCTGAGCCGCCTGGCCGGTGCTCGCGCGCCCCATCCGGAAGTGCGCGTCGGCTATGCGGGCGCGAGCGGCAGCCTCCACCTGCGGCTGCGCAACCACGGCGGCGGAACGGTGCGTTTCACCGTGAAGTCGAACCAGGTCTACGGGCCGCTGTCCAGCCGCGGCGCACACGACGATCGCGGACATGGCCAGGGTAACGAGGACGGCAACAGCCAGGGTCACGGCCACGATCGCGGCACCGGTACCACGTGGACGGTCACGGTGCGCGCCGGCGACCAGGCCGAACTGCACTGGCAGCTCGACTCGACCGGCCACTGGTACGACTTCATCGTCACCGCGGACAGCGACGCGAGTTTCTCGCGCCGCGTCGCCGGCCGCGTCGAAACCGGCCGCCACTCGGTCAGCGACCCGGCGATGGGGCTCGCCGACCGCTTCTGATACCGCCGCGGCGACACGCGTGGCACCGCGTGTCGCTGCCCGTGCCGGCCCGGCCGCGAACGGCGGTCAGGCGCCGGCCGCGGCCGCGCGCGATCCGTCTGAAACGCCCGCCCCGCGCGGCTCAAACATCAGAAGGATCCGTGGTTCAGCCCTCATTTCCCCCCACGAAAATGCTCCGAATTGCGGCCCGTTCGCGTTAAACTGCGTCAAGCTGTATTCAACAAAGACATCTTCGCCACTACGGCATCCACGATACGAGGATAGGTTCGATGCGCACTACCGGCTCATCCGGGGCAATGACCCTGCTCACCGAACACGACCCGGCCGACGGCCGCGAACTGCGCTCGCTCCGGCTCGAAGCGACCGGCGACGGCAAGAGCGTGCTGCTGATCGAGATCGACGAACGCAAGCCCGGCATCCATCGCGAAGTCCGTTACGAGATCACGCCGGCCGAACTGATCGCGGCGATCCGCTCGCACGGCGCCGAGCTCCCCGGCGAAAACCACGGCGCCGCATCGCTCGCCCGCACCTCCTCCTGATTTCGACCGGTGAGCCGCGCGCCAGGCGCCGGCTCACCGACATCTCCCTGCCGCCGTCAGGCGCTTTGCGTTATTCCCTCCGCCGACTTGAAAAAGGCCGATAATCGGCCCATCTGCGTGCTTTCCGCACGCGTTTCCTTTTCGGCCAGCCGTCATGCTCCTCCGTGACCTCGTCGCCCAATACGGGCCGCTTCTCGTCTTCGCCAACGTGCTCGCGGCGGCCATCGGGCTGCCGGTGCCCGCGATGCCGACGCTCGTGCTGTTCGGCGCGATGTCCGCGATGCATCCGGCGATGATCGGCTCGCAACTGGTCACGGTGGTCATGCTGTCGGTGCTCGGCGCACTGATCGGCGACACCGTGTGGTACCTCGCCGGCCGGCGCTACGGCGGCACGACGCTGAAGACGATCTGCCGGCTGTCGCTGTCGCGTGACAGCTGCGTGAAAAAGACCGAACGCTTCTTCGGCCGCTACGGCGTGCGCGTACTTGCAGTCGCGCGCTTCATTCCGGGGCTGTCGCTCGTGTCGGTGCCGATGGCCGGCGCGTTCGGCACGCGCTATCGCACGTTCGTCGGCTACGATGCGCTCGGCGCCGCGCTGTGGACGATCGTCGGACTGGTGGTCGGGCTGATGTTCGCTCGCCAGATCGACTGGCTGTTCGCTGGTGCGGGCCAGCTCGGCCGCGTGGCGCTGCTGGTGGCCGTCGCGGTGCTGGCGGTGTACGCGGCGATCCGCTGGATGCGCCGCCGCGCGCTGATCCGCCAGCTCGCGAGCGCGCGGATCGGCGTCGACGAACTCGACTCGCTGCTGCGCGATACGTCCGCGCCGGTGGTCCTCGACGTGCGCTCGCCCGAACACCGCAAGCTCGACCCGTTCACGATTCCCGGCGCGCAGTTCGCGGACGAGCGCCAGATCGGCGACATCGTCGCACGCTATCCGCTCACGCAGAAGTTCGTCGTGTATTGCTCGTGCCCGAACGAGTTCACGGCCGCGCTGATGGCGAAGCGCCTGCTCGACGCCGGCTTCACCGATGCGCTCGCGCTGCGCGGCGGCCTCGACGCGTGGCGCGACACGGGCCGCCAGCTCACGTCGCTCGTGGAAGACATGCCCGCTGCGAACGACCCGGTCGCGGGGCTGCACAAGCCGGCCTGATCGTTTCGATCGCAGGCCGGCCGTGCGAGGCGGGGGCGCATGCACCCCCTTCGATCAGAACGCGTGCAGCGGCAGGTTCACGACCAGACGGTACTCGGTGTTCGTCGCGTCCGAGTAGTGCGACGAACCGGCGTGCCACATCGCGATGAACGTGACCTTCGTGTCCTTCAGCTTGCCGCTCTGGAACGTGTACGACGGGATGAAGCCGAACTCGTGGTGACGGCCCTGCACCGGCGCGCCGTTGCTCCAGTAGATGCTCGACTTGCTCGGGTCGTTCGCCGCACCCGCGCTGCCGTCCGCACCCCAGCCCGTCACGCCCCAGACCATCGCCTTGAAGCCCGGCAGGCCCGCTTCCTTGCCGTAGAACGTGTAACGCAGCTGCAGCGACTTTTCGTGCGGCGCGTTGTAGTCGACGTCCATCGAGTTGGTCAGGAAGATGCCGTTCGTTTCGTTCAGGTAGTCGAAGAACTGGTCGCCGAGCACCTGCTGGAAGCCGAGCAGCAGCTCGTGCGGGCCATGCTGCGCGGCCAGCGACAGGCTGTATGCGTTGTTGTTGATCTTGCCTTGCAGCGCATCGCCCGTGTCGTGCGTCGAGTAGACGTTACCGAAGCCCGTCCACTTGATCGTCTGCGGGCTGCCGATGCTGTGCTTCACCGACGCGTAGTACTGGTGCCACACGTCGTCGGCCTGGTTCGCGTACAGCGCGACTTCGCCATTCGGCGAGTAATCCCACGTGCCGCCGACATACGACAGGCGATTGATGCGCGTGCCGCCGTATTGCGTCGTCAGGTTGGTGAGCGTCGTGTGACCGCGTGCATCGGTCTTCGTGAAGCTGCCGGCCTCGAGCATCACGTTCTTGAATTCATTGCTGACGAGAGTCGCACCGAGGAACGTCGGCGGCAGCGCACGGTTATCGTGCTGCTCCATGAACGGGTTGTCGACGGCCTGCAGACCGTACTTGACCACCGTGTTCGAGATGCGCGCCTTTACGTCGTAGATGCCGGGATAAGCCCATGCGAGCTGGTTGCCGCCACCGCCACCCTTCGCGATGTGCACCATGCTGCCGGCGCCCTGGCCGCCGTCGAGTTTCAGCGCCGCATACAGCGACGCGTCGAAACCGATACCGATCAGGCCCGTCGTATAGCCCGACTCGAAGTTCGCCATCGCCCCCTGGACCCATGCGTGGCGATGCGGCCCGCCCTTGGCATCGAGCACGTCCGCGTAGTTGCGGAACAGGAAGTTGAGATGGCTGTCGGCA
Source organism: Burkholderia aenigmatica (assembly GCF_902499175.1). Lineage (GTDB taxonomy): Bacteria > Pseudomonadota > Gammaproteobacteria > Burkholderiales > Burkholderiaceae > Burkholderia > Burkholderia aenigmatica. The sequence goes on from NZ_CABVQC010000047.1 coordinate 55,323, forward strand.
ATGAAGCCCTTCGACTGCGACTGGGCCGACGGCTCGTCGGGCGGCGTGACGGCCTGGTTCGCTTCGGCGTTGACAATGGCGTTCGGGGTCGTTGCCTGTGCAACGGTCGTGCCCGGTGCGGCCTGTGCGACCGTCAGCGGTGCGGGGGCCGCGTCGTCGGCGTGCGCGACGCCCGTCAGCGAGACACCGGCGAGTGCCGGCAGCCCCCATGCAAGCAGCATTTTCGATGCCGTCCCGATCGTCTTCTGTTTTTTCATCGTAATTCTCGTCTTGTGTTGATATCGTCCACGCCGGTTGCGATCCGCTCCCGGCCCCCCGGCGTGCCCGGCTAAGGACGCGCCTGTACCCGCGGCGCGAAGATCGTTCGCGCCGCACCTACCCCTGTTGACCAGCCTTGGTTATGTTTTCTGCGTCACTTCAGCTCACGCCACACCCGCGCGGATGCACGCGACACGCGCGGCCGACCCCTGCCGAACTTCCGGCAGCGGCACGTCCTGCGCGCACGCATCGATCGCGACCGGGCAGCGCGTGCGGAACGCGCAGCCGGACGGCGGGTTGAGCGGCGAGGGCATCTCGCCCGCCAGCAGCATTGGACGGCGAGCACGCTCGCGCGCCGGCTCCGGCGTCGGCGCCGCATCGAGCAGCGCCTTCGTGTACGGGTGCTGCGGCACGCCGTACACGTCATGCCGCGTGCCGAACTCCATCACGCGGCCGAGATACATCACGAGCACGCGCTGGCTGATGGCCTTCACCACCGCCAGATCGTGTGCAACGAACAGATAGGACAACGACAGTTCGCGCTGCAGGTCGCGCAGCAGGTTCACGATCTGCGCCTGGATCGACACGTCGAGCGCCGATACGGGTTCGTCGCAGATCACGAGCTTCGGCTCGCCGATCAGCGCGCGTGCGATGCCGACGCGCTGGCATTGCCCACCGGAAAATTCATGGGGATAGCGCAGCAGGTGATGCGCGTTCAGGCCGACACGTTCGAGCATCGTGACCACGCGGCGGCGCACCTCGGTGCGGCCGAGGCCGCCCTGATGCGTGACGAGCGGCTCCGCAACGACCTGCTCGATGGTCATGCGCGGATCGAGCGACGCGAGCGGATCCTGGAAGATCATCTGCACTTCGCGCCGCATCGTGGTGCCGCGCAGGTGATCGGGCGACACGGCATCGCCACGCCATTTCACCGTGCCGGCCGTCATCGGCACGAGGCCGATCAGCGCACGCGCGAGCGTCGACTTCCCGCAGCCCGATTCGCCGACGAGCCCGACCGTCTCGCCGCGCTTCACGTCGAACGACACGCCGTCGACGGCACGCAGCGTCCCTTTCGGCGACCACGGATAGCCGCCGAGCGGCACGCGGAAATGCACTTTCAGACCATCGACGGACAGCAGCGTGTCGTCCGTCGCGCCGGCATGGCGGCGTTCATTGACGCTCATCGCAGACCTCCCGTCAGATCGGCCACGGGACGGTGGCACGCGCGCACCGCGCCCACGGCGCCATAGGTTTCCAGCGCGGGGCGCGCCGCGCCGCAGCGTTCTTCCGCATACGTGCAGCGCTTCGCGAACGCGCAGCCGGCCGGCGCGGTGCCGGGCATCGGCGGATTGCCGGGAATCGCGACGAGCGGCGCATCGTCCGCGTCGGTCAAGCGCGGCAGCGCGTTGAGCAGGCCGATCGTGTACGGATGCGACGGCGCCGCGAAGATCGACTCGGCCGGCGCGTATTCGACGGTGCGGCCCGCATACATGACCATCACGTCGTCGGCGAGGCCCGCGACCACGCCCATGTCGTGCGTGATCAGCACGATCGCCGTGCCGCGCTCGCGGTTCAGCTCGCGCAGCAGGTCGATGATCTGTGCCTGCACGGTCACGTCGAGCGCGGTGGTCGGCTCGTCGGCGATCAGGATTTCCGGCTCGGACAGCAGCGCCATCGCGATCATCACGCGCTGGCGCATGCCGCCCGAGAACTCGTGCGGATACATGCGGATGCGGCGCGCCGCGTCGGGAATGCGCACCGATTCGAGCGCCTCGATCGCGCGCTTGGTCGCTTCCTTGCGCGACAGCTTGCGGTGCAGCTGCAGCGTCTCGGTCATCTGCCGCTCGATCGTCAGGAACGGATTGAGCGACGTCATCGGATCCTGGAAGATCATCGCGATCCGGTCGCCGCGCACCTTGTTCAGCGCACGCCCATCCATCTCGAGCAGGTTGTCGCCGCGATAGCGCGCGGCGCCGGTCGTCGCGCCGTTGCCGGCCAGCAGGCCGAGCAGCGCCATCACGGTCTGGCTCTTGCCCGAGCCCGATTCGCCGACGATGCCGAGCGTCTTGCCGGCTTCGAGCGAGAACGACACGCCGCTCACGGCGTCGACCGGCGGTGCGTCCTTGCGCGTGAAGCGCACGCCGAGGTTGTCTACTTCAAGTAGGGCTGCCATTTCAGCGATCCTTCGGGTCGAGCGCGTCACGCAGGCCATCGCCGACGAAGTTCACGCAGTAGAGCGTCACGCACAGCATGACGGCCGGGGCCAGCAGCAGCCACGGCATCGATTCCAGTTTCTGCGCGCCGTCCTGGATCAGCACGCCCCAGCTCGTCATCGGTTCCTGCACGCCGAGGCCGAGGAACGACAGCACCGATTCGGTCAGCACGATGCCCGGCACCGAGACCGTCGCGTACACGACGACCACGCCGAGCAGGTTCGGCACGATGTGGCGGAGCACGATCGATGCCGGCGACACGCCGATCGCGCGGGCCGCATCGACGAACTCGCGGTTGCGCAGCGACAACGTCTGGCCGCGCACGACACGCGCCATGTCGATCCACGAGAACGCGCTGATGGTCAGCACGACCAGCATGAACGAGCGGCCGAACAGGGTCATCATCAGGATCGCGATCAGCAGGTACGGGATCGCGTACATCATGTCGACGATGCGCATCATCACGGAGTCGACGCGACCGCCCGCGAAGCCCGCGGTCGCACCCCATGCGACGCCGAACAGGCCCGACACGAGCGTGCCGAGCAGGCCGACCTCGATCGACACGCGGCCGCCGATCAGCGTCCGCACCAGCAGGTCGCGGCCGAGCTCGTCGGTGCCGAACCAGTGCTGGTTCGCCCAGGTGGGCGCCAGGCTGATCGAGCCCCAGTCGCTTGCCGAAGGATCGGCCGCGAGCAGCCACGGGCCGACGAAACAGGCGAGCGTGATAAGCGCAAGCAGCACGAGGCTGAACACGGCCGCGCGGTTGTGAAGGAAGCGCGCCATCGCAAGCGCGAGCGGCGAGCGCGAACGCGGCGGCGAGTCGGTCTGCACGGGCAGGCCGACGACGGGAGTAGTCGGAGTCATCGCTGTGCCTCGCTCAATAACGGATGCGCGGATCGAGCCACGCATAAGCGAGGTCGACCAGCAGGTTGAACAGCACCGCGCAAACGGTCGTCAGCACGACGAGGCCGAGCACCAGCGTGTAATCGCGGTTGATGGCGCCGTTCACGACGAGCTGCCCGAGCCCCGGCAGCGCGAACACCGATTCGGTGACGACAGCGGCCGTGATCGACGTGATGCAGACCGTGCCGAACAGCGACACGACCGGCATCAGCGCGGGCTTCAGCGCGTGGCGCAGCACGATCGTCGAGCCCGGCAGGCCCTTCGCGCGCGCAGTGCGGATGTAGTTGCTCGACAGCGTCTCGATCATCGAGCCGCGCATCACGCGCGCGAGCAGCGACATGTTGATGAAAGTCAGCAGCACGATCGGCAGCAGCCGGTACCGCCAGCCGCCGTCGCCCCAGCCGCCCGCGGGCAGCCAGCCGTTGCCGGACGACGTCTTCAGCAGGATCGCGAAGATCCACACGAGGACGGGACCGAGCACGAACGGCGGGATGACGTTGCCGAAGTTGCCGATCAGCATCACGAAGCGGTCGATGAAGCTGTCGCGGCGCACGGCCGCGACGGTGCCGAGCAGCACGCCGAACACGATCGAGATCGGGATCGACACGCCGCCCACGCCGAGGCTCACGGGCAGCGCCTTCTTCACGAGATCGTTCACCGACCAGTCGACGTAGCGGAACGACGGGCCGAGATCGCCGTGCAGCAGCGCGTTCAGGTACAGCAGGTACTGCTTCCACAGCGGCTCGTCGAGGTGATACTTCGCGTTCAGGTTCGCGAGCGTGGCCGCGGACAGCTGCTTCTCCGTATCGAACGGGCCGCCGGGCGTGAAATGCAGGAGCAGGTAGCAGACGGTGACGACCGCGAGGATCGTCGGCACCGCCCACAACGTGCGCCTCAATGCGTAGGCCAGCATGATCGCTCCGCTCAGTGCTTGATCACGTACATGTCCTGCGAAGCACGCATGTCGATCACGTTCTTCAGCGAGTAGCCGCCGACGTATGACTTCACGAGACGGTCGGCCGTGTACTGGAACAGCGGCACCATCGGCGTGTCGTTCATCGCGAGATCGTGCGCCTGCGTGAGCAGCGCGGCGCGCGCCTTGTCGTCGAGCTTCTGGTTGCCTTCGTCGACGAGCGTGTCGGCCTGCTTGTTGCAATAGCCGACCGTGTTCTGCGAGCTGCCGCAGCGCAGCAGGTCGAAGAACGTCATCGCGTCGTTGTAGTCGGCGAACCAGCCGTCGCGCGCGACCTGCACCTTGCCGTCATGCCGCTGCTTCATCAGCACCTTGAACTCGACGTTCTCGAGCTTCGTGTTGACGCCGAGCTTCGTGCGCCATTCCGACGCGGTGAACAGCGCGACCTTCTTGTGCAGGTCGTTGGTGTTGTACGTCAGCGTGAACGAAAGCGGCTTCGCGTCCGAGTAGCCGGCCTGCTTCAGCAGGTTCTTCGCGGCCTCAACACGCTTGGCCATCGGCCACGATGCCCATTCCGGCGTGAACGGCTGCACGCCCTTCGTGCCGTTCGGCATCAGCCCGTACATCGGCTTCTCGCCCGACTGCGTGAGCTTCGACGTCAGCACGTCGCGATCGATCACCATCGACAGCGCCTGGCGGACGCGCTTGTCCTTCAGCGCCGCGTCGTTGTTGTTCAGGTAGTAGTAGTACGTCGCGAGCTGCAGGCCCGGGCGCAGGTCGCTGCCGAACTGCTTGCTGACCTGCGGGAAGATGCCCGACGGAATCGTGTACGTGTAGTCGACCTGACCCGCCTGGTACATGCGCATCGCGGTCTCGTCGCTCTCGATCGGCAGGTACGTGACCTTGTTGATCACGACCTTCGGCGCGTTCCAGTACTTGGCGTCCTTCGTCACAACGATGCGGTTGTTCGGCTGCCAGTCGACGAGCTGGTATGCACCGTTGCTGACCATGTTGCCCGGGCGCGTCCACGCGTCGCCGAACTTCGCGACGGCGTCCTTGCTCACCGGCACGAGCGGCGCCATCGCGGTCAGCTCGGGGAAGAACGCGACGGGCGCGTCGGTCGTCACTTCGAGCGTGTACGGATCGACGGCGCGCACGCCGAGCGTCGACGGCGCGGCCTTGCCCGCGATGATGTCCTTCGAGTTCTTCACGAACTCGACGAGGATCGTGTATTTCGAGCCCGTCTTCGGATCGACGAGGCGCTGCCACGAATAGACGAAATCGGCGGCCGTCACCGGCTGGCCGTTGCTCCACTTCGCGTCGTGGCGAAGCTTGAAGATCCACGTCGTCGGCGTCTTGCGTTCCCACGACAGCGCGACACCCGGCACGACCTGGCCGGCTGCGTCGATGCGGGCCAGCCCTTCGAACAGGTCGAGGCCGATCGTGTTGCCGGTCCACGACTCGATGTGCGCCGGGTCGAGCGACTCGACTTCGGCGGGCACCTGGCGCGTCAGGTCCTGTTGAGGAGCGAGCGCGACGTTCGACGGAACGGTAACGGCGTGGGCGACAGGCGTCAGGGCGAGCGCGGCCAGCACGGCCGACATGGCATGCAAGGATTTCATCGTGGCAGTCTTGAGAAGAGTTGTTCGGTGAGCGTTGCGCGGCGGATGCCGCGAATTACGCTTGAGACGCTGACGGGTGCAGCGATTGAGGAGGCCCGTGATTCTCGTATTGCATGTTAGTATTCCTTACGTTTCTTTCGACAGGTATTCCGTCTTCGAAACGAAGGAATACCTGTGCGTTAGAACAGCCTCGGTGTACCGACCCAGACCACCACCGACTCGATCTTCGCGGTGTTGACCCAGCTGTGCGGGACCGTCGACTGATAGTGCGAGCTGTCACCGGCCTGCAGGACGAACGTCTTGCCTTCCAGCGTCAGCGACACTTCCCCTTCAATCACATACAGGAACTCCTCTCCTGCATGTGTCGTCACCTCCGACCGCTTCTGCCCCGGCGGCATCCTCACGAGGATCGCCTCCAGCTGGCGCCCTTCGGATACGTTCGTCAGCCGCGCGAACAGGTTCGCCGAATCGGCAAACCCGAAGAAGCGCAGCTGCTCGCCTCGGCAAACCGAGCGTTCTTCACTCGGCGTATCCACAAAGTACTGCACCGTCACACCGAGCGCGTGCGCGATACCGGCCAACGATGTCAGCGACGGCGACGCGAGCCCGCGTTCGACTTGAGACAGAAACGGCTTCGAAATCCCCGCGGCGGTAGCGGTGTCGTCGAGCGTGCGCTTGAGTCGTTGACGCAACGCGCGAATCTTGCTGCCCAGTGCGGCGGTAGCGTTTGCAGACCGCGAGTTTTCAGTGGGGGGAACCATAGCAGGCCGAAAAGTGATCGTCAAAAAATGTTTGATGGAAAATAACTAAGTTAGAACGATATAGCTTAGTCTTCGGGTTCGCTCACGTCTTCGGTGTTGAGCCCGGTGCACTAAACGGGACACGAAGCGAGCGAAATGACGCGCTATCTTGCCAGACTCGCCGGCTTCACAGGCAAGCTGCAAGCGGCTCTCCGGGAATCTTCGGAGGGCCGGCACGAAAGCTTACAACTAGATGATGAGACGAATGTTCCTGAAAGCTACTGCCACATTGGGAGTTTCCCTAGGTGGCAGATACCTGACGCACCGGACCGGCAGCCGTTACCATGCGCGCGCCGGTCGGGGCCCCTCCCCGCCACATCAGGCGGTGTCCGACCCCGGCCCGGGCTAACCGCCCGACTGTTCCATCGCCAGCACGAAGCCTACCCGGCCCATTGTGCACCGGCTCCAGTTCGACCCCAAGACGACGCGCGATCCGTGCCGTCCGTTTCAACCGAGATTGATGATGCAACCACCTGTTTCACAAACCCGATCGTTCACGACGGTCTTCCTCATCGAAATGTGGGAGCGCTTCGGCTACTACGGCATGGCCGCGCTCCTGGTCCTCTTCATGGTCGACCGGCTCGGTTTCACCGACAGCCATGCGAACCTGACCTGGGGTGCGTTCACCGCACTCGTCTATGCGGCACCGTCGATCGGCGGCTGGATCGGCGACAAGGTGCTCGGCGCCCGTCGCACGATGATCATCGGCGCGTCCGTGCTGTGCGCCGGCTACCTGATGCTCGCGTTTCCGAACGATCACCTGACGTACATGTACGCGTCGCTCGGCGTGATCGTCGTCGGCAACGGCCTGTTCAAGGCCAACGCGGCGAACCTCGTGCGCCGCATCTATGAAGGCGACGACGCGCGCATCGACAGCGCGTTCACGATCTACTACATGGCGGTCAACATCGGCTCGACGGTGTCGATGCTCGCGACGCCGTGGATCAAGGATCACTGGGGCTGGCACGCCGCGTTCGCGGTCTGCTGCGGCGGCATGCTGTTCGCGATCCTCAACTTCATGCTGATGCATCGCACGCTCGCGCATGTCGGCTCGAAGCCGGACGACGAACCGATCCGCTGGAAGCGCCTCGGCGCGGTCGCGCTCGGCGGCGTCGGGCTCGCACTGATCACGCTGTACGTGCTGCAGCACAAGCAACTGGCGGTCGCCAGCGTGTGGACGGCAGCGTTTGCGATCCTCGCGATCTTCGCGTACATGATCGCGAAGTCGGAGCGCTCGGAGCGCGCAGGCCTGATCGCGGCGCTCGTGCTGATCGGCCAGGTGATCCTGTTCTTCATCTTCTACGTGCAGATGTCGACGTCGCTGACGCTGTTCGCGCTGCGCAACGTGGATCCGCGCTTCATGCTGTTCGGCACGACGCTGTTCACGTGGAGCGCCGCGCAGTTCCAGGCGCTGAACCCGATCTGGATCATGCTGCTGAGCCCGGTGCTCGTGTGGGTCTACAACACCGTCGCGAAGGGCGGCCGTGACCTGCCGGTCGCCGCGAAGTACGCGCTCGGCTTCGGCGCAGTGGCCGCGGGCTACCTGGTGTTCACGATCAGCGGCCGCTACGCGATCGATGGCCGTGTGTCGTCGTGGTTCATGGTGTGGGGCTACGGCCTCTACTCGCTCGGCGAACTGCTGGTGAGCGGCCTCGGCCTCGCGATGATCGCCCGCTACGTGCCGGCGCGCATGAGCGGCTTCATGATGGGTGCGTATTTCGTCGCAACGGGCGTGTCGCAGTATCTGGGCAGCGTCGTCGCGAACTTCGCGCAGATGCCGTCGCACGAACTGCCGGCCACCGAATCGCTGCCGCTGTACCTGTCGCTGTTCGAGAAGCTCGGCTGGCTCGCCGCGATCGGCATGGTGCTCGCACTGCTGCTGCTGCCGCTGATGAACCGCCTGTCGCGCCAGCACCAGCGTTGTGCAGAAGAGCGCCGCGAAGAAGCGCTGCAGGCGCAGGGCGTCGCCGCCGCGCAGTAAGTACTATCCCTCGGCGTGCGGCCTGCACGCCACATTCTCCCGCCAGGCACGCGAACGCGTCCTACACTGGTTGCAGGAAGCGCATCCGCTTCGCGAGATGCGCACTGGCGGGAGAAGACAATGAAAAGCAAAACAACACGGCTCTTGAGGATACTGTCGGACATCCGGCACGCTCAGCGCTGCACCGCGATACGCGCCGCGCGAGCCGCGGCTGAAGCCGACGCGGTACTCGCGGAACGCGACGATCCGGCGCCCGACGAACGCGACGACGCCGAATCCGACGACGCCACCGCCGTTCCCCGCTCCCGTATCAGCTCACCTCACTGACGCCGCGCGGCACATTCCGTGCCGCACGCGCCGCCTCCCGTGCCGCTCACGCGGCCGCGCTGCGCCACCGCGCGATCCACGTTCCCGAACCGGCCACGGCCATCATCAGTCCGAGCGCGCACGCGTCGGCCACGAGGCCCACGCCGACATGCCGCAGATCGGCGCTGCGCACGACCGGATGCAGCAGCGAATCGATGACGAGCGAAATCGCCGCGCCCGCGACGAAGCAGATCAGCCCGCGCTGGCCCACGGCCACGACGGGCCGCACGCCCTGCGCGATCCGCGCGATCCAGCCGAAGCGCACGCAATCGGCCATCAGCCACGCGATAGCCGCGAAGCTCACGACGCGCGGCAGCGCGAGATCGCGCTTGAACACGCCCTCCGGCAGCGGCAGCCCCGAGAACAGCTTGTAGCTCGCGCAACCGAGCACGACCGCGCACGCGACACCCGTCGCGGCCGCGCCCCAGCGCCCCAGCGCGATGTGCCGGTAGAACGGCTGGCAGCGCGCGAGCACGCCGGCGACGAACATCAGTTGCCACGCGAACGGATTGAAACTCCAGCGGAATCCGTCGGTATCGAGCAGCTCGGGGCCGAGCCAGCCCGCCGCGATCCACGACGCGACGCTGAACGCGACGAGCAGCCACGGATGCCGGCGCGCGAACGGCACGAGCACCGGCGACGCGAGCGCGAACAGCACGTACATCGGCAGCACCGAGGCGAGATAGGGCTGGCGCTGGAACGTCAGCAGCTCGGCTGCGCCCGTCAGCGGCGACGCGAGCATCACGCTGACGTCGTCGAGCGCGAGGTTCGGCGCATCGATCCCGTAGTGGTCGAGCGCGGCCGACACGACGAGCATCAACGTCGAGGTCGCGAGAAACGCGCGGTAGATCTGCATCGCGCGGCGCACGAACCGCTTTTGCGCGGCGCGCGCGCCGTGCCGCTCGGCGATCGCGCCATAGGCGCTCGCGGTCGCGAAGCCGCCGAGAAAGACGAAGACCTCGGCCGCGTCGCACAGCGCGAACGCGTGCAGCGTGACGCGCGACAGCACGCTCGCGCCGATGTGATCGACGACGATCATCAACAGCACGACGCCGCGGAAGAAATCGACTTCGATCAGGCGGCCGCTGCGCGACGGCTGAACCGTGGCGGGCGGCACGCTCAACGACATGAGCGCACCCGCACGACGGCGGTGCCGAACGCACCGGGGATTGGATCGAGAAGGAGAAGGCGAGCGGGATCAGCCGCGATACGCGTATGCCCGCATCGCGCCAACCCGGCCGGCCAGGCACGGAGATGACCGTTCATTGAAAGGCTGCATACGAAGGGAAGTCGGTGAGGCCAGTCTAATGGCCGATCAGGGGAGACCCTAAGTAACAAAGTGCAACCGAATCTTCTGTTCGATTACAGGCGCGCGCCCGATGGGACGAAACAGGCAGCGTCGCCAGACTCACGTCAGCGCGACGCCAGTTCGCGGTCAGCGTCGATGAATTCGACCGCTGCGCGAAGGCCATGCGATGCGCGGCACGTTCCGTGCGCCGCCACGCATCGCGACCGGCGCTTAGCCGCGCGCGGGCAGACGCCGCATCAGCATGGCGCTGTGCCACGCGGTCAGCGCAACGGCGACCCAGATCGGCCCGTACGTCGCGAGCTTCGCGACGCTCAGCGTCTCGCCCAGCAGCAGCAGCGACACCGCGACGAGCAGCACGGGCTCGACGTAGCCGAGAATCCCGAACAGCGCCATCGGCAGCATCCGGCTCGCCTTCAGGTAGCTCGCGAGCGCGAGCGTGCTGAGCACGCCGAGCCCCGGCAGCAGCGCGGCCCACAACACCGGATGGTCGGCCACGCGCGTCGTGCTCGTCGCGACCATCGCGAACGCGATCGGACACAGCAGCGCGATCTCGACCGCGAACGCGGCGAGCGAATCGGCGTTGATCCGCCGGCGCAGCACGAAATAAGGCGGATAACCGAGCGCGACGACGAGCGTCGGCCACGCGAACGCGCGCGTCGCCCACACTTCGTGCGCGACGCCGAGCGCGGCGCACGCGACCGCCGCCCATTGCAGCGGATCGAGCCGTTCGTGATAGTAGAAGCGGCCGACGAGCACCATCGTCAGCGGCAGCAGGAAATAGCCGAGCGACACTTCGAGCATGCGGCCGTGCAGCGGCGCCCACAGGAACAGCCACAGCTGTACGCCGAGCAGCGCGGCGCTCACGGGCAGCGCAATCAGCAAACGCCAGTCGCGCACGCTGCGCCGAAAGAGCTCGACGAGCGCCGGCCAGCGGCCGCGCAACGCAATCAGCGCGAGCGCGCCCGGCGCGGTCCACAAGACGCGCCACGCGAAGATGTCGAGCCCCGTGAGCGGCGCGAGCAGTTTGGCGTAGGCGGACATCAGCGCGAACAGCATCGACGCCGTCACCGACAGCATGAGGCCGCGCCCGGCCTCCGGATACCCCGTCATGATCGTTCTGTGCCTCTTACTGCTGCTGGAAGCGATCGAAGCGCCTTTCGGTCTGACGTTCCTCGAACGTCACTTCGGTCACGCGCGCGGCCGGCGGCCCGTGACGCAGCCACGCGAGCATCCGGTCGATCTGTGCGCCGGGGCCCTGGATCATCGCCTCGACGGTGCCGTCCTCGAGATTCGCGACCCAGCCGCGCAGCTTCAGCGCATGCGCCTCGCGCACCGTCGCATGACGGAAGCCGACGCCCTGCACGACGCCGCGCACCCGCACGTAGTAGGTCTCGATCCGTTCGTCGTGTTCATTGCGGCTCATCGCGTCGCCCTCCCGTTGCATTCAAGCCCGGCATTGTAGTCGCGTCGGCCGCTTCGCACACGGGCCGGGGCCGGCTCACCGCCGTCACGGCCTGGCGTCGCCGCGCGTGCCGACCACGTACAATCTCGCCGATGCTCAACCGCCGCGCCGCTCGCGCGCGGCCCCGAAGGAAACGCATGACTGATACCTCCCGCGATCTCGTTCTCGTCACCGGCGCGTCCGGTTTCGTCGGCTCGGCCGTCGCGCGCATTGCGCAGCAGAAAGGCTATGCGGTGCGCGTGCTCGTGCGCTCGACCAGCCCGCGCACGAACCTGGCGGATCTCGACGCCGAGATCGTCACCGGCGACATGCGCGACGAGGCGTCGATGCGCGCCGCGCTGCGCGGCGTGCGCTACCTGCTGCACGTCGCGGCCGACTACCGGCTGTGGGCGCCCGATCCCGACGAGATCGAGCGTGCGAACCTCGAGGGCGCGGTCGCGACGATGCGCGCGGCACGCGCGGAAGGCGTCGAGCGGATCGTCTACACGAGCAGCGTCGCGACGCTGAAGGTGACGAGCGCCGGCGATCCGTCCGACGAAAACCGGCCGCTCACGGCCGAGCAGGCCATCGGCGTCTACAAGCGCAGCAAGGTGCTCGCGGAACGCGCGGTCGAGCGGATGATCGCCGACGAAGGGCTGCCGGCCGTGATCGTCAATCCGTCGACGCCGATCGGCCCGCGCGACGTGAAGCCGACGCCGACCGGCCGCATCATCGTCGAGGCCGCGCTCGGCAAGATTCCCGCGTTCGTCGACACGGGGCTGAACCTCGTGCACGTCGACGACGTCGCGCACGGCCACTTCCTCGCGCTCGAGCGCGGCCGGATCGGCGAGCGCTACATCCTCGGCGGCGAGAACCTGCCGCTGCAGCAGATGCTCGCCGACATCGCGCAGATGACGGGCCGCAAGCCGCCGACGATCGCGCTGCCGCGCTGGCCGCTCTACCCGCTCGCGGTCGGCGCCGAAGCGGTCGCGAAGTTCACGAAGAAGGAGCCGTTCGTCACCGTGGACGGGCTGCGGATGTCGAAGAACAAGATGTATTTCACGTCCGCGAAAGCCGAGCGCGAGCTCGGCTACCGTGCGCGCCCGTACCGCGAAGGGCTGCGCGATGCGCTCGACTGGTTCGGCTCCGCGGGCTACCTGAAGTAACACAAAGCGGCGTGCTTCACGCCGCTTTGCGCACTTTGTTACACGTCCCACGCGGCCCGGTACCGGCGCAGCGGTTAAAATCGCGGGTCTTACGCAGAGAAGACACGCATGAACCTGAACGATCAGATCGCTTCGCTCACCATGGGCGTCGATCAGCTCCTCCACGATCACCACGCCGCGCAGCAGGCGGCCCGCAGCGCGGAAGCCTTCGCGCGCGCCGCAGCAGCGGAAGCCCAGGCGGCCGCAGAACGTCACGCCGCCGCGGAAACCGAAGCGCAGGCCGCCGCGCAACGCCACACGGCCGCCGCCGCCGAGGCCGAGGCCGCGCAGCAGCGCCACGCCAGCGCGACCGCCGAAGCCGAAGCCGCCTCCCAGCGCCATACCGATGCCACCGCGCAAGCCGAAGCCGCGTCGCAACGCCATGCGGAAGCCACTGCGCTGACCGAAGCGCTCGCACAGCGTCACGCGGATGCCGAAGCCGCGTCGCAGCGCCACGCGGCAGCGATCGCCGAAGCCGAGGCCGCCGCGCAGCGTCATCACGCGGCAGCAACGGACGCCGATGCGGCCGCGCAGCGCCATGCGACCGCGACCGTCGAAGCCGAGGCAGCTGCGAAGCGTCACGCGGAAGCGACCGCCGAAGCCGAAGCGGCCACGCAGCGTCACGCGGAAGCGATCGCCGAAGCCGAAACCGCCGCGCAGCGCCACACGGCTGCAATCGCCGAAGCCGAAGCGCTCGCGCAGCAGCACACGCAGGCGATCGCGGAAACGCAGGCCGCCGCGCAGCGTCATGCCGACGCGACCGCCGAGGCCGAAGCCGTCACGCAGCGCCATACCGAAGCGATCGCGCAGGCCGAGGCCGCCGCACAACGCCACGCCGACGCCACCGCGCAAGCCGAGGCGCTCACGCAGCGCCACACCGAAGCGATCGCACAAGCCGAAGCGGCTGCGCAGCACCACGCGAAGGCCATCGCCGACGCCGAGGCGCTGGTCGAGGCCGTCGTCAAGGAAGCCGCGACGAACGCCGTTGCCGCCACCGCCATTGCTGCGGAAGTCGTCGAACCTGCGCCGGCCGGCACGCCGGCGGCGGAGCCGGCCGTGATCGCGCCCGCGCCGGCTGCCGCCGCAACGGTCGAAGCAGCGACCGACGCCGAAACGGCCATCGTCGCGACGGCGCAAGCCGAAACGCCGGTTGAAGCCGAAGCCATCGCCGGCGCGCTGGTCCCGGCCCCGGCCGACAAATCGACGCTGCACGTGTCGCGTCCGACGCAGAACGAACTCACGCTGACCATCAACGGCGAATCGATCACGCTGCATCCGGAGCAACTGAGCCAGCTGATCGAGGAACTCGCGCATGCGCGCGCGTCGATGCAGCCGGAGCCGCCGCCCGGCATCCCGGCCGGCTGGCGCTTCGTGACGACGAAGAACCCGATGATGGCCGTGCAGAAGCAGACGAACGGCGACCGCCTGCTGGTGGCCCGCCACACGGGCTACGGCTGGGTGCCGTTCACGTTCTCGCCGGACGTCGTGGTGCAGATGTACATGATGCTGACCCAGCGCTAAGCACCGGCAAGCCGCCCCGCCGAAAACGAAACAGCCCGACCGGTTCGCACCGATCGGGCTGTCTGTTTTCTTCCGGCTACCGGGAGGAGCGCCTCCCGGCTAACGCTCAGCGATCCACCGGCGCTTGCACGCGCGCCTTCCACTGGCCGCCCTTGCCGCGCCAGTAGCGCCACGCGGACGCGAACGTCGCGCCGACGTAGAACAGCGCGACGAGCGGCAGCGCCGGCGCCCACAGCGGCGAGCGCCGGTAATAGCGCAGCATCGGCGCATACGCGGCGCACATCGACGCCCACGCGAGCCACGCCGGCCATGCGCGCGCGCCGTACGCGAGCGCCGCGGCGGGCGGCACGAGATAGATGATCGTCATCCCGAGCAGCGTGCCGGCCAGCAGCAGCGGCGAATAGTGCAGCTGCGTGAACGCGGTGCGCGCGATCATGTTCCAGATGTCGCGCCAGCTGTCGTACGGGCGCAACGACACGCTGCGGTCGGCCAGGTCGAGCCGGATCGGATGGCGGCCTTCGCCGCGATGCTTGATCTGCGCGGCGAGGCTGCAGTCGTCGATCAGCGCGCCGCGGATCGACTCGATGCCACCCGCTTCCTCGAGCGCCGTGCGCTTGACGAGCATGCAGCCGCCCGCGGCGCCGGCCGTCCGGTTACGCGGGTTGTTGATCCACGAGAACGGGTAGAGCTTCGCGAAGAAGAACACGAACGCCGGGATCAGGGCCTTTTCCCAGAACGAATCGCAGCGCAGCCGCACCATCAGCGACACGAGATCGCGGTTCTCGGCCTGCGCACGCGTGACGAGCTGCGCGACGGCGTCGGGCGGATGGCCGATGTCGGCATCCGTCAGCAGCAGGTAGTCGGCCGGCAGGCCGAGCGTCTGCACCGCGGCGATCCCCTGCGACTGCGCCCACACCTTGCCCGACCAGCCGGCCGGCAGCGGCTTGGCGGTCAGCACCGTCAGCCGGTCGGCGCGGTTGATCGCGAGCGCGGCCGCGCGGGCCGCGTCGGCGGTGCCGTCGTCGCTGTGGTCGTCGACAATGATCAGATGAAAATCGCCCGGGTAATCCTGCTCGAGCAGCGAAGTCGCCGCCCGGGCGATCACGTCGGCCTCGTTGCGCGCCGGCACGACCGCGACGACGGCCGGCCAGCCGGCCTCGGCC
>NZ_CABVQC010000048.1 GCF_902499175.1 Burkholderia aenigmatica
CACCGAGCGCGTCGCCGCGAGCGGCGCGACCGTGAAGCGCTCCGTGCGCCGATTCGACGCCGCCGCCGACAACGACGCCACCGGGCGGGCCGCGCATGCGTCGGCCGTCGCGCCGGCGGGCTCGCGATGAAATGCGAATGCCAGCGGCACGCGCGCCGAGCGCATCCCGTGCCGCATCGCAACACCCGTTTCGGCCGGCCCGACGAACAGCATGCCGTCGCCGGCAAGACGCGCGTCGAGCGAGCGGATCACGCGATCCTGCGCATCGCGATCGAAGTAGATCAGCACGTTGCGGCAGAACACGAAATCGTAGCGAATGCCGGTATCGACGGCCGGTTCGACGAGGTTCGCCTGACTGAACTGAACGCACGCGCGCACGCGCTCGTCGAGCAGCCAGCCATCGCGGGTCGGCGTGAAGTGCCGCGCACGGAATTCCGTCGCGGTGCCGCGGAACGCATTGCGCCCGTAGCAGCCGAGCCGCGCCTGCTCGATCGCGCGCGCGCTGAGGTCGATCGCGTCGATCGTGAAGCTGGCCGGGTCGAGCCCCGCGTCGAGCAGCGCCATCGCCGCCGAATACGGCTCCTCGCCCGTCGAGCACGGCGCGCTCAGCACGCGGATCACGCGGCCGGGCAGCGCGGCGAGCCGCTCCACCGCGAGCCGCGCGAGCGTCGCGAACGCCTCGCGGTCGCGGAAGAACCAAGTCTCGGGCACGACGAACAGCTCGATCAGCGCACGCCGTTCGTCGGCCGACGCGTTGAGCTGCTGCCAGTAGGCGTCGAGCGCGTCCTGCGTCACGGGCGGCCGCGCCGCCGACGGCAGGCGCTCGCCGTCCGCCTGCAGCGCATGCACGCGTTCCGTCAGCGCGCGGCTCAGGAAATCGTTACCGAGCGAATCGGGGTCGATGCCGGTCTCGCGCAGCAGCCAGCCGCGAAATCGCGATTCGGACTCTTTCATGCAGACTCTCCCCCGTGGCCCGGCAGGCCGTCGAACAGATACAGGCGCGCGACGTCGTCGATCAGGTCGGATACCGACACCTGTTGCACGACGCCGTCGGGCGTGTTCGCGACCGGCCCGAGCCAGCGCGTGCGCGCGGTCGAGATGCCGCTCGTGCGAAACGCGGCGCGGTCGATCCGCATCGTCTGCGTCGCGCGCTCGACGATCAGCCCGATCGTGCGCTCGCCGCCGGCCTCGTCCGCGCGATAGCGAACCATCACGAGCCGCGTCGAACGCAATGCATGCGCGCGGCGCCCGAGCGCCAGCATCGGCACGTCGATCACCGGCACCGGCTGGCCGCCGCGCATCAGCAGCCCGGCGATCCAGTCGGGTGCGCCGGGCACGGCCTTCGTGACCGCGAGCGGCAGCACCTCGTCGATGCCGGCCGCGTCGAGCGCATAGCGTTCGCCGTCGAGCTCGAACATCAGGAACAGCGCGTGGGCGCCGTTCTGCGTGTCGGCGCGCGTCACGCGTCGACCTTGAAACGCGACACGCTGGTGCGCAACTGGTTCGCGACGAGCGTCAGGTCGTCGATCGCCTGCGACGACTGGCGCAGCGACTCGGCCGTCTGCTGCGCGGCCTCCGACAGTTGCGACAGCGCCTGCGTGATCTGCTCGGCGCCGTTCGCCTGCGTCTGCATCCCTTCGTTGACCATCTGGAAGCGCGGCGCGAGCGTCTGCACCTCGGCAATGATCTGCGACAGCTGCCCGCCGACCTGCTGCACGTCGAGCATGCCGCGGCGCACTTCCTCGGAGAACTTGTCCATCCCCATCACGCCCGCCGACACCGCCGACTGGATTTCCTTCACCGTCTGCTCGATGTCGTAGGTCGCCACCGCCGTCTGGTCGGCAAGGCGGCGAATCTCGGTCGCGACGACCGCGAAGCCGCGGCCGTACTCGCCGGCCTTCTCGGCCTCGATCGCCGCGTTCAGCGACAGCAGGTTGGTCTGGTCGGCCACCTTGGTGATCGTCGCGACCACCTGGTTGATGTTCAGCGCCTTCTCGTTGAGGATCGCGAGCTTCGCGTTCACCGAACCGGCCGCGTCCATCACGCTGCGCATCGTCTCGCCCATCCGCGTGAGCCCGCTCTGGCTCACGCCCGCGAGCGTCGCCGACTGCTCGGCCACGCCGGCCACCTCGTTCATCGTGCGCAGCAGGTCGCGCGACGTTGCGAAGATCTCGCGCGAGGTCGCGCCGATCTCGGTCGTCGTCGCCGCGGTTTCGTTCGCGGTTGCCTGCTGCTCGCGCGACGTCGCCGCGATCTCGGCCACCGACGTCGTGACCTGAAGCGACGACTGCTGGGCGCGCGCCACGAGTTCGGTCAGCTCGTCGGCCATCCGGTTGAAACCCGTCTCGAGCGTGCCGAATTCGTCGCGGCGGCGCAGGTCGAGGCGGCGCGTCAGGTTGCCGGTGCGCATCACGTCGTGCACCTCGACGAGCCGCGCCATCGGTACGGTCACCGAACGGTACAGCACGTAGCCGAGCGCGAGCGCGGACAGCAGCACGAACGTCACCGCGACCGCGAGCACGATCTCGGTATCCTGCACGGATTCGCGGATCAGCTTCGCGGATTGCTCGGCGAACTTGCGGTTTTCCTGCACCAGCACGTTCGCGTTGCGCACGACCTCGGTCCACGCGGGCAGCGTTTTCGCGTACGCGGCGACGGCCTCCTCGCGCGACACGCGGCTCTTCTGCACGGCTTCGTTCAGCAGCGGCACGTAGTGGTCGTACGCGCCGCGGAACGCCGCGAAGCGCTGCCGGTCGTCGTCGCGGAACGTCGTGCTCTGGTAGTCGGCCGTCAGCGACTCGATGTCCTTCAGCGCGTCGGAGATCTTCGCGAGATCGCGTTGCACGGTTTCGGGCTCGGTGTCGACGAAGGTCGCCTGCTGCAGCAGCGTGAACGATTCGTTGACCGAACCACGCAGCGTCGACGCGAGGTAGACGCCGGGCAGCGAGTCGCGCTCGATGCTGATGGCTTCGGTATTGATCGCGCGCAGTCGCTCGTACGACACGCCGGCTGTCACCAGCATCAGCACGAACAGTACGCCGAAGCTGAGCAGGATGCGATTGCCGAGCGTCAGCCGGGCAGCGCCGATCGTCGGATGCAGGCTTTCATTGGTCGCGCGGGGCGTCACGGTGGCCATGTTCGTTATGGGCTTTCTAAAATCAGCGTTGAAAAAATTCGCGCCCGCCTGTGCGCCGGACGGCGCGCCACGAGCGCATCGGGGTCTGCGGGCAGCGCGGCGCCGGCAGGCCGCGCCGCGAAATCACCGCTCCGCTTGCGCCGGCAGCCGAAGCGCGACCATGAAGCCGCGCGCCGTATTGCGCATCAGGATCTGGCCGCGATGCCGCGCCGCCGTCGCGCGGACGAACGCGAGCCCGAGGCCGAAGCCGCTGCGCGCCGCGCCATGCACGGATTCGAGCTGCACGAACGACTCGGTCGCGGCCGCGCGCTGCTCCGGTGCGATCCCGGCGCCGGTATCCTCGACGCCGATCAGCCAGGCGCCGTCCTCGCCGCCCAGCGTGCAGTGCACGTCCGTGCCGGCCGGGCCGTACTTCAGCCCGTTGTCGATCAGGTTCGCGACCGCGCGCGTGAGCATCATGCGGTCGCCCATCGTCACGCACTCGGTATCGGGCACCTGCGCGGCGACCCGGCTGCCGAGCCCGGCCGCCTTCTCCCACAGCTGGTCGACGGCGTCGAGCACGATCTCGTTGAGACTCACGACCTCGTGCGCGCGGCGCTCGGACTGCGCGCGGGTCAGGTGGATGAAACCATCGGCCAACGCGAGCGCGCGCCGGGCATGGCCGGCAATGCGCTCCATGATCGCCGGCATGTCGCCATGCTCGGCCCGGTAGACGTCGAGCAGCGCAAGGATCGACGTCTGCGGCGAACGCATGTCGTGCGACAGGAAATCGAGCGCCTCGTCGCGCTGCCGCGACATCAGGTACGAATTCGAGTGATAGCGGATACGGGCGGCCAGCTCCATCGCGTCGGGGAGCTTCACCAGATAGTCGTTCGCGCCGGCAATGAACGCCTCGCGCTTGACGATCGGCTCCTCCTTCGCGGACAGCACGATGATCGGCACGCGTGCGGTGCCGGCATCCGCGCGCCACGCGCGGACGAGATCGAGGCCGTCGATCTCCGGCATCACGAGATCCTGCAGGATGACCGTCGGCTTCACGTCGCGCGCGACCGCCATCGCCCGGTGCGCGTCAGTGCACACGTGCAGGTCGATGTCGTGTTCGCTGCGCAGCGCGCGGCGGATCACCTCGCCGACGAACGGTTGATCGTCGACGAGAAGGACCGATAACCCCGATTCAAGACAATCCGAGGCATTATCACCGCTCGATTCTTTCATAAATACAGTTTCAAACGCCGATTCTCCAATCGATTCTTTCATGGGAGTTGTTTATCCGGCTTGGACGCTATCTTATTTCGGCGGTTGAAAATCCCGCCCGATTCCGCCGATTTGGCCTGTCGGCACTGCCTAGCGGGGCTTCGGACGCCGATTTCTCCCCGTTGGCGGCCGCATTACCTCCGCATCCTTTCTCTCAATAAACATAACCGGCTGATTCTAAATGAAATTAGAACACAGCATCTATCTCCTTCCGGTTTAGTTTTGCCAAATATGACGAAGGAGCCGGAAACAGTTAAATCAGATCATTTCCGGATTCGAAAGACGATAACGTTTGCGAGACCGGCGCCATAAGGCTTGCATGCGCTGCAAGGCCGGCTGCCCGTCGCATTGGGGGCCGGATGAAAAAGCGCCGAATCGGCGCGCAGGCGGAAGAAAAAATTGCGCGCCGGGCAACGATCGGCCCACGCGCGTCGCGCCGGCCGGAGCCGGCCACGCGACGGCGCTATGACGGTGGTGTGCGGCCTTACCCGCGCGCGTGCTGCGCGGACACTTCCTGTAGATCGAGGTCGCGTTCGAGCGCGTGCAGCATCTCGTCGTGGATGTGCCCCGAACGGTGCAGGCGCAACAGTTCCGCGCGCCCGGCCCGGATCGCGGCCAGCACGACGTCGTAGTGCGCGGTACGCACTTCTGCCGGATACGCGGGCTCGTCCTTCGCCCGCTCGGTCAGCTCCGCGCGATACGTGTACTGCTCGAGCAGGCGCGGATGAATCACGACCCCGTTCTCGTCGCGCACGAGCGGCTGGATCGCCGCGAGCTGGGCAGCCTCGACGTACGCCCATGTCTGCGGCTCGGTCAGGTGATGTGCCTCTCGCTCTACGCGCTGCGGCAGGCGCAGCAACCGGATCAGCGGCCCGATCGTCGTGCCCTGCAGCAGCACGGTGACGAGGATCACCGCGAACGACGCGACCAGGATCACGTCGCGGCCGGGCATCGCCTCGGGCAGCGACAGCGCGATCGCCAGCGTGACGACACCGCGCATCCCGGCCCAGCTCATGATCGTCGCGGCCTTCCAGTCGGGCGCTTCGCCGCGCCGCGCGATCCCGCGCACGGGCCACTTCAATGCCTCGACCGCGTAGATCCACACGAAACGCGACACGATCACTGCCGCCAGCACCGCGAGCATCGGCGGCACCATCGTGGCGAGCACCTGCTCGAAGCCGCCGAGCCGGTGGATCGCGCCGCGCAGCGACAGCCCGATCAGCACGAACACCATCGCTTCGAGCAGGAACACGATGACCTGCCAGAATGCGGTGCCGCGCGTGCGCACGGCCGCCGAGAACACCTCGTGCTGATGCCAGCCGACGATCATGCCGGCCGTGACGGTGGCGATCACGCCGGACACCTCGACCATTTCGCCCGCGATATAGGCGATCCAGCCGGCAATCACCGCGACGGTGATCACGAGGTAGTCGTCTTCGAGCTGCTTCAGGAACCACACGACGAGCTTGCCGACCGCGAAGCCGATCGCCACGCCGCCGAGCCCGAGCTCCGCGAAGCGCACGACCGCGTGCTCGAGGCTGAACGCGCCGGTGAGCGCGGCCGCGACCGCGAAGCGGAACAGCACGAGGCCGGCCGCGTCGTTCAGCAGGCTCTCGCCTTCGAGCAGCACCATCAGCCGGCGCGGCAGCGCGACGCGTTCCAGCACGGCCTTCGCTGCAACGGCGTCGGGCGGCGACACGATCGCACCGAGCGCGAAGCACGCGGCCCACGGCAGCGACGGCGCCACCCAGTGCACGGCGAAGCCGACCGCAAACGTCGTGAACACGACCGCGCCGATCGCAAGCAGCAGGATGCCGCCGACATTGCGCTTGAACTCCTCCCACACCGAGAAATACGCACCGTCCATCAGCAGCGGCGGCAGGAACACCAGCAGCACCAGTTCGGGATCGAGATTGATCGGCGGCAGGCCGGGGATGAACGCGATGCCGATGCCACCGATCAGCAGCGCGGCAGCGGGCGGTAGCCGCAGCCGCTTGGCGATGCATTCGAGCGCGACGATCGCGAGGAATGACAACAAAACCAGCTTGAATGCCGAGACGGGAGACATGAATCGACCTCGTGAAGAATGAATTGCGCTTTCCGGCGTCGTACCCCGGTCGGCAGTTTCGCGCGATTACATCACGAGGCGGGGCCCGCAGTCGAGCGCGGTCGGGCTGCCGACCACGCAGCACGGGCACGGCGCACGTCCGGTGCCGGCCCGATACGTACACCGCCATGAAAAACGGCACGCGGGCCGGCCCGATCGCCCGCCCGCGTGCCGTCGCGGCACCCTGCTGCTGCCCGCGCGTTACCGGCGCCGCACGACCATCAGCCGAGGCTCGGTCATGTCCTCGATCGCGTAACGGATCCCTTCGCGGCCGAGGCCCGAATCCTTAACGCCGCCATAGGGCATGTTGTCGACGCGGAACGATGGCACGTCGTTGATCACGACGCCGCCGACCTCCAGCTCGTCCCACGCGCGCTGTGCGTGCGTCAGCGAATCGGTAAACACACCGGCCTGTAGCCCGAAATCGCTGTCGTTCACGCGCGCGAGCGCATCGTCGAACCGGTCGAACTTCTCGAGGATCGCAACGGGGCCGAACGCCTCCTTCCGGTACAGGTCCTGCTCATGCCCGACGTTTTCCAGCAGCGTCGCCTCGAACATCGCGCCATCAACCTTGCCCCCCGCGACGATCTTCGCGCCCGCCGCGACGACTGCATCCATCCAGCCCGACAGCCGGCGCGATTCGGATTCGGAGATCATCGGGCCGACGAACGTCGACGGATCCTTCGGATCGCCCATTTTCAGCGAACGCGTCTTCGCGATCAGCTTCTCGCGCAGCGCGTCGTAAAGATCGGCATGCACGAGGATCCGCTGCACGCCGATGCAGCTCTGGCCCGACTGGTAGTACGCGCCGAACGCCAGACGCTCGACCACGTAGTCGAGCCGGTCGCGCTGATCCGCATCGACGATCGCAGCCGCGTTGCCGCCGAGTTCCAGCACGACTTTCTTCTTGCCGGCCTTCTCCTTCAGCGCCCAGCCGACGGCCGGCGAACCCGTGAACGACAGCAGCTTGAAACGCTCGTCGGTCGTGAACAGGTCGGCGCCGTCGCGGTGCGCGGGCAGCACCGAGAACGCCCCCTTCGGCAGATCGGTTTCCGCGAGCACCTCGCCGATGATCAGCGCGCCGATCGGCGTGCGGCTCGCGGGCTTCAGCACGAACGGACAACCGGCCGCGAGCGCGGGCGCGACCTTGTGCGCGGCGAGGTTCAGCGGAAAATTGAACGGCGAGATGAACGAGCACGGGCCGACCGGCACGCGCTTCGTGTAGCCCGTATAGCCCTGCGCACGCGCGGAGATTTCGAGGTTGATGATCTCGCCGTCGATTCGCACCGATTCTTCCGACGCCACGCGGAACGTGTCGATCAGCCGCGTCACTTCGCCCTTCGAATCGTTGATCGGCTTGCCGGCCTCGATGCACAGCGCCTCGGCCAGCTCGTCGAAGCGCTCGCGAAAGCGCGCGACGCAATGGTCGAGCACGGCCTGCCGCTTGTAGGCCGGCAACTCGCGCATCGGCTTCGCGGCATCGACCGCCGCGCCGATCGCCGCGTCGATGGCCTTCGCGTCGGCCAGCGCGACGCGCGTCGCGACCTTGCCGCTGAACTTGTCCGTCACTTCCAGATCGGTGTTCGCGTAGACGGCTTCGTTGGCGAGGTAGTACGGATAGGTTTCCTTCAACATGGAACGACTCCTTCCTGTGAACGGGACATTCAGAGTTGCGCCGACAGGCGCTTGATCTCGCGGTTCAGCACGCGCTCGTTGTCCGAGTAGTCGATCGGCACGTCGATCACGTGCACGCCCGGCGACGAGAAGCACTCGCGCAGCAGCGGCTCGAGATCGTCGGCCGATTCGACGCGATGCCCGTGCGCGCCGTAGCTTTGCGCATACGACACGAAATCGGGATTCTGCAGCGTCATCGCGAAATCGGGGAAGTTCATGTTCTCCTGCTTCCAGCGGATCATCCCGAACGCGTCGTCGCGCAGGATCATCACGACGATGTCGAGCTTCAGCCGCACGGCCGTTTCGAGCTCCTGCGAATTCATCATGAAGCCGCCGTCGCCGCACACGGCGATCACTTTGCGCTGCGGATGCACGATCTTGGTCGCGATCGCCGACGGCAGGCCGGCGCCCATCGACGCGAGCGCGTTGTCGAGCAGCAGCGAATTCGGCTCGTGCGCGCGCCAGTAGCGCGCGAACCAGATCTTGTACATCCCGTTGTCGAGACAGACGATGCCGTCGACCGGCAATGCGTTGTACAGATCGTTGACGATCCGCACCGGGTACATCGGGAAGCGCGGATCGTGCTGGCCCTTCTCCAGATGGGCGTCGAAATGCTCCTTGATCATCGCGAAGCGCGTGAAATCCCAGTGCGGCTGCGGCGCGAGCGCCTCTTTCATTTGCCACACCGCGTTCGCGATGTCGCCGACCACCTCGATCTGCGGAAAGTAGACGGGGTCGACCTGCGCGCCGAGGAAGTTCACGTGGATCACGGTCTTGTCGTCGGTACGCATGAAGAACGGCGGCTTCTCGATCACGTCGTGGCCGACGTTGATGATGCAGTCCGCCTGCTCGATCGCGCGGTGCACGAAATCGCCGTCGGACAGCGTCGCGTTGCCGAGCCACAGCGGGTGCGTCTCGTCGATCACGCCCTTGCCCATCTGCGTCGTGAAGAACGGGATACCCGTCTTGTCGACGAATTCGAGCAGCATCTTGCAGGTGGTCTTGCGGTTGCCGCCCGCGCCGATCATCAGCAGCGGATGGCGCGCGGCCTGGATCGCGTCGACCGCATGCGCGACCGCCTTCTCCTCGGCCACCGGCCGGCGGCTGTAGCTGCGCGGAATCGGCTTGCCGTCGCCCTCCTCGTGTGCGATGTCTTCCGGCAGCTCGAGGTGCGCGGCGCCCGGGCGTTCTTCCTCCGCGCGGCGGAACGCCTCGCGTATGGCCGACGGGATGTTGCCGATCGACACGATCTGCCGCGTGAACTTCGTGAGCGGCTGCATCATGTCGACCACGTCGACGATCTGGAAGTGGCCCTGCTTGCTGGACTTGATCGGCTTCTGCCCGGTGATCATCAGCATCGGCATGCCGCCGAGCTGCGCATACGCGGCGGCCGTCACGAAGTTGGTTGCGCCAGGCCCGAGCGTGGCGATACACACGCCGGTGCGGCCCGTCAGGCGGCCGTAGGTGGCGGCCATGAACCCGGCCGCCTGCTCGTGCCGGGTCAGCACGAGCTTGATCTTCGATCGCCGCAGCGATTCGAGCAGATCGAGGTTTTCTTCGCCGGGAATGCCGAACACGTACTCGACGCCTTCGGCTTCCAGCGCCTTCACGAACAGATCCGATGCTTTCATGGGGACTCTCGGTTGATGCCGCCTGCCCGGCCTACGGACACGCAGCGTTCAGAACGCGCGCCGGCCTACGGCACGCGGACGCTTTACCTACTGGACACAAACCACGGCACTGCCCGCCGTGCAACACGCGCTGCGCGGCGGCGCCTCCGGATACCGGAGGACAAACGGATCCGCCCGCGCGCGGCAGGCGCGCACGGGCGGCAAAGACGTTTTTGATTGTAGACGGATTCGGAAGATCCCGACTTCGGCCGAACGGCCATTTAGCCCGCAAACGAAGCGCGCGGCCCTACTGTAGCGGCAACGCAATCAACCCATCAGACATGTGAACCATGGTTGACATACTGGAATCCATGCCCTACAGTGCGCCTACGTTCAGCATCCGGACCACCGACGTCTTCGACGCCTGGTTTGCCGGCCTGCCGGATCGCGTCGCGAAGCGACGCATCCAGGCACGCATCGACCGCCTCTCGATGGGCAATCCGGGCGACTGGAAGTCCCCCGGCTCGCCGGTCGTCGAGATGCGGATCGATCATGGCCCCGGCTATCGCGTCTACTACGTCCGGCGCGGAACGATCTGGGTCGTCCTGCTCTGCGGCGGCGATAAATCGACGCAACAGGCCGACATCCGTGCC
This sequence comes from Burkholderia aenigmatica, assembly GCF_902499175.1. Classification (GTDB taxonomy): domain Bacteria; phylum Pseudomonadota; class Gammaproteobacteria; order Burkholderiales; family Burkholderiaceae; genus Burkholderia; species Burkholderia aenigmatica. The sequence continues at coordinate 10,435 of NZ_CABVQC010000048.1, forward strand.
GCCCACGCGATGCTCGCGCATCTCGACATGGAGTAATCGATGGACAAGATCAGCACCCGGCCGTGGGATTCGGCCGACCACCTGAAAACCGAAGACGACATGGCCGACTACTTCGAAGCGTGCCTGCAGGAAGCCGGCGACGATCCGGCCTTCATCGCGCACGCGCTCGGCGTGATCGCGCGCGCGCGCGGCATGTCGCAGGTCGCACGCGATGCGGGCCTGTCGCGCGAGGGGCTGTACAAGGCGCTGTCGCACGATGGCAATCCGAGCTTCGGCACGATCCTGAAGGTCATCAAGGCGCTCGGCCTGCAACTGCACGGCGCAAAAGCGCACGCATGATGCGCGGGCACGGCCCGGCGCGCCCGCCGCGCGATACCCGTGGCCGCGTCAGTGCAGCCAGCCGGCCGCCCAGCGCGGCACCAGCGACACCAGATACAGCCCGAGCCCGATCAGCCCGCCGACCAGCGTGCCGTTGATGCGGATGTATTGCAGATCCTTGCCGATATTCAGCTCGATCTGCCGCGACATCTCGCGCGCATCCCAGTTGCGCACCGTATCGCGAATGTGACGCATCAGGAAATCCGCGAAATCCGGCGCCATCTCGTGCACCGCCTTCTCGACGTGCTCGTTCAGCGACGCGCGCAATGCCGGGCTCTCCGCCAGCCGCGCGCCGAGCCAGCCGCCGAGCGTCGCGGCCTGCCGGTGCAGCGCCGAATCGGGGCGCGCGAGATCGGCCTTCAGCCACGCGCGCAACTGATCCCACAAGTCGCGCACGTACTCGTTGAACGCAGCGCCGTCGCGGATATAGTGCTTGATCTCCTCGCCCTTCGCGATGAACGCCGGGTCGTGTTTCAACCGCTCGGTCAGCCGCACGACCGTCCGGTCGAAGCGCTGCCGCAGCTCGTGCTCGGGGTCGGCCGCCACGCCTTCCAGCACGCGACTCACCGCGTTCGCGAGCATCCGCGCGCCGTTCTCGCCGAACCACTGCGTCGGCATGATCTTCTCGACCTTCGGGTACTGCGTCTTCAGCCATTCGACGATGAAGCCGGCGATCACCTCGCGGTTCTCCTCCTTGTCGAGCACGTCGACCACCTGCTCGATCGCGTCGTCGAGCAGCGCCTGGTGACGGCCGTCCTTCGTCAGCGTGTCGAGGACCGCGCCGGCCGATTGCGACAGGTCGACCCGGTCGATCACCGCGCGAAACGCGTCGTGCACGAACGACTGGATCCGTGCGTCGTCGGTCATGTCGAGCGCGAAGCTCATCAGCTTCGTCACATAGCCGCCGAGCGCCTCGGTGTTCGCCGGCTCACCGAGCCACGCGCCGAGTTTCTGCGCGGGATCGTGCTGGCGGATCTGCGCGGCAAGCGCGTCGGGGCCGAGGAACTTCTCGCGCACGAATACCGCGAGGTTGTCGGCGATCTTGTCCTTGTTCTTCGGAATGATCTCGGTATGGCGCGACACGAACGGGATCGGCACGCGGCGGAACAGCGCGACCACCGCGAACCAGTCGGCGAGCGCGCCGACCATCGCGGCTTCGGCCACGGCCTTGAAGCCGTCGACCCACGGGCCGCGCGGCAGCAGGATCGTCGTGACGAACACCGCGACGGCGGCCAGCAGCAACCACAGCGCACGGCGCTTGCTGCGTTTCAGTTCGAGGGCTTTGTCTGGCGTCATGGGCAACGGTCGGGCGAACGATGCCGCTAATATGCACCGGTTGCGGTGTTGCCGACAAACATTGCGACGCGCATCGCTCCGGCAGCAACCCACCGGAACGAACCGGCGGGGCGCGCACGATGCCGGCCGGCGCCGTCACCGCCAGCCGGGCCGGATCACCATGCGCGTGCTACAGAAACGTCTTCAGGTTCACGGCCGGATCGGCGAGCTTCACCGGGTCCGGCACCGCGCTCGCCGCGATCAGCCGGCGCGATGCACCGATGTCGCGCCCCAGGTTCGCCGCGGCCACCGCGACGATCCTGCCGTCGTCGCCCAGCCCGAACACCGTGAACGGCCCGTTCGCGGGATCGCCGCGCACGACGATCGTAAGTTCGCTGCCGAACAGCCCGAGCATCTGCAGGTTGCAGTCGTACTGATCGGACCACAGCCACGGCAACTCGGCATAAGTCTCGTCGGCGCCGAGCAGGTTCGCGGCCGCGACGGCCGGCTGGTTTTCGGCGACCTGCCACGATTCGATCCGCACGTGACGCCCAAGCAGCGGATTGAAGTGCATCGTCACCTCGCCCGCCGCGAAGATCGCGGGATCGACCGTGCGGCAGCCTGCGTCGACGCGTATTCCGTTGTCGACCTCGAGCCCCGCCGCCTGTGCCAGCTCGGCATTGGGCACCACACCGATGCCGACCACGACGAGGTCAGCCGGCACGTCGCCACGATCGGTCTCGACGATCGCGCCGCCGCCCGGTGCGCGACGGATCGCGCTCGGCAGCGTCGCCATCTGGAAGATCACGCCGCGTGCATCGTGCAACCGATGCGCGTACGCGCCGACCACCTCCGGCAACGCACGCTGCAGCAAGCGCGGCGCCGGATCGATCACCGTCACGTCGCAACCGAGCTGACGCGCCGCCGCGGCGACCTCGAGGCCGATGAAACCGCCGCCGAGCACCGCCACGCGACGGCCCGGCGAAAGCTGCGCGCGCAACGCACGCGCATCGTCGATGGAGCGGACGTAATGCGGCTTGACGCCTTCGTCGACCGCCCCGCCGAACGTGCGCACCCGCGAGCCCGTCGCGAGCACGAGCCGCGCATAGGGCAGCGTCGCGCCGTCGTCGAGCCGCACACGCTGCGCCTCCCGCTCGATCGCATCGACACGCGTGCCGAGCCGCAGCTCGATGCGCTGCGCGTCGTACCACCCGGCATCGCGCACGAACGCACGCTGCTCGCCGCCGTCGCTCAGCAGTGCATCCTTCGACAACGCGGGCCGGTCGTACGGCAGCTCGCGTTCCGCGCCGATCATCACGATGCGCGCCGCGGCGTCGCGTTCGCGCAGCGCTTCGGCCGTGCGCCGCGCCGCATGGCCGGCGCCGACGATCACGAACGGATCAGCCGACATTGACTTCCACCTGCCCGGCGACGATCCGGATCGGATAGGTCCGCACCGGTTCGGTGATCGGCGCGCATTTCGGCGCGCCGGTGCGGATGTCGATCAGCCCCTGGTGCAGCGGGCATTCGACGCAGCCGTCCTCCACATAGCCTTCGGACAGCCGCGCATGGCCGTGCGTGCAGAGGTCGTGCATCGCGAACAGTTCGTCGCCGATCCGGAACACGGCGATCGGCTTCTGGCCGGCGACCCGCGCCGCCGGTTCGTCTTCGGAGAATTCGTCGAAAGCGCCGAGCGGATGCCACTCGGCGAGCGTTGCTTCGGTCATGTCTGTTCCTTGCTTCCGTATCAGATCGGGGTGGCGAGCAGCGTCTGCACGCGCGACGTGTCGTAGATCACCCGCTTGGTCTTGTAGCGCAGCCCGTCCGGCGTGCGCACGACCGTGTCGTAGTACTTGCCGGCCTGGTACACGTTCGACTCGCCGTTGCTGCGCGTCTGCACGACGACGTAGTTGCTTTCCGTGTCGATCTCGCCGTCACGTTCCGCAACGATCGTCAGGCCCGACGTCATGTGCCGGTACGTATGCTCTTCGTAGATGTTCGCGTGCCGCAGCGACACCACGCGGTCGCGCAGCATCCGCTGGTTCGTGCAGTGGACGATCCCGACCGGCAGCCCGAGGTCGGCGTTTTCCTTCGGCACGATTTCGTACGTGCAGTCCTCGGTGAACATCGTCGGCCATGCTTCGAGCCGGTTGTTGTCGAGGTGCCCGATATAACGGTTCTGGAGCATGTAAATCTCGAACCACGTCTTCATGTCTTCCGTCAGGTTTTCCATCATTCCGCGCTCCCGCTTCAATAGCCCATCAGCTTCTGGTAGCCGACCCAGAACTTGCGGATCAGGCTTTCGGTGATCACCGTGTCCTGCTGGTCCGGATTGCCGCGCGACATCTCGATCACCGACGTCGCGTCGCCGTCGCGCACCGTGCCGCGCTGCACGAGCTCGGTCGCCTCCGTGTCCTCCATCGAGATATAGCCCGCGGGCCCGACGAGGTTCGCCTGCTTGATGCGCAGCGCGCGCAGCTCGGGCGTATCGTCCGCGTAGCCGAAGAAGTGGAAGATCAGTTCGAAGTTGTCGGGGCCTTTCGGCAGGATCTGGCGTGCGACCAGCGTGTTGTGAATCTGCTGGATCACGAGCTGCGGGAAGATCGGCTGGATATGGTTCGTGCAGTCCTCGTCGTATTCCGACACGAGATCGAGGATCGATTCGTCCTCCAGATGGAAGCCTTCGTCGAACGAACGGATGTTCTGCTGCTTGTACGCGGCCGACGTGTCGTCGCCGGTCTTCGTCACCGTGATGATGCTGTGCAGCCCGTGGTTCGCGTCCGGAATCGAGCGCGCCTTCATCCCGACGCGGAAGATGTTGAAGGTCGTATGGAACAGGTGCAGCATGCTCGCGTGATACGGATCCTTCACGTTCTCCATGTACAGCTTCCAGTTCGACTTCGAATACTGGCGCGTACAGCCGAGATACTCGATCGGCTTGTGGAAGATCCGGTCGATCCACGGGCGCATCTGCTCGCCGAGATAGTCGGGCAGCGGCATCACGTCGTCGCTGAAGGTGGCGAACACGAGCCCGCGATAGCTGTCGACGCGCAGCTTGCGCAGCCCGTGCTGCTTCGGGTCGAAGTCGGCCGGCATCCCGGACATCCCCTTCTGGCCGCGCCGGAACGGCACGCCGAGCAGGTTGCCCGAATTGTCGAAGCTCCACTGGTGATAGACGCACGTGTGCGAGCTCGCGTTGCCGCGCGACTTGCGGCACACCTGCGCGCCGCGGTGCGCGCAGCGGTTCACCCACGCGGAAAGCGTGCCGTCCTCGGTCCGCGTGACGACCACCGGCGTATCGCCGACGAACGTGCTCTTGAAGTCGCCGGCGTTCGGGATTTCCGCTTCCAGCGCGACGAAGTTCCACGTCGGGCCGCGGAAGATGCGTTCCTGTTCGCGATCGTAGACCGCGCGCGAGCTGAACACCTTGTACGGCACGCGCGAGCCGTCGTCGTGCGGAAAGGTCACGTCGGACGCGTCACCGCGCGCGGCGAAAACGACGGGCGATTCTGTCTGCTCCATGTCGGACTCCTGGTCGATCCGTTTCGTTGAATGCATGGAGCAGATTTTTGAAAAGCTAATATTCGCCGTCTATCCGGAAAGTGCGATTGCGGCGGCGCAATATCCACTTTCGGCGGATTTCTGCGCTAGCATGACGGCACACGCGACCCGGCGCGCGATCGCGACCCATTCGTCGGATCGAAGCGCACGTCGCTCATACCAAGGCTGAGGCCCATGTCCCCAACGTCGTTCGAGCCGCTCGCGCTGCGCGCGCACCGGCTGTTCGAATCCCGCGATCTCGACGAGACGCGCGAGCGGATCTCGCGCGTGATGCAGCCGCATGCGCTGCTGCCGAGCGGCCGCACGCATGGTGCGTCGCACATGGATTTCGTCAAGCTGGGCGGGCTCGGGATCGGCACGATCGCGTTCGGCGACGCGATGCGCGTGCAGGTCGACGCGGTCGACGGCTATTACCTGCTGATGTTCTGCCTGTCCGGCCAGGCCGAGGTGCGTGCGATGGGCCGGCAACTCGGCGTCGACGGCCAGACGGGCGTGCTGTGCGCACCCGGCGAGCGCTTCGACGCGGTGCTGTCCGCCGATTGCGAGCAGTTCGTGCTGCGCATCGACGCGGCGACCGTCGGCTCGCTGACGGGCGACCCGCGCGCAACGCTCGATCCGGTGCTGCATGTCAGCGATGCCGCGCTCGCCGCATGGCGCCAGCAGCTGATGCTCGTCGCGCGCTCGCCCGAACTGCTCGAACGCGCGAACGCGAACCCGCGCGTCGCATCGCAGCTCGAACACCTGCTGATCGACCTGCTGATCGAAGGCCACCCGCCGTCCGTGCTGCAGGCGTCGCACCGCGACCCGGTGCCGGGTTTCGTCCGGCGCGCGCAGGAATTCGTGAACGCGCACTACGCGCAGCCGCTGCAGCTCGCCGATATCGTCCAGGCCGCCAACGTGCCGGAACGAACGCTGCGCGACGCGTTCCTGCAGTTCCGCGGGATGAGCCCGATGCAATACCTGCGTGCGACGCGGCTCGACCATGCGCGCGAGCTGCTGCGCGGTGCGGTGTCCGACCGGCGGATCGCCGATGTCGCGCTCGATTGCGGGTTTACACACCTTGGGCGGTTCGCAATCGCGTATCGGGAAAAGTTCGGGGAATCGCCGTCGGAAACGCTCGACGGGAAGCGCTAGCGCCGCGTATGCTCGCGCGCCCGGCGGCTTGCCTGGCCGGTCGCGACGTTGCACGGCACGACCTGAAACCGTGACGCCCTCCCCGCATTTGCCTGTGCCTGCCGAGACAGACCGTTAGTTGCGATTTGCAGAAACAATGACGATCGCTACGCCACCGGCACGATCATCTCCCGCGCAATCGCGCAAAACGCCGCCGTGGCGGCGCTTTCGCCGTGCAGCCGGCGGCTCATGATGATCGGCGACGTCGCGGCCGGCTCCGGCAACCGCCGGTAGACCACGCCCTTCACACGCACCCCCTCCACACTCTCCGGCACCAGCGACACGCCGACCTGCGCGGCCACGAGCCCGAGCGCCGTCTGCAGCTCGCGCACCTCGTGAACGGCCGTCGGCACCAGCGCGCCGTCGCGCAGCGCGGACAGCTGCTGATCGGCAAAGCTCGGCCGCGGCGTGCTCGGATAGACGATCAGCGTCTCGTTCGCGATATCCGAGAGCGTCAGCGGCCGGGCCGGATCGGCGAGCGGATGCCCGACCGGCAGCGCCGCGATCAGCTTTTCCTCGATCAGCGCCTCGCGCACCAGCTGATCGTCGTCGAACCGCAACCGGCCGAACCCCACATCGATCCGCCCGCCCTTCAACGCGCCGAGCTGTTCGAGCGTGAACATTTCGATCAGCGACAGCTCGACGTCCGGCTGCGCCTCGCGAAACGCGCGGATCACGTCCGGCAGCGCGCCGTACAGCGTCGACGGCACGAAGCCGATCACGATCCGCTCCGACAGCTGCGCGAGCCGCCGCGTCAGCGGGCCGAGCTCGTCGGCCTGGTCGACGAGGCGCTTCGCCTGCGCGTAAAACACGCGCCCCGCATCCGTCAGTTTCAGCGGCCGCGCACCGCGCTCGAACAGCGGCAACCCGATCTCGTCCTCGATCGCCTGGAGCTGGCGGCTCAGCGGCGGCTGCGTCATGTGCAGCCGCTCGGCCGCCCGCGTGATGTTCATTTCCTCGGCGACGGCGATGAAGTAGCGGAGCTGACGCAATTCCATTTCATGCCTCAAAGGTATGGAAGTAGTCGGAAAGAGTGTTGGACGACGCGGGGCGGGAATTCCTACCATGTGCACCAACAGGAGGAATCGCATGATAGCAACTGCCGCCACCATCGAATGCATCGAGACGCTGCTCGTCGACGTGCCGACGATTCGGCCCCACAAATTGTCGGTCGCCACGATGAATTGCCAGACCCTCGTGCTGGTGCGTGTTCGATGCACGGACGGTATCGAAGGCGTCGGCGAGGCAACGACCATCGGCGGTCTCGCGTATGGCGAGGAGAGCCCCGAAAGCATCAAGGTCAACATCGACACCTACTTTGCACCGCTGCTGCAGGGCATGGACGCGACGCGTCCGGGAGCCGCGCTGGCGCGCGCCCGCAAGCTGTTCCAGGGCAACCGCTTCGCAAAATGCGCGATCGAGACCGCGCTGTTCGACGCGCAGGCGCGCCGCCTCGGCGTGCCGCTGTCCGAGCTGTTCGGCGGCCGCCGGACCGATGCGGTGGACGTCGCATGGACGCTGGCGAGCGGCGACACGCAGCGCGACATCGCGGAAGCCGAAGCGATGCTCGACGCCCGTCGCCACCGCGCGTTCAAGCTGAAGATCGGCTCGAACGCCGTGGCCGACGACGTCGCGCATGTGATCGCGATCAAGCGCGCGCTCGGCGAGCGTGGCGACGTGCGCGTCGACGTAAACCAGGCATGGAGCGAAACCGATGCGATCTGGGCCGGCGCACGGCTTGCGGAAGCCGGCGTGAGCCTCGTCGAGCAGCCGATCGCCGCGACCAACCGCGCGGGGCTGAAACGCCTCACGCAACTTGCGCAGGTGCCGATCATGGCCGACGAGGCGCTGCACGGCCCCGTCGATGCGTTCGCGCTCGCGCAGGACCGCGCGGCCGACGTGTTCGCGGTGAAGATCGCGCAATCGGGCGGCCTGCAGGGCGCGGCGAGCGTCGCGTCGATCGCCGCGGCGGCCGGTATCGAACTGTACGGCGGCACGATGCTCGAGGGCGCGGCCGGCACGATGGCGTCCGCGCAACTGTTCAGCACGTTCGACTCGCTGAAATGGGGCACCGAACTGTTCGGCCCGCTGCTGCTCACCGAGGAAATCCTCGTCGAGCCGCTGCGATACGAGGATTTCAAGCTGCACCTGCCGGCAGCGCCCGGCCTCGGCATCACCTTCGACTGGGCCCGCATCGAACGGATGCGACGCGACGCCCGCTGACCCCACACGACAACCGAAACCGGAGACACAGATGAACAAGCAAGCCATCGACGCACTGCTGAAGACCTTCGACGACGCCGCAGAAAAGCCGGGCAACCCGCGCGTGCGCGCGATCGTCAACCGGATCGTGCAGGACATCTGCTACACGATCGAGGACTTCGACGTGCAGCCGAGCGAATTCTGGACGGCGCTGAACTACCTGAATGAAGCCGGCCGCGAATTCGGGCTGATCGCCGCGGGCCTCGGCCTCGAGCGCTTCCTCGACGTGCGCATGGACGAAGCCGAGGAAAAGGCCGGCATCCAGGGCGGCACGCCGCGCACGATCGAAGGGCCGCTGTACGTCGCCGGTGCGCCGGAATCGGTCGGCCATGCGCGTCTGGACGACGGCACCGATCCGGGCCAGACGCTCATCATGCGCGGCCAGGTGCTCGGCCAGGACGGCGCGCCGCTCGCGAACGCGCTGGTCGAGGTGTGGCACGCGAACCATCTCGGCAACTACTCGTACTTCGATCAGTCGCAGCCCGCGTTCAACCTGCGTCGCTCGATCCGCACCGATGCCGACGGCCGATACAGCTTCCGCAGCGTGCTGCCGGTCGGCTACAGCGTGCCGCCGGGAAGCAAGACCGAGCAACTGCTCGACCAGCTCGGCCGCCACGGCCATCGTCCGGCGCACATTCACTTCTTCGTTTCGGCGGACGGTTATCGTAAGCTGACGACGCAGATCAACATCGATGGCGATCCGCATCTGTGGGACGACTTCGCCTTCGCGACGCGCGACGGGTTGATCCCGCCGGTGAAGCAGGCCGAAGGCGCGGAAGGCAAGCCGTATGGCGTCGACGGGCAGTTCGCGCTGATCGACTTCGATTTCTCGCTGCTCAAGGAAAAGCAGGACGTGCCGGGCAGCGAAGTCGAGCGGGCCCGCGCGCAGGCGTGAGCGGCCTTCCGATTCGACGAACCGATAACGCAAGGAGTGCAGGATGCTGTTTCATGTGGAAATGACCGTCCGTCTGCCGACGGACATGGATCCGGTCAAGGCGGCCACGCTGAAGGCGGAAGAAAAGGCGATGTGCCAGCGGTTGATGAACGAAGGGACCTGGCGGCATCTGTGGCGGATCGCCGGGCAGTATGCGAACGTCAGCATCTTCGACGTCGAAAGCGTGCAGCAACTGCATGACCTGCTGAGCCAGCTGCCGCTGTTCCCGTATATGGAAATGGAAGTGCGGGCGCTGTGCCGGCATCCGTCTTCGGTACGGGAAGACGATCGCTAAACAAGCGGCCGAGCACTGACAAGGAAGACGGGCGGCCTGCGATTGCCTCGCAGGCCGCCTGTTTCATTGCGTCATCCACAGCGGTGAATCGAGTTGCCGCGCGGCTTACTTCTGCGCATCCATCTTGTCGGCGGCTTCATCGCCGTACACCTTCGCGACGCGTCGCGCGACGATCGCCTCCATCAGCGTCTTGTCGAAATCGTCGGCGGTTTTCCAGCCGCTGCCGTCCTTGACGAACGTGAAATCGCCCTTCAACTGCAGCATCGACGGCGCGCCGATCGCGCCGAGCAGCCGGTCGCGATAATCGATCAGCAGCGGACACGACACGTGGTCGCCGTCGATCTGCCGGCAGTCGGCGGCCGGCATGACGCCCAGCACGTTGCTCGTCAGCGTCGTCGGTTTGTCGTCGCCGAACATCGGCTTGCCGTAGCTCGGCATCCGCGCCGACACCGCCTTGTCGAATTGCGCGACGCCCGCCATGAAAGCCGTGCTGATGACGTCGCGGCCGAGCGGTGCGCCGAGCTTCGGATTGAGGCCCTGCGCACTGTAGCGAACCGTCACGTATTCGGGCGGGAACATCTGCACGACAAAGGCGCTCTTGTCCTTGTCGTCGTGCCGGACCACATAGCCGATCGTCGCTTGCTCGTCGGCGATACTCACATCCACCAGGCAGCCGCGCGCGCGATTGGCCTCGTCGTAGCCGACTTCACGCGGGTTGCTGACGTGCGGAAACGACTTGCTGCCCTGGTTGAGCATCTGCATCGGGTTCTTGAGCATCATGTCCCTGCGCGCGTCGAACAACAGCGAATTCAGCGCCTTGGTCGTGCTCGATGCGCCGCACGCGGGCGCCGATGCGGGCCACAACAGGTAGGCGCCCACCGCGAGCGCGGCAGCCAGGCCGCCGAAGCCGATCAGCATCTGCTTCTTTTTTTGCTCACGCTGCATCGATGCGACCGTTTCGTTCCGACGCTGTTCGAAGCGGGGCGGATCGATCTCCTCCAGCACCGTCATCAGGATGAGTTTCGCGTTGCCGGTCGCATAGTGGCCGTCCAGCAGCTCATGCGTCGCTTTCGCCTCGGCGTCCGCCGTCGTGTAGCCCTCGGCGATCAGCCAGTCGAGCATGACACGCACGGAATCGGTATCGGGAAGCTCGGCCGGTGCGTCCCGCAGACGCTGGGTGACGCGTGCCGCCTGCTCCTCCGTCAGATAGCCGCCGGCTTCGAGTGCGATCAGCAGCGGCGCGCGCGGGTCATCGATCGGTTCTGCCTGGCCCGGTTGTTCGAAAGACATGGTTGTAGTTCTCCGTCGAGACCGATTCGCTGCGCGGGCCACGCCGGCCTATTGTGCAGACGAATCGCGTCGATCCCCGGAAACTACTTGATTCGAGCGCATGTGTCGATATGCCCGCGCGTCGCGTGCGCGCGCGGGCCTGCCATCCGACATCAAGCCTCGTGTATCAGATGCGCCGCATACCCCACCTTCCCCGGTGCGATTTCGTCCTTCAGCGTCAACGCCGGGATCTCGTAATCGCCCATGTTCTGGCGCCGGAACGGGATCGGCTGCGTGGTCCAAAGCTCATCCAGACGCTGGCCGAGCGCCGCACGCGTTTCGTCGAAGCGTGCTTCGTTCATCTTCCCCGACCGGTAGATCACGAACGGCGGCAGCACGGAGAAGCCCGGGTAATACAGCATCCCGTGCTGGATCGGGAACAGCACGTCGTCGATCGGTCCGTTGATGCCACGCGGGCTGTAATGCGACTGCCATCCGCCTGCCGCGACGATCACCATCGCGCGCTTGCCGACGAACGAACCCTCGCCATAACGATTGCCCCAATGCGTGTCGGAATGCTCGCCCACCCCGTAGGCAAAGCCGCACGCATACACGCGCTCGAACCAGCCCTTCATGATCGCCGGCATCGAGAACCACCACAGCGGGAACTGCAGGATCACCGCATCGGCCCACCTCAGCTTGTCCTGCTCGCGCACGATGTCGTCGCGCTGCGTGCCGGTTGCGAACGCGTGCTTCGAGTCGTTCGACGGATCGAAACGCGCGTCCGGCTCACGCCCGGTCATGTCGTCCGCGTCGAATGCCGCCTTCCAGTTCATCGCATACAGGTCGCTCACCTGCACCGTATGGCCGGCCGCTTCGAGATGCTCGACGGTGAAGTCGCGCAACGATCCGGTCAGCGAACGCGGTTCGGGATGGGCATAGACGATCAGCGCATTCATGTTCGGTACTCCGTTGATTGAATGACTGCAGGATGCCGCGATCGAAGGTATATTTGAAATGAATTCCTGATATTCCAGGTATATCCATGAATAATCTCAGGCGACTCGATCTCAATCTGCTCGTCACGCTGGACGTGCTGCTCGCCGAGCACAACGTCACGCGCACGGCCGAGAAGCTGAACATGTCGCAGCCGTCGGTAAGCGTGCAGTTGCAGAAGCTGCGCGACCTGTTCGGCGATCCGCTGCTGCTGCCGGGGCCGCGCGGGATGCGGCCGACTGCGCGCGCGGAGGCGCTGCGCGAGCCGTTGCGGGACGCCATCGAAGCGATCGAACGCGCGGTGATCCCCGCCACGCCGTTCGATCCCGCCACCGCGCAGAACACGTGGCGCGTGGCGGCGACCGACTACGGCGAATCAACGATCGTCCTGCCCGCGCTGAACGCGCTGCGTTCGACCGCCCCCGGTACGCGGCTCGCGATCGTCGAGCTCGTCCCGCCGAGAATCGAGCAGGATACCGAACGAAACGGCATCGACCTCGCCTTTCACACGACCGACGAATCGCCGGCCGGCATGCGGCGGCTGCCGCTGTTCGTCGAGCGTTATGTGCTCATCGGCCGCGCCGGTCACCCGAAGCTGAAGCGGCGCCCCACGCTCGCGCAGTTCGGTACGCTCGAGCACGTGATCACGTCGCCCGACGGCGCCGGCTTCTTCGGCGTGACGGACGAAGCGCTCGCGAAGGTGGGTGCCACGCGGCGCGTCGTGCTGTCGGTGCCACACTTCCTGTTCGTGATGTCGGCCGTCGCCAGCACCGATCTCGTCGCGATGGTGCCCGAGCGGCTGGTGCGCGGCGTGCCCGCGTTGCGGGTCGTGGAAGCGCCCGTCGACGTGCCCGGCTACGAAATGTCGATGCTGTGGCACGAACGCGTGCATCGCGATCCGGCCCACCGGTGGTTGCGGGAGACGATCGCGGCAGCGGTGTAGATCGTTCGCCCGCCCGGTGCGGCCGCCCGCGTCGATGGCCATCGCACAAAATCCTTCATCCGGGGCTTGAAACCGCGCCAAACACTGTATATATTTACAGTGCTTTTGCACCATTTGACCCGAATTCCGTCATCACAGACGGACGGACCTTTGTGAGGCGACCATGTTCCAGGCATCCGCATTCGATCCCGAGCAACCCGGCTTCAACCCCGTCCACTTCGAACGCGCCGCACAGCGGGCGGTCGTCGATCTGCAGCGTGTCGCCGGCGGCCCCGCGCAGCGGGCGCTCGGCCTGCGGCGCCGCACCCATCCTGCGGCCGTCCGCACGATGAGCTGGCAGGCGCTGCTGAACGTCGAAGAGCTGGCATTCTCGAATGCCGGCTTCCTGAACCGCAACGAGCCGGCCGTCGTCGACGCGTTCATCCGGCTGCGCGACAGCCGCCTGGTCGCCGCGGACGTCGAGGAGCCGGTCGATTGGCGCCGCGACGATGACGACCTGCCGGCCATCTACCTGATCGTCAAGGCAATGCTCGACGCGGAAGAGGAAGAACGGGCCGAAGCGGCCTGAACGGCGCCGACGCCGGCCGCTCGCGCTTGCCGGGATCGTGCCGCCACGCTGCGTGGTGGCGCGGGACACCCGCTACATTGGCCACATGCGCGCGCGTATCGGCGTATCGGCGTATCGGCGTATCGGCGTATCGGCGTATCGGCGTATCGGCGTATCGGCGTATCGGCGGACCGGCGGATCAGATGGCAAATTGTGGTTCGTCGCGCCGTCAAGCGACGAACATCGTCACGAACGCCGCAGCAGCCACCCGTTACAACCGCGCCGCGAGCCGTGAACCCTGATCGATCGCGCGCTTCGCGTCGAGTTCGGCGGCCAGTTCCGCGCCGCCGATCAGGTGCACCGAGCGCCCGGCCGCCTGCAGCGGCGCGAGCAGCGCGCGCTGCGGCTCCTGCCCCGTGCAGAGCACGATCGTGTCGGCCTCGATCAGCTCGTGATCGGTACGCTGCTCGCCGTACGACACGTGCAAGCCGCGCGCGTCGATCAGTTCATAGTTCACGCCGCCGATCATCTTCACCTGCTTCATCTTCAGCGTCGCGCGGTGAATCCAGCCGGTCGTCTTGCCGAGCCCCTTGCCGAGCGGCGCGGCCTTGCGCTGCAGCAGCGTCACGTCTCGCGCCGGCGCCGTCACCTGCGCACGCGTCACGCCGCCACGCGTCGCGGCCGGGTCGGTCACGCCCCACTCGGCCTTCCACTCGTCCAGATCGAGCGCCGGCGATTCACCCTCCTGCACCAGATACTCGGCGACATCGAAGCCGATCCCGCCCGCGCCGACCACCACGACACGCCGGCCGACCGGCTGCCTGCCCGCGAGCACGTCGATGTAGCTGAGCACGTTCGGCCCGTCCTGCCCCGGAATCTTCGGGTCGCGCGGCGCGACGCCGGTCGCGAGCACGATCTCATCGTAGCCGCCCGCGATCAGGTCGCTCGCGTCGACGCGGCGGTTCAGGTGCAGGTTCACGCCGGTCAGCTCGACCTGGCGGCCGAAGTAGCTCAGCGCTTCGTGAAACTCTTCCTTGCCCGGAATCCGCTTCGCCATGTTGAACTGGCCGCCGATCTCGGCCGCACCGTCGAACAGGTCGACCTGATGGCCGCGCTGCGCGAGCACGGTCGAGCATGCGAGCCCGGCCGGCCCCGCGCCGACCACCGCGATGCGCTTCGGTTGCGCGGCGGGCGTGTATTTCAGCTCCGTCTCGTGGCATGCGCGCGGATTCAGCAGGCACGACGCGATCTTGTTCTTGAACGCATGATCGAGACACGCCTGGTTGCAGCCGATACAGGTATTGATCTCGTCGGCGCGGCCCTGCGCGGCCTTGACCACGAACTCCGCATCCGCGAGCAGCGGGCGCGCCATCGACACCATGTCCGCGCAGCCGTCCGCGAGGATCTGCTCGGCCACTTCGGGACGGTTGATCCGGTTGGTGGTCACGAGCGGAATGCCGACCTCGCCCTTCATCTTCTTCGTCACCCACGCGAACGCGCCGCGCGGCACCGACGTCGCGATCGTCGGCACGCGCGCCTCGTGCCAGCCGATCCCCGTGTTGATGATCGTTGCGCCCGCGCGCTCGACGGCCTTCGCGAGCTGCACGGTTTCGCTCCAGTCGCTGCCGTCCGGAATCAGGTCGAGCATCGACAGCCGGTAGATCAGGATGAAGTCGCGGCCGACCGCTTCGCGCGTGCGCTCGATGATCTCGATCGGCAGCCGGATGCGGTTCTCGTACGAACCGCCCCACTGGTCGGTGCGCTTGTTCGTATGCATCGAGATGAACTGGTTGATCAGGTAGCCCTCGGAGCCCATGATCTCGACGCCGTCATACCCGGCCTCACGCGCGAGCTTCGCGCAGCGGACGAACGCGCGGATCTGCCGCTCGACGCCGCCCGCGCTCAGTTCGTGCGGCGCGAACGGCGAGATCGGCGACTTGATCTTCGACGGCGCGACCGCGAACGGGTGATAACCGTAGCGGCCCGTATGCAGGATCTGCAGCGCGATCTTGCCGTCTTCCGCGTGCACGGCCTCCGTGATCTGACGATGCCGCCGCGCGGCGGCCGACGTCATCAGCGTGCCGCCGAACGGCTTGGTCCAGCCGGCCACGTTCGGCGCGAAGCCGCCCGTCACGATCAGGCCGACGCCGCCGCGGGCGCGTTCGGCGAAATATTCGGCGAGCCGCGGCAGCGTCTTGCGGCTGTCCTCGAGGCCCGTGTGCATCGAGCCCATCAGCACGCGATTCTTCAGCGTCGTGAAGCCGAGATCGAGCGGGGCGAGCAGGTGGGGAAAGGTCGTGGTCATGATGTTCGTGCCAATGCGTGCCAATGAGCGATGCGTGACATCGTAGGCGCGCGCCGCCTTGAACGTGAGGTGGCAAACAGCCATAATGCTTGTCATTTCCGGCCAAGACGACATGACTTCCCCTCTCGCCAAGGACCGCCTCGGGCTGCGCCGGCCGACGATTCCGGTCGCCTATACGCGCCTGCTGCTGCAGGCGCTGGCCGCGCGCGGCGTCGACCTGGCCGCCGTGCGCGCCGGCACGGGCCTGCGCGACGCGGTGCTGGCCGAACCGGACGCGCGCGTCGCGCCTTCGCAATGGGGGCGGCTCGTGCTCAATGCGATCGAGATCGGCGGCGATCCGGGCATCGGGCTCGCGTTCGGGCTGCTGTTGAAGCCGACCGTGCACGGCTTTCTCGGCTACGCGACGCTGACCGCGCGGGACATCCGCGAGGCGCTGTCCGTCACGCAGCGCTACTTCCGGATGCGCAACCGCCAATATCGGCTGACCTACGAGGAAGACGCACGCGGCGCGACGCTCGAACTGCACGGCGTGCAGGCCAGCCCCGTGCTGCAGCATCACGTGATGTTCGAGTTCGTGTTGACCGGGCTCGCGCAGAACATCTCGCAATGGGCCGGGCGCGCGTCGCCGCCGATCAAGCTGCAATTCGCGTGGCCGGAGCCGCCCTATTTCGCCCGCTATCGCGGCCAGTTGCCGCCGGTCGAATTCGGCTGCGCCGCCAACGCGCTGTGGATCGCGCGCGACGTGCTCGATTGGCCGCTGCCGCTCGCCGACGAAGTCGCGCACCGGCAAGCGCTCGTGCAGGTGGAGCGCGAGTATGCGCAGGTGCGCCAGGAGGAAGGCGATCTCGTCGAACGCGTGCGCGCGGAGCTGGCACGCGGGGCCGGCGCCTACCCGGGGCCGGAGACGCTCGCCGATGCGCTGCTCGTGTCGACGCGCACGCTGCGGCGCCGGCTGGAGGAAGCCGGTTCGAGCTATCGGCAATTGCTCGACGAAGCGCGGTTTCGCGACGCGAAGCAGTTGCTCGCCGCGTCGGATCTCGACCTGAAAACCATCGCCGAGCGGCTGCAATTCACCGATCCGGCGAATTTCACGCGCGCGTTCCGGCGCTGGGCCGGGCAGACGCCGAGCGCGTACCGGGAGGCCGCCGCGGGTGCCGCACGCGAGTAATGGGGAAACCGCGAACGGCACGACGCCCCCGCCCGCGATTTCATCAGTATGATCATTCCCACGCCAAAGCGGCGCCCACCGGCGCACTCTCCCGCCCCATGCCCAATCACACCACCCTGATCGAAGCGACGATCGACCGTATCGATGCGAATCTCGTCCGTGTCGCGGCCGATATCGAGAAGGTGCCGCTTTATCGCCTGACGATGCAGGACGTCTGCTACTTCATCGCCGCCGACGATATCGATGCAGAGGCGTTCAAGAAAATCGATCAGTTGAAGCCCGGAATGGCAGTGCGCGCATGCACCTTCGACGATCGCGGTCGCCACCGCATCGCGTGGATCAGAAGCAACGACGTCGCACTCGCGCCTTACGATGCATTCCGCCAAAAGAGCAGCAACGTGTCACTGCTCACCTGGGCGTCCTGCATCTTCATGCTGAGCCTGCTGATCGCTGCGGCCGCCTTCAAATCGGGCTGGACGTTCGTCAGCGCAGCAAGCGTGGTCGTCAGCATCATCAGCCTGCTGGGCGCCCTGCTCGCGATCGCCGGCCTGTCCGAACGGGCCTTCCGGCCCCAGCGGCGCGAAGCCCAGGAAAAGTGGCAATGCGAACCCGCCAGTTTCGCGGTGGAACGGATCAACGCATGAGCGATCGCACCATGCAGATCGCATCCGGCTGCGTGACGTCCGTGAGCCAGAAGAGGATCGGTACGAAGTTCTGGAGCGTCAACCTGGGCCCGTCCACGCAAAGCATCCAGGAAATCACGCTGCAGCTCGACACGTTCGACGCGCCGCTCACGCTCAGGACGAACAGCACGCACAGCCTGTTCGTCGTCGCGTGCGACCGGCTGGATGTCGCGTACGCCCAAAGTCAGGATCGCCGTGCCATCTTCGGTATCCGGAACGTAACCAACGGCTCGGTGTATCTCGTTCGCACAGCGAAAGTTGCCGCAGCCCGCATCGATGTCGTCTCGATGATCGGCCTGATGGTCGCCATGCCCCTCACGATCGTCATGGTGTCCGCGTTGAGACGTAGCACGGAGGGGGCGCTGGACGCGTCCGTGTGGTTCGGTGTGGCCGGGGTCAGTTTCTTCGCGCTGAGCACGATCCTGCGTACCGTGTTCGGCATCATCATATGGCCCGAGATCCGGCGACTCAGGCAGCCCGGCGGCAAGCGCGAAATGAATGCCGCAAGACACGCGCTGTCGCTCGCGAACGAAGATACACCGCACGTTCAAATCATCTGACTCGACAAGCACGCAACGCGTCAGTGGCCGACGCAAATCCTCGCACCGCCGTCACCCTCGGCCGCTTCGATCCGCACGTCACCGGCCGCGGCCACGATCGCGTCGTACACGTCATCGGTCACGCACACCACCGGCACCGCGATCGCATACAGTTCGGCGGCCACGATCGCGCCGATCGAGATGATCAGGTCGCGCTCCTTCAGCACGATCCCGACCGGCCCCGTGCCGTTGCGCACGGCTTCCGCAAGCACGCTGCTGCTCGAGCTCGAGCCCTTCGCGTGCGGCATCACCATCACCTTGCCGGCGAGGCTCGCGCCGGCCTGCGGATGTCCGCGATCGACGATCTTTCCCGCGCCGGAGTCGTAACCGCCCCAGAAGCTGAGCGGCTTGTCGAGCACGAACGGCCGCGCGCATGCGCTGCCCGGCACGAGCGTATCGCCCGTCAACAGCTTGCCCGTCGCTTCAGTCATCGAATCGCACCTTTCCTTCATATGCCGAACGCACGCATTCGCGCATGCTGCCGTACGCGACCGTCACGCCGATGTTCGCGGGCGCATACGACGCCCATTTCCCCGAATTGGTCATCACGAGCCCCGACAGTTGCTTCATCACCGGCGTGATGTACGTACAGGTATCGACGACGATCTGAATGCCGCGCGCAGCGAATTTCTCCGCGAGGCCGGCCTCCTCCAGTTCCCACAGGATGAACCGGCTCGTGTTCACGTAGAAATCGCAGGCCGGCTTGCCGTCGAATGCATCGAGCAAGGTATCGAGCGTGCGAAATTCGGCCAGCGAGAAATGCGGCGTGCCGAGCGCCACCGCGACGAGCGCGTCGCCGGCCGCGCCGTGGTTCAGCGTGTGACGAATCGCATCGAGATCGCCCATCGTGACGTCGACCGTGCGTTGCGCCGCTTGCCCGTGCAACGCGGCATCGAGCGTCGGCGCCTCGGGGGTCACGCCGACCGCATGGAACAGCGCGACGGCACCGCTCGACGCGGCAGCCGCACCGAGCGCCTTGAGTTCGTCCTCGGTGGTGTCCGCCGGCAGCCCGACGATCGCCGGCACGACCGCGCCCGCGATCCTGCCGATCAGCAGCCCAAGCGCGGCGAAATAGATGTCGCGCGACGGCAGGTGGCTGAAGTCCGGCGCGTTGAACACGATCCGTGCGGCACGGTTCGCTTCGACATGCAGCCCCGCATACGGCGCACGTCCGGTGATCGCGGCGGCCAGGTCAAGAAAATCGCCGTACCGGCTCGTCCGCGCGCCGAGCACCGAGTTCGCGAACACGATCGCGTTCGATTCGGCCCAGGCGATCTGCTCGCCTTTCGCGGGACGGTTCTTCAACTGGTACGGCGCGCACGTGAAGCTCGATTCGCAGCCGAGCTGCAGATGCGCATCCATCAGGCGCTGCGCGTCGCGCTGGATCGTGCGGTCGCCGTGGTACAGCTCGGGATGGATCAGGTCGAGCGACCCGACGTTCAGCGTGGTCGGTACCGCGACCTTCGCGCCGGTGTCGACGAAATACTCGACGAAGTCGAGGCTGGTCTGGCCGTGGTACAGACAGCCGTCGATATGCGCGGACGTGATGTCGATCAGGTGCGGCGCGGACATCACTTGCGCCGTGCGCGCGACGATCCGCATCGCGCGCGCGACGCCCTCGCCGAAATCCCCGCGCAGCATCGCGCTGTCGCGGTCACTCAACTGCAGCATCGGTGGCTCCTCTGACGCGTGCCGGCGGCGCCGGCCCGTGAAATCCGTCAGGGGACTCTACAACTGGAAATAAAAACTGTCCAGATCGCCATCGATCCGGACATTTTCAAAAACCAATTTCCGCTCTTGAGCGCCACCGAAGTGGGCAATGGCTCGAATTCTGCTCCAGTTTGCCGCCGCGCCGTCTAGCGTTCCGCGGTCACACTGAACAGTTCGTCGCGCAGCGCCTTCGCGCGGTCGCGGCCGAACTGCGTCTCGAATTCGTCCTGCGCGGCCTGCCATGCGACCAACGCCTGCGCGAACGTGCGCTCGCCCAGCTTCGTGAGGCTCAGCGCATGCGCGCGCGCATCGTGCTCGGACGCGGCCGTCGCGACGAAGCCGTCGCGCTGCAGCGGCTTCAGTGCGCGCAGCAGCGTCGTGCGATCCATCACGAGCGCATCGGCGAGTTCGCTCATCAGCAGGCCGGGCGTGCGCGTCAGGTTCGCCATGATCGAGAACTGGGCGGGCGTGACGCCAACCGGGGCCAGATGGCGCTCGTACAGTTGCGTGACGAAGCGCGCCGCCTGACGCAGCGCGAGGCAGTTGCACGCCTGGGCAATCGAGGTGTCGTTCATGCTTGGCAATTTATATGTGCATATGCATAAAGTCAATGTACACTCCGCCGTAACAAGGCCGGTGGCCGGCCCTCGCGTCAAGGAGACGGACATGGACTACATCGACAAGCTGCGGATTTTCCGGTCGGTGGTGGAGATGCGCAGCTTCACGCGCGCCGCCGACATGCACGGCCTCGCGCGGCCTGTCGTGTCGCGTGCGGTCGCGGATCTGGAAGCGCGTTTCGGCAGCCGGCTGCTGCACCGGACCACGCGCCAGGTGTCGTTGACCGAAACGGCCGAGCGCATCTACGAGCGCTGCGCGGCCGTGCTCGACGAACTCGACTCGCTCGAAGCGGAAGCGCAGGCGCCGACACGCGAGCCCGAAGGCCTGCTGCGGCTCGTCGCGCACACGACGGCCACGCTGAACCGGCTGGTGCCGCTGATCGCCGGCTTCAAGGCCGCGCACCCGAAGGTGCGCCTCGACGTGACGCTGACCGAGCGGCCCATCGATCTCGTCGGCGAAGGCTACGACATCGCCATCGTCGTGCCGTACATGCTGACGAACGAATCGACCGTCGTGCGGCTGGTCGAGCGGATTCCGCTCGTGATCGTCGCGACGCCCGCCTACCTGCGCGCCCATCCGCACCCGGCCGCGCCGGCCGATCTCGCCGACCATCCGTTCGTGCCGATGTCGCCGTCGCTGCGCCGGCCCGCGCTGTCGTTCCGCGTCGATGGCGACCTGCTGACCGTGCCGTTTCGCTTCGACATCTCGTCGAACAGCCCCGTCTTCAATCGCGAGATGGTGATGCACGACTTCGGGATCGGCGTCGTGCCGAAAACGCTCGTTCAGGCCGAACTCGCATCGGGCGCGCTCGTGCAGTTGCTGCCGAACGCCGATCTCGTCGACGCGTTCGTCGAGATCAAGCTCGCCTACGCGAGCCGCGCGCTGCTGCCCGCGAAGGTCAAGGCGTTCATCGACTACACGGCCGCCTACTGCGACCGCGAAGGCTGGATCGTGCCGGCGGCGGCCTGACGCCGATTGGTACAGCCATGACAACAATCTGATCGCGCCCCGCCGCTCGCTTCGCGCCGTATTGCCCCCTAACATGTGTACATGCACAAGACGACGCTCATCGATGACGATTGCTTCGCGGTCCGGCAAGCCGCCCGCCGGATCTCGCAGTTCTACGAGCGGTATCTGTCGCGGGCGGGCGTGACGCCGTCGCAATACAGCATTCTCGCGCTGCTGCGTGACCGGCCGGGCCTGACGATGGCGACGCTGTCGGCCGTGCTGGTGATCGAACGCACCGCGCTGCTGCGCGCGCTCAAGCCGCTCGTCGGCGCGGCGCTGGTGGCGGGCCGGATCGAGCCGCCGTGCCGCCGCCAGACGTTCGCGCTGACCGCGCACGGTGAAACGAAGGTCGCCGACGCGCAGGTGCACTGGCTCGCCGCGCAGGAAGCGTTCGAGCAGCGGTTCGGGCCGACGCAGGCGGCCCGCCTGAGAGACGAATTGTTCCGGATCACGCACAACCTGCCGGAACGCTAGCCCCTTCCCCGATCGACGACACTTCGTCGATCGACTTGATAAGTGCATATACATAGGTGAATCGATGGAAACGACCCAAGCCGCTGCCTCATCCCGTGAAGCAGCCACACTCGACCGGCCCGCGAAGCAACAGCGCCGCGTGCCGTGGATGCGCATCGCGGTGGGTGCCGTCGTCATCGTCGTTGCCGCCGCCGCGCTCGACTGGCTGTTCGTGCTGCGTTTCCAGGAGAGCACCGACGATGCGTATGTCGGCGGCGACGTGACGGTGCTTGCGCCGAAGGTCAACGGCTTCGTCGACAAGATCCTCGTGACCGACAACCAGCGCGTGAAGGCCGGCGACGTGCTCGTTCAGCTCGATGCGCGCGACTACGACGCGAAGCTCGCGCAGGCCAGCGCCGAAGTCGACAGCGCGCGCTCCGCCGTGACCGAACTCGCGGCGAAGCAGCAACTGCAATACGCGGTGATCGGCCAGCAGGCAGCCGACAAGAACGCGTCGTCGGCCGAGCTTACGCGTGCCGCATCGGATCGCGTGCGCTACCGCGAGCTCGTGAAATCCGACGCCGTGTCGAACCAGATCGTCGAACGCGCGGACGCCGACTACTCGAAGGCCGGCGCCGCCGTCGAGCGCAGCGACGCCGCGCTGCTCGCGTCGAAGCGGCAGCTCGACGTGCTCGGCGCGCAGCTCGTCGATGCGCAAGCTCGCGTGAACACCGCGCTCGCCGCGCAGCGCGTCGCCGCGCTCAACGTCGAATACACGACGATCCGCTCGCCGGTCGACGGCTACGTCGGCAATCGTACCGGCCGCGTCGGGATGCTCGCGAACGTCGGCGTGCCGCTGCTGACGGTCGTGCCGGCTTCCGGGCTGTGGATCGACGCGAACTTCAAGGAAGACCAGTTGCGCAAGATGCACGCGGGCGATCGCGTCGACGTGTCGCTCGATGCGTCGAGCACGCGCCTGCACGGTCGCGTCGACAGCCTCGCGCCCGCCACGGGCGCGACCTTCAGCGTGCTGCCGCCCGAGAACGCGACCGGCAACTTCACGAAGATCGTCCAGCGCGTGCCCGTGCGTGTGCATCTCGATCCGCAGCCGGGCCTCGACCATGTGCTGCGCCCCGGCCTGTCCGCGGTCGTGACCGTGCATACCGGCCGCGCGAGCTGAACGGGAGACGACGATGACCACCGCGTTTTCCGGCGACCCGGCGTCGCAACCGACCAAGCAGCGCGTATTCGCGTTCGCGCTGATGTGCGTCGGCTTCTTCATGGCGACGCTCGACATCCAGATCGTCGCGTCGTCGCTGCGCGACATCGGCGGCGGCCTCTCTGCCAGCCAGGATGAATTGTCGTGGGTGCAGACCGCCTACCTGATCGCCGAGATCATCGTGATCCCGATGTCCGGCTGGCTGTCGAAGGTGATGTCGACGCGCTGGCTGTTCGTCGCGTCGGCCGTCGGCTTCACGATCACGAGCATGCTGTGCGGGCTCGCGTGGGACATCAACTCGATGATCCTGTTTCGCGGGCTGCAGGGCGCGCTCGGCGCCGCGATGATCCCGACCGTGTTCACCACCGCGTTCGTGCTGTTCCCCGGCAAGCAGCGGCTGATCGCGTCGACGACCATCGGCGCGCTCGCATCGCTCGCGCCGGCGATCGGCCCCGTGATCGGCGGCTGGATCACCGATCAATGGTCGTGGCACTGGCTGTTCTACCTGAACCTCGTGCCGGGCATCGCGGTGGCCGCACTCGTGCCGCGCTACGTGCACATCGACGAACCCGATCTCAGCCTCATCAAGCGCGGCGACTATCTCGGCATCATGCTGATGTCGGGCTTCCTCGGCTGCCTCGAATACGTGCTGGAAGAAGGCCCGCGCAAGAACTGGTTCGGCGACGACGTGATCGTGATCTGCGCATGGATCTCCGGCATCTGCGGTTTCCTGTTCATCGTGCATGCGCTGACCGCGAAGGATCCGGTCGTCGACCTGCGCGCGCTCGCCGTGCGCAACTTCGGGATCGGCAGCCTGCTGTCGTTCGTGACCGGCATCGGGATCTTCGTGACCGTGTTCCTGACGCCGCTGTTTCTTGCGCAGGTGCGCGCGTTCAGCTCGCTGCAGATCGGCATGGCGCTGCTGTCGGTCGGCGCGTTCCAGCTGGTCGCGCTCGGTGCGTATGCGTTCGCCGCGCGCTATTTCAGCCTGCGCGCGCTGCTCGTGTTCGGGCTGATCTGCTTCGGCCTCGGCTGCTACCTGTACACGCCCATCACGCACGACTGGGGCTGGCGCGAACTGCTGCTGCCGCAGGCGCTGCGTGGCATCGGCCAGCAGTTCAGCGTGCCGCCGATCGTGACGATGGCGCTCGGCTCGCTGCCGCAGTCGCGCCTGAAATCGGCCAGCGGCCTGTTCAACCTGATGCGCAATCTCGGCGGGGCAATCGGCATCGCGGTGAGCGCGACGATGCTCAACGACCGGCTGAATTTTCATTACCTGCGTCTGAACGAGCACGTGAGCGCCGGCCAGCCGCAGATCGCATCGCTGCTCGATCGCCAGGCCGCGTACTGGTCGTCGGTGGCCGGCAATACGCTGGATACCGCGCAAGCCGGGCTCGCGAACCTGCACCACCTGATCTATCGCGAAGCGTTGACGCTTACCTATGCGGATGCGTACTACGCGTTGTCGCTGTGCTTCGTCGTCGCGCTGCTCGCTGTCGTCTTCTCCAAACCCATTTCCCTGAACGCGCCGCCGCCGGACGCGCACTGAGGTTGAGGTCATCGCCATCATGAAAAAATTTCTCGTCGCCCTCGCCGTCAGCGCACTCGCCGCAGGATGCGCGGTGCAGCCCGCGCAGCATCCGGCGCTTCAGGATTCGGTTCGCACGCTCGCGCCGGATGGTTGGGATACCGATGTGCCGCGCGCGGACATCGACGCCGCCGCGTGGTGGGCGCAATTCCACGATCCCGTGCTCGACCGGCTGATCGCCACCGTGCTCGACGGCAACCTCGATCTGCAGGCAGCCGCCGAACGCGTGAAGCAGGCGCAGGCGTTGACCGTGCAGAAGCGCGCGGTGCTGTTGCCCGAACTCGATGCGACCGCGCATGCGGCCGACGCGCGGCAGAACACACCGCCGCCGCTTGGCTATGTGCGACAGGCCGGTGCGGGACTCGCGCTGAGCTGGTCGCCCGACGTGTTCGGCGGCGAACGGCTCGATCTGCTCGCCGCGCAGGCCAAGCTCGTCGGGCAGAAGCATGCGGAAGATGCGATGCGGCTCGCGCTCGCGGCGGATGCGGCTTCCGCGTATGTCGATCTGCGCTGGGCGCAGCAGGAATTGAAGATCCTGCAGGACAACGCCAAGATCCGGCAGCATGCGCTCGAACTCACGCGCAAGCGGCAGGCGTTCGGGCTGTCGACTGAGCTTGACGTCACGCGTGCGCAGAACCAGCTCGACGCGCTCGAAGCGCGGATTCCGCCGACGCAGGCGCAGATCTCGCATCAGCTCAACCTGATTGCCGTGTATTCAGGGCGCACGCCGGAATCGGTCGATCGGCTCGTGCTGGCGCAGGCCGGGGAGATTCCGGCGCCGCCGGTTGGCGCGCCGGGAACACTGCCCTCGCAGGCGTTGTTACGGCGGCCCGATGTGCTGACGGCTTATGCGCAAGTCGAGCGGCGTGCGGCGCAAGTGGGCGTGGCGAAGGCCGAGCGGTATCCGAAGTTCTCGTTGAACCTGACGGACGGGATTCTGGCGGCTTCGTATCTTGGGTTGCCGACGTTGACCGATAACCTGTTCAGCGCGGCGTTGAGTGCGACGAGCCCGATCTTCAACGCGGGGCGAATTACCGCCGACATCTCGCAGAGCGAAAGCCGGATGCGGGAGTCGGAACTCGGGTTACGGCAGACGATGCTGCAAGCGCTGCGCGAAGTCGAGGACGCGCGCGCGAATCTCGTCAGTTCCGATGAGGCGACGCGGAAGCTGGGTAGCGCGCTTGCTGCGTCGGACAAGGCGCTCGGGTTGGCGAATCAGCTCTACAAGGGTGGCGCGACCGATTTTCTGGATGTGCTGTCCGCGCAGGAGGTGTATCTGCGGGACTCGGATTCGCTCAATCAGGTCAAGCGCGAGCATGCGCTGGCGGCGGTGGCGCTGTATCGGTCGCTTGGGGGTGGGTGGAGCAGGAATGAGGCGGCGGGTGGGCCGGAGGTGGAGGCTGTGGCGAAGAACTGAGCGGGATCACGATATGGCGCCGGCCGGGCTGTTGCAGGCGATGCGGTAAAGTATCGCGTTCGCGAGGGGCACACGCTGAGAGAGCAGCGCCCTTGCCGGATCAGGAGAACAATGAATGAGTGAAAACCGGTACACCTACGGCACTTAGCAGAATCTACGGCCCGTCGACGTCTTTGCCCTGGTGGCGTTCGACGAGACGCGCAAGCAGCTGGGCCTGGACGATCTGGCAGCCGCGTCGGCAATGCTGCTCGGTCAGGCTGACGTCCCTGTCCCCGGCAAGTTCGCAGGGGCTACACCGGGCACCTCCGTCGCCTTGCTTGCTGCCCGCAAGCTGTTCCCGCAGACACTACCGTTTCGCCTGCCGATGATCATGGGCGTGGGGTTGTCCGGTATTCGGATCGCCTTCACCTCCGCCTCGGCGCATGGGTCGGCCGGACGATTCCCGTCGTAGGCGAGGTGTTTCTGGCTCGCGATGCCTTCCTGATCATGCGCAACACCGTGACGACCTGCAACCGACTCGTGAAGCCCGAAGATCGAATGCTCTGAGCCATGAAAGACGATACCTGGGAACGTTTCGAAGCCTTCACCCGTCAGGAGCTTGGCCGGCCGTTGTTCGGCGGCAAGCTGAACCTTCAGCCCGAATCACGGCTTGAGGAAGATCTCGGCGTCACTGGCCTCGACGGGGTCGAGTTCATCGACAAGTGGGCCGAGACATTCAACGTCGACGCCGAAGGGTTCCCGTACCGACGCTACTTTGGCCCGGAAGGTCAGGAACTGCTGTCGCCACTCATTGGGCTATTCGTGAAGCGGCTCCGACCGCCAAAGCGCTACCCGCTGACGCTGGGTATGCTGGCCGAGGCAACGCGACGCGGGCAGTGGGACACGGACGCGATCGAGGCAGCTGCTGGGGAGTGATCGTCATTGGCTGGGCCGGTCGGCTGTTCACACTTGCCGGCGCCCCGCTCTTCACCCACACGATCCCAGACATTGAACCGACGACAACGCGATCAGATAAACCGCCGCCCACGCAATGCCCAGCCCTGCGATAACGGTGGCGATACGCGTGATCGGCTTGTGCCAGAACCGGATCGAAACGAACACGCCGGCAGCCAGCAGGAGCCCGATGAGGATCGGGCCAAGCACATTCATTACAGCGTTATCGGTCGAGTGCCAGCTTTGCGCCGAGCCCCAGCAGGATCGTCCCCATCACCGCGTCGATCGGCTTGCGCAGTTTCGCGTAGCCCGTCTGCACACGGTTCGTCGAGAACAGCACGGCGATCGTGCAGAACCACGTCACCGATACCGCGACGACCACGGTCAGCGTCGCGCCATGCACCCATGCCGGCGCATGCGCGGGCAGCAGCGTGACGAACAGGCTGCCGAAGAACGCCGCGGCTTTCGGGTTGGTCAGGCCGACCAGCAGCCCTTTCCGGTAGGCGTGCACGCCGCCGCGAATGACCGGCTGGCTCGCGGCTTCAGCCTGCTGTGCCGACTGGCGCAGGCCCGACAGCGTCTTGATGCCCAGATAGATCAGGTACGCGGCACCGGCGATGCGAATCGCCTCGTACAGCCACGCAAGCTTCGCGACGATCAGCCCGAGCCCGAAAATCGCCATCGCTGCCCAGACCGCATGCGACGACGCGATGCCCAGCGCGGCCAGTAGGCCCGCTCGGCGATTGCCGAGCGCGTGGGATGAAACGGCGATCAGGTCGGGGCCGGGGCTGACGCACGCCAGCAACATCACGCCGCCGACTGCGGCGAGTTGGGGAAGATAGCTCATGGCGGTTCGAGAGGATTTGGGTAAAGGGGGAAAGCCGATCTACTCTAGCATGCCAATTATGGGTGCATGCGGAATGGCACGCTCATGGGCGATCGATCAACTGTGAACACGCTTCAATTGGAGCAATTTTTCCATTTCGCCCGTCATAAAGGACACATAACGGCCTATTTTCGCTGGCGTGCATCGCCTTCCCCTTACACTCCGCTCCATCCATTACGCCTCCTGCTTTGTCAACACACACCCCACCAGACTGCACAAGCCAGATTTCTTTCGACAAGCGGATTTTTCCGTCAGACACCTCATAAAAATCCCGCCACCGACCATCTGCCTGGTCAAAATCGTAGGAATACCGACTCCCTCCCACATAATCTGCTCCCACCGGCAAATACCCTGAAAACTTCACGTCCCCGCCTCGAACCGCATAAACGTTCATTTGGGCGTTAACCCCCGACCTACCGGGATTTACCATGACCAACTTCGTATCAGTGCCGGTTAGCTCGTTCACAAGCCACAGACCACCACTGCAACTATCCGAATCATCCAATTTTTGATTCGCTACCAAATCGCTCGCCTTTCCCGCTCCATCACCATCAAACACCATGATTTCCGATCGTGCACGATCACAAACAAAGACAAGCGTCTTTCCGCCCGACACAACCGATAGAGACTGGGAAGACGACTTATCCTCTGCAAAAACCTTTCCAATCCCGAAGAAAAGAACAAAAACAATCAAAAACCTCATCTCTCCTCCAAGGAAAATACAAAAATTACCCATCCACATTGCGAACAAAGAAATACAACACTCTACTCACCGAATCCAGGAGATATCCACCACGAACATTCTGGAATGACCCACTTCTCCCAAGCCCGTCAAAATTGAAGCTCACACATAGATAACGCTGACGGCCTTCTCTTGCGATGCTCCACTCTGCCAGCGCGGGATTGAATGCCGTCGGCTTGATTCCGCCATTATTTCCAATGGGCATGGCGGTGGGCAATCGGTAGAGTTTTCCAGAATAGATCAACGCCTGCGTCGACTTCCCTTCCGCGTAGCCGACGTCGACACGGTCATGTTTGACGAGATAGCTTGCGTTATAGCCGGCTGCGTAGGCGTCCTCTTGTGACACCTCGTGCGTGTTGATGCCCTCGATCGCGACGGACTGAGAAACGGACTGCGCCAGAAGGCAGCTTTTAACCAAGCCCTCACCCGGAGATGCCGCCCATCCGATGCTGTAAGCGGCCATGACCACGACAGTCAAACAAATTTTCTTCATCGGGAATCACTCCCACTCAGAGTCGGTGGGCGGAATGACATCACGCGGGCATGCTACCTCCCGACGTGGGCTGGGCGGACCGTGATACGACGTATCGGCGTGCGGCGCAAACGACCGCGCCGCCGCCCCCTGCCCCCGCGATTTACAGCGGCGGCCGCTTCAGTTTCACCCAGCGCTGCACCGACGCCCGCTCCCACTGCGCACGCGCATAGTCGGCGAGGCGCTGCGGCACCGGATCGTCATTCAGCACCAGACGGTTCAGCATCACCGCCAGATCGACATCGGCAATGCTCCACTCGCCGAACAGGTTGGCCGCGCCCGGCGCGAGCAGCTTGTCGGCAGCCGCGAACAGCTTCTGTGCGGCGGCCTGCGCCAAGCTCGACAGCGGCTCGCTCGACGGCCCGTAGAACAGCACTTCGGTCGACCGCTCCGTCCGAACCGGCATCAGGTCGCTGCGCAGCCACGCCTGCACCTGTCGTGCGCGTGCACGCTGGCGCGGCTCGACCGGATAGAGCCGCGTGCCCGGGAAGGTCTCGTCGAGATACTCGGTAATCGCCGACGATTCCGACAGCGCGAAATCGTCGTGCACGAGCGTCGGCACGCGTTGCGTCAGCGACGTCGCCGCGTAGTCGGGCGCGAAATGCGCGCGGTTGCCGAGATCGACGGTCACCAGTTCGTAAGGCAGCGCTTTTTCCTCGAGCGCAACGAAGACCGACATTGCGTAAGGGCTTGCGTATTGCGTATCGGCGTAGAGGCGGAGATGACCGGGTTGCACTGCTGGCTCCTTGTGGGTACGGATGCTCGCGGCTGCTGGTTGATGCGGTTGTGTGACAGGTTAGCAGCGGCTGGTTTCGTCATGTTTGTGGTTTTGCGTGTGCTGTTGCTACGTGGTCATGCGGCGTCGGGCCAACGATAGCCGATCACTTCGTTCAACGGGTAGCCGAGTTCGCGTATTTCTTCCCGTTGATTGCCACCGAGGCGATACACCTGCTCACGAAACTGCTCAATGCTCCAACCCGTTCGAAATTTCACTTCGACAGTCTTGAATGAAACTCATATTCTCGAGCGGGGCGTGGCAACTTGCATCATTCATTGATCGAGATCTGGTCGGCTTTGATCCAACGAAGCACATGCTTACCGGATGCGCTAACGTAGTCCACATAGGCCCACCCAGCCGGAGATTGCTTCAGTACGGTTACGACATCATTCTGGACGAGATAGGTTCGACTGGCGGTCGCGTCGTCGGGGGCTGTGAACAGAGTCGCTTTTGCGACCGATACGATAGCGGTCCGGCGTTCGGCATCCGCGTCTTTCGACTCTCGCGTATCAAGAGAGCCGCCGAGGCCTTTCGAAAGCGCCGCTTCGATCAAACGTGCATCACTCGTTGCACTTTTCGTGCGCAAAGCTGCTGCTATCTTTCGATAGGATGCACGGTTACCCGACGATAACGGGTCACAACGAAGCACATTGTCGGCCCCAGAATCGTCGCGAAGAACCCAATCCGCCGGATGCCCTGCTTCGATGTAGCGGAGGACGTTACTTGCCGATGGACGATCGCTCTTCAGCATCGTGGAAGTTTGCTCGTCCGTTCCCCATTGAGCAGGCTGACCAGCAGTCCAACCTTGCCCGCAAATTTCACCCGTTTGATCTGAGGTAATGCACCCTGTGCGTACCTCGACGACTGGGCAATATTCCCGGCTCAGGACAGATTCGGGTTTCCCTTGCCCTTGCCATACTGTTCCAGTCTCCACTCGCCCGATGACAACATATTGCCCGGACGGCGAAATGTCAGCGGTTTTCGGCGGCTCAATCTCGGTACCTTCCGTATTCGTTTGGCCGGTACGCGGCAACAGACCGAACGTCGTTCCATCCGGGAACACAAATACCGCGCGCTTCCAAGATCGGTTGGACAAAGGTGCCTGAGGGTTCGCAGCATTGCTATAGATCACTGCTGCTCCCCCAGGCAATGCAAGGCGTAGAGTGGACTGCGGTGCTGCGCTTGCAAGACCTGACCAAAACATGGTCATCGCGAGCATCGTTCCGACATGCGTGACAAGCGAGCACGGGGTAACCTCCCGAAACAACGGAACACGTGGCTTCGTGAGTTTTAGCGCCGAGTCTTTCAAGATGGCATTGCCAAATGCTTGGACCCAATGTTGTTGGGTGTGCTGCAGCGATGTGATCATCCGGCGTCGGGCCAGCGGTAGCCGATCACTTCGTTCAACGGGTACGCAAGTTCACGGACTTCTTCCAGCTGGTTGCCGCCGAAGAGATACACCTGTTCGTCGTCGTGACGCAGGTAGAACCCGACATGCCCTTTCCAGCTTGCGGGATCGTCGCGCGTCAGAATCGCGATGCAGCCGTAGACCGGGCGATCCAGCGGACGGCCCCATTCGAGCCACGAACGTGCGAGTGCGGAACCGGTGCCGCGAATGCCGGCGTGCTTCATGCACCAGTTGACGAACGACGAACACCAGGAAATCTTGTCGTCGTAGCCGACCAGGTTCGTCTGGTTGTTGTATTCGACGATGCGCGGGTTGATGCTGCCGGGTGGGTGGCGGCGGATGCCGAGTTCGGCCATTGCGACGGGCATCCACGGCGGATGGGCGGCGTCCGGTCTGCTCTCAGGATTGAATAGGGTCACGTCGTTCTCGGGCGAGTGTGTTGTGCGGTCAATCTTCGCATGAATACGGCAGCGCGACAGCGCCCTTTCGGCTTGTGATCGCCTTTCAGTCCGCGCCGGCCGTATCGCTTTTTACCGTCTACCGGCCTCCGGGTAGTGGGCAGACACGCCCGCCAGATCGACTACCATATGACAAATCCAACCGGTTTCGACCGCCTCATCCGCGCACCATGACGACACCTTCCGACGACTCCGCCTCGCCCGAACTCGACAGCGCATCGGCTCGACCGGATGGGGACGCGGAATCGCAGCCGCGCGTCATCTCGCTGCCGGCGCACCTGCGCAGCATCCCTGCCTGCGAAGGTGTTCCCGACCTGTTCACCACCTACCTGATCAATATCGGCCTGACGCTGATGTTCGGCACGATGTTCACGGGGTTGCTCGTCAGTCCGTTTTACGACGGCTCCTTTTTCAACAAAGGCTTCATCGTGTTCGTCCTGTGGCTCGTGCTGCTGGGCGTGCTCGCGTGGGCCTTGAAGATTTTCATTCGTGGCGCGAGACACGCCGGCGCCTGGTTCGAGGTCGACTCGACCGGCTTTCGCTATGGCCTCGGCACGCGCCCGGAACCGGCTGCCATCCCGAAAGAACGGTGCGTCGAATGGCGCGAAGCCGTTGCCAACCCCGACCGACCCTATGACGTCGAATACAACACGGCGTCCGGCGTCACCAGGAGCCCCGCGAACTTCCAGTTCTGGCGACGCGCCACGCGCGAACCCGTCGCGGCCTATACGCTGCGCATGAACCTCATCCCGACCGACGCCGACGATGCCATTCGCTGCGCGGGCTTCAAGAATCGTCACGACCTGCTCGTCGCCATTCTGTGCGGCCTCGCGCATCAGGGGCTGCGCTTCAATCGCAATACCTTCATTGCCGCCGGCATTCACCCGGAGACCTGGCAGAAACTCAGAACGCCGTGGCGCAAGGCCGTCGTCTTTTTCTCCATTCTTACCGCGCTCGGCCTGCTGGCCTTCTTCATCTGGGGGCGCCTCTCCCTGATCTTCTCCTTCGCGATCTGGATCGTTTCGTTTTTATATTATTGCGGCGAGGGGAAGTACGACTTCTCTCCGGATATCAAGAACTATCCGCGAGGGCCGATCGTTTTTCGCATCGACGATAGCGAGACGCTCGACGAAAGCCCGCGTTGACGCGGCAGGCGACAACCCGAGGGTCGGGCTTTCACCCATGCGCGAGTTTGCGATTACCTCGCGATCCCCGCTTATGATGTCGCGAGCCACACGACCCTCACGCCCGCCATGCGCATCACGCCCCTGCCGCCCCTCCAGTGCCTCGTCGCGTTCGAAGCCGCGGTGCGGCACGCGAGCTTCACGCGCGCGGCCGCCGAGTTGCACCTGACCCAAAGCGCGATCAGCCGGCAGATCCAGCAGCTCGAGGAATTCCTCGGCCGCTCGCTGTTCGTGCGCGAACATCGTTCGCTGCGGCTGACGATCGCCGGCGAGCAATACGCGGCGCAAGTGCACCATCTCCTCACGCAATGCGCGGAAGCCACGCACGACGTGATGAAGCCCTACGGCGATCTCGAACTGACGATCGCGTGCTCGTCCGGCGTGGCGCTGCTGTGGCTCACGCCGCGCCTGCCCGCGTTTCGCGCCGCGTATCCGAACATCAAGCTGCGGCTGATCGTGCGCGACGGGCTCGCGTCGATGTCGCCGGCGGAGTTCGACGTGGGCGTCTACTACGTGCGCCAGCAGGCGCCCGCCGAATACACCGCGCGCCGTCTGTTCGACGAGGAAGTGTTTCCCGTCTGCGCACCGGGGTACCTGGCCGGCCGCACGCTCGACGCGGCCGATCTCGCGAACGAGACGCTGCTGCGCCTCGAGGACGGGCAGCGTCAGTGGATGTCGTGGTCCGAATGGTTCGACCAGAACGACATCGACCGGCAAAAGGCGCAGCCGCAGGACATCATGATCAACTCGTATCCGCAGATCGTGCAGATGACGATTCTCGGCCAGGGCGTGTCGCTCGGCTGGCGCTACATGATCGACGCATGCATCGAGGCCAGGCTGCTCGTGCGCGTGACCGACGCATCCGCGAGCCACGGCGGCGGCTACTACGTGATCTCGCCCAACGACCGCGCGCAGAACCAGGCCGCACGGCTGTTCTCACGCTGGCTGTTCGAGCAGGCGGAGCGGCAGACGGCGCCCTGACCTACCCTGAACGCGACGCATGCGTCCAGCGCATGCGTGCATGCAAATCTTTCGTTTCAGAAAAAAATCGCGCTGTCCTTAGCATGGGGTTCACGCGGGGCGCCCGTCCCGTCTTCTGACCAAGGAAGAGACCATGCAAGGAACGCTTTCCCCGCGCGCCGCGCCTGCCGTCGATGCGGCAGTGCAGCAGCGTCGCCGCGCCATCGTCGCGACCGTGATCGGCAACGGTCTCGAGTGGTTCGATTTCACCGTCTACAGCTTTTTCGCGGTCATCATCGCGAAACTGTTCTTTCCGACCGGCAACGAACTGACGTCCGTGCTGCTGACCGTCGCGACGTTCGGCGTCGGCTTCTTCATGCGGCCCGTCGGCGGCATCGTGCTCGGCATCTACGCCGACAAGGTCGGGCGCAAGGCCGCGCTGTCGCTCACCATCCTCATGATGGCAGCCGGCACCGCGCTCATCGGGCTCGCGCCGACCTACGAACAGGCCGGTATCGCCGCGCCGCTGCTGATCGTCGTCGCGCGGCTGCTGCAAGGTTTCTCGGCCGGCGGCGAGATGGGTGGCGCCACCGCGTTCCTCACCGAATACGCGCCGCCGGAGAAGCGCGCGTACTACTCGAGCTGGATCCAGTCGAGCATCGGCTTCGCCGTGCTGCTCGGCGCCGCGACCGGCACCTTCGTCACGACGTCGCTCGACGCGCAGGCGCTGCATAGCTGGGGCTGGCGACTACCGTTCCTGCTCGGGATCATCGTCGGGCCCGTCGGCTACTTCATCCGCAGCCATATCGACGAGACGCCCGCATTCAGTGCCGTCGAAGCGCAGGCGAAAGAGAGCTCGCCGCTGAAGGAGGTGCTGTCCACCTACCCGCGCGAAACGTTCGCGAGTTTTTCGATGGTCATTCTGTGGACCGTCTGCACCTACGTGCTGCTCTTCTACATGCCGACTTATTCCGTGCGCACGCTGCATCTGCCGCAATCGACCGGTTTCGCGGCCGGCATGGTCGGCGGGCTGATGATCATGTGCTGCTCACCGATCGTCGGCCGGCTTGCCGACGTGTGGGGACGGCGCGTGTTCCTGTCCGGATCGGCGCTGGTCATCCTCGTGCTCGCGTGGCCGATGTTCGCGTGGATCAACCATGCGCCCGGGTTCACGTCGCTGATCGTGTTCCAGGCCGTGTTCGGCGTGCTGATCGCGACCTACACGGGGCCGATCCTCGCGGCGTTCGCCGAACTGTTCCCGACCAAGGTGCTGTCGACCGGGCTGTCGGTCGCCTACAACTTCGCGGTCACGATCTTCGGCGGCTTCGCGCCGTTCCTGATCACGTGGCTCATCGCCCGCACCGGCAGCAACATGGCCCCTGCCTTCTACGTGACCCTCGCGGCGGCCGTCAGCTTCATCGGAACGCGCTTCGTGAAGGACGCAAAGCGGGCCGCTTCCGTCAATCGCTAAGGACCTCTCTCCATGACCATTACCGTGCTTCAAGGCGGCAACGTACTCGATCTCGAACGGGGCGTGCTGCTCGACCATCATCATGTCGTGATCGACGGCGACCGGATTGTCGAAGTCACCGATCGGCCGGTGGATTTTCCGAATGCACATGTGATTGACGTGCGCGGCAAGACCGTGATGCCGGGGTTCATCGATTGCCATGTGCATGTGCTGGCTTCGAATGCGAATCTCGGCGCGAATGCGACGCAGCCGAATATTCTTGCGGTGATTCGGTCGTTGCCGATTCTCGATGCGATGTTGTCGCGCGGGTTCACCAGCGTGCGCGATGCAGGCGGCGCGGACTGGAGCTTGATGCAGGCGGTCGAAACCGGGCTGGTGTCGGGGCCGCGGATTTTTCCGTCGGGAAAGGCGTTGTCGCAGACCGGCGGGCATGGGGACTTTCGGCCTCGCGGGGACTTGCTGGAGCCTTGTTCGTGCTGTTTCAGGACAGGGGCGATTGCTCGGGTGGTGGACGGGGTCGAAGGTGTGCGGCTTGCGGTGCGTGAAGAGATTCAGAAAGGCGCGACGCAGATCAAGATCATGGCGTCAGGTGGAGTGGCTTCGCCGACCGACCCGATTGCGAACACGCAGTATTCGGAGGATGAGATTCGGGCGATCGTCGATGAGGCTGTGGCCGCGAATACTTATGTGATGGCGCACGCGTATACAGGGCGAGCGATTGCGCGGGCGGTGCGCTGTGGGGTGAGGACGATCGAGCATGGGAATCTCGTGGACGAGGCGGCGGCGAGACTGATGCACGAGCATGGCGCGTTTGTAGTGCCCACGCTTGTCACTTATGACGCGCTTGCCAAACACGGCGCGGAGTTCGGGATGCCCCCCGAATCGGTGGCAAAGGTGGCTTCCGTTCAGCAGAAGGGGCGAGAGTCGCTGGAAATCTATGCGAACGCCGGCGTGAAGATGGGGTTCGGGTCGGATCTGCTCGGGGAAATGCATACGTTTCAGTCCGGCGAGTTTCGGATTCGGGCGGAGGTGCTCGGGAATCTGGAAGCGCTCAGGTCGGCGACGACCGTAGCGGCGGAGATCGTCAACATGCAGGGGCAGCTCGGGGTGGTGGCGGCGGGAGCGATCGCGGATCTGGTCGTGCTCGACGGGAATCCGCTCGAGGATATCGGGGTGGTGGCCGGTCAGGGGGAGCGCGTCGAATATGTGTTGCAGCGGGGGAAGGTTGTGAAGGCGCGGGGGGGTTAGGGTTCGCGGTTGTGCGGATTCCTTCGTGTACAGCGGTCGTGACAATCGTTCAAGGTGATCATCGACACGGACGCGGCGCCCGCGTTAACCCCCGCTCTCGGTCGTGTTCACGCGGTAACAGCAATCCAGCAGCAAGGGCCGCGCGAAGCGGCCCTTGCTGCTGGATTGCTCCTCTACCTGGGCGGCCGCGCCGTAAGGCTGCTCTCGCCAGCTCATCGCGCTGCGATCAGGTTTGATAGTGATGTGCCGAAGATCGAAATTGAACGTGAGATATACGCGATCATCCGGTTCGAATCCCAATAACGTGAAATGCGCGTCGATGGCGCGCATCCATGATCGGTTACTATGAGAGAGATAACTAACTGAGAATCGGGGAACAAGCTATGCGCATCGAATTCATTGAGATCGCAAACTTTAGAAAACTATTATCGGCCCGAGTAGGATTATCAACCGAAAGGACTGTCTTCGTTGGCGCCAACAATAGCGGAAAGACCTCAGCCATTACAGCGCTGCGCTATTTTCTCGTCGATCGAGAACGATCAAGCTTTTGCTTCAACGATTTCACACTCTCCCACTGGCCGACAATCAACGCAATGGGTGCCTCGTGGGAAGCTGCACATACTGCAAACCAGCCACTGCCCGATCCGACATGGGATAAGGTATTGCCGTTCCTCGATGTCTGGCTTCACGTTGCCGATGACGAAGTTCACTATGTTCAGAATATCCTGCCCACTCTCGATTGGGACGGGGGGCGACTAGGTGTGCGCTTGCGCCTCGAACCAAAGGACACTTTAAAACTACAGTACGAATATGTGACTGCACGGTCTCAAGCGCTGGCGCTTCAGTCGTCAGGCGCCGCCTTGGCCGAAGAGCAAGGTAAGGCTGCAGCTGATTTTCAAGTAGCAATTTGGCCTCAGGACCTTGTGGAGTTCCTGAAACGTCGACTTGCAGCGTTTTTTGTCGTCAAAGCCTACGTGCTCGACCCGGCTAAGTGCGTCGAGCCGGAGAATGGTCTGGCCAAGCCACAGACACTCAATGGGAGTGAACCAATTGATGGAGATCCGTTTCGCGGCCTCATTCGTATAGACGAAATCAGTGCTCAGCGCGGATTTGGCGTGGCGGGTGACGACAATACTGAAGACGCAACCGTCACCACGAGCGGGACACGAAAGCTGTCAACTCAACTCCGACAGTACTACACCCGCCATCTCGATCCCTATGAGAATCCGGATGCGCAAGACCTCCTCGCGCTCAAAGCGATCGAAGAAGCCCAGAAGGCGTTCAACCTAAGGCTTAGCGACGGCTTCAAAAGCCCGCTTAAGGAAATGCACAAGCTTGGCTATCCAGGTGTTACAGACCCCAAGCTGAACATTTCGACACGGCTACGCCCCGTTGAAGGGCTGAACCACGACGCGGCAGTGCAATTCATCGTACCTATCAATGACGGCGAAAACGCTGCCGATTTATATCTACCAGAGGACTCCAACGGACTCGGGTATCAGAATCTCATCTCGATGGTCTTCCGTCTTATGGCCTTTCGAGACAGTTGGATGCGCGTCGGCAAAGCGAAACATAAAGTTGCTGACGATACAATTATCCCACCCCTGCATTTGGTACTGATCGAAGAGCCCGAGGCCCACCTTCACACCCAAGTTCAACAGGTTTTCATCCGGCAAGCGCACAAAATTCTGCGTAATCACGTTGACCTCGGCACGAGCAAAAATTTTGTGACTCAAATGTTAGTCAGCACGCACTCGAGTCACATTGCTCACGAGTGCGATTTCGACTCCTTACGTTACTTCCGTCGTTTACCGGGTGGAGAAAAGGCGATTCCGACTTCGTGCGTCATCAACCTGGAAAACGCGTTCGGCAACGACTCAGACACAAAGCGCTTCGCGACCCGTTATTTGCGGGTCACCCACTGTGACCTATTCTTTGCGGATGCTGCAGTGCTGATCGAGGGGCCCGCCGAACGCATCCTTGTACCAAATTTTGTGAATTGCCATCCAGAGTTCGAGAAATTGTCAGAAAGTTATATCACTTGGCTCGAGATCGGCGGCAGTCATGCTCATAAATTGCGCAGCTTAATCGAAAAAATCGGCCTCACAACATTGATTATCACTGACATCGATTCCAATAATGCAGCGGGCGCCAGTGCACCACCGGTGCGCGGCGCAAACTACACAACCCGCAATACGACTCTGCGAACATGGTGGCCTGTCATCAGTGATCTCGACCTGCTGCTCGATATACCGGAGAACGAGAAGACCAAAGTCTATGCAGACGAAAATTTCTCAATACGCGTTGCTTACCAATCGCCCGTCCTGGCGACGTTCAAGGGAGTTACTGCCGAGGCACTCTCCTATACTCTGGAAGACGCAATTGTAATGGCGAATCTCAGTTTGTTCGAGACATTGCAGGGAACCGGACTCGTCTCCAAGTTCCGAGTTGCCATCACCAGTAGCGAAGATCTAAATGCTCTAAGCGGGACGCTCAAAAAGGCGCTTGAAGGTGGAGGGAAAGCTGAATTCGCACTGGATCTACTCGAGATTGAAAACCCCCTTTCGTTGAGCCCCCCTGCCTACATCCGCGAAGGTTTGCTATGGTTGGCAGCTCAACTCGAACGCAAACAGGTCGAACTAGGGCTTACACAAGTAGCAGGAGATGGGGACAACAAGGTCGACACCGCACCGGAAGAGGCAGCGGCATGACCACCATTGTCCCGTCAACGACAAACATTTTGCTCGACGAGCATATCGAAGAAGAACTAACTAGACTTTTGAGTCTGGAAAATCCCACAAGCTTCTTTCTGTTCGCGGGTGCCGGTTCGGGCAAAACTCGTTCACTTGTAAACGCACTGAATCATTTGGCTAAGACATACCGCGACGCACTCCGTCTACGTGGTCGACAGGTGGCAGTAATAACCTACACCAACGCAGCGTGCGACGAAATTATGCGACGCACCGAGTACGATCCGCTGTTCGTTGTAAGCACTATTCATAGCTTCGCTTGGTTACGTATCCAAGGATTAAATTCCGATATCAGAGCTTGGCTGAAGGACAACTTGCTGCGCGAGATTGCCGATCTCCAAGCTGAAGAAAGGAAGGGTCGCGCAGGTACAAAGGCATCGGCCGTACGTCAAAGTCAGATCGAGTCCAAACAACGCCGACTAGATAGGTTGGCCGACGTTAAGGCATTTACCTACAACCCCAGTGGTGACAACCGAGAACGCAATGCGCTGAACCACAGCGAAGTCATCAAAATATTTTCGGCGTTTTTACTTGAGAAGCCGCTTATGCAGCGTATCCTCGTCGAGAAGTTTCCGTTTTTGTTGATCGATGAGAGTCAAGACACTAACCGCACACTAGTTGATGCACTGCTCGCAGTACAGAAGAATCATGCCGACCGTTTTTGCCTAGGTCTCATCGGCGATACAATGCAACGCATCTATCCAGACGGCAAAGAGCGAATCGAACGAGAAATACCTGAAGACTGGGCTACTCCAGAGAAGAAGCTAAACCACCGGTGCCCTCGGCGCATTGTCAAGCTCATAAATCAGATTCGAAAAAGTACCGATAATCACAAGCAAGAACCGCGCGACGACCAAACCGAGGGTTGGGTGCGGCTCTTTGTCTTTCCAGCCGATGCACCTGACAAACCCGCTCTAGAGCAGGGAGTCCGAGACTATATGGCGGGACTCACAGGTGACGAAGGTTGGGCGGACACGAATAAATGCAAAATACTGACCTTAGAGCACCACATGGCGGCTAAGCGAATGGGTTTCTTGCAGATGTTCGAGGCGCTGGCTTCCGTTGATGACTACCGGACAAGCTTCCTCGATGGCAGCTTTGCGCCGACTAAATTCTTCACCCACTACGTGCTACCGCTTGTAACTGCACAACAAAACGGTGACAAGTTCGCAGTAACCAAGCTGGTACGCGAAAACTCGCCGTTGCTCAGCAAGGATACATTGAAGGCGAATGACAAACCGATAGCACAACTCCGCACTGCCAAGGTGGCCATCGACAGCCTAATGGCACTCTGGACCAATGGCGAACCAACCTGTTCTGCTATTGTCGCGAATATTGCCCAAACCAATCTCTTCGAGATCCCTGACGGCCTGAAAGCCGCTTTGGTAGCCACAAAGGCTGAGCCAGCAGGAACTTCCGACGAGGAGGCTGACCCTGTCGGCGACCATATCGCTGCACTGGTCGCGTTTCTCGACTGCGCATTCTCGGTAATCGCACCGTATGCCGCTTATATCGCACACGAGGCCCCATTTGATACCCATCAGGGGGTGAAAGGGTTGGAATTCGATCGTGTCATGGTGCTCATGGACGATGGAGAAGCTCGAGGTTTCCTGTTCGGCTACGATAAGCTACTAGGCGCCAAGACACCCTCAGCTGCCGATTTCAGGAATATCCAAGAAGGCAAAGAAACCTCCGTGGATCGCACACGACGCCTGTTCTACGTGACCTGCAGTCGCGCCCGGTCAAGTTTAGCTCTTGTCGCCTATTCCACTGAACCTGCTGCAGTTCGAGCACATGTCATCGCAAATGAGTGGTTCGGTGCCGACGAGGTTCTATCCAAGCTTCCTCAATGAACTACATCTAATTGCGAATAGCTACCTTCGACTGCAAACCTCCTAACCCTTGTGATAGCGTCAAAAATGGCTTCCGAAGATAGATTCAAACAACTCATAATTACAACCCTGGCGAAACGGTCTGCCTACAGATGTGCGAATCCTGATTGCGGGACAATCACAAGTGGCCCGACCGAAGATCCTAACAATGCGATCAATGTAGGTGAAGCAGCTCACATTTACGGCGCGAATCCGGGCTCCGCTCGCTATGAACCGGCAATGACCTCGGCAGAAAGAAGCGCCATCACCAATGCCATTTGGCTATGTAGTAATTGCCATAAAAAGGTCGATGACGATCCACTCAGGTATCCCGCCGGTCTAATGTTTGAATGGCAAAGAGCCCACGAAAGCCATATCGCTGAACAAATAGGAAAGTCAGCAGCGGATATTAGGCGTCGATATGAACAGCGGCATCTAGAAGAACTCGGACGCTTAAGCTACCTCTCCGAGCGCATTATTCTCGAGAAAGGGGAATTTTGGAAATTCCGTTTGACGGCAGAGATACTTCGCTATGAAATGTTGCCGATACTGCAACGATGGTCGGCACTTGAGCGAGGTCTTTATATAAAACCCGCAACTCGGATCGCGACGCCCGATATCGCCGCCTGGTTTCTTGATCGAATGCACGAGATTAGGCAGCTCGCCGACGCCTTTTCCGCGTTGATGAACACTGAACTTGCTCGAGCCTGGGGTGAACCCGGCGTAGCTGGTTCTGATGTCGAAATCATTGGTACATGCAGATTGATTGCCGAGATGTGCAGCAGCGCCCTCGCTTGGGAAGAAAGTGTCCGCTTCTCTCGGGTCGATGAGCCCTTCTCCGAGGTGCATGGGTTGCTTAGTGGTGCTGCCGCAGACTTCTTCGAGCAAGCCAGAAAGGTACCCGAATTCCTTTCTAGCGTAATTGAACAGAACCCTATCGGCGGACACTACGAACTAAATCTAGTGCTTGGTCTTCCAGACGATTTCGCTGAAAACATCCATGCGGCAACTGAAAGGGCGATGGCCATGATGCAGCGTCACCATTGAATTTGACTAACGTTCTTAACACTCTGATGCAATTCACATGTCTGGATTGCGTCTA
Source organism: Burkholderia aenigmatica (assembly GCF_902499175.1). Taxonomy (GTDB): domain Bacteria; phylum Pseudomonadota; class Gammaproteobacteria; order Burkholderiales; family Burkholderiaceae; genus Burkholderia; species Burkholderia aenigmatica. Next base: position 53,159 of record NZ_CABVQC010000048.1, read on the forward strand.
GACAACGCAAAGACCACGTGATCGAGTTTCACCAGATTCTTCGCAGGATAGTACAGATCGTCGATGATATACCTATGAATAAAAAATAACGTCAATATTTCAGGTAACGATACTAGCGTCGCTGCCTGAACTACCCAAAAACCGTCCAGGCCATATCGACTGAAAAGATCACAAAGCGAAAAACGCACAAATCGTCGAGACTTGGGGAAATTTTACGAATAGTCAGACCGCTATCAAGCTGCGTGGGCTGGCGTTAAAAAATCGCTCCAGCAAGAAATAATACGCAGCCCTCAGCTGGAAATCAATCGATAATCAGCTTTCCACCCGATTTTATAACAGACTCTCGCAAACATCTAATCACTGAATCGATTAACCATCCCACCCACAAATTCAGACAAACCACCCAATTAAAAATTTCCAGCACCACCCCTTCCTATTCACCACCATTCTGTAAAATCAGATAAAATTGATGGCCGACTTTAAATATCAATCCACAAAAAATCACCACCACACTTAAAATATGTTCGCCATAAAAGATATCGAGAGCGTAAAGAACTTAGCGTCCATTCTTGTCATCCCGTTTTTCGCGGCTGCCTTTATCGCAGGTGGAGGCTTGAACACATTCAACGACCCTGTCACAGGCTGGCTTACGGCGTCCAGTTACCTGCCGTTCAAGATTATCGGTTACTCACTCCTTCTCGCCTCCGTTGTTGCACTGACCACACTAACATTCGCGATTGTTGACTATTGTGTTATCTGGATTCACGTAACGCTGAACAGTGCATATCCAATGGCAATCTTCGGGTTCACATCATTGACCGCAGGCTTATTCGTACTCTCGTTCGCCGTGCCAGGATTGCCCAAGAGCCCGCTCAACCCGTTTTGGCACTTTGGATTTCTTTGTTACGGCTTCTCCCTTCTCTCACGGGGAGAAAATCGCTAACCCCCCACCGTGAAAGCTGACACGCGTATGGTCAATTCCACGGTCACACTTTCATCCGCCCAAGCCGAATCAACTGCATCGTTTGATCGAGCAACTGCGCCGCATCGCCGATCTGGTCGATGTCGGCGCTCTATTTCAGGCTGATTTCAACAAGCGTGCAGCCCCTGCTCCTGCGAAGCGATATCTCTCGTCGCCCCTTCTACCTCGCTGACCGGCCGCGGACCCGATATTCACTGCTCCGCGACAACTACTGTTCGCTACCGCACCACGGCATCGACCATCAACTGTGCTTGTGCAACAAGTCGTGGATAAATCCTCTGCGAAACCACTTGTTTCGCGTAACATGCCTGTCGCGCGCCCTCGGTGACTTGTCCTGCACTGCACGATGCAATTTGCCGAACCGTCACATCCCTCCAGACGACATAAACCCGCTCTCCCTGCCTGACCGACACTACCAACGTATTCGGCCCCTCCGGCACGCCATCCTGGCTTTCCCCCAGCAGCAGCGCCTTCACCACCGCGTCAGTTGGCTTCCGCTTTACCGGCAATTCGGCAAACCGAAATGCAGCAGCGTCATCGCTGAACACGTCGGTATAAAACGTCTCGTTGTCGAACACAACGACAACGTCATCCGTTGGGTTGATCCCCGCATCCGCCGTCTTCGTCCACGCCCTCAAAAGCGGAACCGTCGTCACAACGAGATTCACCTTCCCGTCATTCGACTTCAAGAGCAGTCCATCCGGCCCGGGTGTCATCCCGTTGTCGATGTAGAGGGTGTCCACAGTACTCCCCGCCTTCCCGGGAAAACCTTTCGCCCTAACAGTCCCAACAAGCTTAACCAACCGCGCATTCACCTCAGCCGTGTATTTCTTGTCCAGATCCGCCTGATCTTCCATCCGCGCCGCTGTAATCGCGTCGACGGCTTTCTTCCGATAGGCAAGATAAGAATCGGTAGGCGACGCAATCACCTTCGCGCCCACCGCAGCCACCACCGCGACGAGCACCACCGCCCCCACCCCGATCTTCCACCTGGAAATGCGCTTCATTTTTATGAACGTCACCGAATCCTGCGCCGATATGCAAAACGGCTGCCGTGAACCCACGGCAGCCGTCCCTCAGAAACGCCCTATTCTAAATCGCGAATCAGGCTTTACTCATCCACCTTGAAAGCCGACACCAGCCGGGTCAATTCCGCCGCCTGCTGCTTCAAGCTTGCCGCAGCCGCCGCGCTTTCTTCCACCAATGCCGCATTCTGCTGCGTCATCTGATCGAGCGACTGCACCGCGTCCCCGATCTGATCGATACCGGCGCTCTGCTCCAGGCTCGCCTCAGCGATCTCGCTCATCATCGCGCTGACACCTTGAACCTGCGAGACAACGTCGCTCATCACCTTCCCGGCTTCCGTAACCAGCCGCGACCCGGTATTCACCGTCCCCGCGCTATGTTCGATCAGCGCCTTGATCTCCTTCGCCGCCTGCGCGCTGCGTTGCGCCAGATTCCGCACCTCCGAAGCCACCACAGCAAACCCGCGCCCCTGCTCCCCGGCCCGCGCCGCTTCCACAGCCGCGTTCAACGCCAGAATATTCGTCTGGAACGAGATGCTGTCGATCATCACGATGATCTCGGAGATCCGCTGCGACGCGTCGCTGATCTCCTGCATCGTGGTCACGACTTCACCCACCACCTGCCCGCCGCGCGCCGCCGTATCGGAAGCGCCGTTGATCATCTTCGCGGCCGTCGTCGCCGTTTCGGTGTTGTTCCGCACCACGGCCGTGATCTCTTCCATCGACGAAGCCGTGCGCTCCAGGTTGCTCGACTGCCCTTCGGTGCGTTCGCTGAGGTCCGCATTCCCCGTCGCAATCTGCGCCGACCCGGTGGCAATCGACGCGGATGCCGCCCGAATGCTGTGCACCAGCGTCGAAAGCGACGACACGAACCGGTTGAACGCATCCGACAACTGCCCGATCTCGTCCTGGCTCTCGACCGTCATCCGGCGCGTCAGATCGCCCTGACCGCTGGCGATCTCCGACAGCAGCGTCGCCGCGCGGCGGATCGGCGCGGCGATCGCGCGGCCCACCAGCCAGATCACGAGCAATGCAACACCGAGCCCCACCACCGCCGCAACCAGCGCCGCGCTACGAATCGCACGCGTCACCGGCCCGAGCAGCTCCGCCTGCGGCACCTCAACGACAACATACGCATTCAACTCCGGAATAAACGACGTCGCGATGAAACGCGCGCCGCCATCGCCGTTGTAGCTCAAGTACGCATACGGCTTGCCGCCCAGGAGCGTCGCCGACGCATCACCCGGCAGCCCCGGCTCGTCCTTCATGAAATGCTTGCCGTCGATCAGCGAAGAATCGCGATGCATCATGATCGCGCCATCGGGACGCACGAGATACGCGAACCCGGTCTCACCGATCCGGTACGCAGCGATACCCTTCGCGAGCGCATCGACGGACAGGCTCATGCAGGCCGCGCCGATCGGCACACCATCGAGCTCGACGCGGCTGTTGATGAACATCATGTAGCCGCCGACCGTCACCTCGCGGTCCATGTTCACATCGAACGCCTTACCGGACGACAGGAAGCCGGTCAGCCACTGATCCTTGTCGGTCACCTTCCGCTGCAGGCCGGCTTCGTTGTAGTAGTTGCCGCTCTTCACGGACACCCACTGCACCGACGCGGCCTTCTGCTCGTCCTTCACGTTCTTCGCGAGCTGGATCCAGTTGCGCGTGCCGGCGTCGGGTTCGCCGTCGGCCTCCCATTGCAGCAGGAACGCATCGCGCGCGAGAATCCGCGACGCGGCGATCGGCCCGGCCATCTGCCGCTGCACGTCGGCACGGATGCCGTTCACGGCCGTCGGCAGCTCTTCGCGCACGACGCGATCGCGCACCGCGTTGCCGATCAGACGGAGGCTGAGTCCGCTCGAGATCGCGACGAACACGAGCAGGCAACTCGTCATGCTGAGAATCAGCTTGTTCTGAATGGAAAGCTTGCGCCAGAAATGCATGGGGAACCCTCGATAGCCGCTCGGTCTGAGCCAGTTTGGGTTATCGGCATGCACGCGCAGAACCGCATCGCTGATTTCAGATGTTCATCATGCGAGATTCGTTATGTTGTTGTCAGGCGGGCATAAGCGGCCGCCTATAAGCTCGCAATCGACGAAAATTCAGCGTCAATCAGTATGCAACGAAGATCGTCACCCGCCGGTTGCGCGCCCGCGCGGCCGCATCGTCCCCCGCGACGAGCGGCTGCGTATCGGCCCGCCCGATCGCCGCGAGCCGGTGCGGTGCGATGCCGCGCTCGGTCAGGTAGCGCACGACGCTCCCCGCGCGCGCCGACGACAGCTCCCAGTTCGATTCGTATTTCGCGTTCGCGATCGGCACGCTGTCGGTATGCCCTTCGACGAGAATGTCGCCGGTCGCGTGATCGCTCAGTGCCTGCGCGATCTGGTTCAGCACGGGCGCCGAATCGGGCAGCAGGCGTGCATCGCCGACATTGAACAGGATCTTCGCGTCGATCCCGATCTCGACGCCATGCGGCGCTTTCACGAGCGAGATCCGGCCGTTCGACTTCAACGAATCGAGTAATGCGAGCCAGGGCGGTGAGTGCTCAGGTGTCACGGCAGCGGCAGCGGATGCGCTCGCCGCACTTTCCGCATGCCGTGCGAGCGTCTGGTACCGTGCATCGAGCGCGTTGTATTTCGCGAGCTGGAGCACATACAGCGCGAGAAACAGCACCATCAGCGTCGTGATGAGATCCGCGTACGAAATCAGCCAGCGGCCGGATTGCGCGCCTTCGGGTTCGTCGTCGTCGCGATCGGCAGCGGAAGCGCCGTCAGTTCGAGCAGTCATGCGGTTGGACATCCGGGTTCGTCGTTCGACACACGCCCATCACGCGAGCGACTCGGCCGCGCGCCCGCGCACGTCGCCGGTCAGGCGCGTTTCGATCGTATGCGGCGATTCCTTGCGCGATATCGCCAGCAATCCGTCGAGATACAGCTTGCGAAACCGCAGCTCGCTGTCGATCTGCGCGCGCAGCTTGCCGTACAGCGGCAGGAACACGAGGTTCGCCAGCGCCAGCCCGTACAGCGTCGCGATGAACGCGACCGCGATGCCGGGCCCGAGCTGCGCCGGTTCGAGAATATGGCTCGTCACCTGCACGAGCCCGAGCACCGAACCGAGAATGCCGAACGTCGGCGCATAGCCGCCGGCCTGCTGCCACACGCGTGCGGCGGCCAGGCGGCTGCGTTCGTATGCATCGAGTTCGCGCTGCAAGGCGTCCTCGAGCACGGCGGTCGATACGCCGTTCGCCAGCAGTTCGAGCCCGCGGCGTGCGAACGGATGGATGCCGCTCACGTCCATCGATTCGAACGCGAGCAGCCCGTCGAGCTTCGCGCGGTCGCCCCATTCGAGCAGGTCGGACAGGTTCTTGCGATCGACTTCGCGCGCCCGCACGAACGCGAGCCGCAACTGCTTCACCGCGTCGAAGAAGCGCGCCCAGGTGTTCTGGATCATCACCGCGCCGAGCGTGCCGCCGAGCACGATGACGAGCGCCTCGAACTGGAACAGCATCGAGAAATGCCCGCCTTCCAGCGCGAAACCGAACACGATCGCCGCACCGCCCAGCACCACGCCGGCCAGGGTCAACAGATCCATGCGTCCCCCCTTTTCATGCATCCGATGCCGACGCGACGGGCGCGGCGCCCGCCGCCGGCGCCTTCGCCGCGCGAACGGCATCCAGTACGCGCCGCTCGATGTCCTCGATCTCGACCGGATCGAGCTTGAGCTCGCGACGCATCACCCACGACACCTCGTTGCGCCGTGCCTCGGTCATCACGGAGAACAGCTTGTCGGCCACCGCGCGATCGTCGAGATTCGCGATCAGCTTCGCGAGATCGTAGGTATCGAACGCGCTGATGACGTCGAACAGCGTGCGCTGGTCGATCGACACGAGATCCTCCAGCGAGCGCACGTCGCCGCCGCGACGTGCATTGCGCCGCGAGAAGTACGTAACACCCTTCTGCTCGACGTAGCTGAGCACCTTCGATTTGCGGAACGCGAACAGTTCGTCGGCAATCTCGCCGTTCGACAACTTGTTGAGCAGCATCGTCCTCTCGACGCCGATCAGCGATTCGAGATCGGCCAGCTCGATGAGCTCGAGTTCGCTGTTGATCGACAGGTCGAGATCGTGATCGGCAACCTGTTGCGCGCGATCGATCACGCGCGCGGCGTCGAACGTGACGACCTGGCGCGCATCCGACGACGCCGCATAGTCGGTTGCCGCGCCGGTGTGATCCGCTTGCGCGGCTTCGATCGTGACGAGATTGAGCTTCTCCATGCGTCGCAGCATCGCGAGCACGTGCGGCCGTGAGTGGCCGGCAATCGCACGGCATTTGCGGATCACGTCGGCGAGCGGCACCGAGGTTTCGGCCGCATGGGCCTGCATCGGCCGGCGCGTCCACGCGTCGCCACCCTCGCGCGCATCGGCACCCGCCATCAGCGCCAGCACATGCGCATACGACAGCACGCCGGGCATGAAGTCGGCGTGTGTATAAGTCGCGAGCTGGTCGTCCTTGCGCTTCACGCGACGGATCATCGTCCGCACGATGTGACGCAGCAGCGCCGACACGCGCTCGATTTCTTCGTCGAGGGTGCCGGCCGGCACGACCGTGAGCTGACAGAATGAAAGCGCCTTCGCGGTTTGGGCACGCGGCTCGGCCCCGAGCAGCGCCGACTCACCGAAGAACTCGCCACGTCCGAGCGTCGCGACGACGACACGCTTGTCGTCGCAGCGCGTGGACAGCTCGACCTTGCCGTCGGTGATCAGAAAGATGACGGGCTCGCCGGCGAACCCCTCGGAATAAATGATTTCTCCGGGCGCCGCCGTACGCGTCCACGATTGCTGACGATTCAAGTCGATTCCCCTGCTGCGCTGAATGTTGCGGACCGCGCGTCGCACGTCGAAAGCATGCGATCACGAGTCATCCCCGTGACCCGTTTACGTCATCGGGCTCCACATCCTTTAGGGAATTCGTCCTCGTTTCGATTCGAAATCAAGGTAAAACGTTTGCGGGCCGTGCGGCCACACCAGAAAGTTCGTTTTTATGCGTGTTCGTGTAGTGCAATTGAAAGCGCCAAGCCACCCCGTTCGTCAAAACTCCATGTCGAGTTCGTCGATGTCTTCGTGCTCCGCCTTCGCCGCCTCGATCCACTCCATGACGAACGGATGCGCGAGCACCCGCATGCAGTACTCGGCCACATCGGGCTCGAGTTTCACGTCGTAGGTCAGGAAGCGCGTGACGACCGGTGCATACATCGCGTCGGCGATGCCGATCTCCGCGCCGAACAGCCAGGGGCCGCCGTACGCGGCCAGGCACTCGCGCCAGATCGTCACGATCCGCTGGATGTCGTGCTGCGCGCGCGACCAGATCCGGAAGCCGGGGAAATGCGCGCGCAGGTTCATCGGCAACGCGGATCGCAATGCGCTGAAACCGGAATGCATCTCGCCGCAGATCGACCGGCAATGCGCACGGGCTTGCCGGTCTTCGGGCAGCAGCCGCGCCTGTGGCCGGATCTCGTTCAGGTATTCGGCGATCGCGAGCGTGTCCCACACCGTGTTGCCGTCGTGCGTCAGGCACGGCACGAGAATCGACGGCGACAGCAGCAGCAACTCCGCGCGCGACGCGGCATCGATCGGCACGCTGACCGTCTCGAACACGAGCCCGCTCAGCTTCGCGAGCAGCCAGCCGCGCATCGACCACGACGAGTAATTGCGGCTGCTGATGGTCAGCGTCGTCTGTCCGGTGACTTCCATGTCGCTCCCCTGTCCAAAGCCGTTCGTGCCCCTGCACCGAAAACGGACGCCGCGTGGCGTCACCCGCACCATGCCGGTGCGGCGCATTCGCCAAACTGGCGCAGCGCCGCACACTGTCGCGGCACGTGCCGCCCGCCAGATCGGCGCGGCCATGCATCGGGTGCGGCTGCCGGTTGTCGCGTGCCGCCTGCGTCGCCGCGTTCCCGAACCGCGTGCAACGCGCGTGCCAGCCGCGGGCTGGCACATCGCTTGCCTCGTTCCATGCAACGCGGCACAACGAGCGACGGCCATGAATCTGCTTGCTTACCCGTTCTATCAATGGTCTGCCGAATGCGTGCGCCCGGCGCGCGCATGGGCCGCCGCCGCGCGCGCGACGATGTCGCTGTGGCCACCCGCCACCGCGACGCCGACCGGCCGCATGCTCGACGCGCTGTGCGAACTGCTCGAATGCTGCGCGTTCTCGCATCGGCGTCCGCCGTTCGGCATCGCGTCGATCGCCGTCGACGGCGAAACGGTGCCGATCGTCGAGGAAGCCGCCGCGGCGACGCCGTTCGGCACGCTGCTGCATTTCCGCAAGGCGCTGCCGGTTGCGCGCCAGCCGCGCGTGCTGATCGTCGCGCCAATGTCCGGGCATTTCGCGACGCTGTTGCGCGGCACCGTGCACACGATGCTGGCCGACCACGACGTGTACATCACCGACTGGCATAACCCGCGCGACATCCCGCTGATGGCCGGACGATTCGGCTTCGACGAATACGTCGCGCACGTGATCGACTTCATCCGCCAGATCGGGCCGGACGCGCATGTGCTCGCGATCTGCCAGCCGACCGTCGCCGCGCTCGCGGCGGTCGCGCTGATGGCCGCCGGCGGCGATCCGGCGCAGCCCGCGAGCCTGACGCTGATGGCGGGGCCGATCGACTGCCGCGTGAATCCGACGAAGGTCAACGCGCTCGCGACGAGCCAGCCGATCGAATGGTTCGCGCGCAACCTGATCAGCGTCGTGCCGGCGGGCTTCGTCGGTGCGCAGCGCTGCGTGTATCCGGGCTTCGTGCAAGTCGGCGCGTTCATGTCGATGAATCCGGATCGCCATGCGGCGTCGTTTGCCGACCTGTATTACGAGCGCGCGAAAGGTGACCCGGCGAAAGCCGACGCGCTGCGGCACTTCTATGACGAATACTTCGCGACCGCCGATCTCACCGCGGAGTTCTATCTGGAGACGGTCGAGAAAGTGTTCCAGCAATACGCGCTCGCACGCGGCGAGCTGACGGTCGGTGACCGGCTCGTCGAGCCGGCGGCGATTCATCGCACCGCGCTGCTGACGATCGAAGGCGAGAAAGACGACATCTGCGCGGTCGGCCAGACGGTGGCCGCGCAGGAGCTGTGTTCGGGGTTGCCGCCGTACCTGAAGACGCACCACGTGCAGACGGGGGCAGGCCACTACGGCGTGTTCAACGGCAGCCGGTGGGAAACGCAGATCTATCCGATCGTGCGCGCGACGATCCACGACAACGAGCCGTACGATCGCACCTCGGGTGCGGAAGGCGATGCGGATGGCACGCACTACGTGACGCTGCGCGCGCTACTCGATGCCCGCGCAGCGGCGCACGAGGCGTCGGCCGACACGCCGACGGATCACGCCCACTGAAGCCGGACGGCGCTGAAAATGAAACGCCCCGCCGGGGGTGGCGGGGCGTGAGGTGCTGCGGCGTGCGGACGATGCGCGAGGAAGCGGCCTCGCGCGTCAGCCGGTATTACGAACAGGCCTTGCCGTGCGACGCGTGGTAGCCCTTCGCCTTCGCATCGGCTTCCGACATGTAGCTGCCGTGCTTCGTCTTGCCGTAGTACTTGTCGGTCGAGCAGTGATAGACCTTCGTGCTGTCGTTGGCCCACACCTTGCCCGCGCCGCCGCCCGGCGCTGCGGTCGTCGCGGCCGCGCTCTTCGCCGGCGCGGTGCCGGATGCCGGAGCAGCGGAAGCCGCCATGGCCGGCGCTGCGGCCGGTGCGCTCGCGGCTGCCGCCGACGACGCGCCGTACCAGGTCTTCACACCCTTGTGGCCCGCGCATGCGCCCTTCTTCGACGCGCCCGAGTAGAACGAGCCGTCCTTGCACAGACCGGTCGTGCCGGCCGGCGCGCTGGCCGGAACCTGCGCGAACGCACCGATCGACACACCCATGCCGGCGACCAGCGCGGCGATCAACATCGTCTTTTTCATAGTCCTCTCCTGATTTGCCTGAATGAAGAATGCGTTCCGGGTATCCCCGGGAAAGTCACGGTTACCGCACCCAGCGGCACACGCGATGGTGGTGATGATCGACGTGGCACACACGGTGCGAATGCGCTTCGGCCAGTGCCGGAGCAAGAACGGCACATGCGACTGCGGTGGCCGTCAGGATCTTCGCGATGCGCTTCATGAAACTCTCCCGGGTAGGTCAACCGGTGATCCGGCTGGTACCTCCTTAACGCCGGTCGTCGACAAGCCGTGCACCGCGTCCACGCGCAATTGACGATCTTTGACATCGCAGCGCGGTCAACGCATCGAAGCTGACGAATGTCTTTCTTTTCTTTCCGGATCTTCAGCTTCGCGACCATTCGGAATTCGAAAGAATGTGACGATGGGGCAAGCGGATCGCCGGTGCGAGCGGAGCACACGGAAGCTTTCGTGGAACGCGCAACAAAAAACCGCCCGAAGGCGGTTTATCGCAAGTGGACGGATGACGCCCCTCGGGAAATCGGAGAGCGATGCCCCCGCCTCCCCTCACGGCGTCGGCAGCGGCACGGCGCACGCTCCTTCGTCGAAAGGATCCCGCGCGACAAGCATTTGGCGTTCCAGTGTGCAGCGTCCCGGGCAGTCCGCGACGCCGCCAGCCGGCTTACTTCAACCGTCCCGACAGGAACTGCCCGAGCCGTTCGCTCTTCGGATTCACGAGAATGTCCTGCGGATTCCCTTCCTCCTCGATCTTCCCCTGATGCAGGAAGATCACGTGATTCGACACGTTGCGCGCGAAGCCCATCTCGTGCGTGACGACGACCATCGTGCGGCCTTCCTCGGCGAGCTTCTGCATCACCTTCAGCACTTCGCCGACGAGCTCCGGATCGAGCGCCGACGTCGGCTCGTCGAACAGCATCACTTCCGGCTCCATCGCGAGCGCACGCGCGATCGCGACGCGCTGCTGCTGGCCGCCCGACAGGTGCGACGGGTACATGCCCTCGACGCGCGACGCGAGGCCGACCTTCTCGAGATACTTGCGCGCCCGCGCGATCGCTTCGTCCTTGCTGACGCCGAGCACGGCCATCGGCGCTTCGATCACGTTCTCGAGCACCGTCATGTGTGCCCACAGGTTGAAGTGCTGGAACACCATCGACAGCTTGGTGCGCATCCGCTGCAGCTGCTTCTGGTCGGTCACGCGCAGCGAGCCGTTGCGGTCGCGCGTGGTCTGGATCGGCTCGCTGCCGATCGTGATCTGCCCCGAGCACGGCTGCTCGAGGAAGTTGATGCAGCGCAGGAACGTGCTCTTGCCGGAGCCGCTCGAGCCGATGATGCTGATCACGTCGCCGGCCTTCGCCTTCATCGACACGCCCTTCAACACCTCGTTGTCGCCGAACTTCTTGTGCAGGTTGTCAACGGTGAGCTTGTACATGCTTGGTCCTTCCTTGCGAATCTTGCGAAAGCGTTAATGGCCGCGCGGCGAGAGATACGCGAGCCAGCGCGTCTCGAGCTTGCGGAACGCCCAGATGAGCGTGAACACGACGATGGCGTACAGCACGGCCGCGATGCCGTAGGCCTGGAACGACATGTACGTCGCCGAATTGACGTCGCGCGTGACCTTCAGGATGTCTGGCACGGTCGCGGTGAACGCGAGGGTCGTCGCGTGCAGCATCAGGATCACTTCGTTGCTGTAGCTCGGCAGCGAGCGGCGCAGCGCGGACGGCAGGATGATCCGCGTATAGAGCTTGAAGCGCGACATCCCGTAGGCCATGCCGGCCTCGATCTCGCCGGCCGACGTCGCCTTGATCGCGCCCGCGAAGATCTCCGTCGCATACGCGCATTCGTTCAGCACGAACGCGAGCAGCGTGCAGTTCATCGCGTTGCGGAAGAACGTGTCGAGCAGCACGTGGTTGTGCACGACCTGCAGGCTGTAGATGCCCGTGTAGCACATCAGCAGCTGCACGTAGAGCGGCGTGCCGCGGAACACGTACGTATAGAGCCACACCGGGCCGGAGATCCAGCGGTTCGACGACGCGCGCGCGATCGCGAGCGGCACGGCGAGCGCGAAGCCCAGCGCGATCGACACGACCAGCAGCCACAGCGTGATCGCGAGGCCGCTGAAGCGGTAGCCGTCGGTGTAGAGATAGCTTTGCCAGTACTGGCTGACGAGTTCGATCACAGTGCGAGCCTCCGGACGCCAACGGAATAACGCTTCTCGAGGCGATGCAGCACGACGTTGGACACCGTCGTGATCGCGAGGTAGATCGCGCCTGCAGCCAGCGTGAAGAAGAAGAAATCGAGCGTGCTCTTGCCCGCGTCCTGCGACGCCTTGACGACGTCCGCGAGGCCGATGATCGACACGAGCGCGGTGGCCTTCACGAGCACCTGCCAGTTGTTGCCGATCCCGGGCAGCGCGAAGCGCATCATCTGCGGGAACAGGATGCGGTGGAACACGCGCCAGCCGCTCATCCCGTACGCGAAGCCCGCTTCGAGCTGGCCGCGCGGCACCGCGAGGAACGCGCCACGGAACGTCTCGGTGAAGTACGCGCCGTAGATGAAGCCGAGCGTGATGACGCCCGCCACGAACGGATCGATGTCGATCTGGTCCCAGCCGAGCATGTCGGTGAAGTTGTTCAGCAGGATCTGGATCCCGTAGAACAGCAGCAGCATCAGCACGAGGTCCGGCACCGCGCGGATCAGCGTCGTGTAGAAGGTGCCGATCGACTTGAGCACACGGTTCGTCGACAGTTTCGCGCTCGCGCCGATGAGGCCCAGCACGAGCGACGCGGCAAGCGACAGCACCGCGAGCTTCACGGTTTCCACCGTGCCGGCCCACAGCAGCGGACCAAATCCTTGGAAGATCATATGAGGGATCCAGAACGAGGTGGCTGGATTTTCGACAGCCATTAACCCCGCATCAAACGATATCTGCGCATTACCTGATGCAACCTGCTCATCAAGTCGGCCGCATCACGCGAAGCGGGTTGCACCCAAAGCAGACGCGGCGCGCGCCACAGCCGGTGCGCGCCGCATGGACGATCAGCCGCCGTAGACGTCGAACGCGAAGTACTTCTTCTCGAGCTTCTTGTACGTGCCGTCCTTGATGATGTCGGCGATCGCATGGTCGATCTTCGCCTTCAGGTCGGCGTCGTCCTTGCGCAGGCCGATGCCGGCGCCGTTGCCGAGCGTCTTCGGATCGTCGATGTCCTTGCCGGCGAATTCGAAGTTCGCGCCGCGCGGCGTCTTCAGGAAGCCGATGTCGGCCTGCACCGCGTCCTGCAGCGCTGCGTCGAGGCGGCCCGACATCAGGTCCTGGTACACGCCGTCCTGGTTCTGGTAAGGCACGACCTGCACGCCCTTCGGCGCCCAGTACGCCTTCGCGTAGGTTTCCTGGATGGTGCCCTGCTCGACGCCGATCGACTTGCCCTTCAGCGATTCAGCCGTCGGCTGCAGGTTCGCGCCCTTCTTCGTGACGAGGCGCGTCGGCGTGTTGAACAGCTTGTCGGAGAACGCGATCTGCTCGGCACGCGCCGGCGTCATCGACATCGACGACAGCACGCCGTCGAACTTCTTCGCCTTCAGCGCGGGAATCATCCCGTCGAAGTCGTTCTCGATCCACACGCATTTCGCCTTCAGGCGGGCGCAGATCTCGTTACCGAGATCGACGTCGAAGCCGACGACCTTGCCGCTTGCGTCCTTCGATTCGAACGGCGGATAGCTGGCGTCGACGCCGAACCGGATCGTCGACCAATCCTTGGCGTGGGCACCGACCGCGATGCAGGCAAGGGCAATACTGAGCGCGAGTTTCTTCATGGCGTTCCTGTCAGAGGCGAACTGGGCTGGGGTCCCGTCGGGCGGCGCCGCCGTGAACCCTTCCAACCCGGAGACCGCCCCTTTCGGCGACACCCCAAGTTGTACATACAACTTTGCCTTTTCTGCAGGTTCGCCAGCAATCCGTGTTTATCTCTAGTTGTCGGCGGATTGTTTCGCCAATGGGATTTTTCCTTAAATTTCAATTAATTACGAATTACGTCAAGCTAAACAAAAGCTTTCTTCAGGCGTACATGCGCCGCCATGTGCCGGCTTTCACTTGTCTAGACCTGGCTACACCGCGGCGCGCGGCCCGTCCGCCATCCCGACCGTTTCCAGACCGACCAGCCGGTAGCCAAATTGCAGCTCCGTCAGCAGGTGCCGCGGGCGCGCCGGCACCGGTTCGAGCTTCTGCCGCAGGTTCGTCATGTACACACGCACGTAGTGCGCGCGCTCCGCGTCGTGGATGCCCCAAACCTCCGCCAGCAATTGCCGCGCGGCGATCACGCCGCCGCGCGCGCGAATCAATGCAGCGAGCAGCCGGAATTCGAGGCGCGTCAGATGAACCGGCTCGCCGCCGCGCGCGACTTCGTGCTTGCCGAGATCGACCGTCACGTCGCCGAACCGCACGATCGACGACGATTGCCCGTCGGCCGACACGAACGCCGCGCGCCGCAGTTGCGCGCGCGCCCGCGCGAGCAGTTCGGGCACGCCGAACGGCTTCGGCAGGTAATCGTCCGCGCCCGCGTCGAGCGCCGCGACCTTCTCCACTTCCTGCTGTCGCGCCGACAGCACGATCACCGGCACCGTCGACCATTCGCGCAATTCGCGGATGAACGTCTTGCCGTCATCGTCCGGCAGCCCGAGATCGACGATCACGAGATCGGGCTTGCTGCTCGACGCATACATCCGCGCCTCGCGGGCCGTCGACGCCTCGCAGGTGTCGAGCCCTTCCTGTTCCAGCGCCATCCGCACGAAACGGCGAATGTCCGATTCGTCCTCGACGATAAGTACGCGCGATCTGATCATGTCCGGCTCTCGTGTTCGATATCGGGCGGCGCGCCCAGGGGCAGGCGAATCTCGAACCGCGCGCCGTGCGGATCGAGCGGCACCGCGCGGATCGAACCGCCGTGCGCGTTGACGATGCTGCGGCACAGCGCGAGCCCGAGCCCGACGCCGCTGATCGACGATTCCTTGCGTTCGCGCTCGAACGGCTCGAACAGCGGTTCGGTGTTGCGCGCGACGAAGCCGGGCCCGTCGTCCTCGACGAACACGTACAGCGTTTCGCCGAACACGCGTGCCCGCACGGCCACGGCCGCGTCAGTGCCCGCGTACTTCGACGCGTTGTCGAGCAGGTTCATCAGCACGCGCTCGATCAGCAGCGCGTCGACATCGATCAGCGGCAGGTCGGCCGGCAGGTCGGCGCTCACGTCGCGGCCGGCCAGCACGCCGGCCGAATGCGCGAGCGCGCTGCCGACGATCTCGTCGAGCATGTGCCACTCGCGATTCAGCCGCACGCCCTCGCTCTGCATGCGCGCGAGATCGAGCAGGTTCACGACGAGCCCGTGCAGCGCCTCGGCCTGGTTGCGAATCCCGTGCGCGAGCGCGGCCGGCTGCCCGTCGGCCAGCCGCTCGGGCCGCTCCAGCGTCTCCGCGAGCCCGCGGATCGCGGTGAGCGGCGTCTTCAGGTCGTGCGACACCGCGGCGAGCAAAGCATTGCGCAGCCGCTCGCCTTCGATCCGGACCAGCGTGTGCTGCGCGACGCCGACGTAGTGCACGCGTTCGAGCGCCATCGCGACCGACGAGCACAGCGCGTCGATCAGGCGGCGATCGTCGGGGTCGGTGGGGACCGGCTGCGCGTCGCCGAACAGCACGAGCACGCCGCGCACGCGCATCGGCGCTTTCAGCGGCAGGTATTGCGCGGCCGCATGCTCGAACGGCGGCAGCCCGCACCCGGCGCCGCGCGCATTCTCGTGGACCCAGCGCGCGATCGGTGCTTCGACGAACCGCGCGTGCTGCGCCGGCATCAGATGGTCATCCGCATCCGGCAGCACGAGCGCGACGCGCACACCAAGCAGCGGCGCGATCGTGCCGGTGCAGATCGATGCGATCTGCTCGGTCTCGATCGCTGCCGACAGGTCGTGCGCGACCCGCGCGAGTGCGGCCGAGCGTTTCTCGTTCGCCCGTGCGGCCCGCGCCTCCGCGCGCAGGCGCGCCGCGAGCTGGCCGATCGCGAGCGCGACGGCCAGCATCAGCGCGAACGTGAAGACGTACTGCGTATCGGACACTGCGAACGACAGCCTCGGCTCGACGAAGAAGAAGTCGAAGCAGCCGACGCACACGAACGCGGCCCATGCGCCGGCCAGCCGGCCGAGCCGCAGCGCGATCAGCACGACGGTCATCAGGAACAGCATCACGACGTTCGACAGGTCGAACACGCGCAGCAGCGCGCTCGCCGCGAGCGTCGCCAGCGCGCACACGAGCGTGGCGAGCAGCAGCGGCACCGCGTACTGCGATACCCACACGTGCGTGCGCGGACGTGCTTCGCGCACGGCCAGCGTCGGCCGCGGATCGGGCCCCGCGCCCGCGATGCGGTCGGCCAGCGCCGCGCACGCGCGCAGCACGCCGCGCCAGCGGTC
>NZ_CABVQC010000049.1 GCF_902499175.1 Burkholderia aenigmatica
CCGGCATCGCCGCGCTCACGGCCGAGGTCGACACCGCGGCACGCGTGCTCGACGCACCGGCCGCGCGCCTCATCGCGCGCGGCACGTCGCGGCTCGTGCAGCTCGACGAAGTCGAGACACTGTTCGCATCGAACGCGCTCGTCGTCGATGCGTGCCGCCACACGGTGCGCGACGCGCGCACGACCGTGTCGCTCGCGCGGCGGCCCGTGCTGTTCGTGCTCGCCCGCGCGCTCGGCGAGGCATGGCCGGCCGATGTGTCGCGCAACGCGCTCGTCGTGGCCGCGTTCCGCGCGAAACACGCGGACGAATCGCATCGCGCGCGCCTGCGTGTCGAGATCGGCCGGCTGCGCGCGATGCTCAGGCCGCTCGCGAACGTCATTGCGACGCCGCGCGGCTTTGCGCTCGAACCGCTCGGCATACGCGAGACCGTCGTCCTGGCGCGCCCGGTCGACGATCGCCACGCGGCCGTGCTCGCGCTCCTCGCCGATGGCGAAGCGTGGTCGAGCTCCGCGCTCGCGCTGGCCCTCGGCGCAAGCCAGCGCACCGTGCAGCGCGCGCTCGACGCGCTCGCCGAAGCGGATAAGGTCCAGGCGCTCGGCCGCGGCCGCGCGCGCCGCTGGATGACTCCGCCGCTGCCCGGTTTCGCGACGACCTTGTTACTCCCTGCCCCGCTGCCGGGCGATTAGGATGACCTCACCGAACGACGAGGTGACGAACATGAAACGCTCCAGTGCAGAGATCCTTCGCGAATACGGCCCGTTTCCGGGCGTCGACGGCGTACACGGCGTCACGTTCGACGGGCAGTACGTGTGGTACGCGTCCGGCGACAAGCTCAATGCGCTCGACCCGGAACGCGGCACGACGGTCCGCTCGCTCGACGTCGCCGCGCATGCGGGCACGGCGTTCGACGGCCGCCACCTGTACCAGATCGTCGAGAACCGCATCGAGAAGATCGACCCCGAATCGGGCCGCGTGCTCGCGGCGATTCCCGCCCCCGGCGGCAGCGGCGATTCGGGACTGGCATGGGCGGAAGGCACGCTGTGGGTCGGCCAGTACCGCGAACGCAAGATTCATCAGGTGGATCCGCAATCGGGCACCGTGCTTCGCACGATCGAATCGAACCGCTTCGTCACCGGCGTGACGTGGGTCGACGGCGAGCTGTGGCACGGCACCTGGGAAGCCGACCAGGCCGACCTGCGGCACATCGATCCGCGCACGGGCCGCGTGCTCGAGCAGGTCGACATGCCGGCCGGCGTCGGCGTATCGGGGCTCGAATCGGACGGCCACGACCGCTTCTACTGCGGCGGCGGCAACAGCGGCACGTTGCGCACCGTGCGCCGACCCGCGCGGGCGCGGACGTCGGGCAACAACGCGGGAGCAGCGCCCGATTCTGCCGACGAATGATCCGCCGCCGGCCGCGATCGCTCCCGGGCGCAGCACGCCTGCGCCCCGCCCGGCACCGAGTGCAGGAATGAACAAGACGACGACGCAACGGCGTCGCTAAGATGCGCGCTCGTCAGTCATGTGTTCGGAGCGGTCGATGCGGCGCGGTGTGGTCTATGGTGTCCTGGCAGGTGCCCTGTGGGGCATGGTGTTTCTCGTTCCGCGGCTGCTGACCGACTTCTCGCCGCTGCTGCTGAGCGCCGGCCGCTACGCGATGTACGGCCTCGTCTCGTTGGCAGCCGCGCTGCCGGCCGCCCGCTCGCTGCTCGCGCGGCTGACCCGCGAGGATCTCGTCGTGCTGGTCAGGCTCGCCGTCGTCGGCAACGTCGCGTACTACATGCTGCTGTCCGGCGCCGTGCACCTGATCGGCATCGCACCCAGCTCCCTGATCGTCGGCGTGCTGCCCGTCACGGTCACGCTCGCGGGCCTCGGCGACCACGGCGCCGTGCCGCTGCGGCGGCTCGCGGCCCCGCTCGCGCTGGTGATCGCGGGCATCGTCTGCATCAACGTCGACCTGTTCACGTCCGAGGCCGCGCATGCAACGACGCTCGGCCAGAAGCTCGCCGGGATTGCCTGCGCGGCCGGCGCGCTCGCGAGCTGGACCTGGTATGCGGTCGCGAACGCCCGCTATCTGCAGCGCCATCATCATTTCGGCGGCAACGAGTGGTCGGTGCTGTGGGGTGTCGTGACGGGCCTGATCGGCGGGCTCGTCTGGATCGCGATCCTCGCGCTGCCGGCCGGCACGGTGCAGGCAGCCGTCCCGGCGTCGCGCTGGCAGCTGTTCTGGCTGCTGAACCTCGTGCTCGCGATCGGCGCGTCGTGGCTCGGCAACGGGCTGTGGAATGCCGCGTCGAAGCGGCTGCCGCTCACGCTGTCGGGCCAGCTGATCGTGTTCGAAACCGTGTTCGCGATGCTTTACGCGTTCGTGTATGACCAGCGAATGCCGCATGCGCTCGAAATCGCCGCGCTGGTGCTACTGCTCGCGGGCGTCTACGGATCGGTGCGGCAGCACGGCAACACGCCCGCCGGCGGCGATACGTCGGGAAGCGCCCCGGCAAACGCGAACGCCGCGGCCCACTGAGCGCCGCGGCGTTTGATCAGACGAATCGGGACTGGAATCGCTAACCTGACCAGCCTGCGTCAGCGCGCGTCCTTGTGCATCCACTTGCGGCCCTCGATGGAGCCGGCGCGGCGCGACTTGTCGACGCGCCGCTGGCGCGCGAGCTTCGGATCGACGATCAACGGGCGGTAGATTTCGACACGGTCGTGGTCGGCGAGCGGCGCGTCGAGCGGCGCAAGCTTGCCGTACACGCCCGTCTTCGCGTTCGCGAGATCGATTTCCGGGTGCAGCGCGAGCACGCCGCTCGCGTCGATCGCCGAACGAACGGTCGCCCCTTCGGGCAGCGACAGCGGAATCAGCGTCTGGCGATCCGGCAGCGCGTAGCAGACTTCGATCGACAGCATCGCGTCACCCCTTCCCGTAGCGCTGGTCGGCGCGCTTCACGAACGAATCGACGAATGTGTTCGCGATGTGGCTGAACACGGGCCCGATGATCTTCTCGAGCAGGATGCTCGAGAATTCGTAGTGCAGCGCGAATTCGATCTTGCACGCATCGGCACGCAGCGCCGTGAAGCGCCACGAGCCCGTGAACTTCTTGAACGGGCCGTCCGTGAACTCCATGTCGATCCGCGTCGGGCGCTGCTGCGTGTTGCGCGTCGCGAAATGCTGCTTGATGCCTTTGAAGTTGATGTCGATGCGCGCTTCCATCCCGCTCTCGTCCTGACGGCGAATCTCGACGCCGCCGCACCAGGGCAGGAAATTGGGGTAGTCGGCCACGTCGGTGACGAGGTCGAACATCTGTTCCGCCGAATGACGGATCAATACGGTTTTCTGGACATCTGCCATAAATCGCGCGGCATCGCTTAAGGTGAGAACGCAAGCCGGGCGATTCCCGCCCCGCTTTGCTAAAATCGTGATTTTAAACGAGTTGGCCCGATCCTTTCATGAGCATCATCGACAACAGGAAAGCGCACTTCGATTATCACATCGAGGAACGCTACGAGGCGGGGCTCGTGCTCGAGGGCTGGGAAGTCAAGGCGCTGCGCGCCGGGCGCGGCCAGATCAGGGAAGGTTACGTCGTGATCAAGCACGCCGAGATCTTCCTGATCGGCACCCATATCAGCCCGCTGCCCGAGGCTTCGACCCACATCACGCCCGACCCGGTTCGCACGCGCAAGCTGCTGCTGCACCGCGAGGAAATCAAGAAGCTGATCGGCAAGGTCGAGCAGCGCGGCTACACGCTCGTGCCGCTGAACTTCCACTACAAGGGCGGTCGCGTGAAGTGCGACATCGCGCTCGCGAAGGGCAAGAAGCTGCACGACAAGCGCGAAACCGAGAAGAAGCGCGACTGGGAACGCGAAAAGGCCCGCATCATGCGCGCCGGCACCTGACGCGCGCGACGCGCTTCGCAAACGACACGGCCCGCTCGAAGCGGGCCGTGTCGCTTTGGGCCAGGTGAATCGGGCGCGTCGGCTACAAGGGCGACACTCGGCGCGCCACACCACCCGTTTCAACTGAAGAAAGGCGCCGACAACGGCGCCGCACGGGCATCATCCGCGCCCGGCTCCGCGAC
The DNA here is from genome assembly GCF_902499175.1 of Burkholderia aenigmatica. Classification (GTDB taxonomy): domain Bacteria; phylum Pseudomonadota; class Gammaproteobacteria; order Burkholderiales; family Burkholderiaceae; genus Burkholderia; species Burkholderia aenigmatica. The sequence goes on from NZ_CABVQC010000049.1 coordinate 4,077, forward strand.
GATTCGCCGCACGCCGATCGCACGTGGCAGCCGCCTGCGCGCCGCGCACGTCCGACTCAGGCCTTCCCGCCCGAAGCCGCGCCCGCGCTCTTGACGATCGTCAGCGCCGACGAGATCGCGGTGCCGAGATCCGACAGGTTCGCCGGCACGATCAGCGTGTTGCCCTGCTTCGCGAGATTCGAGAATGCGCTGACATACTGCTCGGCCACCTTCAGGTTCACCGCGTCCATCCCGCCCTGCGATTGCATCGCGTTCGCGATCTTCTGGATCGCCTGCGCGTTCGCTTCGGCCACCGCCAGAATCGCGGCCGCTTCGCCCTGCGCCTGGTTGATCGCGGCCTGCCGCTCGCCTTCGGATTTCTGGATCGCCGCTTCGCGCGCGCCCGACGCGAGGTTGATCTGCTCCTGCTTGCGGCCTTCGGATGCGGCGATCAGCGCGCGCTTTTCACGCTCCGCGGTGATCTGCGCCTGCATCGCGTGCAGGATTTCCTTCGGCGGCGTCAGGTCCTTGATCTCGTAGCGCAGGACCTTCACCCCCCAGTTCGCCGCAGCCTGATCCAGCGCCGACACGATGTTGTGGTTGATGAAGTCGCGCTCCTCGAACGTCTTGTCGAGCTCGAGCTTGCCGACCACGGAGCGCAACGTGGTTTGCGCGAGCTGCGTGATCGCGAGCACGAAGTTGCTCGACCCGTACGACGCCTTCATCGGATCGGTCACCTGGAAGTACAGCACGCCGTCGACCTGCAACTGCGTGTTGTCGCGCGTGATACAGACCTGGCTCGGTACGTCGAGCGGAATTTCCTTCAGCACGTGCCGGTACGCGATGCGATCGACGAACGGCAGCACGATATTGAGACCCGGCGACAGCGTCGCGTGATAGCGCCCGAAGCGCTCGAGCACCCATGCATGCTGCTGCGGCACGATCTTCACCGTCTTCGACACGATCACGATCGCGATGACGAGCAGAACCACCCAGATGATCAGCGAATCCATGAAGTATTCCCTCCTTGTTGTATCGGCGGACGATCAGCCCGCGGGTTTCGCTACGACCACGAGACAATTGCCGCGCACGGCACTCACCTGATACACGTGCGCATCGTCGCGCTCGCCGTTCGCGAGCTCGACGTCCCAGTCGGCACCGCGATACTGCACGCGCGCGCGGCCGTCACGCCACGCGTCGACCGTGACGGTCGCGCCGATATCGAGATTGACGTCGGGATTGGTCGACGTGTCGCGCTTCTGCTTGCGGCCGAGCCCCGAACGCCGCAACACGATCATCGCGACGATCGCGACCACGGCCGCCGCGCCGAACTGCACGTGCGGCGCGAAACCGGCCAGCTGCAGCAGCCCGCCCGCGAGAAAGCCGAGCGCGATCATCAGCAGATAAAACGTGCCCGTCAGCAACTCGGCCACGACCAGCACGCCCACCGCGACCCACCAGAACAGATGCCCCGACATCATTGTGGTCTCCAGAAAAACATCCTCCGCGTTCACTTGCGTGGCATAGAACCAGAATACGCGCTGAAGCGCTGTTCCGGATCGATTTGTTCGCGGCTCCCGAGAGAGCGGTCGGCACGCTTGGGGCGGCCCGGTTCGTACCGACAAACAAAAACACCCCGGTGTCTACCGGGGTGTTTATAGCATGAACCTTGCAATTTGCCTTCATTGAAAGAGCAGCAGCGCCGCTCCTTCGTCGGTGGCAAGTTGCCGACCGTTACTTCCGGTTGGCGAGCGCCTGCCACGTATCGATGATCGTGTCGGGGTTCAGCGAGATCGACACGATGCCTTCGTCCGTCAGCCATTGCGCGAAGTCCGGGTGATCGGACGGGCCCTGGCCGCAGATGCCGACGTACTTGCCCATCTTGCGACAGGTGTCGATCGCGCGCTTCAGCAGGAACTTGACGGCCGGGTCACGTTCATCGAAGTCGACAGCCAGCAGTTCCATGCCCGAGTCGCGGTCGAGGCCGAGCGTGAGCTGCGTGAGGTCGTTCGAACCGATCGAGAAACCATCGAAGTGCTCCAGGAACTCTTCGGCGAGGATCGCGTTGGTCGGGACTTCGCACATCATCACGAGGCGCAGGCCGTTTTCGCCGCGCTTCAGGCCGAACTTCTCGAGCAGGCCGACGACGCGCTCCGCCTGCTTCACGGTACGCACGAACGGCACCATGATCTCGACGTTGGTCAGGCCCATCTCGTCGCGCACGCGCTTCAGTGCACGGCACTCCATCTCAAACGCCTGCGCGAAGTCTTCAGCGATGTAACGCGACGCGCCGCGGAAACCCAGCATCGGGTTTTCCTCGTCCGGCTCGTAACGCGAACCGCCGATCAGCTTCTTGTACTCGTTCGACTTGAAGTCGGACAGACGCACGATCACGGGCTTCGGATAGAACGCCGCCGCGATCGTCGCGACACCTTCCGTCAGCTTGTCGACGTAGAACTGACGCGGCGATGCGTGACCGCGCGCGACGCTCTCGACCGCCTTCTTCAGGTCCTGGTCGATGTTCGGGTACTCGAGGATCGCCTTCGGGTGGACACCGATGTTGTTGTTGATGATGAACTCGAGACGCGCGAGACCCACACCGCCGTTCGGCAGTTGCGAGAAGTCGAACGCGAGCTGCGGGTTGCCGACGTTCATCATGATCTTGACCGGGATTTCCGGCAGCTCGCCGCGCTGCACTTCCGTGACTTCCGTCTCGAGCAGGCCGTCGTAGATCTTGCCTTCGTCGCCTTCCGCACACGACACGGTGACGAGCGCGCCGTCCTTCAGGATGTCGGTCGCATCGCCGCAGCCGACGACTGCCGGCACGCCGAGCTCACGCGCGATGATCGCCGCGTGGCAGGTCCGGCCGCCGCGGTTCGTGACGATCGCGGCTGCACGCTTCATCACCGGCTCCCAGTTCGGGTCGGTCATGTCGGCCACCAGCACGTCGCCCGGCTGCACGCGTTCCATTTCCGACGGATCCTGGATCACGCGCACGGGGCCCGCACCGATCTTCTGGCCGATCGCGCGGCCCGTTGCCAACACCTGCGACTGGCCCTTCAGCTTGAAGCGCTGCTCGGCCTTGCCGGTTGCCTGGCTCTTCACCGTTTCCGGGCGTGCCTGCAGGATGAAGATCTTGCCGTCGCGGCCGTCCTTGCCCCACTCGATGTCCATCGGACGCTGGTAGTGCTTCTCGATGATGACCGCGTACTTCGCCAGCTCGATCACGTCTTCGTCGGTGATCGAGTAGCGGTTGCGCTGTTCGTGCGGCACGTCGACCGTCTTCACGCGGCCCGGCTCGCCCGGCTGCGTGAATTCCATCTTGATCAGCTTCGAGCCGATCGAGCGGCGGATGATCGGGTACTTGTCCTGTGCGAGCGTCGTCTTGAACACGTAGAACTCGTCCGGGTTCACAGCACCCTGCACGACGGTTTCGCCCAGGCCGTAGCTCGACGTGATGAACACGGCGTCCTTGAAGCCCGATTCGGTGTCGATCGTGAACATCACGCCGGCGGCGCCGACGTCCGAGCGGACCATGCGCTGCACACCGGCCGACAGGGCGACTTCCGCGTGCGTGAAGCCCTTGTGCACGCGGTACGAGATCGCGCGGTCGTTATACAGCGACGCGAACACGTGCTTCATGCGGTCGAGCACGTCTTCGATGCCGACGACGTTCAGGTACGACTCCTGCTGGCCGGCGAACGATGCGTCGGGCAGGTCTTCCGCGGTAGCGGACGAACGCACGGCGAACGACAGTTCGCCCGGCGAGCTGTTCTTCAGGACTTCGAACTGCTCGCGGATTTCCTGCTCGAGACGTGCCTGCATCGGCGCATCGACGATCCATTTGCGGATTTCGGCACCGGCTTCGGCGAGCGCCTTCACGTCGTCGATGTCGAGCGACTCGAGACGCTTGGCGATGCGATCGGTAAGGTCGTTGTGCTTGAGGAAATCACGGAACGCGAGCGCGGTCGTGGCGAAACCGGTGGGCACACGAACGCCTGCTTCGGAAAGCTGGCTGATCATTTCGCCAAGCGACGCATTCTTGCCGCCGACGATCTCCACATCGGTCATCCGCAACTGCTCGAACGGAATTACATACGCCTGGTCCTTTGCGACGTTTGCTGCGTTAGTCATACAAGCCCCTAAGTGTGAAAAAAATGCTCGATTGCGCAAGTGGGCTCGGACGCGGGCGCTTGCAAAAAGGCGCGGCGCGTCTTGCGCAACCTGTTAGATAAACAATCGCAGCGACGGAAAATCTTCCGACCCGATTTGCAAAAATCCCGGCAGAAGGGCGATATTTGCAGACGAATCGCCAAACTTGCCGGGAATTTTGGAATCGCGCGGCGTAGCATGGGGCGCCGTTCGCGCCCTGCCCCCGCAATTGCTTATCCAACAGGTTGCCGCTATTCTACCGTGCCGGCTGCCGGATGTGGCGCGACCTTGTCACTGCGTCTGGAGGCGAACCTCCAGCCGCCCGCGCAACCGCCCTTCACGTTCGACGCCCAGATTCATGCTGCCTACCGTATTCATCGTCTCCGACGGCACCGGGATCACTGCCGAAACCTTCGCGCATTCGATCCTCTCCCAGTTCGACCAGAAATTCCGCCTCGTGCGCGTGCCGTTCGTCGATTCGCTCGACAAGGCCTACTCGACCCTCGAGAAGATCAACGAGGCCGCCGTGCACGACGGCCGCCGCGCGATCGTGTTCACGACGCTCGTCGACAGCGAGTCGAACGACATCGTCAAGCGCTCGAACGCACTCGTGCTCGACATGTTCCAGCGCTTCGTCGAGCCGCTCGAGCAGGAGCTGGAGCTCAAGTCGAGCCATGCGATGGGCCGCGGCCACCAGAACGCGGACACCGAGGAATACAAAACGCGGATCGAGGCGATCAACTTCTCGCTCGCGCACGACGACGGCCAGTCGAACCGCAACCTGTCGGAAGCCGACGTGATCCTCGTCGGCGTGTCGCGCAGCGGCAAGACGCCGACGAGCCTGTATCTCGCGATGCAGTACGGCGTGAAGGCAGCCAACTACCCTCTGATTCCGGAGGATTTCGAGCGCGGCAAGCTGCCGTCGGCGCTGGCCGCGTACAGCGAGAAGCTGTTCGGGCTGTCGATCGACCCGCAGCGCCTGTCGGAGATCCGCAACGAACGCCGGCCGGGCAGCAAGTACGCGGCGCCCGAGAACTGCCGCTACGAGATCAACGAGGCCGAAGCGATGATGCGCCGCGAGGGGATCAAGTGGCTGTCGTCGACGCACAAGTCGATCGAGGAAATCGCGACGACGATCCTGCAGGAAATCCGCCTCGACCGGCAGTCGTACTGAGATTGAGCGCTCGCGGCCGCCTGGCCGCCGCCGGAAACAAAAAAGGCCGCGTCGAGCGGCCTTTTTTAATGGTGCGGCGAAAGCACGCGTGTGGCGTCACGCACGCCGCTGCTGACGCACCTGCTCGAACAGGCAGACCGCTGCCGCAGCCGCCACGTTCAGCGACTCCATCCCGCCTGGCTGCGGGATCGTCACGCGATGCGTGGCCGCATCGCGCCAGAACGCCGACACACCGGCCCCCTCGTTGCCAAACACCCATGCCACGGGGCCCGACAGGTCGCAGTCATAGACCGCCTGCGCGCCGTGCGAATCGGTCAGCGCAACCGGGACATCAAGGCGTTCGGCGAGCGCACCGGCATCGACGTCCTCGTGGATCGACAGCAGGAAATGCGCGCCCATGCCCGAGCGCAGCACCTTCGACGACCATGCGTACGCGGTACCCGGCGCACAGAACACGTGGCGCACACCGGCGGCCGCGGCGCTGCGCAGGATCGAGCCGACGTTGCCGGCGTCCTGCACGCCGTCGAGCACGACCGACGACTGCGTCACGCGCTCGGGCAGCGGCTGCGCCGGCCGGTCGACGAGCAGCAGGAAGCCGACGCCGTTGACGACGTTCGACAACTGCCCGAACAGCGCGTCGGGCAGCGTGACGATCCGTTGCGCATCGATGCGCGCGACGATCGCCTGCGCCTCGGCGTGGCCGAGTGCGCCTTCGGTCGCCACGCACAGCTCGGGCGTCGCACCCGTATCGAGGTACGCGCTCGCGAGGTGGAATCCTTCGAGCAGTGCCTGGCCGCCACGGCGTTGATGGGACGTCGAGCCCGCGAGCGCCTTCAGGCGCTTGTACAGCGGGTTGTCGCGGGAAGTAATGCTTTTCATCGAATCAGTTCGAGTGCCGCGCGCACGGGAGCGAACGAGCGCCGATGCGCTTCGCACGGGCCGTGCTCGCGCAGCGCGGCGAGGTGTTTCGCGGTGCCGTAGCCCGCATGCACGTTGAAGCCGTACACGGGGAAGCGTTCGTGCAGGTCGACGAGCATGCGATCGCGCGTGACCTTCGCGAGGATCGACGCGGCCGAGATGCTCGGCACAAGCGCGTCACCGCTGACGATCGCCTCGGCGCGCACCGTCAGCGTCGGGCAGCGGTTGCCGTCGATCTGCGCCAGCGTCGGCAGGACCGACAGGCCCTCGACGGCCCGCTTCATCGCGAGCATCGTCGCGTGCAGGATGTTCAGCGTATCGATTTCGTCGACGCTCGCCGATGCGACGCAATACGACAGCGAGCGCGCGACGATCAGCTCGTACAGCGCGTCGCGCTTCTTCGCGGACAGCGCCTTCGAATCGTCGAGCCCGTCGATCGGCTGCGCCGGATCGAGGATCACCGCGGCGGCCACCACCGGCCCCGCGAGCGGGCCGCGGCCCGCTTCGTCGACGCCGCAGACGATCTCGTCGGGCCGGCTGAAATCGAAGCCGCCCTGCACGTCGCTCGACGCGCGGCGGCGTGGTGCACGTACTGCGGTCATGCGCGCCCCTTGCGTTGTTCGAGCACGCGCACGACCGCTTCGGCCGCCTTCGCGGCCGTGTTCTGCCGCAGCGAAAGATGCATTTCGGTAAATACTTCGGTCAGTGTGCGGCGGTTCGCGTCGTCGCGCAGCTGCGTGAGCGTCGCATCGGCGAGCGCCTCGGGCGTCGCGAAATGCTGCAGCAGCTCGGGCACGACGAAGCGCCCCGCCAGGATGTTCGGCAAGCCGACGTACGGCAGGTAACCCTGCCGGCGCATGATCTGCCCGGTCAGCCAGGGCACCTTGTACGAGATCACCATCGGCTTCTTCAGCAGCGCGGCTTCCAGCGTGACCGTGCCGCTCTTCACGAGGATCGCGTCGGCGGCCGTCATCGCGACCTGCGCACTGCCATCGGTAATCGTCAGCGCGAGTTGCGGATGCGCATCGACGAGCGGCTGCAGCAGCGCGCGCAGCGCCGGCGTCGCCGCCGGCATCACGAAGCGCACGCCCGGCTCGCGTTGCTGCATCAGCGCCATCGCCGCGAAGAACGTCGGGCCGATCAGCGCGATTTCCGAGCGCCGGCTACCGGGCAGCACGGCGATCACCGGGCCGTCCGCCGGCAGGCCGAGCGCGATCCGCGCGCCATGCATGTCGGGCTCGAGCGGGATTTCGTCGGCGAGCGGATGGCCGACGTAGGTCGACGCGACGCCTGCCTTGTCGAGAATCGCCGGCTCGAACGGGAACAGGCACAGCATGTGGTCGACCGACTTGGCGATCTTCTTGATCCGGCCGCCACGCCATATCCAGATCGACGGGCATACGAAGTGGACCACCGGAATGCCCGCGTCCCGCACCGTCTGCTCGACGTTGAAGTTGAAATCAGGTGCGTCGATGCCGATGAACGCGTCCGGCCGCTCGGCCAGCAACTGGCGCTTCAACTCGCCGCGAATCCGCAGGATCTCGGGAATCTGACCCAGCGCCTCGACATAGCCGCGCACGGTCAGCTTGTCCATCTGCCAGTGCGAGTCGAAGCCGTGCGCAATCATCCGCTGCCCGCCGATCCCGTAGTACTGGGCCGAGTCGGGCAGCCGCTCGCGCAGCCCGCCGAGCAGCGACGCGCCGAGCAGGTCGCCCGACGGTTCGCCGGCCGCCATCGCGAGCCGGAGCTGAGTGGTCGGAAGCGGCATCGCTTAGCGGATGATGCCGCGTTGCGACGCGTCGATGAAATCGACGAGCGCCTTCACCGGCACATCGCCGTCGCCGCCCGCCTCTGCCAGCTCGCGCAATTGCACCTTCGCTTCCTCGAACGACAGGCCGTTCTTGTACAGCACGCGGTACGCGCTGCGCAGCGCCGAGATCGCATCGGCCGAGAAGCCGCGCCGGCGCAGCCCTTCGACGTTGATCCCGTGCGGCTCGGCCTTGTTGCCTGCCGCGATCACGAACGGCGGGATGTCCTGCACGAGCGCCGACGCGCCGCCCAGCATCGAGTGCGCGCCGATGCGCACGAACTGGTGCACGCCCGACATACCGCCGACGATCGCCCAGTCGCCGATCTCGACGTGGCCGGCCATCTGCGCGTTGCTCGACAGGATCACGTGATTGCCGACGCGGCAGTCATGACCGATGTGCACGTAGGCCATGATCCAGTTGTCGTCGCCGAGCGTCGTCACGCCGCCGTCCTGCACGGTGCCCGTGTGGATCGTCGTGAATTCGCGGATCGTGTTGCGATTGCCGATCACGAGCTTCGTCGGCTCGTCCTTGTACTTCATGTCCTGCGGACGACCACCGACCGACGCGTAATGGCCGATGCGGTTGTCCTCGCCGAGCGTCGTATGGCCTTCGATCACGCTGTGCGAGCCGATCGTCGTGCGCGCGCCGATCGTGACGTGCGGACCGACGATCGCGTACGGGCCGATCTCGACCGATTCGTCGATCTGCGCGCCCGGTTCGACAATCGCGGTGGGATGAATCCTGGTCATGCGCCGTTGCCTCTCGATGTGATGTGTCGCGTTGCGTTGCCTATGCGTGACGCGTCGCTCAGGGCGCCACGTCGGTCGTCTTGACCGTGCACATCAGTTCGGCTTCCGCGGCCACCTTGCCGTCCACTTCCGCCACCGCCTTGAACTTCCAGATGCCGCGGATGTAGCGTTCGAACGTCACGTTCAGAATCAGTTGGTCGCCCGGCTCGACCGGACGCTTGAAGCGCGCACCGTCGATCCCGACGAAGTAGTACAGCGTGTTCTCCGGATCCTTCGGCTGCTCTTCCGAGAAGGTCAGCAGCGCCGCGGCCTGCGCGAGCGCCTCGAGGATCAGCACGCCCGGCATCACCGGCCGCTTCGGGAAATGCCCCTGGAAGAACGGCTCGTTGATCGACACGTTCTTCAGCGCTTTGATTCCCTTGTGCGGCTCGAGTTCGAGCACGCGATCGACGAGCAGAATCGGGTAGCGATGCGGCAGCAGCGTGAGGATCTTGTGGATGTCGAGATTGATTTTTTCAGTGCTCATGATGGTTCGTCTCACGCAGAGGCTGCGCGGTGGTGATGCAAAGGCTGAAGCGGGCCGCCGTGCGGCCCAGTCTGGCAAACCGGGCCGGTTGCGCTGGCCGTACCCGGTTCGAGGTCTCGCATGATGCGCTCAGGCGTCCGTGCCGCCCTGGGCGGCGAGCGTGGCTTCGAGCGCCTTGATGCGCTCGCGCAGCTTGTCGAGGTTGCGCACGAGCGCGGCGCTCTTGTTCCATTCGCCGTGGTCGACGGCCGGGAACGCGCTGGTATAGATGCCGGCCTTCGGCAGCGACTTCGATACGCCCGACTTCGCGGTGATGATGACATAGTCGCCGAGCGTCACGTGGCCGGCGATCCCGGCCGCGCCGCCGATCATGCAGTGGCGGCCGATCGTCGTGCTGCCCGCGATGCCCGCGCTGCCGGCGATCACCGTATAGGCGCCGATCCGGCAGTTGTGGCCGATCTGGACCTGGTTGTCGATCTTCACGCACTCCTCGATGACGGTATCCGCCATCGCGCCGCGATCGATCGTCGTGTTCGCGCCGATCTCGACGTCCGGGCCGATCGAGACGCCGCCGACCTGCGGGATCTTGACCCAGCTGCCGGTGCGCGCGTCGCCGTCGCCGACGAAATCCGGCGCGAAGCCGAAACCGTCGGAGCCGATCACGGCGCCCGCATGGATGATCGCGCGCGGGCCGATCTTGCAGTCGTGGTACACCGACGCGTTCGGATACAGGTGCGAACCCGCGCCGATCGTCGTGCCGCGGCCCACGAATACATTCGCGTCGAGTTCCACGCCGTCTTCGATCACCGCACCGGCCTCGACCGTCACGTGCGGGCCGATCACCGCGCTCGCGGCGACCTGCGCGGCCGGATCGATCGTCGCGCTCGGATGCACGCCGGCGGCACGCGGCGGCGTCGCCAGATCGATGAACATCTGCGCGACGCGCGCGAAGTACGCGTACGGGTTTGGCGTGACAATGAAATTGCGGCGGCCGGCGTCCCGGGGGCCGGCCGTCCGGCCGCTCTCGGCCGCGCCCAGCTTTTCCAGATCCTTCGGCGCGATCAGCACCGCGCCGGCGCGGGTCGACTCGACCTGCGACAGATACTTCGGATTCGCGAGGAACGCGAGTTGCTGCGGGCCTGCCTGGTCGAGCGGGGCGAGCCCGCTCACCTTGCACTGTGCGTCGCCGGCGATCTCGCCGCCGAATCGCTTTACGAGATCCTCAAGCGTCAATGCCATTCGTCGTCTGCTCCGTTCAGTTCGTCGAGCCGGACGCGAGCGCCTTGAGCACCTTGTCGGTGATGTCGATGCGCGGGCTGACGTACACGGCTTCCTGCACGATCAGGTCGTAATTCTGCTGCTCGGCGATCTGCTTGATGACCTTGTTCGCCCTCTCGAGCACGGCCGCCAGCTCCTCGTTGCGGCGCTGGTTCAGGTCTTCGCGGAATTCGCGCTGCTTGCGCTGGAAGTCGGTATCGAGCTGCGCGAGATCGCGCTGCTTCTGCGCGCGGTCGGCCGCCGACAGCGACGCACCGTTCTTGTCCAGCGAATCGGACATCGACTTCAGACGCGCCGCCAGATCCTGCAGATCCTTGTCGCGCTTCGCGAACTCGGCTTCGAGCTTCGTCTGCGCCGCCTTCGCGGGCGCCGACTCGCGCAGGATCCGATCCGAATTGACCGCCGCGATGCGGGCGACGTCCTGTGCGTGCACCGTCGCCGCGCCCAAGGCCAGCGCAACGGTCAGCGCGCACATCACTCGTTTCGAAAACTTACCGGTTAGCAAAATTACCCTCTCGTTGCTGTTGTCATGCGTTCGGTCAGAACGCCGTCCCGATCTGGAACTGGAATTTCTGGTACTTGTCGCCTTCGTTCTTCTGAATCGGGAAGCCAAGGCTCAGCTTGAGCGGCCCGATCGGCGAAATCCACGCGAGGCCGACGCCGTACGCGTAACGCAGGCCGTTCGCGCCCGTGGCGGTGCCGCCCGGCGCGTTGCCCCAGACGTTGCCGCCGTCGACGAACGTGAACACGCGCAGCGTGCGGTCGTAGCCGGTGCCCGGCAACGGGAACGTCAGCTCGATGTTGCCGACGAGCATCTTCGAGCCGCCGATCGGGTCGCCCGTCTTCGAGTCGCGCGGTCCCAGCGAGCTCGGCTCATAGCCACGCACGGAGCCGATACCGCCAGCGTAATAGTTCTTGAAGATCGGGTACGGATTGCCGATGCCGTTGCCGTAGCCGCCCTGGATGTTCATGCCCAGGATGAAGCCGCGCGAGAACGAATAGTAGTACTGCGCCTGCAGGTCCGCCTTGTAGTACTGGATCTTGCCGACCGGCACGCCGTACTCCATGTTCGCCTGCGTGAAGTAGCCGCGGCTCGGAATCAGCGCGCTGTCACGCGCATCGCGCGACCACGCGACCGTCAGCGGCACCGTGTTCGACACGCGGCCGAACTGCTGCACGTAATCCTGGTAGCTCTGCGGCGTGTTCGAATCGACGTCGAGACGGTTCTGTTCGAAGCCGGCGCCGAAGTAGACGGTATCGACTTCCGAGAACGGAATGCCGAACTTCAGGTTGCCGCCCGCGCTGATGATCCGGAAGCTCGAGCTCGTCGAATAGTAGAGCGGCTGGTACGTACGGTAGAAGACGTCGGTGATCCGCTTGATGCCGTCGACCGTGAAGTAGGGATCAACCTGCGTGACGGTCAGCGTGCGGTAGCTCTTCGCGGTGTTGACGTTCACCGACAGGCTGGTACCCGAACCGAACACGTTGTCCTGCGACACGCCGGCCGACAGCACGACCTTGTCCGTCGACGAGAAGCCGGCGCCCAGCGTGATCGCGCCGGTCGGCTTTTCGTCGACCTTCACGTTCACGTCGACCTGGTCGTTCGTGCCTTCGACCGGCACGGTCGTCACGTCGACGTTGGTGAAGTAGCCGAGACGGTTCACGCGATCCTTCGACAGCGCGAGGCGGTTCGAATCGAACCACGAGCTTTCGAGCTGGCGCATTTCGCGGCGCACCACTTCGTCGCGCGTGCGCGTGTTGCCGACGACGTTGATGCGGCGCACGTACACGCGGCGGCTCGGATCGACGACGAGGTTCAGGTTCACCTTGTGGTTCGCCTGGTCGATCTCCGGCTGCGCGTTGACGGTCGCGAATGCGTAGCCGTATTCACCGAGCTTGTCGACGATCGATTTGGTGGTCTGCTGCAGCTTTTCGGCCGAGAAGCGATCGCCCGGCTTGATCTTGATCAGCTTATTGAGTTCGGCCTCGCGATCGAGCAGGTTGCCCGACAGCTTGATGCCCGACACCGTGTACGGCTCGCCTTCGTGCAGCGTGACCGTCAGGTACATGTCCTTCTTGTCGGGCGAGATCGACACCTGGGTCGACTCGATGTTGAACTCGAGATAGCCGTGGTTCAGGTAGTACGAGCGCACTGCTTCGAGGTCGCCCGTGAGCTTTTCCTTCGAGTACAGGTCGTTCTTCGTGTACCAGGAGAACCAGTTCGGCGTCGACAGCTGCATCTCGTCGCGCAGCGTGCTCGTGCTGTACGCCTTGTTGCCGATGAAGTTGATCTGGCGGATCTTCGCGCTCGGGCCTTCGGCCACCGCGAACAGGATCGACACGCGGTTCGCGTCGACCGGCGTGACCGTCGTCTTGACCTCGGCTGCGTAGAAGCCGCGCGTGAGGTACTGGCGCTTGAGCTCCTGCTCCGCCTTGTCGACGAGCGCCTTGTCGTAATAGCGGCCGTCGGCGAGACCGACTGCGCGCAGTGCCTTCGTCAGGTTGTCCTTGTCGAATTCCTTCGTGCCGGTGAAGTCGATCGACGCGATGGCCGGACGCTCCTGCACCTGCACGATCACGACATTGCCCTGCGTGGCGATGCGTACGTCGTTGAAAAAGCCCGTCGCGTACAGCGCGCGGATTGCTTCGGATGCCTTGTCGTCCGTGAAGGTATCGCCCTGCTTGATCGGCAGGTAGGCGAACACCGAACCCGCTTCGACGCGCTGCAGCCCCTCGATCTTGATGTCTTGCACCACGAACGGTGCCGCTGCATGGGCCGCGAGGCCGTGCGCGGCGAGCGCGGCCGCTGCAACTGTCTTAGGTACAAAGCGATGAGGTTTGAACAACATGCATCCCCAATATTTAGCTGCATCAAATCAGGCGGCTGCCTAGCGGCCGCCGCCTGACGCTTCAGAAATGGATTAACCGAGCCAGATCGTTGAACAGCGCGATCGCCGACAATGCGACGATGCAGATCAACCCGGCTCTTTGCAGAATCAGTTGCCAGCGCTCCGAGACGGCTTTCCCGGTCGCAGCTTCAACCGCATAATATAACAGATGCCCCCCGTCCAAAACGGGAATCGGCAACAAGTTCAGGACGCCAAGGCTAATGCTGACAAGGGCGAGGAACGACAGGAACGCTGATGGACCGAGCCGCGCACTCTTGCCCGCGTAGTCGGCAATCGTCACCGGGCCGGACAGGTTCTTCAGCGACGCATTGCCCGTAATCATGCGCCCGAACATCCGCAGCGAATACACGGAGATGTCCCACGTACGGTGCGCGCCGAGCTGCAGGCTCTCGATCGGCCCGTAGCGCACGTCGACGGACGGCGTATGCATCGACAGCGCCGCGCCGATACGGCCGACCTGCTGCCCCGACTCGTCGTCGCGCTGCGTCTGCGGCACGATCGACACCGCCTGCGCGACGCCGCCGCGCTCGATCTGCAGGTCGAGCGGCTTGCCCGCATGGTGTTTCACGAAATCGATGAATCGCGATGCGCCGCCGATCGGCTTGCCGTCGAGCGCGACCAGCTTGTCGCCGGGCTTCAGGCCCGCCTGCTCGGCCGCGCTGCCGGGCTGCACCGACGCGACCGACAGCGTGCCGCCGCCGGTCTCGAAGCCCAGATGGGCCATGAAATCGTCGTCGAGCTGACTTTCGGGAACATGGCGGAGGTCGACGCGGAAATCGAACGTCGTGTTGCCGTCGCGTGCGCCGAGCACGATCTCGCGGTGGTCGAACGCGGCCGCCAGCAGCTTCCAGCGCAGGTCCGACCACGACCGCACCGGCTCGGACTCGCCGCCCTGCGCGTTGCGGATCGACACGATCGTCTCGCTGCCGTCGAAGCCCGCGCGCGCCGCCAGCGTGCCGGCGGCCGGCGGTGCGACGATCGCGGCCGGCTCGGTCACGCCGCTCGCAAATACGACGGAAAACAGCACGATTGCCAACAGAAAGTTGGCAATGGGCCCGGCCGCGACGATCGCGATGCGCTTGTAGACGGATTGCCGGTTGAACGCCTGCCCGAGTTCTTCGGGCGGGATGCCGGGGCCGGGATCGCGCTCGTCGAGCATCTTCACGTAGCCGCCGAGCGGCAGCGCGGACAGCGTCCACTCGGTGCCCGTCCTGCGGCTGACCCAGCGCGCGACGGGCTGGCCGAAGCCGATCGAGAAACGCAGCACCTTCACGCCGCACCAGCGCGCGACGCGATAATGTCCGTACTCATGCACGACGACCAGCACCCCGATCGCCACCGCAAACGCGATCAGTTCGACCAGCACGTTCATGAGCACCCCATTCAGACAGTGCGCTCCACGCGTGGCGCAGGCGCTTTCGCAATAATTTCGGCGGCGAGGCGGCGTGCCTCGGCATCCGCCGCCAGGACGTCGTCGAGCCCGTCGGGCGTGCGGTTCGGCAGCGTGCTGAGCACGGCGTCGACCGTCGCCGCAATCGCCATGAAGCCGATGCGGCGCTCGAGAAACGCTTCGACCGCCACTTCGTTCGCTGCGTTCAATGCGGCGCTCGCGATACCGCCTTCCTCAAGCGCCTTCAAGGCGAGCGCGAGGCACGGGAAGCGCGCGTAATCGGGCTTCTCGAACGACAGCTGGGCGATCTGCGCGAGGTCGAGCTGATCGACGCCCGCGTCGACACGCTCGGGGAACGCGAGCGCGTGCGCGATCGGCGTGCGCATGTCGGGGTTGCCGAGCTGCGCGAGCACCGAGCCGTCGCGGTACGACACGAGCGAATGGATCACGCTCTGCGGATGGATCAGCACGTCGATCCGGTCGCCCGGCAGCCCGAAGATCCAGTGCGCCTCGATCACCTCGAGGCCCTTGTTCATCATCGTCGCGGAATCGACCGAGATCTTGCGGCCCATCACCCAGTTCGGGTGCTTGCACGCCTCGTCCGGCGTCACGTCGACGAGCGTGGCCGGCTCGCGCGTGCGGAACGGGCCGCCCGACGCGGTCAGGATGATCTTCGAGATCCCGCCGTGCTCGGCCGCGTCGCGCGGCATGCACTGGAAGATCGCGTTGTGTTCGCTGTCGACCGGCAGCAGGATCGCGCCATGGTCGCGCACCGCGTCCATGAAGATCGCGCCCGACATCACCAGGGCTTCCTTGTTCGCGAGCAGGATGCGCTTGCCGGCGCGCGCGGCCGCGAGGCTCGGCGCCATGCCGGCCGCGCCGACGATCGCCGCGACGACCGTATCGCAGCCGTCGCTCTTCGACACGTCGACGAGCGCCTGCGGCCCGTACAGCACCGTGGTCTTGCTGCCCGCCGCGCGCAGCTTCGCTTCGACGTGCGCGGCCGTCTGCGCATCGCCGACCACCGTGACTTCAGGCGCGAAGCGCAGGCACTGCTCGACCAGCTTGTCGCCGTTGCGGTGTGCGGTCAGCGCATAGACCGAGAAGCGCTCGGGATGGCGCGCGACCACGTCGAGCGTGCTGTCTCCGATCGAGCCCGTGGAACCGAGCAATGTCAGACGTTTTTGCATAACAGAAATAATGGTTTAACCAAGCAGCAGCATCGCGAGCGGCAGCACCGGCAGCAGCGCGTCGACACGGTCGAGCACGCCGCCATGACCCGGCAGCAGTCCGCTCGAATCCTTCACACCCGCCTGCCGCTTCAGCAGCGACTCGAACAGGTCGCCGATCACGCTATACGCGACCAGCAACGTCAGTGCGGCCCACGCGCCGGGCATCCCGTAGCGCACGGCGAACGCAGAAAACAGGGTCGGCTCGAACGCATGCGCGGCCATCGCGACGCCGGCGACGACCATCACGGCGAGCCAGCCACCGATCGCGCCTTCCCAGCTCTTGCCGGGACTGATCGTGATGGCCAGTTTACGCTTTCCGAAGGCCTTGCCCGCGAAGTATGCGCCGATATCGGCGAGCCAGACGACCAGAAGCAGCGACAGCACGAACGGCACGCCCTGCGCGCGCGCCGCGACGAGCGCATGCCAGCAGGCCGCGAAGACCACGAGGCCGGCCGCCAGCAGGAACGGCCGCCATACGCCGCCCGCGAGCTCGGGCTTGCGCCGCAACGTGAACGGGCCGACCAGCAGCCAGAACACGCCGGCTGCCATGAAAAGGGGACGGGACGAAGCCGCGTCGACGCCGAGCGGCGCCGTGGCCGCGAGCGCCAGCGCCGCGACGACGGCATAGACGACCGGGCCGGCACCGCCGAGCTTGAGCAGGCGCGCCCACTCCCACGCGGCAAACACGAGCACGACGCCGATCAGCGCGCCGAACGCGGTGAGCGGCGCGAACAGCGTCACCGGCAGCAGCACCGCCAGCATCACGATCGCCGTGATCACACGGGTTTTCAGCATGAAAGAGAGTCGGCGTTCTGCGATTGCGGTTCGAGCTGTGCGCTCGTGCGGCCAAAACGGCGCTCGCGCTCCGTATACGACGCCATGGCGTCGGCCAGTGCCGCGCCGTCGAAATCCGGCCAGTATTTGTCGGTGAAATAGAATTCGGCGTACGCGAGTTGCCACAGCAGGAAGTTGCTGACGCGCTGCTCGCCGCCGGTACGGATGAAGAGATCGGGCTCCGGCGCATAGGCCATCGCCAGGTGCGGCGCGAACGCGTCCTCGGTCACTTCGACCTCGCGACCTTCGCGCACGGCCTGCTCGACGAGCTTCTTCGTCGCCTGCAGGATGTCCCACCGGCCGCCGTAGTTGGCCGCGATGGTGAGCGTCAGACGGGTATTGCGCGCCGTCTTGGTTTCGGCGCGGCGAATCAGTTCGCGGATGCGCGGCTCGAAGCGGTCGAGATCGCCGACGACACGCAGGCGGATCCCGTTCGCATGGAGCTTGCCGACCTCGCGCTCGAGCGCGGTGATGAAGAGTCGCATCAGGAACGACACTTCGTCGTTCGGCCGGCGCCAGTTCTCCGAACTGAACGCGAACAGCGTCAGGTATTCGACGCCGGCGCGCGCGCAACCTTCGACCACCGACCGCACGGCATCGACGCCACGGGTGTGCCCCGCGACGCGCGGCAAGCGGCGTTCGGTCGCCCAACGGCCGTTGCCGTCCATGATGATCGCGATGTGACGCGGCACGACGCCGACGTCAGGCACGCGAACGGTAGAGCTGGTATAGGTCATGGCCGTTGAGACAGTAATGCGGGAAGAAGGCGGCGCGCGAGGACGGTCGTCAGACCGTCATGATCTCGGCTTCCTTGGTCTGCACGAGCTTGTCGATTTCGGCGACGTGCTTGTCGGTCAGCTTCTGCACGTCGTCGCTCGCACGGCGCTCGTCGTCTTCCGAGATTTCCTTGTCCTTCACGAGCTTCTTGAGCGCTTCGTTCGCGTCGCGGCGCAGGTTGCGGATCGCGACCTTGGCCGTTTCGCCTTCGCTCTTCACGACCTTGGTCAGCTCGCGGCGGCGCTCTTCCGTCAGCGCGGGCATCGGCACGCGGATCAGGTCGCCGGAGGTGGCCGGGTTCAGGCCCAGGTCGGCTTCGCGAATGGCCTTCTCGACCTTCGCGACCATCGGCTTTTCCCACGGCTGCACACCGATCGTGCGTGCGTCGACGAGCGTCATGTTGGCAACCTGCGAGATCGGCACCATCGACCCGTAGTAGTCAACCTGCACGTGATCGAGCATGCCAGTGTGCGCACGGCCCGTACGGATCTTTGCCAGATCACTCTTGAATGCATCGATCGAGCGCAGCATCTTCTGCTCGACGCCCTTCTTGGTATCAGCGACACTCATTTCAACCTCCGAACCTTCTAACCTTCAAAGAACACGGGCCCCGCCCGGCGCATCCGGCGCGCCGCGGCCGATGACCCGCATCCGCGGGAGTTTACACGTGGACGAGCGTACCTTCGTCCTCGCCCAGCACGATGCGCTTGAGCGCGCCCGGCTTGTTGATCGAAAACACGCGAATCGGCAGCTTCTGGTCGCGGCACAGCGCAAAAGCCGTCGCGTCCATCACCTGCAGGTTGCGGCTGATCGCCTCGTCGAAAGTGATCGTCGTGTAACGCGTGGCCGACGGATCCTTCTTCGGATCGGCAGAATATACGCCATCGACCTTGGTCGCCTTCAGCACGACCTCGGCGCCCACTTCCGAACCGCGCAGCGCGGCGGCCGTGTCCGTCGTGAAGAACGGGTTGCCGGTACCGGCCGCGAAGATCACGACGCGGCCTTCCTCGAGCTGGCGAATCGCGCGGGGCCGGATGTACGGCTCGACGACCTGGTCCATCCGCAGCGCGGACTGCACGCGCGCCTCGATGCCGGCGTGGCGCATTGCGTCCTGCAGCGCCAGCGCGTTCATCATCGTCGCGAGCATCCCCATGTAGTCTGCCGTCGCGCGATCCATGCCGGCCGCGCCACCCGCGACACCGCGGAAAATATTACCGCCACCGATCACGACCGCGAGCTGCGTACCGAGACGCACGACTTCGGCGATATCGGCCACCATCCGTTCGATCGTCGCGCGATTGATGCCGAAGGCATCGTCGCCCATCAGCGCTTCGCCGGAGAGTTTGAGAAGGACGCGTTTATAGGCATTGGACATAGGGGCTTCCGAGCGACGAGAGGATGACAACCACGAACTGTAGGGGCGAAATACTGATTCGGGCAAGCGCCGACGGTCGGACCGGGTTTCCCGGCCGGCCGGCGGCGGCGCCGACCGCGGCGGAGCGGACGCCCGCCGCGGATACTGCCTGACTGCTTACGGCTTACTGCTGCTTTGCTGCTGCGACTTGCGCGGCCACTTCGGCGGCGAAGTCGTCCTGGCGCTTCTCGATGCCTTCGCCGACGACGAACAGCGAGAACTTCTGCACAGCGGAATCCGCTGCCTTCAGCATCTGCTCGATCGTCTGCTTGTCGTTCTTCACGAACGTCTGGTTCAGCAGCGACACTTCCTTCAGGTACTTCTGGACGCTACCGTCGACCATCTTCGCGACGATCTCGGCCGGCTTGCCCGATTCCGCAGCCTTCTGCTCGGCCACGCGGCGTTCCGTCTCGATCAGTTCTGCCGGCACGTCAGCCGACGACAGTGCGACCGGCTTCATCGCCGCGATGTGCATCGCGACGTCCTTGCCGACCTGCTCTTCCGCACCCGTGTACTCGACGATCACGCCGATACGCGCGCCGTGCAGGTACGTTGCGATCTTGTTTGCGGTTTCGAAACGGACGAAACGGCGGATCGAGACGTTCTCGCCGATCTTGCCGATCAGTGCCAGGCGCACTGCGTCGACCGTCGAACCTTCGAGCGGCAGTGCCGACAGCGCAGCCACGTCAGCCGGGTTTTGCGTCGCAACGAGTTCTGCAACCGTCTTCGAGAATGCGAGGAAGTCGTCGTTCTTCGCGACGAAGTCGGTTTCGCAGTTCAGTTCGACCAGCGCGCCTGCGTTGCCGCCGACGAACGATGCGACGACGCCTTCTGCCGTCACGCGCGATGCCGCCTTGCTCGCCTTGTTGCCGAGCTTGACGCGCAGCAGCTCTTCAGCCTTGGCCAGATCGCCGTCAGCTTCCGTCAGCGCCTTCTTGCACTCCATCATCGGTGCGTCGGTCTTTGCGCGCAGTTCTGCCACCATGCTTGCGGTAATTGCCGCCATCATTCGCTCCTTGAGTCTGTATTCACAACGCCGCCCGCTTGGACGCGAACGGCCGAGATTCGTTTCCGGACCCGCACCAAATCGGCGCGATCAGGTCCGGCGCACAAGCTTAAAAAAAGGGGGCCTGTTGAGAGCCCCCTTTTTGCGCCGGCTCGGGGCCAGTTACGCGTTTTCCTCGACGTACTCGTCGTCGCCGCGTGCAGCCTGGACCACTTCGTTGACCGCGTTTGCACGGCCTTCGAGGATCGCGTCGGCCACACCTTCAGCGTACAGTGCGACTGCCTTGCTCGAGTCGTCGTTACCCGGGATCACGTAATCCACACCTTCCGGCGAGTGGTTCGTATCGACCACGGCGATGACCGGCACGCCCAGCTTGTTCGCTTCGGTAACGGCAATCTTGTGGTAGCCGACGTCGACGACGAAGATTGCGTCCGGAATGCCGCCCATGTCCTTCACGCCGCCGATCGACTTCTGCAGCTTGGCGATTTCGCGTTCGAACAGCAGCGCTTCCTTCTTGCTCATCTTCTCGGTTTCACCCGATTCGACGGCCGCTTCCATGTCCTTCAGGCGCTTGATCGATACCTTCAGCGTCTTGAAGTTGGTCATCATGCCGCCGAGCCAGCGTGCATTGACGTACGGCATGCCCGCGCGCTGCGCTTCCTGGGCGATCGTGTCGCGCGACTGGCGCTTCGTGCCGACGAACAGGATCGTGCCGCGGTTCGCTGCCAGCTGACGCACGTACTTCTGTGCGTCCGTGAACATCGGCAGCGTCTTTTCGAGGTTGATGATGTGAATCTTGTTGCGGTGACCGAAAATGAACGGAGCCATCTTCGGGTTCCAGAAGCGCGTCTGGTGACCGAAGTGGACACCCGCTTCCAGCATTTGGCGCATCGTAACTGCCATGTAAATTCTCCACGAGGGTTGGGTCTTAAGCCGGCTGCCGTACCGCCGCGCGAATCTGCCCCGGAGGGTCCGATTCCACGCGGCCGGCACCCTGGTTGCGCCGGCTTGCGATTCGACACGTGCAAAACGCCCGTGCCGTAAGCCTTTCACCGCCATGCCACCCCAAAACGGGGCAAGTTCGGCATTTGGATATCGACTTAGCCAAAGAGTATAGCACGCCGATTTGTCCGCCCTCAAGTCGCCCACCACTTTTGCTTGCCGCGCGGCGACGGGGCGGACAATCCGCGAAAACCCGCATCCGCACCGCCGGCAGGGGCTGCGACGCCTGCCAGAAGGTGCGATAATCCGTCAATTCACCGCATTCCAGGCATACCTCGATGGCTATTACGCTCAAAAACGAACACGATATCGCCGAGATGCGCGTCGCCTGCCGTCTCGCGAGCGAAGTGCTCGACTTCATCACCCCGCACGTCGTCGCGGGCATCACGACCGCCGAACTCGACCGCCTCTGCCATGAGTTCATGCTCAACGAGCAGGGCACGGTCCCCGCGCCGCTGAACTACCAGCCGCCCGGCTATCCGCCGTACCCGAAGGCCACCTGCATCTCGGTCAACGACGTGATCTGCCACGGCATCCCCGGCGAGAAGGTGATCAAGAACGGCGACGCGCTGAACATCGACATCACCGTGATCAAGAACGGCTACTTCGGCGACACGAGCCGGATGTTCATCGTCGGCGAAGGCTCGATCATGGCGAAGCGCCTCGTGCAGACCACCTACGAATGCATGTGGCTCGGCATCGACCAGGTCAAGCCCGGCGCGCACCTCGGCGACATCGGCTACGCGATCCAGAAGCACGCGGAAGCGCAGGGCTACAGCGTCGTGCGCGAATACTGCGGCCACGGCATCGGCACGGTGTTCCACGAGGATCCGCAGGTCGTCCACTACGGCCGTCCGGGCACGGGCATCGAACTGAAGGCCGGGATGATCTTCACGATCGAGCCGATGATCAACGCCGGCAAGCGCGACATCCGCACGATGCCCGACCAGTGGACGGTCAAGACGCGCGACCGCAGCCTGTCCGCGCAGTGGGAGCACACGGTGCTCGTCACCGAAACCGGCTACGAAGTGCTGACCGTATCGGCCGGCACGCCGGCGCGCCCCGTGTTCGCGCAACCGGCCGCCGCGGTCTGAGCGCCACCGCGCCAGCCCGCCCTGCCCGCACCTGAACAGCCGCCCATGAGCGCTCACGCCGCCCCCTCGCCCGACGCGCTGTCGCGGCGCGCCGAATTCAAGGCCGCCAAGACGGAGATGCTCGAGCGCTTCCGCCGCGCGACGAACGTCGCGTCGCTGATGCACGCGCTGTCGAAACTCACCGACGACGCGCTGAAGCGCGTGTGGGACGACTGCGGGCTGCCCGCGACGCTCGCGCTCGTCGCCGTCGGCGGCTACGGGCGCGGCGAGCTCGCGCCCTATTCCGACGTCGACATCCTCGTGCTGCTGCCCGATGCGCACGACCCGGCGCTCGATGCGCGCATCGAGCGCTTCATCGGGATGGCGTGGGATCTCGGCCTCGAGATCGGCAGCAGCGTGCGCACGGTCGCGCAGTGCATCGAGGAGGCGTCGCAGGACGTCACGGTACAGACCTCACTGCTGGAAGCGCGCCGCATCGTCGGCAGCACCGCGCTGTTCGAGCGCTTCACGGTGCGCTACCACGAGGCGCTCGACGCCCGCGCGTTCTTCACCGCGAAGGTGCTCGAGATGCGCCAGCGCCACGCGAAGTTCCAGGACACGCCGTACAGCCTCGAACCGAACGTGAAGGAAAGCCCCGGCGGGTTGCGCGACCTGCAGACGATCCTGTGGATCGCGCGCGCGGCCGGTTTCGGCAGCAGCTGGCGCGAGCTCGACACGCGCGGCCTCATCACCGATCGCGAAGCGCGCGAGCTGCGCCGCAACGAAGGATTCCTGAAGACGCTGCGCGCGCGGCTGCACGTGATCGCCGGCCGCCGCCAGGACATGCTCGTGTTCGACCTGCAGACGCAGGCCGCCGAGAGCTTCGGCTACCAGCCGACGCAGGCCAAGCGCGCGAGCGAACAGCTGATGCGCCGCTATTACTGGGCCGCGAAAGCCGTCACGCAGCTCGCGACGATTCTGATCCAGAACATCGAGGCGCAGCTGTTCCCCGCGACGAGCGGCATCACGCGCGTGCTGTCGCCCGACCGCTTCGTCGAGAAGCAGGGCATGCTCGAGATCGTCGACGACGGCGTGTTCGAGCGCCACCCCGACGCAATCCTCGAAGCGTTCCTGCTGTACGAGACGACCCGCGGCGTGAAGGGCCTGTCCGCGCGCACGCTGCGCGCGCTGTACAACTCGCGCGAGATCATGAACAACGCGTGGCGCCGCGATCCGCAGAATCGCGACACGTTCATGCGGATCCTTCAGCAACCCGAAGGGATCACGCACGCGTTCCGGCTGATGAACCAGACGAGCGTGCTCGGCCGCTACCTGCTGAATTTCCGCCGCATCGTCGGCCAGATGCAGCACGACCTGTACCACGTGTACACGGTCGACCAGCACATCCTGATGGTGCTGCGCAACATCCGCCGTTTCGCGGTCGCCGAGCATGCACACGAATATCCGTTCTGCAGCCAGCTGATCGGCAACTTCGAGCGCCCGTGGGTGCTGTATGTCGCGGCGCTGTTCCACGACATCGCGAAGGGCCGCGGCGGCGACCACTCGACGCTCGGGATGACCGATGCGCGGCGCTTCTGCCGCGAACACGGAATCCCCGGCGGCGACGCGGCGCTGATCGTGTGGCTCGTCCAGCATCACCTGACGATGAGCCAGGTCGCGCAGAAGCAGGACACGAGCGACCCCGAAGTCATCAAGCGCTTCGCCGAACTCGTCGGCAACGAACGGCGCCTCACCGCGCTCTACCTGCTGACCGTCGCCGATATCCGCGGCACGAGCCCGAAGGTGTGGAACACGTGGAAGGGCAAACTGCTCGAGGATCTGTACCGCATCACGCTCGCGGTGCTCGGCGGCGCCAACCCCGACGCGCATTCGGAGCTGAAGTCACGGCAGGAGCAGGCGCTCGCGCTGCTGCGCCTGGAAACCGTGCCCGATGACGCACACCGCGCGCTGTGGGATCAGCTCGACGTCGGCTTCTTCCTGCGTCACGACGCAGCCGACATCGCCTGGCAAACACGCGTGCTGTACCGGCACGTGAACGCCGAAACCGCGATCGTCCGCGCGCGGCCGTCGCCGATCGGCGATGCGCTGCAGGTGCTCGTGTACGTGAAGGATCGCCCCGACCTGTTCGCGGGCATCTGCGCGTATTTCGACCGCAACGGGCTGTCGGTGCTCGACGCACGCGTCAGCACGACGCGGCACGGCTATGCGCTCGACAACTTCATCGTCACGCAGACCGAACGTGACGTGCGGTACCGCGACATCGCGAATCTCGTCGAGCAACAGCTCGCATCGCGGCTCACCGAAACCGCACCGTTGCCGGAGCCGTCCAAGGGCCGCCTGTCGAGGCTGTCCCGGACGTTTCCGATCACGCCGCGCGTCGACCTGCGGGCCGACGAGCGCGGCCAGTACTACATCCTGTCCGTGTCGGCCAACGACCGGCCGGGCCTTCTCTATTCGATCGCGCGCGTACTCGCCGAGCATCGGATCGGCGTCCACGCGGCGCGGATCAATACGCTCGGCGAACGCGTCGAGGACATCTTCCTGCTCGCGGGTGCCGGCTTGTCCGACAACCGCCTGCAGATCCAGCTCGAAACCGAATTGCTGCGTGCGATCGCAGTCTGAATGAATTCCAGCGTTTATGCGCACCAAATTAACCGTCAAGAATCCGAAGCCGGCGTCGCCGACCCGCGCCCCTGTCCGCTCCGGCAGCCTCGTCGCCCGCAAGGCGGTGCGTCCCGCTGCGCCGCCCGCAGGGGACAAGCCGGCCCGCCCGAAGAAGGCCGCCCCGGCCGCCGCCGGCGAACGCACGTTCAAGCCGCGCGCTGCCGCGGGCGGCGAGCGCCCGGGCGCGGATCGCGCACCGGCCAAGCGTGCGCCGCGTGACGGCGGTGCCGAACGCGGCACGCGTGCCCCTTATCGCGACAACGCTTCCGGCGAAGGCGCGAAGCGCAGCTTCGGCGACCGTCGCACGACGTCCGATCGTCCGCCGCGCCGCGATGACGACTCGCGTCCGCGTCGCACGGGTGGCGAAGGTGGCCCGCGCGCGCCGTATCGCGACAACGCTTCCGGCGAAGGCGCGAAGCGCAGCTTCGGCGACCGTCGCACGTCGTCGGATCGTCCGCCGCGCCGCGATGACGACTCACGTCCGCGCCGCACGGGTGGCGAAGGTGGCCCGCGCGCGCCGTATCGCGACAACGCTTCCGGTGAAGGTGCAAAGCGCAGCTTCGGCGACCGTCGCACGTCGTCGGATCGCCCGCCGCGCCGCGATGACGACTCACGTCCGCGTCGCACGGGTGGCGAAGGCGGCGCACGCGCACCGTATCGCGACAACGCTTCCGGCGAAGGCGCAAAGCGCAGCTTCGGCGACCGCCGCACGCCGTCCGATCGCCCGCCGCGCCGCGATGACGACTCACGTCCGCGTCGCACGGGTGGCGAAGGCGGCGCACGCGCGCCGTATCGCGACAACGCATCCGGCGAAGGCGCGAAGCGCAGCTTCGGCGACCGTCGCACGTCGTCGGATCGCCCGCCGCGTCGCAACGACGATGACCGCCCGCGCCGCGCAGGCGCCGACGACGGCAAGCGCCCGTCGTATCGCGACAAGCCCGCCGGCGAAGGCGCGAAGCGCAGCTTCGGCGACCGCCCGGCCCGCCCCGCACGCGACGGCGAGCGCCGCTCGTTCGGCGCGGTCAAGACCGCGCAACCGGTCAAGCGCGCCGCAGCCGACGTCGACTACGGCGACGAATCGGGGCTGATGCGCCTGTCGAAACGGATGTCCGAACTCGGCATGTGCTCGCGCCGCGAAGCCGACGAATGGATCGAAAAGGGCTGGGTACTCGTCGACGGTGAACGCATCGACACGCTCGGCACCAAGGTACGCGCCGACCAGAAGATCGAGATCGACGAACGGGCGAGCGCCGCGCAGGCCGCGCAAGTGACGATCCTGCTGCACAAGCCGGTCGGCTATGTGTCGGGCCAGGCGGAAGACGGCTACGAGCCGGCTGCCGTGCTGATCACGCGCGCGAACCGCTGGAGCGGCGACCATTCGCCGGTGCGCTTCTCGCCGCAGCACCTGCACGCACTCGCACCGGCCGGCCGCCTGGACATCGATTCGACCGGCCTGCTCGTGCTGACGCAGAACGGTGTGATCGCAAAGCAGCTGATCGGCGAGCAGTCGGATATCGACAAGGAGTACCTGGTGCGCGTGCGCTTCGGCGAACGGCTCATCGACATCGACCAGCACTTCCCCGCGGAATCGCTCGCGAAGCTGCGCCACGGCCTCGAGCTCGACGGCGTCGCGCTGAAGCCCGCGATGGTCAGCTGGCAGAACGGCGAACAGCTGCGCTTCGTGCTGCGCGAAGGCAAGAAGCGCCAGATCCGTCGCATGTGCGAACTGGTGGGCCTCGACGTGATCGGCCTGAAGCGCGTGCGGATGGGCCGCGTGATGCTCGGCGCCCTGCCGCAGGGTCAATGGCGCTATCTGTCGGCCGACGAGACGTTCTGACCGCAGGCGCGCCACACGCGTGCCACGCAATGAAAAAGCCCGCGCAAGCGGGCTTTTTTCTTGTCGGCGAGAAACCGGGCGCGCCGGGCAATCAGTCGTCGGAAGCCGGGTCCAGCCCCGGGAACAGCACTTCCGTGAAACCGAAGCGCGTGAAGTCGGTGATCCGCATCGGATACAGCTTGCCGATCAGGTGATCGTATTCGTGCTGGACGACGCGTGCATGAAAACCGTCGGCAACGCGATCGATCTTCTCGCCGTACTGGTCGAAGCCGCTGTAGCGCACCTTCGCGTAGCGGCTGACGACGCCCCGCATGCCCGGCACCGACAGGCAGCCTTCCCAGCCCTCTTCCATGTCCGGCGGCATGTACTCGACCTTCGGGTTGATCAGCACGGTCTCGGGCACCGGCGGCGCATCCGGGTAGCGGTTGTTGTTGCCGAAGCCGAAGATGATGAGCTGCAGCCCGATGCCGATCTGCGGTGCGGCCAGTCCGGCGCCGTTCGCATGGTGCATCGTCTCGAACATGTCCGCGACGATCTCGTGCAGTTCGGGTGTATCGAACCGCTCGACCGGCTTGGCGACTTCGAGCAGGCGCGGATCGCCCATCTTCAGGATCTCGCGAATCATGGCGTATTGCCCTCCAGGAGTTGGTGCAGGCCGTCTTCGTCCAGCACGGGGATGCCGAGTTCCTCGGCCTTCGCGAGCTTGCTGCCGGCTTCGGCGCCCGCGACCACGTAATCCGTCTTCTTCGATACCGAACCGGCCACTTTCGCGCCCGCCGCTTCGAGCATTTCCTTCGCGGCATCGCGCGTGAGCGTCGGCAGCGTGCCCGTCAGCACGACCGTCTTGCCGACCAGCACGCCCTGCGGCGCCTTCGGCGCGGGCGGCCCTTCCGGCCACGTCACCTTGCCCGGCGCGCGCAACTGCTCGATCACAGTCCGGTTGTGCTCTTCCGCGAAGAACTGGTGGAGCGACTCGGCGACGATCGGCCCGACGTCGTTGACTTCGAGCAGTTCTTCGATCGATGCATCCATGATCGGCGTCAGCGAGCCGAAATGCTTCGCGAGATCCTTCGCCGTCGATTCGCCCACGTGACGGATGCCGAGCCCGTAGATGAAGCGCGCGAGCGTCGTGTGCTTCGCCTTCTCGAGCGAATCGAGCAGATTCTGTGCCGACTTCTCGGCGAACCGGTCGAGCTCGGCGAGCGTCGCAAAACCGAGATTGAACAGGTCGGCCGGCGTGCGCACGAGATTCAGCTCGACGAGCTGGTCGATGATCTTCTCGCCGAGCCCGTCGATGTCGAGCGCGCGGCGCTGCGCGAAGTGCCACAGCGCCTGCTTGCGCTGCGCCGGGCAGAACAGGCCGCCCGTGCAGCGCGCGATCGCCTCGTCCGGCAGGCGCTCGATCTTCGAGCCGCACACCGGGCATTCGGTCGGCATCACGAATTCAGCCGCGTCGGCCGGACGCCGGTCGAGCAGCGCACCGACCACCTCGGGAATCACGTCGCCCGCGCGGCGCACGATCACGGTATCGCCGATCCGGATGTCCTTGCGGCGCACCTCGTCCTCGTTGTGCAGCGTCGCGTTGGTCACGGTCGCGCCGCCGACGAACACGGGCTCGAGGCGCGCGACCGGCGTGATCGCACCCGTGCGGCCGACCTGCACGTCGATCGCGACGAGTTTGGTCAGCGCTTCCTGCGCGGGGAACTTGTGCGCGAGCGCGAAGCGCGGCGCGCGCGACACGAAGCCGAGGCGCTCCTGTTCGTCGCGCCGGTTGACCTTGTAGACGACGCCGTCGATGTCGTACGGCAGCGACTCGCGCTTCTCGCCGATCCTGCGGAAGAACCCGAGCAAGCCTTCGGCGCCCTGCACGACCGCGCGCTCGCGGTTCACGGGCAGGCCGAGCGACTCGTACCAGTCGAGCAGCGCGCTGTGCGTATCGGGCATCGGCATCCCGTCGAGCACGCCGATCCCGTATGCGAAGAACGACAGCGGACGCTGCGCGGTGATCTTCGAGTCGAGCTGGCGCAGGCTGCCGGCCGCCGCGTTGCGCGGATTCGCGAATTCGCGCTGCTCGGCCGCACGCTGGCGTTCGTTCAGGCGTGCGAAATCGCGCTTGAACATCAGCACCTCGCCACGTACGTCGAGCACGGCCGGCACGTGATCGCCCTTCAGTTTCAGCGGAATCGAGCGGATCGTGCGCACGTTCTCGGTCACGTCCTCGCCCGTCGTCCCGTCGCCGCGCGTCGACGCCTGCACGAATACGCCCTGCTCGTAGCGCAGCGAGATCGCGAGGCCGTCGAACTTCAGTTCGCACGCGTACTCGACGGGCTCCGTCACCGAGCCGGCGAGATCGGTCGTCTTGTCGAGCGCGTCGGCGACACGCTTGTCGAATGCGGCGATGTCCTCGTCGGCGAAGCCGTTGTTCAGCGACAGCATCGGCGCGTCATGGACGACCGGCGTGAAGCCGCCGGCCGCCTCGCCGCCGACGCGCTGCGTCGGCGAATCGGGCGTCACGAGTTCGGGATGGTCGGTTTCGAGCTGCTGCAGTTCGCGGAACAGCCGGTCGTATTCCGCGTCGGGCAGATCCGGCTGGTCGAGCACGTAATAGGCGTAGTTCGCCCGCTCGAGTTGGTCGCGCAGCCACGCGGCGCGCGCGTCGGGCTGGCTGGCTGGCGGTTCGGCTTGGGTTCGGGCCATGCTGGCGGCAGAGTCGTTCTGAAAAATCGGAATTCCGATTATCTCAGTTTGACGCCGCAGCGGGGGCACACGATGCGTGCCGCGCGGGCCCGTTGCAGTGCACACAGCACGGTGCATTGCAGCGACGGGCGACGGCGCCGAAAGCCGCCGCCCGCCGGGCGCGCGTTACTGGCTGAAGAGGCGGCGCGTGACCGGCGAACCGGCCGGGATGCCAGCTTCCTCGAGCTTCGCGTACAGCTTCATCAGTTGCTGATCGATCGCGACCAGCGTCGACTCCGGCAGCGGCCGCCGCGAATCGTCGACCACGCGTGCACCGATCCGTTCGGACAGCGATTTCGCGTAGTCGCACATCAGCCGGAACGGCAGGATGTCCTCTTCGGCCACCGGCACGTCGAGCACCAGCGTGATCATGTTGCCGCCCTTGTACGTGAGGTCGTCACGCAGGAAGTTCGTGTCGCCGAACTGCAGCATGAACACGGGGTTCTGCTTCGCGTCGAGCTTCACGAAACGCGTGCCGTCGCGCGACAGCAGCAGCCCGTCCTGCGACGCCACGGCCTGCACGTAGTTCGCCGACCACGGCGCGCCGTCCGACATCACGTTGACCGACAGCTGCGCGTCGCACTGCGCGGCAAAGGCGTCGAGCTCGCGCGCCATCGCGACCGTTTCCATCATGTCCGGGAATTCCGGCGCGCCGTCGATCGCGTCGGCGAACTGCTGGACGCCCGTCACGAATTCGGAGAACTCGAGCTCGTTCAGCGCGCCGCTGCGGTTCGCGAGCTGTGCGGCCGCGCGCAGTTCCTCGTAGCGCACACCGTTCTGCAGCAGCTCCCACTGGCCGCCTTCCGGCTTGCCTTCGATATGCACGGGCTTGCTGCCCGCGCGACGCAGCCGCTGCGCGGCCGGCAGGATCTTGTCGCCCGGCAGCGGCCCGCCAAGGCGGATCGGCACGATGCAGTCGATCCGGCGGTCGACGATCGCCGGCGGTGCCGACGAGATCGTCGTTGCAGCCGGCAGCACGGGTTCGGCCTGCTCGGCCGGTTCAGCGTGCACTTCATGCGCGGCGGCGGGCACGGCTTCGACGCCGGCCACCGGCTCGACCGACTCGGCCGGCATGTCGACGCCGGTCGCCTCGGCCTGCAGATCGGCCGGCATGTCGGCAGGCGCCGCGCCACCGAACGTCGGCTCGACGCGCGCGACTTCGGCCGGCGTGCCGGCCGTGGCGGCCGTCGTGACCGGCGCCGCGGGTTCGCGCCGCACCGGCTGACGCACCGGCTCGATGAACGGCAGCTCTTCTTCGCGTTCGGGGCGGTTCATCGCCTCGGCCGCTTCCTCCGGCATCGGGCGCGGCATCTTGCGCCGCACCTTCGCGCCCTGCCATGCGTTGTAGACCACGACGCCGCCCACCACGACGGCGCCCGCGCCGATCAAACCGAGTGTCAACTCGTCCATGCACGCTCCATCAGCAATTCTTGTTCGTCGGAACCGCGAACGGGCGCCCATGCGCCGCGCGAACGCGGTCCGGTTTCGTCAAACGTCAATTCTGGGCAAAACCCGCGGCGGTTTCCATGTCCACCGCGACGATCCGCGACACACCCTGCTCCTGCATCGTCACGCCGATCAGCTGCTGCGCCATTTCCATCGCG
Organism: Burkholderia aenigmatica; assembly: GCF_902499175.1. Lineage (GTDB taxonomy): Bacteria > Pseudomonadota > Gammaproteobacteria > Burkholderiales > Burkholderiaceae > Burkholderia > Burkholderia aenigmatica. The sequence goes on from NZ_CABVQC010000049.1 coordinate 35,163, forward strand.
ATCTTGTTGTGCGAGATGAACAGGAACTGCGTCTTGTCGGACATCGCGCGCACGAGATTCGCGAAACGCTCGGTGTTCGCATCGTCGAGCGGTGCGTCGACCTCGTCCAGCAGACAGAACGGCGCCGGGTTCAGCTGGAACATCGCGAACACCAGTGCGGTCGCGGTCAGCGCCTTCTCGCCGCCCGACAGCAGGTGAATCGTCGCGTTCTTCTTGCCCGGCGGCTGCGCCATCACCTGCACGCCGGCATCGAGGATTTCGTCGCCCGTCATGATCAGCTTCGCCTGGCCGCCGCCGAACAGGCGCGGGAACAGGTCGCTAAAGTGACGGTTGACCTCGTCGAAGGTGCCCTGCAGCAGCGTGCGGGTTTCCTGGTCGATCTTGTGGATCGCGTCCTCGAGCGTCGTGATCGCGTCGATCAGGTCGGCCGACTGCGCGTCGAGGAACACCTTGCGCTCGCTCGCGGCCTTCAGCTCGTCGAGCGCGGCCATGTTCACCGGGCCGAGCGAGTTGATCGCATTGTTCAGGCGCGTGACCTCGCCCTGCAGGTACGACGGCTTCAGATCCGGCGTGAGCTTCGCGGACAGCGCCACCTCGTCGACCTCGGCCGTCACGAGCTGCTCGGCGAACTGCTCGACCGACAGGCGCGCGGCCTGCTCCTTCAACTGCAATTCGGTGATGCGGTCGCGCAGCGGTTGCAGCGAACGCTCGGCGACGAGCCGCTGCTCGTCCGACGCGCGCAGCTTCGCGGTCAGGTCGTCGAGTTCGATCCGCGCGGCCTGCAGCGCCTCTTCCTTCACCGCACGAATTTCGAGCGCGTCCTGCAGGCCCGTGTGCGCGGTCTGTTCGTTGATCGTTTCAAGCTCGGCGCGCGCGTCTTCCAGCGACGCAGCAACACGCTCGCTCTGTTCGTGTGCGACCTGAATGCTGCGCTTGAGCTCGTCGATCCGCGTCACTGCATTGCGTGCGGCGAAGCGCGCGTCGTTCGCGCCGCGCTCGAGGTCGCGCGCTTCCTGGCGCGCCTGCGTCAGCGACTCGTCGAGCGCTTCGAACGCGAGCTGGTTGTCCTCGAAGCGCGCCTGCAGTTCCGCGAGCTCTCCGTCGAAACGCTCGAAATTCGCCTCCGACTCCGCGCGCATCGCGCGCTGCTCTTCGATCTGCGCGCCGATTTCCTCGAGTTCCTCGCGGATCTGCGTGCTGCGCTGCGTATAACGTTCGTGCGCCTGTGCAAGCTTCAGCACGTCCATCTGCAGCGCGTGCACGCGCTGCGTCGCACGCTCGGCCTGTGCGCGCACGTCGCCGAGCGCCTGGGTGGCCTGCGTGTGCGCGGCTTCCGCGCGCACGGCGGCGGTGCGCGCCTCGTCGGCGAGCAGCGCCTGCGCACGCACCTGGCGCGTCAGGTTTTCGATTTCCTGCTGGCGGGCCAGCATCCCGGCCTGCTCCGAATCGGCCGCATAAAGCTGCACGCCGACACGCGTGACGATATGACCGGCCTTGACGACGAACGCGCCGCCTGCCGGCAGCTGCGTGCGCGTCGCGAGCGCCTGCGCGACGTCGTCGGCGACATACACGTTGCCGAGCCAGTCGTTCAGCACCGCGCGGATGCCCGCATCGTCGATGCGCACGAGCGACAGCACCGGACGCAGCCCGGCCACGGCCGCGGGCGGTTCGCCGGCCACGGGCGGCGCGTAGAACGCGAGCTTCGCGGGCGGTGCGTCGGTGGCAAAAGCCTTCACCCAGTCGAGGTTCGACACTTCGAGCGCGGCAAGGCGCTCGCGCAGCACGGCCTCAAGCGCCGCTTCCCAGCCGGCTTCGACATGCAACTTCTTCCACAGACGCGGCAGCGCGCCGAGCTCGTGCTTGTCGAGCCACGGCTGCACCTTGCCTTCGGTCTGCACGTTTTCCTGCAACTGCTTCAGCGCGGCGAGACGCGCCTCGAGCTGGTGGATCTGCGCGGCTTCGGCCTGCACGCGCTCCTGCGCGGCGCGGCGTTCGCCATCAAGGCGCGGCACCGTTTCCTGCGCGTCGGCGAGGCGCGCCTGCGCTTCGGCCAGGATCTCTTCCTGCTCGGCGAGCTGCATGCGCTGCTCTTCGAGCTGGGCCTCGTCCGGCGCGTCGAGCCCGCCCGCTTCGCTCTTCAGGCGCTCATGGCGCTGCTGAAGCTGCTGGAGCTGCTGGTCGGCGTTACGCTGGTGCGCGGCTTCGAGCTTCAGCGACTGTTCGGTCTGCGCGATCCGCGCGCGCTCGTCGTTGAGCTGCGCCTGCGCATCGCGCCATTTGGCTTCGAGCGCCGGCAGCGCGTCGTGCTTCGCGGCTGCGTTGTCTTCGGCGAGCGCGGCCTTCTCGTCGGCCATCGCACGCGCCTCTTCGGCGTCCTCGAGCTCGTCCTGCGCCTTCTCGGCCTGCGCGCGCCATTGCTCGCGCTGCGCATTCAGCGCGGCGATCTGCGCCTGCACGCGGTTGCGCGATTCGACGATGAACTTGATCTCGGCTTCGAGGCGACTCACCTCGGCGTTCGCTTCGTAGAGCGAACCCTGCGCGCCCTGCATCGCATCGCTCGCCGAGTAATGCGCGACGCGCAGCGTCTCGAGCTGCGCCTCGACCTCGCGCAACTTCGCGGTCTGCGCCTCGAGGTCGATCTGAGCCTGTTCGATCGCGCGCTGCTGCTTCTGCTGCTCGCCGGCAGCCTCGTTCTTGCGCAGCAGCCACAACAGGCGCTGCTTCTCCTCGCCGTCGGCGACGAGTTCCTTGTACTTGGTCGCAACGACGGCCTGCGCCTCGAGCTTCTCGAGGTTCGCACCGAGTTCGCGGACGATGTCCTCGACGCGCGTCAGGTTCTCGCGCGTGTCGTGCAGGCGGTTCTCGGTCTCGCGGCGGCGTTCCTTGTACTTCGACACGCCCGCGGCTTCCTCGAGGAACACGCGCAGCTCTTCCGGCTTCGCCTCGATGATCCGCGCGATCATGCCCTGCCCGATGATCGCGTACGCACGCGGCCCGAGGCCGGTACCGAGGAAGATGTCCTGGATGTCGCGGCGGCGCGCCGGCAGGTTGTTGATGTAGTAACTCGACGTGCCGTCGCGCGTGAGCACGCGCTTCACGGCGATCTCGCCGTACTGGCCCCACTGGCCGGCCGCGCGGCCGTCGGAGTTGTCGAAGATCAGTTCGACGCTGGCCCGGCTGCCGGGCTTGCGGGCGGTCGAGCCATTGAAGATCACGTCCTGCATCGACTCGCCGCGCAGCTCGGACGCGCGCGACTCGCCGAGCACCCAGCGCACGGCGTCGATGATGTTGGACTTGCCGCACCCGTTCGGGCCCACCACGCCGACAAGCTGGCCCGGAACCTGGAAATGCGTGGGATCGACAAAGGATTTGAAGCCAGCGAGTTTGATCGAGCTCAGACGCACGGCGGTATCGGATGTGAAGAAGGTGTGAAACGGACGGAGCCGCACTGCGCGAGGCCGGACGGCCCATGCGCGCGATGCGCCCCGGAATTCAAAAGCGGGGCCGCGCGCATACAGCGTTGGGCCCCGCAAACGGCTTCCATCATACCATCGCGCGTGCACCGTCCCGACCGTCGCCGGGTTTGTCCGGTGCCGGCGCGGCACGATGGACCCGGCTCGACAGCAGCGTCGCCAGCACGATGCACACGCCGCCCGCCCACTCCCGTGCGGTCGGCAGCTCGTTCGCGAACACCCACGCCGACAGCGCGGTGATCACGATCTCGAACAGCATGATGATCGACGCACGGTTGGCCGGTACGCGCGCCAGCCCGTATTGCACGAGCAGGTTGTTGGACGCCATCGTCACGCCGATCGCGACGATGATCAGCGCGGCCGTACCGAGATGGCCGCCCGCCGGCGCAGCCGGTATCCCCTCGAACAGCGACGCGATCGCGCCGAACACGGCCGCGCCGCCGAACAGCGTCGCGGTGCGCATTTCCGCACGCATCTCCGGCAGCTCGCGGCTCGCCTTGATCACGAGCACGTTGCTCATCGCGAAGCTCAACCCGGCCGCGAGCCCGGCCCATTCGGCCGGGCTGGCCGGCAGCGGCAGGCCGAGCTTCGGCGACCACAGCATCAGCATCGCGCCGCCGATCGACAGCGCCGCAAGCCCCGCGCCGGCCCAGGTCAGCCGCTCGCGCAGCAGGAAGTGCGCGTAGATCGCGGTCCACGCGGGGGTCAGGTAGAACAGCAGCATCACGCGCAGCACCTCGCCGTGGATCGTGCCCCACACGAATCCGAGGTTCGTCACGCCGGCCGTGACCGCGATGCCGGGCAGCACCCAGTGCCAGCGTAGCGTCGCGATCGTGCGGTGTCGCGCGACGATCACGAACAGGAAAGCGACGAGGCTCGTCAGCGCGCTCGCCAGCGTGCCCGTCACGCCGAGCGACGCAAGGATCCGTAGCGGATACCAGATCAGGCCCCATACCGACGCGCCGATCAGGATGGCCAGCGTCGGCAGACTGCCGCGTACCGCGTTATTCATTTGGTTCAATACCCTTTATTCAGCCGGCCCGGCCGCCGTTCCGGCAGGCCGTGACCGCATTCCGTCACGCTATAATCGTCCGTTGCGACCCGCGCGCCATCGGCGCCCGTTCGCAGCCGCGCGGCGCGCCCGCCGCTTCTTTCGCTCCAACCGGCCGCGATGGCCGCTTCGCCCGTGAACCCTCGACTCGACTCGCTCCAGCCCTATCCCTTCGAAAAGCTGCGCGCCCTGTTCAAGGACGTGACGCCCTCCGGCGCCCTCAAACCGATCAGCTTCGGCATCGGCGAGCCCAAACATGCGACCCCGGCGTTGATCCGCGACGCCGTGGTGGCCGCGCTCGACGGTCTCGCGTCGTACCCGGCCACCGCCGGCTCGGACGCGCTGCGCACGTCGATCGCGCACTGGCTCGAGCGCCGTTACGGGCTGCCGGCCATCGATCCGGCCACGCAGGTGCTGCCCGTGTCGGGGTCGCGCGAGGCACTGTTCTCGCTCGCGCAGACGGTGATCGACGCGCGCCCGTCCGAACAGGGCGAGAAGGCGATCGTACTCTGTCCGAATCCTTTCTATCAAATTTACGAAGGCGCGGCGCTGCTGGCCGGTGCCGAACCCTATTTCGCGAACAGCGACCCGGCCCGCAACTTCGCGTGCGACTACACGTCCGTGCCCGACGAAGTCTGGGCGCGCACGCAACTGCTGTACGTGTGCTCGCCGGGCAACCCGACCGGCGCCGTGCTGACGCTCGACGACTGGCGCGAGCTGTTCGCGCTGTCCGACCGCCACGGTTTCGTGATCGCATCCGACGAGTGCTATTCGGAAATCTATTTCGACGAAGCGGCGCCGCCGCTCGGCGGCCTCGAGGCCGCGCACCGGCTCGGCCGCGGCTTCGAGCGGCTCGTGATGCTGTCGAGCCTGTCGAAGCGCTCGAACGTGCCGGGCATGCGCTCGGGCTTCGTCGCCGGCGACGCGGCACTGCTGAAGAAATTCCTGCTGTACCGCACGTATCACGGCGCGGCGCTGTCGCCGGTCTGGCAGCACGCGAGCATCGCCGCGTGGAACGACGAGGCGCACGTGCGCGAGAACCGCGCGCTGTACCTGCAGAAGTTCAATACGGTCACGCCGATGCTCGCCGACGTGATCGACGTGAAACTGCCCGACGCCGCGTTCTACCTGTGGGCCAACGTGTCGCGCACCGGGCTGTCGGACACCGAGTTCGCCCGTCGTCTGTACGCCGACTATAATGTGACGGTTCTGCCCGGCTCGTACCTGGCGCGCGATGCGCACGGCACGAATCCGGGCCGCGATTTCATCCGGATCGCGCTCGTCGCGGGCACCCCCGAATGCGTCGAGGGCGCGCAACGCATCGTCGATTTCTGCCGGTCTCTCGCGCGGTAATCGTCCATCCCGAACATTTCATCCATCTCCTGCGAAAACGAACATGTCGCAACAACTTCAGCAAATCATCGATACCGCCTGGGACAACCGCGCCGAGCTGTCGCCGAAGGCCGCACCGGCCGACGTCCGCGAAGCCGTCGCGCACGCGATCGAGCAGCTCGACAAAGGCGCGCTGCGCGTTGCCGAGAAGATCGACGGCAACTGGACCGTGCACCAGTGGCTGAAGAAGGCCGTGCTGCTGTCGTTCCGCCTGGAGGACAACGCGCCGATGCCTGCCGGCGGCTACTCGCAGTTCTACGACAAGGTGCCGTCGAAGTTCGCGAACTACACCGCTGAAGATTTCGCCGCGGGCGGCTTCCGCGTCGTCCCGCCGGCCATCGCGCGCCGCGGCTCGTTCATCGCGAAGAACGTCGTGCTGATGCCGTCGTACACCAACATCGGCGCGTACGTCGACGAAGGCACGATGGTCGACACGTGGGCGACGGTCGGTTCGTGCGCGCAAATCGGCAAGAACGTGCACCTGTCGGGCGGCGTCGGCATCGGTGGCGTGCTCGAGCCGCTGCAGGCGAACCCGGTCATCATCGAAGACAACTGCTTCATCGGCGCGCGCTCGGAAGTGGTCGAAGGCGTGATCGTCGAGGAAAACTCGGTGATCTCGATGGGCGTGTACCTCGGCCAGAGCACCAAGATTTACGATCGCGAAACCGGCGAAGTCAGCTACGGCCGCATCCCGGCCGGCTCGGTCGTGGTCGCCGGCAACCTGCCGTCGAAGGACGGCTCGCACAGCCTGTACTGCGCAGTGATCGTCAAGAAGGTCGACGCGAAGACCCGCGCGAAGGTCGGCCTGAACGAGCTGCTGCGAGGCGACTGATGGCGAAGCGTACTGTGGTCGTCTACGGCATTCCGAACTGCGACACCGTGAAGAAAGCCCGCGTGTGGCTCGACGACCACGGCGTCGAATTCGAGTTTCACGACTTCAAGAAGCTCGGTGTCAGCGCGCCGCTCGTCGAAGACTGGCTGAAGGACGTGTCGCTCGACGCGCTCGTCAACAAGCGCGGCACGACGTGGCGCGGCCTGGACGACGCGATGAAGGCGGCCGCCGATACGAAGTCCGGCGCGGTCGCGCTGATGATCCACAAGCCGTCGGTCATCAAGCGCCCCGTGCTCGTGGTCAACGGCCGCGTGAAGTCGCTCGGCTTCGCGGCCGATCAATACGCGGCGCTGTTTGCCGCATAGGGCTGCCCGCGCTGCGCCCGTCGGCGCAGCCCGACGTCTTGTCGCTGCCGGCCACCGCGCCGGCATTTTTTATCGAAAGTGGTCCGAACCATGTCCGCCACCCTAGCCCTTACCGAACAGCTGATCGCCCGCGCGTCCGTGACGCCCGACGACCAGCATTGCCAGCAGATCATGACCGAGCGCCTTGCCGCGCTCGGCTTCGAATGCGAGACCATCGCGTCGCACGGCGTGACCAACCTGTGGGCCGTCAAGCGCGGCACCGACGGCCGCGACGGCAAGCTGCTCGCGTTCGCGGGCCACACCGATGTCGTGCCGACCGGCCCGCTCGAGCAGTGGAGCTCGCCGCCGTTCATCCCCGCCCATCGTGACGGCAAGCTGTACGGCCGCGGCGCGGCCGACATGAAGACGTCGCTCGCGGCGTTCGTCGTCGCATCCGAGGAATTCGTCGCGGCCCACCCCGGCCACCGCGGCGCAATCGCGTTCCTGATCACGAGCGACGAGGAAGGCCCCGCCACCGACGGCACCGTGAAGGTCGTCGAGTTGCTCGAAGCGCGCGGCGAACGCATGGACTACTGCATCGTCGGCGAGCCGACGTCGACCGCCGAACTCGGCGACGTCGTCAAGAACGGCCGCCGCGGCTCGATGTCGGGCGAACTGGTCATCAAGGGCGTGCAGGGCCACATCGCGTATCCGCACCTCGCGAAGAACCCGATCCACCTGCTCGCGCCGGCGCTCGCCGAGCTCGCCGCCGAGCAGTGGGACGAAGGCAATGAATACTTCCCGCCGACCACCTGGCAGGTATCGAACCTGCATGCCGGCACCGGCGCGACCAACGTGATTCCCGGCCACGCCGACCTGCAATTCAACTTCCGTTTCTCGACCGCCAGCACGGTCGAGGGTCTGCAGGCACGCGTGCACGCAATCCTCGACAAGCATGGCCTCGAATACACGCTGAAGTGGTCGGTGAGCGGCCTGCCGTTCCTCACGCCGCGCGGCGAGCTGTCGGGCGCGCTGGAAAACGCGATCCGCACCGAGACCGGCATCACCACCGAGCTGTCGACGACGGGCGGCACGTCGGACGGCCGTTTCATCGCGCGCATCTGCCCGCAGGTGATCGAGTTCGGTCCGCCGAACGGCAGCATCCACAAGATCGACGAGCACATCGAAGTGCGCTTCGTCGACCCGCTGAAGAACGTGTACCGCCGCGTGCTCGAACAACTGATCGCCTGATGGAGCCTCGCATGACGACACCTTTTGTAACTGTTCGCGACCTGCTGCGCTACGCGGTCACGCGCTTCTCGAAGGCGAAGCTCGCGTTCGGCCACGGCTCCGACAATGCGTACGACGAAGCGGCCTACCTCGTGCTGCGCACGCTCGACCTGCCGCTCGACACGCTCGAGCCGTTCCTTGACGCGCGGCTGCTGCCCGACGAAATCGCGGCCGTGCTCGCGGTGATCGAACGGCGTGCGGCCGACCGCGTGCCGGCCGCGTACCTCACGCATGAAGCGTGGATGCACGGCCACCGCTTCTACGTCGACGAGCGCGTGATCGTGCCGCGCTCGTTCATCGGCGAACTGCTCGACGACGGGCTGCAGCCGTACGTCGCCGATCCCGAGCAGGTCGGCGCGGTGCTCGAGCTGTGCACGGGCTCCGGTTGCCTCGCGATCCTCGCGGCGAGCGCGTTCCCGAACGCCGAGATCGACGCAGTCGACCTGTCCGACAAGGCGCTCGAAGTCGCGGAGATCAACGTGCGCGACTACGGCCTCGAAAACCGCATCGGGTTGCACCACGGCGACCTCTACGCGCCGCTGCCCGCGTTCCGCACCGACCCGGGCTCGCGCTACGACGTGATCCTGACGAACCCGCCGTACGTGAATGCGTCGTCGATGGCCGCGCTGCCACCCGAATACCGGCACGAGCCGGAAATGGCGCTCGCGGGCGGCGACGACGGGATGGACATCGTGCGACGCATCGTCGCCGAAGCCCATCGCTGGCTGCATGACGACGGCGTGCTCGTCGTCGAGATCGGCAACGAGCGCGAAAACGTCGAAGCCGCGTTCGGCGGCCTCGAGCTCACCTGGCTGCCCACCAGCGCGGGCGACGACGCCGTCTTCCTGATCCAGGCGTCGGACCTGCCCCGCAAGGCCTGAGCCGTCCCGGCTCGCCCACCGTGCGGTGCACCGTTGCGCCGCACGGTTGGGTAAGATGCGCGTAGGCGGCCGCCCGGCCGCGCGACCTCAGGAGTCCGTCACGCGCCCATGACCCTCGACTGGCTACATCTCGGCACCCTGATCCTGACCATCCACGTGCTCGGGATCGTCGCGGCGTGCCACGCGATCATGAACACGCGCACGTCGCAAGGCGCGATCGCGTGGGCCGTCTCGCTCGCGGCCATGCCGTACCTGACGCTTATTCCGTACCTGTTCCTCGGCCGCAGCAAGTTCTCCGGCTACGTCGACGCCCGCCGCCACGAGCTGGAAATGTTGCGCATGCACACACCGCGCTCGCCCTGGCTCAGCAGCGACGCGACCGATGGGCCGGCCGCCGACGCAATCGGCCAGGCGGCGGTGCTCGCGCTCACGCGGCTCGGCGGCATGCCGTTCCTCGGCGGCAATTCGGTGCGCACGCTCGTAAACGGTGACGCGACGTTCTCTGCGATCCTGACGGCCATCGACGCCGCGCGCGACTACGTGGTGGTGCAGTTCTTCATCGTGCGCGACGATGCGCTCGGCCGGATGCTGCGCGACTCGCTGCTCGCGCGCGCGGCAGCCGGCGTGCGCTGCTGCCTGCTGTACGACAGCATCGGCAGCTTCGACCTGCCGCACAGCTACGTCGACGCGTTGCGCCGGGGCGGCGTCGAGGTTCATCCGTTCGCGACCAACCGGAAGTTCGTGAACCGCTTCCAGCTCAACTTCCGCAATCACCGCAAGATCGTCGTCGTCGACGGCAATCGCGCGTTCGTCGGCGGCCACAACGTCGGCGTCGAATATCTCGGCGCGAAGCCGCGCCTGTCGCCGTGGCGCGACACGCACATCGAGATCCGCGGCCCGGTGGTCGCGAGCATCCAGTACGTGTTCGCCGAAGACTGGCACTGGGCGACGCAGAAGCTGCCGCCGCTCGCCCTGCCGCCGCCCGCGCAGCCCGGTGACAACATGCATTGCCTCGCGGTGCCGATGGGGCCGGCCGACAAGCAGGAGACGGGCTCGCTGTTCTTCGTCGAGGCGATCAACGCCGCGCGCGAGCGGGTCTGGATCACCACGCCGTACCTCGTCCCCGACGAAGCCGTGATCTCGGCGCTGAAGCTCGCCGTGATGCGCGGCGTCGACGTGCGCATCCTGATCCCGAGCCGGCGCGATCACTATGTGGTATTCGAAGCGTCGAAGCTGTACGCGCGCGACCTGGTCGATGCGGGCGTCAAGGTGTTCCGCTACCGGCCCGGCTTCCTGCACCAGAAGGTCGTGCTGATCGACCGCATCGCGGCGGCGATCGGCAGCGCGAATCTCGACAACCGCTCGTTCCGCCTTAATTTCGAGATCATGGTGCTGACCGTCGACCGCACGTTCGCCGACGAGGTCGAGGCGATGCTCGATGCCGATTTCGCGCAGGCGTACGAGGTCGATGCGACCGAATACCGCCAATCGCCCGCGTGGCGGCGCATCGCGATGCATGTCGCGCGGCTGTTCGCACCGATCCTGTAACGGCCGGGACAACGGCGCCCGTGCGATCCGCACCGGCGCCGCGAACGCCGCCAGCCGCCGTCACAGCAGCTTGTCGATATCCGCGGCGATTTCGTCGGGCTTGGTCGACGGCGCATAGCGCTTGACGATGCGCCCTTCGCGATCGATCAGGAATTTCGTGAAATTCCACTTGATCGCCTTGAGGCCGAGAATGCCGGGCGCCTCGTCGGTCAGGTAGCGGTACAGCGGATGCGCATGGTCGCCCTTCACGTCGATCTTCGCGAACATCGGGAACGTGACGCCGTAATTGCGCTCGCAGAACGCGCCGATCTGCGTGGCGTCGCCGGGCTCCTGCTTGCCGAACTGGTTGCACGGGAAGCCGAGCACATAGAAGCCGCGCGCCGCGTACTGGTCGTACAGTTTCTGCAGGCCCGCGTACTGCGGCGTGAAACCACACTCGCTCGCGGTGTTGACGATCAGCAGCACCTTGCCGCGATACGCATCGAGCGAGGCCGGCGCGCCGGCAAGCGTCTCTGCGCTGAACGAATACAGGGTGGACATCGGGCACTCCTTTTATGAAACCGGATCGACGTGGAGTCTAGGCGAAATTGCCCCATTGCGGCATCCGCCGAACGGCCAATGCCCGGCGCGAGCGGCGCGCAGTCTAGAATAGCGGTTTTGGCCAGTCATTTCCGCCGTGATCCGTTTCAATCAGTTCAGCCTTGCGCGCGGCACCAAGCCGCTGTTCGAGTCGACCTCCTTCGTGCTCAATCCCGGCGAGAAAGCCGGCCTGATCGGCGCGAACGGCGCCGGCAAGTCGACCCTGTTCTCGGTCCTGCGCGGCGAGCTGCACTCGGACGGCGGCGATTTCTCGATGCCGCCGTCGTGGCGAATCGCCCATGTGTCGCAGGAAACGCCCGCCGTCGATCGTTCAGCGCTCGACTACACGCTCGACGGCGACGCCGCGTTGCGCGAGATCGAGGCGCGCATCGCCGCCGCTTCCGCCGCGCATGACGGCGCCGCCGAAGCCGACGCGCACGCGGCGTTCGCCGACGCCGACGGCTACACCGCGCCCGCCCGCGCCGAGGCGCTGCTGCTCGGCCTCGGCTTCACGCTCGCGCAGACGCGCGAATCCGTCGCCAGCTTCTCCGGCGGCTGGCGCATGCGCCTGAATCTCGCGCAGGCGCTGATGTGCCGCTCCGACCTGCTGCTGCTCGACGAACCGACGAACCACCTCGACCTCGACGCGATCGTCTGGCTCGAGGATTGGCTGCACCGCTACCCCGGCACGCTCGTCGTGATTTCGCACGACCGCGAATTCCTCGATTCGATCTGCAACGTCACGCTGCACCTGGAAAACCGCCAGGTGAAGCGTTACGGCGGCAACTACTCGCAGTTCGAAGTGCTGCGCGCGCAGCAACTGGCGCTGCAGCAAAGCGCCTACGAAAAGCAGCAGAAGACGATCGAGCACCTGCAGAGCTTCGTCGACCGCTTCAAGGCCAAGGCGACCAAGGCCAAGCAGGCGCAGAGCCGGATGAAGGCGCTCGAGAAGATGGAGCTGATCGCGCCCGCGCACATCGCGTCGCCGTTCACGTTCGAATTCCGCACGCCCGATGCCGCGCCGAACCCGATGATGGTGATGGAAGACGTCCGCTGCGGCTACCACGCCGACGGCGGAGCGGAAATCCCGATCGTCGAGCGCGTCGCGCTGTCGATCCAGAACGGCCAGCGTATCGGCCTGCTCGGCGCGAACGGCCAGGGCAAGTCGACGCTGATCAAGACGCTGGCCGGCACGCTCGCGCCGCTGTCGGGGCACGTCCGCGACGGCAAGGGGCTGACGATCGGCTATTTCGCGCAGCACCAGCTCGAAACGCTGCGCGAGGACGATTCGCCGCTCGCGCATCTGGCGCGGCTCGCGCCCGACACGCGCGAGCAGGAGCTGCGCGACTTCCTCGGCGGCTTCAACTTCTCGGGCGACATGGCGACCACGCCGGTCGGGCCGTTTTCGGGTGGTGAAAAGGCACGCCTCGCGCTCGCGCTGATCATCTGGCAGAAGCCGAACCTGCTACTGCTCGACGAACCGACCAACCACCTCGACCTCGAAACGCGTCATGCGCTGACGATGGCGCTCGCGCAGTTCGAAGGCACGCTGATCCTCGTCTCGCACGACCGCCACCTGCTGCGCGCGACGACCGACCAGTTCATGCTGGTGGCGAAGCACCGGCTGCAGCCGTTCGACGGCGACCTCGACGACTACCGCGACTGGCTGCTGCAGCACGCGGCCGAGCAGCGCGCCGCCGCGAAGGCCGACAGCGCGGCTTCTTCGGGTGCCGGCGCCGCAGCCAACCGCAAGGATCAGAAGCGTCAGGCTGCCGAAGAACGCCAGCGCCTGTCGGTGCTGAAAAAGCCGCTGCAGACGCGTATCACGAAGCTCGAAAAGGAAATGGAGACGCTGCACGCGGAGAAGGCGCGCCTCGACGCATTCGTCGCCGATCCGGCGAGCTACGAAGCCGAGCGCAAGACGGAACTGACCGACGCGATCCGCAAGCTCGGGGACGTCAACACGCGTCTCGAAACGGTCGAGGCCGGCTGGCTCGCCGCGCAGGAAGAGCTCGAGCAGATCGGCTGAACGCTGTCGCGGCGCAGCCGGCCGCTATGCCGATACGCCAGCCCGGCGTGCCGGGCGCCTCTGCGCTGCGATTTCTGGGTATCGCGGTACCTCGAAGTCCATCTGGCCCTCTGTGGGCCCAGATGCGACAAGGCCGGGCGCACGGGCCCGGCCTGTTCATTCACTACCGTCGTCACACCGTTCGCCGGCTACTCGCCGCGCTTGCCGGCTCAGCGGCGCGGCAACGTGTCGCGCGGCATCTGCTCGTCGTCGCCCATCAGGTGCCGGCGCCCTTCGGTCGGCCGCCGGATCGCCGCGGCGACCTCCGCTTCCGTCACGTCCTCGGACACGACCTTGCGCGCCAGGCGCCCTTCGTCGTCGATCCATTCGACGATCCGGCATCCGCCGCCCCAGGGTTGGCGAATCGGCTCCGACACACGGCAGCCACGCAGGTTGTAAAGGCGTCCGCTCGGCGCTTCCCCATACGATTTCAACATAGGATCCCTTCGCATTGCGCGGTTCGACAATCCGGCAAAGGATAGGGAAAAGCGATGTCCGGCGGGTTACAGAACCCTACATATTCTTTACAACGAATTACGCGACAGATCGCCGGCAGGCACGGCCCGAGCGCCTGCCGGGCCGGTCACTCGAGATCGCGCACGCGGTCGATCGCCTGTTCGAGCCGATCGACGGCCATCACGTTCAGCCCTTCGATCGGCTGCTTCGGCGCATTCGCCTTCGGAATCAGCGCGGACGTGAAGCCGAGCTTCGCCGCCTCCCGCAAACGCTCCTGCCCGCGCGGCGACGGCCGGATCTCGCCCGCCAGCCCCACTTCGCCGAACACGATCAGCCCCTTCGGCAGCGCCTTGTTGCGCATCGACGAATGGATCGCGAGCAGCACCGCGAGGTCGGCAGCCGGCTCGGTGATCTTCACGCCGCCGACCGCATTGAGGAATACGTCCTGGTCGAAGCACGCGATGCCTGCGTGCCGGTGCAGCACCGCGAGCAGCATCGCGAGCCGGTTCTGCTCGAGGCCGACCGCGAGCCGGCGCGGGTTCGGCACGTGCGCCGTGTCGACGAGCGCCTGGACTTCGACGAGCAGCGGGCGCGTGCCTTCCTGCGTAACGAGCACGCACGAGCCAGGCACGACCTGTTCGTGCTGCGACAGGAACAGCGCGGACGGATTCGCGACACCGCGCAGCCCGCGCTCGGTCATCGCGAACACGCCGAGTTCGTTGACCGCGCCGAAGCGGTTCTTGAACGCACGCACGAGCCGGAACGACGAATGCGTGTCGCCTTCGAAGTACAGCACCGTATCGACGATGTGCTCGAGCACGCGCGGGCCGGCCAGATTGCCCTCCTTCGTCACGTGCCCGACCATGATGATCGCGGTGCCCGACTGTTTCGCGATGCGCGTGAGCTGCGCCGCGCACTCGCGCACCTGCGCGACCGAGCCCGGCGCCGACGTGAGCGCTTCCGAATAGACGGTCTGGATCGAGTCGATCACGGCCACGTCCGGCCGTTCCGCGTCGATCGCGGCCTGGATCTTTTCGAGCTGGATCTCGGCGAGCAGCTTCAGTTCGTCCGCCACCGCACCGCCGTCGAGCAGCGCAAGCCGTTGCGCGCGCAACGCGATCTGCGCGGCCGATTCCTCACCGCTGATATAGAGCGCGCGCCGCTCGCTCGCGATGTCCGCGAGCGACTGCAGCAGCAGCGTCGACTTGCCGATGCCCGGATCGCCGCCGATCAGCACGACGCCGCCGGGGACCAGCCCGCCGCCGAGCACTCGGTCGAATTCACCGATGCCGGTCGAGAAGCGCGGCACATCGGCCGCTTCGATGTCGACGAGACGCTGGACGGGCGCCCGCTTCGCGAGCGACTGGAAACGATGGGCAGCCGGCGATTCGGCGACCGATTCAACCAGCGTGTTCCAAGCCTGGCACGACGGGCATTGGCCCTGCCATTTCGGGGTCTGTCCGCCGCACTCGCTGCAGACGTATACGGTTTTCTGTTTG
The DNA here is from genome assembly GCF_902499175.1 of Burkholderia aenigmatica. Taxonomy (GTDB): domain Bacteria; phylum Pseudomonadota; class Gammaproteobacteria; order Burkholderiales; family Burkholderiaceae; genus Burkholderia; species Burkholderia aenigmatica. Next base: position 50,576 of record NZ_CABVQC010000049.1, read on the forward strand.
GCCACGCGCGACGCCCTTATTCCGCGCGCACGGGCACGCGGCCCGCGACCGCGCACATCAGCTCGTAGCCGATCGTGCCGCAATGGCGGGCGACGTCGTCGATCGACAGCGCGTTGCCCCACAGTTCGACGCGCGCGCCGACGCCAGCCTGCGGGCACGGGGTCAAGTCGACCGTGATCATGTCCATCGAGACGCGGCCGACGATCCGCGTGCGGATGCCGTCGACGATCACCGGCGTGCCTTCCGGCGCGACACGCGGATAGCCGTCCGCGTAACCGCACGCGACCACGCCGACCCGCATCGGCGCCTGCGCGGAGAACGTCGAGCCATAACCGATGGCCTGCCCCTTCGCGATCGTCTGCACCGCGATCAGCTCGGACGCGAGCGTCATCGCAGGCTTCAGCCCCGTGTCGGCGATATCGGACGACAGCCCGGACGGCGACGCGCCGTACAGCACGATCCCCGGCCGCACCCAGTCGAAGTGCGTATCCGGATGCCACAGCACGGCCGCCGAGTTCGCGAGACTGCGCGCGCCGGCAATGTTTTCCGCACCGCGCTCGAACGTCGCGAGCTGCTCGGCGACGCCGCGCTCGTTGTCCGCATCCGAAAAATGGGTCATCAACGTGATCTGGCCGATGCCGGGGCACGCGCGGGCGCGCTCCCACGCGGCGCGATATTTCTCCGGCAGATAGCCGAGCCGGTTCATCCCGCTGTTCATCTTGAGCTGCACGTTGACGGGCTTCGACAGCCGCGCCGTTTCCAGCATCCGCATCTGCTCGTCGCTGTGGACGGTCGTCGTCAGGCTGTAGCGGTCGATCACGTCGATGTCGGTCGAGCGGAAGAACCCTTCGAGCAGCAGGATCGGGCCGGCCCAGCCGAGCTCGCGCAGCTTGACGGCCTCGTCGAGGTCGAGCAGGCCGAAACCGTCGGTGCCGCGCAGGCCGGGAAAAACGCGGGCGAGACCGTGGCCGTACGCGTTGGCCTTGACGACCGCCCAAACCTTGGACGGGCCGGCAAAGCGGCGGACGACGGAGAGATTGTTCGCGAGAGCGGCGGTGTGGATGGTGGCGGAGATCGGGCGCGGCATGGGAAATTTACGTAAAGACGCTTGCGAATCATCAGCTTACCGCGCCTTTTGAGCACTGAAGCCGACAATTTGCGGAACGATCGGGGAATCTTGCTAGTCCGAATTGGCGTATTTTCATGTTATAAAGCCGTGCGCACAACCCATTTCGAACGGAATAAGCCGATCGCATACCAGGCGGCCTACGCGGCCCTGCCGCAGCGACGAAAGCATCGCATCAGATGAAAAAAGGTTTTTACACCATCATGGCCGCGCAGTTTTTCTCGTCGCTGGCCGACAGTGCGCTCCTCATCGCCGCCATTGCCCTGCTGAAAGACCTTCACGCACCCAACTGGATGACACCGCTGTTGAAGCTGTTCTTCGTGTTGTCCTATGTGGTGCTGGCGGCGTATGTCGGCGCCTTCGCGGATTCGCGCCCGAAGGGCCACGTGATGTTCATCACCAACTCGATCAAGGTGATCGGCTGCCTGATCATGCTGTTCGGCGCCCACCCGCTGATCGCGTACGGGATCGTCGGCTTCGGCGCGGCGGCCTACTCGCCGGCCAAATACGGCATTCTTACCGAGCTGCTGCCGGCCGACCGGCTGGTCGCCGCGAACGGCTGGATCGAAGGCACGACCGTCAGCTCGATCATCCTCGGCACCGTGCTCGGCGGCGCGCTGATCAGTCCGCATATCGCGTCGCACGTCATCGCGCATACGCCGGCGTGGATCGGTACGCCAGCCGAAGCCGCGATCGCGGTCATCCTGTTGATCTACGTGATCGCCGCGCTGTTCAATCTGCGCATTCCCGATACCGGCGCGCGCTACCCGAAACAGCAACACGGGCCGATCAAGCTGGTGGCCGACTTCGCCGACTGTTTCATGGTGCTCTGGCGCGACAAGCTCGGCCAGATCTCGCTGGCGGTCACGACGCTGTTCTGGGGCGCGGGCGCGACGCTGCAGTTCATCGTGCTGAAATGGGCCGAGGTGTCGCTCGGCATGTCGCTGTCCGAGGGTGCGCTGCTGCAGGCAGTCGTCGCCTTCGGCGTCGCGGCCGGCGCGATCGCCGCGGCCAGCCGGGTGCCGCTCAAGAAGTCGCTGACCGTCCTGCCGGTCGGCATCATCATGGGCATCGCGGTGATGCTGATGGCGTTCTATTCGCGCGACCTGTTCCCGCCGCACTGGGCCGCGCACCTGGGCCACCTGCGCCTGCCGGTTTACCTGATCATCGCGTACATCTTCCTGATCTGCGTCGGCGCGCTGTCCGGCTACTTCGTCGTTCCGATGAACGCGCTGCTGCAGCATCGCGGCCACGTGCTGCTGTCGGCCGGCCACTCGATCGCGGTGCAGAACTTCAACGAGAACCTGTCGGTGCTCGTGATGCTGTGCCTGTATGCGGTGCTCGTGTGGCTCGACGTGCCGGTCGGCGTCGTGATCGTGCTGTTCGGCACGTTCGTCTGCCTGACGATGTGGCTCGTGATGCGCCGCCACCAGGCGAACCAGCGTCAGTTCGACTCGGTCGCGCTGATCGGCGAATCGCGGCACTGACGCTACACTTTCCGTTTCCGTCCGCCAGCGCCGGTCTTCGAACCGGCGCGCTGCCCCGATGACGCACCCGATACCCAACATCCTGACGATCGCCGGCTCCGATTCGGGCGGCGGCGCCGGCATCCAGGCCGACCTGAAAACCTTTTCCGCGCTCGGCGCGTACGGCGCGACCGTGATCACCGCGCTGACCGCCCAGAACACGCGCGGCGTAACAGGCGTGCATGCGCCGGATGCGGCGTTCGTGACCGCGCAACTCGACGCGGTGTTCGGCGATATCCGCATCGATGCGGTCAAGATCGGAATGCTCGCGAATGCGGCGATCGTGCACGCGGTCGCCGACGCGCTGCGCCGCTACGCGCCGCGCTTCGTCGTGCTCGACACGGTGATGATCTCGAAGAGCGCGCACGCGCTGCTCGCGCCCGATGCCGTCGACGCGTTGCGCGAGGCGCTGCTGCCGCTCGCGACGGTCGTGACGCCGAACCTGCCCGAAGCGGCCGCACTGCTGAACGATGTGCCCGCAACCACGGAACCCGACATGGTCCGGCAAGGTCAGGCATTGTTACGGACGGGCGCGCGCGCCGTGCTGATGAAAGGCGGCCACCTGCCCGACGCGTCCGCGAGCCCCGACTGGCTCGTTGAAGCGACGCGCACCGTGCGGCTCGACGGCGCGCGCGTGCCGGTCAGCAACACGCACGGCACGGGCTGTACGTTGTCGTCGGCGATCGCCGCGCTGCTACCGCAGCAGCCCGACCTCGAAAGCGCGGTGCGCGAAGCCAAGACCTACCTGACCGGCGCAATCGCCGCGAGCGGCCACCTCGACGTCGGCCACGGCGTCGGCCCTGTCCATCACTTCCATCGCTGGTGGTGAGCGCCGGCTGACGCGGCGTCAGTGATCCTGCGCCGCGAACGCCTGTGCGCGCACCGGCCAGTCGTCCGGCACGACGAAGCCACGCGCCCGTTCGCGCCACGTGCCGTCACTCCCCTTTTCATGAATGCCGATCAGCGCGGGGGCCTCGCGGGCCGTCAACACGGGGGGCAGTTCCAAAGCGGCCGCCAGCGGCTCGGGGTCGAATCCGGCATCGGCGGCGGCACGTCGCGGCGCCAGCCACGCCAGCCTCGGCAATACACTCCATGCGGCGCCGGCACGCTGCGCGGCCGCCCAGGCCGGCCACTGCGCGTGCGTCAGCCAGAAACCGCGCGGGTGATCCGGCGCGATTTCCGCGGACACCGGCGGTAACGGCGCATCGTACGGATAGAACAACCAGCCCTTGATGAACATCTGCGCGTCGGACGGCGCGCCGTAACCGAGCCGCGCAAACCCGTCGCGATCGCCGAGCCGCAGTTGGTGATCGAGCAACCGGCTGCGTTTGCGGTCGAACCGGTCGACGAGGTTGGGGCCGACGAAATCGGCGAGCGACGCACCGGCTTGCACGGGCGCGCACAGATAGCACTTCACCGCGAGTTCCCAGTGCAGGCGCCGCCCGTCCGGCGCGTCGACGAGAAAATCGACTTCGCCGAGCGTCTTGCCGTTGCTGCGCAGCGGCAGATTGGCCGCGACGAGCCGCAGCGACGGCCCGTGCGTCAGGAAATATTCGAGCAGGCATTCGGCGTAGCGGCCGAGCCGGGTGGGCCGGAACCCGTCGAGCGCGCGATGCAGCGGCTCGGGCTGCGCATCGAGCGCGGCGAGCCATGCTTCGACAGCCGACTGTCCGGCCGCATCCGGCCAAGGGCGCGCAAGCGGCGCGTCCGGTACCGCGGTGAGCAGGCTCGGGCTGGCCAGCAGCCAGCCCAGATCCCGAACCGCGACGTCGTGCAGCGTATCGACGAATGCGACCGCCGCGCCGGTCGTCATTGTCCGGCCGGCCCGTTCGCGTCGGCACCCTCGGCGCGCCGGAACGTGTCGCGCGCGAGGCACAGGTCGGCCCAGGCCTTCGACTTGTCCTGCAGGCTGCGCAACAGGTACGCCGGGTGATAGGTCACGATCACCGGGACGCCTTCGTACGCATGCACGCGGCCGCGCAGCGACGCGATGCTCGCGTCCGTCTTCAGCAGGGTCTGCGCGGCGAAGCGGCCGAGCGCGACGATCAGCTTCGGCTTCACGAGCGCGACCTGACGCTGCAGATAAGGCTCGCAGCTCGCGACCTCGTCCGGCTCCGGATTGCGGTTGCCCGGCGGCCGGCACTTGATCACGTTCGCGATGTACACGTTGTCGCCACGCTGGAGCGACAGCGACTGCAGCATGTTGTCGAGCAGCTTGCCGGCCTGGCCGACGAACGGCTCGCCCTGCTTGTCCTCGTTCTCGCCCGGCGCTTCGCCGATCAGCATCCAGTCCGCTTCGCGGTCGCCGACGCCGAACACCGTGTTGGTCCGCTTCTCGCACAGCCGGCACTGCGTGCAGTCGGCCACGCGCGCGGCCAGCGCATCCCAGTCGAGTGCGGCAACCGGCGTACCGACGGGACGCGATTCGAGCACCGGCACGGGGTCGCCCGGCGGCGCCGCATCGAACCACGCAAAATCGTCGGCGTCGGCAGGCGGTATGTCGTCCATCGGCGGCATCGTGTCGGTCGACGCGATCGGCACAATCGGCTCGACCGGTGCCGGCGCGCGGTCGCCGTCGTCGACGCGCCGCGCCGGAGCGACAGACTCGCGAGCCGGCGCAGCATCGCGGCTACGCGCGACGGCCGGCGGCGCCTCGTCCTGCACCGGCGCACGCGCGGTGCGTGCAGGTCGCTCGATTGCGGCGGCCGGTGCGGCTTCCGCCGTGCCGGTTTGCGCCGCGGCGGGCGCTTCGGCTGCCGCGCCCTCGTCCGTGCCCGCATCCGCGCTTTGCCCGCGCCGCACCCAGATCTGCGCGAGGCCTATTTCCTCGAGCGCCGCTTCAGCCCATGCCATGCGCGTCCCCTTCGTCCTTGTTCAGCGTCAGACGCATCACGATCGCGTCCTCCCGGCTGTGATGCTTCGCCGGGTAATAATTCTTGCGCCGGCCGATCGTCATGAAGCCGAAACGCTCGTACAGATGGACCGCGCGCAGATTGGACGGCCGCACTTCGAGCAGCACGCCGTCGAGCCCCTCCGCGCGCGAAATGCGCACGGCCTCGCGCAGCAGCGCAAGGCCCGCCCCCGCGCGCTGCACAGCCGGCGCGACGCACAGGTTCAGCAGGTGCATCTCGTCGATCACGGGCATCAGCACGCAATAGCCGATCAGCGCACCCGTCACGTGCCGCAGGCACACGCCCAGGTAGCCGTTGCGCAACGAATCCTCGAAGTTGCCGCGGCTCCACGGGAATTCATACGCGACGTGCTCGATCGCGACGACCTCGTCGAGATCGGCATCCGTCATCGGCGCCAGATACCTGTCGCTCAGCAGTACGCCCGTCATCCCTTCGCTCCGCCCGTCTGCGCGGCCCGTGCCGCGACGCGCTCGGCGGTCGTCTGCGCAACCTTGTCGCGCACATACTCCGGCGCGGCCTGATCGGCCGGCACCGCACGGCCGGCACGAAACGCGCGCAGGGCGGCATGGGCGACCGCCAGCGCGTGCGGCATCGCGTCGCCGTCGATCACGGCCGCGTGCGCCGCGGCCGGCAACTGCGCGCCGAACGCGGCGGCTGCATTACCCGCGAGCGTGAACGGCGCATCGGGCACGCCGACGGCACCCGGTGCATCGAGCGAGGCCGGATGCAGCGTGCGCCAGTCGCCGACGCTGTCGTCCCACGCGAAGTCCGCCCAGTAGGCTTCATCCATCCGCGCATCCAGCGCGGCCAGCACGCGGGTCGTGCCGGGCGCACGCAGCCGCGCGTGCTCGGCGCACGCGAGCAGCGTGCCGATCGGCACGACCGGCAGCCCGCACCCGAACGCGAGACCCTGGGTGATGCCCGTCGCGGTGCGCAGGCCCGTGAACGAGCCGGGGCCCGCGCCGAACGCGATCGCGTCGCAATCGGCGAGCGTCAGCCCCGATTCGGCGAAAAGCGCCTGGATGGCCGGCAGCACGCGCGTGCTCGACACGGCGCCCGTCAGCTCGTGGCGGACCCAGGTTTGCGGGGTGGAAACGGCGTCATCGGCGTGGGCCGAGCGCAGCAGCGCGACCGAGCAGTATTCGGTCGACGTATCGATGGCGAGGAGCACTGTTTGCGTCATGGGCGACATTGTAATGCGGCGCCCCGCTCCCACGGGCGATCGGGCCCGATCCGTGCGTGTGCGCTGTGCCCGATGGCGGTTTGGAAGGATCGCTCGACCCCGCGCGGCGGTCCGCTTGTTAAGATCGCCCGACCTGAAACCCTTACGGAGACACACGATGAGCGAACTCACCGCCCAATTCGACCAGGCCCAGATCGACGTCAAGCAACTGACCGAACGTCCGGGCAACCTGACCCTGCTGCGCCTGTATGCGCTCTTCAAGCAGGCGACCGATGGCGACGCGCATGGCGACAAGCCGGGCTTCACCGACATCGTCGGCAAATACAAGTACGACGCCTGGGATGCACTGAAGGGCACGTCGCAGGATGCGGCGAAGCAGCAGTACATCGAACTCGTCGAATCGCTGAAGAACGGCACGGCTTCCTGACCGAATCGCCCCCGGCCGCAATAGGCAATCAAATCAGTGGCGCAGCGCAGCAAATCTCTTTATAATGCTGCCTGCGTCATCTTCCGCGCTCGGCTCGCAAGCCGTTCCGGCCTGACGCCTCGTAGCGTTAAGCTCCAATCCGGTTTAGAACCTGTCCCCTCCTGCTTCGACCTTCGCGGTCGTCACTTATCAGGCTGGCGGCCCCGCTCCTGAAGCGCGCCGCACCCAAAACAGCTTCTAATGCCTCATCCGCTGAAGGTTCGGCGGATTGCACCCGTTTCCCGATTTGCTCGCTGAATCCGACGACTTGGGTATGCGCGATTGGCGCCGACGTTTCACCCACTGTGTTTCAAGGATTGTTATGACTTCGAGCATCAACTCCAGCCCGCTCAACGCGATCGCCGACCAGGCGCTCGGTCTCGACGACGCCGCCGCACCGGCCGCGGTCGAACCGGCGTCGGACGAGCCGACCTTCGCGTCGCTCGGGTTGTCGCCGGAGATCGTCTCCGCGCTGCAGGCCGCCGGCTATGTGAAGCCGACGCCGGTCCAGCAGCGCGCGATTCCGGCCGGCATCGCCGGCCGTGACCTGCTGGTCTCGAGCCCGACCGGTTCAGGCAAGACCGCCGCATTCATGCTGCCCGCGATCGAACGTTTCGCGCAGCTCCAGAAGGCGCAGGCGCAGCAACCGCGCGCGCCGCGCGAACCGAACCAGGGCGACCGCCGCGCGCGCCGCCCGCAACCCGTCGCGCGCCCGGGCCTGCTCGTGCTGACGCCGACCCGCGAACTCGCGATGCAGGTCACCACGGCTGCAACGACCTACGGCAAGCACCTGAAGCGCCTGCGCACGGTCAGCATCCTCGGCGGCGTCGCCTACGGCCAGCAGCTGATGCTGCTCGCGAAGAACCCCGAAATCCTGGTCGCCACGCCGGGCCGTCTGCTCGACCACCTCGAGCGTGGCCGCATCGACCTGTCCGAGCTGAAGATGCTCGTGCTCGACGAAGCCGACCGCATGCTCGACATGGGCTTCATCGAAGACATCGAAACGATCGTCGACGCGACGCCCGAGTCGCGCCAGACGATGCTGTTCTCGGCGACGCTCGACGGCAAGATCGGTTCGCTGACGAGCCGCCTGCTGAAGGATCCGGAACGCATCGAGATCCAGCAGCGCCTCGAGTCGCGCGCGAACATCGCGCAGACCGTGCACTACGTCGACGACCGCGACCACAAGGATCGCCTGCTCGATCACCTGCTGCGCGACGACGCGCTCGACCAGGCGATCATCTTCACGGCGACCAAGATCGACGCCGACCAGCTCGCCGGCCGTCTCGCCGACGCAGGCTTCGAATCGGCCGCGCTGCACGGCGACCTGCCGCAGGGCGCGCGTAACCGCACGATCCGTGCGCTGCGCGAGCGCCGCGTGCGCGTGCTGGTGGCCACCGACGTCGCGGCACGCGGCATCGACATCCCGGGCATCACGCACGTGTTCAACTACGACCTGCCGAAGTTCGCGGAAGACTACGTGCACCGTATCGGCCGTACCGGCCGTGCAGGCCGTTCGGGCACGGCGGTGAGCCTCGTGCACCACGCCGAGCAAGGCGCGCTCAAGCGCATCGAGCGCTTCGTGCGCTCGCCGCTGCCGGTCAACGTGATCGAAGGTTTCGAGCCGCGCAAGGCGCCCCCGCGTAACGGCGGCAACGGCGGCCGCGGCCGTCCGGGCGGCGGTAACGGCGGTCGCCGTTTCGGCGGCAAGCCGGGCGGTGGCTATGGCGGCAACGGTAACGGCAACGGCCGCAGCTACGGCGGCGGCAATGGCGGCGGCTGGAGCGGCAAGCCGGGTGGCAGCCGTGACGGCGGCCCGCGTCGCGACGGTCAACGCAGCGGCGGCCCGCGTCGCGGCAACGCGTCGTAAGCACGCACGGGCGGCCACCGGCCGCCCCACGGAGGGCAGACCCGCGGATAACCGCCCTGCCCATCCAGCCAACCGGCGCATCTGCGCCGGTTTTTTTTCGTCCTGCCCCACATTTCACGATACGGAAAATTTTTTTGTGTCGTAAAAAATCATGCTGCGCGGCACAACCCGGGCGATTGCGGGATGGAAAAAAGCATTTCTTATCTCGAAATTTCAGTTTCAAGATACTGATTTAAAACAACTAAAAATTTACCCCACTCCCCGACAAGCCCCCTGTCCCGCTCCGGTCGATTTGCCTAGACTCTTATACAAGACCTCGCGAACCGGAACACCCCGCTCCCGGCTTCGAGAACAGCCTCACCACTGTCAGATTCAACCCATCAGGCATCGCACCGCATCAAGGAGCTCATCATGTCGCGTCAGCAACAGGCACAGGAACTGCAACAGCAATGGGAAACCAATCCGCGCTGGAAGGGCATCAAGCGCAGCTACTCGGCTGACGACGTGGTCCGCCTGCGTGGTTCGATCCCGATCGAGCACACGCTCGCCAAGCGCGGCGCGGAAAAGCTGTGGAGCCTCATCAACCACGAGCCGTTCGTCAACGCACTCGGCGCACTGACCGGCAACCAGGCGATGCAGCAGGTGAAGGCCGGCCTGAAGGCCATCTACCTGTCCGGCTGGCAAGTGGCCGGCGACGCGAACGTCGCGGGCGAAATGTACCCGGACCAGTCGCTGTACCCGGCAAACTCGGTGCCGCTCGTCGTGAAGCGCATCAACAACACGCTGACGCGCGCCGACCAGATCCAGTGGTCGGAAGGCAAGAACCCGGGCGACGAAGGCTACGTCGATTTCTTCGCACCGATCGTCGCTGACGCGGAAGCCGGTTTCGGCGGCGTGCTGAACGCGTTCGAACTGATGAAGGCGATGATCGAAGCCGGCGCGTCGGGTGTCCACTTCGAGGACCAGCTCGCTTCGGTGAAGAAGTGCGGCCACATGGGCGGCAAGGTGCTGGTACCGACGCGTGAAGCCGTCGCGAAGCTGTCGGCAGCGCGTCTCGCGGCCGACGTGATGGGCACGCCGACCGTGCTGGTTGCCCGCACCGACGCAGAAGCGGCCGACCTGATCACGTCCGACGTCGACGGCAACGACAAGCCGTTCCTGACGGGCGAACGCACGGTGGAAGGTTTCTTCCGCACGAAGCCGGGCATCGAGCAGGCGATCTCGCGCGGTCTCGCGTACGCGCCGTACGCCGACCTCGTCTGGTGCGAAACGGGCAAGCCGGATCTCGAGTACGCGAAGAAGTTCGCGGAAGCGATCCACAAGCAGTTCCCGGGCAAGATGCTGTCGTACAACTGCTCGCCGTCGTTCAACTGGAAGAAGAACCTCGACGACGCGACGATCGCGAAGTTCCAGAAGGAACTCGGCGCGATGGGCTACAAGTTCCAGTTCATCACGCTGGCCGGCTTCCACGCGCTGAACTACTCGATGTTCAACCTCGCGCACGGCTATGCGCGCACCCAGATGAGCGCGTTCGTCGAGCTGCAGCAGGCCGAGTTCGCGGCGGCGGACAAGGGCTTCACGGCCGTCAAGCATCAGCGCGAAGTCGGCACCGGCTACTTCGACGCGGTGACGCAGACGGTCGAACGCGAAGCGTCGACCACTGCGCTGCACGGCTCGACCGAAGACGAGCAGTTCTTCGACGGCAAGAAGGTCGCGTAAGCAGCGCACGACGCGCAAGCGTCACGCCGATGCCGGCCCGTCACGCGACGGCGCGGCATCGGCCACCGGACAACAATCAGGGGGAGACGGCAGGCGCGCGATGTCATGCGCGACCGGCCGCGCGGCCTGCGTGCCGCCAGCAACGACGCGCGCCGGCTTCGTCCGGCGCGCCCTTTTTCTGCGGTGTGGATCTCGTTGCCGTCCTGCGGCCACGGCCCCATCACCCTACCGATAGACGATCACCGGAATTTTCGTATGGGTCAGCACGCGCTGCGTCTCGCTGCCGATCAGCAAGCTGCCGAGCCCGCGGCGTCCGTGGGACGCCATGAAGATCACGTCGCAGCCGCCGCGTTCGGCCGCCTCGATGATGCCGAGATACGGCGACGGATGGACACTCGTCCAGGTGTCGCAGTCGACGCCGGCAGTCTTCGCGGCCGATTCGACCTCGTCGAGATGCGCGCGCGCCTCGCGCTCGCTGCGCGCCCGGAAATCGGCGGGCGGCTCGATGATCACTTCGGAAAACGGCGAGTACGGATACTGCGGCAGGCACGCGTACGCCGTAACGCGCGCACCGACCGCGCGAGCCAGGTCGATCGCGCCGTCGATCGCCTTCTGCGACAGTTCGGAACCGTCGGTTGGAACGAGGATGTGCCGGAACATCGCGCCCTCCTTCGTCAATCGCACGCCGCACGCCGCGATCCCGACCGGGCCGGCCGCGACGCGTCGGACATGCCTGCTACGAGTGTAGTGCGCGAAACCGCGCAATCGGCACCGGCAGCGGGTTCGCCCTCATATCGGAAACGCGCGGGCCCACGCGGCCTACTCGCCCCAATATCCGGGCTGCTCGTAGGTGTGCTTCAGGTAATCGAGAAACAGCCGCACGCGCAGCGGCAGATGCCGGCGTTGCGGAAACACCGCGTGGATGCCGATCGGCGGGGCCGCGAATGCGTCGAGCACGCTGACGAGGCGGCCGGCCGCGATGTCCTCGCCGACCTCCCACCACGAGCGCCACGCCAGGCCGTGACCGGCGAGGCACCACTCGTGCAGCACCGCGCCGTCCGAGCATTCCATCGTGCCGTTCACGCGGATCGACACGACCTTGTCGTCCTCCTGGAACGCCCAGCCGCGTTGCTGGTTCGCGTTTGCCGCGAGCGCGAGGCAGTTGTGCCGCGCCAGCTCCGCGAGCGTGGCCGGCGTGCCGCGCCGCGCGAGATACGCGGGAGAAGCGACGCACACGCGGCGATTCTCGCCGAGCTTCAGCGACACGAGCGACGAGTCGGGCAGCTCGCCGAGCCGCACCGCGCAATCGAACCCCTCGTTGACGAGGTCGACCATCCGGTCGGACAGGTCGAGCGTGACCGACACATCCGGATGCCCGACGCTGAATTCCGGCACGAGCGGCGCGACGTGCCGCCGGCCGAAGCCAGCCGGCGCGGAAATGCGCAGGTGACCGCTCGCCTTCACGCCGCCGGCGGACACGCTCGCCTCCGCGTTCTGCATGTCGTTGATGACGCGCTGGCAATCCTCGAGAAACGCCGAGCCCTCGAACGTCAGCGTGAGCTTGCGCGTCGTGCGCACCAGCAGCTTGACGCCGAGCCGCTCCTCGAGCGCGTCGAGACGGCGGCCGATGATCGCCGGTGCGACGCCTTCCGCGTGCGCGGCCGCCGACAGGCTGCCCTTTGCCGCGACCGCGGCGAACGTTTCGATCTGCTTGAACCGGTCCATGACTCGCGGGGCGGCGCTGCCGCCCTTCAAATAGCTTAAACCGCTCTAGATTAGGTATATGAAAGTAAAAGATCAAGTGATGTTTAGCGTCTTTTTTAGCGCATACGATCACGAATAGAATTTACCTGACCTCTGAAACTGGAGCGCAAGGCTATGTCGGCCACAACGACACTCTCCTCTCCCGACGCAATCCTCTTCGACGCATTCGGCACGTTGTTCGACGTGCGTGCGGTCCTGGCCGCGGCGGAACAGATGTTTCCCGGTCACGGGGAACGGTTGTCGCAGCTGTGGCGACGCAAGCAGATCGAATACTCGCAATTGCGCACGCTCGCCGATCCGGCCGGCGCGCGCTATCGCCCGTTCCGGGACATCACGCTCGATGCGCTGCGGTTCGCCGCGCGCCGGCTCGGGCTCGCGCTGAACAGCGCGGCCGAGAAGCGGCTGATGGACGAATACGCATGCCTGTCCACCTATCCCGATACGGTGCCCGCGCTGCGCAAGCTGCGCGCGCTCGACCCGCGCCCGCCGCTCGGGATCCTGTCGAACGGCACGCCGCAGATGCTCGACATCGCGATCAAGAGCGCCGGCATGACCGGGCTGTTCGATCGCGTGCTGTCGGCCGACACCGTGCGCGCGTACAAGCCGAGCCCGGCCGCCTACGCGCTCGGCACCGCCGCGTTCGGACCGAACCGGCGCGGCATCGTGTTCGTGTCGTCGAACGCGTGGGACGTCGCCGGCGCCGTCTGGTTCGGCTACACGACGTTCTGGCTCAACCGCACGGGCGCGCCCGCCGAGGAACTCGGCGCGCCGCCCGACGGCACGGGCACCGGCATGGCCGACCTGCTCGCATTCCTCGCCACCCCGGCTCCGTCCGGCAGATCCGCAAACCGCACGCGCCCCGGCCCGGGTGCATGACGTTCGCAGCGCTGCCGCCTTCCCCCTTCACCGAAACCGCAACTGACCGACCAAGGAGATGAGACTCATGAGCACCCCGATCACGCTGCCGCAAGGCATGGCGATCACCGGCGACATCCAGCCGGGTTACGAAGCAATCCTGACGCCCGAAGCACTCGCACTCGTCGCGGCGCTGCACCGCGCGTTCGAACCGCGCCGCCAGGCGCTGCTGCAGGCGCGCGTCGAGCGCACGAAACGCCTCGACGCAGGCGAGCGCCCCGACTTTCTGGCCGAGACGAAGACGATCCGCGAAGGCGACTGGAAAGTCGCGCCGCTGCCGGCCGATCTGCAATGCCGCCGCGTCGAAATCACGGGCCCCGTCGAGCGCAAGATGATCATCAACGCGCTGAACTCGGGCGCCGATTCGTACATGACGGACTTCGAGGATTCGAACGCGCCGAGCTGGACGAACCAGATCGACGGCCAGATCAACCTGAAGGACGCGGTGCGCCGCACGATCTCGCTCGAGCAGAACGGCAAGTCGTACCAGCTGAACGACAAGGTCGCGACGCTGATCGTGCGTCCGCGCGGCTGGCACCTCGACGAAAAGCACGTGACGGTCGATGGCCAGCGCGTGTCCGGCGGCATCTTCGATTTCGCGCTGTTCCTGTTCCATAACGCGAAGGAACTGCTCGCGCGCGGCTCGGGCCCGTACTTCTACCTGCCGAAGATGGAAAGCCATCTCGAGGCGCGCCTGTGGAACGACATCTTCGTCGCCGCGCAGGAAGCCGTCGGCGTGCCGCGCGGCACGATCCGTGCGACGGTGCTGATCGAGACGATCCTCGCCGCGTTCGAGATGGACGAGATCCTGTACGAACTGCGCGAACACAGCTCGGGCCTGAACGCCGGCCGCTGGGACTACATCTTCTCGGCGATCAAGAAATTCAAGAACGACCGCGACTTCTGCCTCGCCGAGCGTTCGAAGATCACGATGACGGTGCCGTTCATGCGTGCGTACGCGCTGCTGCTGCTGAAGACCTGCCACAAGCGCAACGCGCCGGCGATCGGCGGGATGAGCGCGCTGATCCCGATCAAGAACGATCCGGAAGCGAACGACAAGGCGATGGGCGGCGTGCGCTCGGACAAGCAGCGCGATGCGACCGACGGCTACGACGGCGGCTGGGTCGCGCACCCGGGCCTCGTGCCGATCGCGATGGAAGAATTCGTCAAGGTGCTCGGCGACCAGCCGAACCAGATCGCGAAGCAGCGCGACGACGTGCAGGTCGAAGGCAAGAACCTGCTCGACTTCCAGCCGGAAGCGCCGATCACCGAAGCCGGCCTGCGCAACAACATCAACGTCGGGATCCACTACCTCGGCGCATGGCTCGACGGCAACGGCTGCGTGCCGATCCACAACCTGATGGAAGATGCGGCCACGGCCGAGATCTCCCGCTCGCAGGTGTGGCAATGGATCCGCTCGCCGAAGGGCGTGCTCGACGACGGCCGCAAGGTCACGGCCGAACTCGTTCGCGAATATACGAAGGCCGAACTCGACAACGTGAAGCGGTCGGTCGGTGGCAACACGCAGCCGTACGAGCGCGCTGCGGCGATCTTCGAGCAGATGTCGACGTCGGAAGGCTTCACCGAATTCCTGACGCTGCCGCTGTACGAGGAAATCTGACGAAGCTGCCCGCCGCGATCGGTGCCGGCCCTGCGTCGGCGCCGGTCGCATGCGATCACGGCATCAAGAAAAGCGCCCCTCGGGGCGCTTTTTCTTTTGCGGCAAGATCAGCTACTGCGGCTGCCGCACAACCGGTCAGACGGCTTCCCGCTCGCGCCGGTGCTGAACCCAGTCGCCCGACGCAATGCGCGGACGCCCGGCTGTCGCGTGCGCGGCGACCGGATAATACAGGCAGGCGTACTGCCGGCCGCCGAGTTCGACGGTCACGTCTTCCGGCTTGAACAGCGAGTCGACGCCCGGATAGACGCGCTCGATCTCGTCGAGCACGGGAACGAGCTGGTCGTCGACCTCGTAGACGTCGCCCCAGACGAGCGACTGGCCGGCCGCCCCGGCGATCATCCCCGGATAGGTACCGAAATCGTACAGTTCGCCCGGCAGCGCGGCAGCGCCGAGCAGCGTCGGCGCGGCAATCCCGTGCCTGGCGGCCGCGTGGCCGATGTCGTTGGCCTCCCCGTTTCTCAAGGTGCCGTAGACGAATACGTAACGCATCGTGGTTCTCCTCTTCGATTCGTATGTTGCCGTGTTCGGGCGCGATTCGCGCGGAATCGCCCACGCATCGATAGACCGCGATACCGGCCAGATGGTTCGAGCCCTCGAGCTCGCCCGGCTCCGGGCCGCCCCGAAATCGCCGGGCCCCATACAAAGTTCATTTGAACGCGGCATGATCGCCCGACAAACCGCCGCGTGCGCTTTCGCGGCGCCTTCTACAATAACGGCATCGCCGCCGCGCTGCCCGAATCGTCCATGAATCCGCCCGCCCAAGCCGACGTATCGAACCCGTACGTCATCGACATTCCGCCCGAATTCGCGCCGACCGCCGTCCATCCGATGCGCGTGCGCGCAAGGCAGGTCAATACCGGGTATCGCATCCCGCTGCATACGCATGCGTGGGCGCAGCTCGCGTACGCATCGCGCGGCGTGCTGCGCGTTGCGACGACCGGCACGACGTGGATGGTGCCGCCGTCCCGCGCGATCTGGGTACCGCCGCACGTGACGCACGAGGTCGTGATCGTCGAAGAGGCATATTTGCGCACGCTGTATATCGACGAGTCGATCGTGCCCGACGGGCTCGATGCATGCCGCGTCGTCGAAGTGACGGGCCTTCTGCGCGAGCTGATCGTCGCGCTCGACGCGCGCGACCTGAGCACGGCGCGCGAGCGCCTGCTGTGCGGGCTCGTGCTCGACGAGCTGAGCCACGCCGAACCGCTGCCGCTCGCCGTGCCGATGCCCGACGAAAAACGGCTGCGCATGCTGTGCGAATCGGTACTCGCGCACCCGGCGCACGCGGAGTCGCTCGAACACTGGGCCAGCGAGGTCGGCGCGAGCACGCGTACGATTTCGCGGCTCTTCAAGCAGGAACTGGGGGTGAGCTTTTCGCAGTGGCGTCAGCAGGCGCTGCTGGCGCGGGCCATTCCGCTGCTGAACCAGGGACGCCCGCTGTCGCATATCGCGCGCGAACTCGGCTACCAGAGCCAGAGCGCCTTTTCGGCGATGTTCCGGCGTGCATTCGGCGAAAGCCCGCGTGCATTCATGCTGCGCGGCTACGAGCACCGCGGCCCGGAAGGCCGCCTCGTGGACGACGAAACCCCGGACGACGACGCGATCAGCGCTGCCCGCTGAACGCCCCGCTCCGGTCGCCGACCGTCAGACCGGCCGCACCATGTGGCGGATCGAGCCCAATTGCGCGAGCCGCGACCCGGCAACCTGATAGCCCATGCGCAAATAGAGACGCGCGGCAGGATTGTCGACGAACACGCGCAGTTGCAGCTCGTGCAGCCCGCGCGCACGCGCCCAGCGATGCGACATGTCGAGCATGTAGGTACCGGCGCCCTGCCCGCGATGGCCGGCCGCGATCTGTACGTCGCGGATGTGCAGCGAGTCGCCCTCCTCGGTCACGCGCAGCACGCCGATGCGCTCGCCGTCGGCCTCGAGGATGAAGTTCTCGGATTCGCGCCAGCTCGCGTAGAACAGGTCGCTGCGCCACACGAGCCCATGGCGCTTGTAATAGCCGCCCATGTTGCCGTGCGTCAGCGCTTCGGCAAACGGAAAATCGCCAGCCTCCGCGGGCCGGAGCTGATACAGGAGTCGCAGGTCGGTCGGATCGAGCATCGCGCAGGGGTCAAGAACGCATCCCGCCACGATAGCGCAGTCGCGTGCGGATGCAATCGCGGATTTCTCGTAGCGGCTCGACGCCGGATGACCGCAAGTTACGCGCAGCCAGCGGGCGCAACCGGAAGCGCAAATGAAAAAGCCCGCGCAAGGCGGGCTTCTTCATTTTTTTGGCGGAGCGGACGGGACTCGCCTACATCCCGCAGGCCGCGGCTGCGCTTGCAAGCGCAGCCCTTCGAGTCCCGCCGGAA
This sequence comes from Burkholderia aenigmatica, assembly GCF_902499175.1. Taxonomy (GTDB): domain Bacteria; phylum Pseudomonadota; class Gammaproteobacteria; order Burkholderiales; family Burkholderiaceae; genus Burkholderia; species Burkholderia aenigmatica. The sequence continues at coordinate 68,098 of NZ_CABVQC010000049.1, forward strand.
GCCGCGCAGGCGGCTTCCTCCACTCCGCAGTCTCGCGCCCGCCAGCGGGCGCAACCGGAAACGCAAATGAAAAAGCCCGCACAAGGCGGGCTTCTTCATTTTCTGGCGGAGCGGACGGGACTCGAACCCGCGACCCCCGGCGTGACAGGCCGGTATTCTAACCGACTGAACTACCGC
>NZ_CABVQC010000050.1 GCF_902499175.1 Burkholderia aenigmatica
CGGCAGCGTGCTCGCCCAGGGTGCGCCGGCCGCGCCGAAACGCGTGGTCGTGATCGGCGGCGCACTCGCGGAAACCGCGTTCGCGCTCGGCGGCGCCGAGACGCCGCGCTACCGGCTCGTCGGCGCCGACACGACCTGCACGTACCCCGACGCCGCGAAGCGGCTGCCGAAGGTCGGCTACCAGCGCGCGCTGTCGGCCGAGGGGCTGCTGTCGCTACGTCCCGATCTCGTGCTCGCGTCGGCGGAAGCCGGGCCGCCTACCGCCATCGCGCAAGTCAAAAGCGCCGGCGTCGCGGTAACGACGTTCGACGAGCGCCACGACGTCGAATCGGTGCGCGCGAAGATCACGGGCGTCGCGCAGGCGCTCGACGTGCGCGACGCGGGTACCGCGCTGCTGCAACGTTTCGACCGCGACTGGCAGGCCGCGCGCGACGCGGTCGCTGCCCGCGCGCCCGGCAGCGCACAGCCGCCGCGCGTGCTGTTCGTGCTGAACCATACCGGCAACCAGGCGCTCGTCGCCGGCCAGCGCACGGCCGCCGACGCAATGATCCGCTACGCGGGCGCGCGCAACGCGATGCAGGGCTTCGATCACTACAAGCCGCTGACGACCGAGGCGCTGGCGGCCGCCGCGCCCGACGTCGTGCTGATCTCCGACGAAGGGCTCGCGGCCGTCGGCGGCCGCGCCGCACTGCTCGCGACGCCCGGCTTCGGCGCGACGCCGGCCGGCCGTGCACAGCGCGTGGTGGCGCTCGATGCGCTGTTCCTGCTCGGCTTCGGCCCGCGCCTGCCGCTCGCCGTCACGACCTTGCACCGACGCCTGTCGGATGCGCTCGCCTGATTCCGGACTGCCTCGATGCCCGCTCACGCTTCGCCCTTCTCTGCACCGTCGCCCGCATCGCGCTCCGGCGCCGCGCGCATCGGCACGTCACGCCGCTTCGCACCGTTCGCGCTGGCTGCGCTTGCCTGCCTCGTGTGCGCGATGTCCGTCGTCGCGCTGTGCGTCGGCGCCTATCGCATTCCGCTCGCGGAAGCCTGGGCCGCGCTGACCGGCGATGCGGCCGCGCAGCAGGCGCGCGCGGTGCTGTTCGACATCCGCGCGCCGCGCGTCGCGCTCGCATTGCTGGTCGGCGGCGGCTTCGGGGCGACCGGCGCCGCGATGCAGGCGCTGTTCCGCAACCCGCTTGCGGATCCGGGGCTCGTCGGCGTGTCGAGCGGCGCCGCGCTCGGTGCAACGACGATGATCGTGCTCGGCCCCGCACTCTTTGCCGCGCACGTGAGCGCGGCCGCCTTGCCTGTCGCCGCATTCGCGGGCGCGCTCGCGGTCGCGGCGCTTGTCTACCGGCTCGCTGCGTCGCGCGGCCGGCTCGCGCTGCCGCTGCTGCTGCTCGCCGGCATCGCGATCAATGCGCTGGTCGGTGCTGCGATCGGGCTCCTCACGTTCGTCGCCGACGACGCGCAATTGCGCTCGCTGACCTTCTGGAGCCTCGGCAGCCTCGGCGGCGCGCAATGGTCCGCGCTGGCGGCCGTCGCGCCGTGCGTCGCGATCGGCTGCGTGCTGCTCGCGCGCGAACGAAACTCATTGAATGCACTGCAGCTCGGCGAAACCGAGGCGCTGCACCTCGGCGTACCGGTGCAGCGGCTGAAGCGGCGCGTGCTTGTCGCAGTCGCGCTCGCAGTCGGCGCGCTGGTGTCGTGCGCGGGCATCATCGGCTTCATCGGGCTCGTCGCGCCGCATTGCGTGCGCCTCGCGTGCGGCCCCGACCAGCGGGTCGTGCTGCCCGGCGCCGCGCTACTCGGCGCGCTGCTGACGCTCGCCGCCGATCTCGCCGCGCGCACCGTTGCCGCGCCCGCTGAAATTCCGCTCGGCGTGCTGACCGCGCTGCTCGGCGCGCCGTTCTTTCTCGCGCTGCTGTGGAAGAGCCGCGGCGCGCTCGGCGGCTAACCCTTCCCTCACGACGACCATGCTGACCGCCCATCACCTCGACGTCGCCCGTCGACACAGCACGATCCTGCGCGACCTGTCGCTGTCGATCGAACCCGGCCGCGTGACCGCGCTGCTCGGCCGCAACGGCGCGGGCAAGAGCACGCTGCTGAAGACCTTTGCCGGCGAGCTGACCGGCGGCGGCGCGCCGAACGGCGTGCGCGTGACCGGCGACATTACGCTGAACGGCGAACCGCTTGCGCACATCGACGCACCGCGGCTCGCGTGCCTGCGCGCGGTGCTGCCGCAGACCGCGCAGCCGGCGTTCCCGTTCAGCGTCGACGAAATCGTGCTGCTCGGCCGCTATCCGCATGCGCGGCGCAGCGGCGCGACGTCGCACCGCGATCGCGACATCGCGTGGCGGGCACTCGAACGCGCGGGCGCCGATGCGCTCGTCGGCCGCGACGTGACGACACTGTCGGGCGGCGAACTCGCGCGCGTGCAGTTCGCCCGCGTGCTTGCGCAGCTGTGGCCGGACGACGATGCAACGGAATACGGCCCGCGCTACCTGCTGCTCGACGAGCCAACCGCCGCGCTCGATCTCGCGCATCAGCACCGCCTGCTCGATACCGTGCGCAGCGTTGCGCGCGAATGGCAGCTCGGCGTGCTCGCGATCGTGCACGATCCGAATCTCGCCGCACGGCACGCGGATACGATCGCGATGCTCGCCGACGGCACGATCGTCGCGCACGGCACGCCGCGCGACGTGATGACGCCGGCCCATATCGCGCAGTGCTACGGATTCGCGGTGAAGATGGTGGACACCGGCGACGGCACGCCGCCGGTGATGGTGCCTGCATAGCGCGGGCCTGCGCCGCACGACTGTTGCACTGCTCGATGTCTGGTCTTACCGATAGCAGCACGTTCACGCAGCATCAATCGCGCTTCGCGCATCCCCTTCAAGGAGACCCGCATGCCACTTCCGATGACCCGCATCATCCTGTACGTCCAGGACGTCGCATCGCTCAAGACGTTCTACCGGCAGTATTTCGATCTGCCCGTCGTCGAGGAAATCGACAACGAGTGGGCCGTGCTCGGCGCAGGCGCCATCGAGCTCGCGCTGCATCTCGCCGGCCCGGCGTTCCGCCACGCGGCGCCCGCTCACGCGGAGACGCGCGCGGAAGCGAGCCACGTGAAGTTCGTGTTCTCGATCGGCCAGGATATCGGCGCGCATCGCGACCGGCTGGCCGGCAGCGGCGTGACGGTGCGCGATCTCAAGCGCTATGACGGGTTCGCGTACACGATGTACGACGGCATCGATCCGGAAGGCAACGTCTTCCAGGTGATGCAGGCCGACTGACGTTCGGTTCGGCCCGGGCGCTCACCCGAACGCCCGGGCCGGCACCGCTCGCGCCCCCAACCCGCCGCGCGGGTGGCGAGCCTCCCTGCTCAATGCTCGACGTCGGCCACGCCGAACGTGCGCATCTTCCAGCCCAGCCGCACCGCGAACATCCGCATCGCGAACCCCGCGACAAGCGCGACCACCGTCGCGACCCCGGCATCGATGCCAAGGTGCTGCATCCCGACATAGAGCGCGCCCGTGACGAACGCGACGCTCGCATACAGTTCCTCGCGCAGGATCAGCGGCATCTCGTTGCACAGCAGGTCGCGCAGCATCCCGCCGCAGACGCCCGTAATCGCGCCGGCCAGCACGACGATGATAGGCGCGGTGCCCGTCGACGCGCCGATGTCGCAGCCGATGATCGTAAATGCCGCGAGGCCGATCGCGTCGACGGTGACGAACAGCGTCTTCATTCGCGCGACATGCCGTGCGACCCACGACGCGACGGTCGCCGCGACGAGCGTGATCACCAGGTACTCCGGATGCGCGATCCAGCCGAGCGGATAGTGGCCGAGCAGCACGTCGCGCACGGTGCCGCCGCCGAGCGCCGTCACCGCGCCGACGAGCGCGAGCCCGAAACGGTCCATCCCGCGGCGCATGCCCATCAGCGCCCCCGACATCGCTTCCGCGACGATTGCAATCAGATAAAGCGTATGCATGGTGTGCGTCAGTCATCCGTCCGGAACAGGTCGAGCACGCGCTCGCGCTCGGCCGCATCGACCGCGGCAGGCATCGGCTCGACGGGCTTGCCATGGTCGCCCGGCGTGCCGGACGCACCAGCCGCCACCGCCGCTCCGCCGCACGCGAAGCGGCTGCGGATGTACGACGGCACATCGGCCGTGCACGTGCCGCGCGTGTATTCGGCGTAGACGAAGTCGCCGTCGACAAGCGCGACGTCCTGCGGCGGCGTCGCCTCGACCGACGTACGCCCATCGACGGCCGTCTTCATGTAGTCGAGCCAGACCGGTAACGCCAGCGATGCGCCGGTCGCGCGCCCCATCGGGCGCGGCGTGTCGTAGCCGAGCCACGCGACCGCGACGATGCCCGACGAGTAGCCGGCGAACCACACGTCCTTCGACCCGTTCGACGTGCCCGTCTTGCCGGCCGCGTCGTCGCGACGCAGCGCGAGCGCACCGCGTGCGGTGCCGGACTTCACGACGTCACGCAGCATGCTGTCCATCATGAACGCATTGCGCGCCGACACGACGCGCTCGCCAGCGGGTGCAGTGGCCTCGTACATCGCACCGCCATGACGCTGCTTCACCGACAGGATCAGGCGCGGCACCATCCGCGTGCCGCCGTTTGCGAACACGCTGTAGGCGCTTGCCAGTTCGAGCGGCGTCACGGCGCCCGCGCCGAGCGCGAGCGGCAGCGACGCCGGATTGCGCTGCGCGTCGAAGCCGAAGTGCACCGCGTGCTGCTGCACGTAGCGCGCGTCGGTGGCCTGCATCAGGCTGACCGCGACCAGGTTCTTCGAGCGCATGAGCCCGCGCCGCACCGGGATGAAGCCCTCGTAGTTGTTGGCGAAATTGCGCGGGCGCCACGGCCGCGCGCCGGTTTCCTCATGCGTGAGCGTGCGCTGCGTATCGTCGACGAGCACGCCCGGGAAGTAGCCCTTTTCCAGCGCCGCCGAATAGACGAACGGCTTGAAGCTCGAACCCGGCTGGCGATACGCCTGCAGCGCATGGTCGAACACGTTGCGGTTGAAATCCGCGCCGCCGACGAGCGCGAGCATGTCGCCGGTTGCCGCGTCGAGCGACACGAGTGCGCCTTCGAGCCCGTTGCGCGCATCGCGCTTCGCGCGCTGCTGACGGCTCAGCGTGCGTTCGAGCGACGCTTCAGCCGCGCGCTGGTCGCGCATCGAGATCGTCGTCGTCACGTCGAGGCCGAGCGTATAGGCGTCGTCGTGAAAGCGTTCGACCATCATCCGGCGCGCGCGCTCGGCGACGTAAGGCGCCGCGATGATCCCGGGCGGCGGGGTGGTCGCCAACGCGATCGGTGCGTCGACGGCCGCGCGGTACGTCGCGTCGTCGAGCTGGCCGAGCGCATGCATGCGGTCGAGCACGTAGTTGCGCCGCGCGGTCGCGCGCGCCGGATTGACGACCGGGTTGAATGCGGACGGCGCCTTCGGCAGCCCCGCGAGCACGGCCGCCTCGCCTGCGCTCAGCGCGTCGAGCGGCTTGCCGAAATACACGTTCGCGGCCGCCGCGAAACCGTACGCGCGCTCGCCCAGATAGATTTCGTTCATGTACAGCTCGAGCAGCTTGTCCTTGCTGTATTCGCGTTCGAGCTTGGTCGCCATCAGGATCTCGGCGAGCTTGCGGCTCAGCACCTTGTCGCGCGTCAGGTAGAAGTTGCGCGCGACCTGCATCGTGATCGTGCTGCCGCCCTGCCCGGGTTGCCCCGTCACGACGTTCGCGAACGTCGCGCGCGCGAGGCCGCTGAAATCGACCGCGCCGTGCTGGTAGAACTTCGCGTCCTCGGCCGCGAGCAGCGCCTGCCGCATCAGCGGCGGGATGCGTTCGAGCGGCACGAACTCACGGCGCTCGACGCCGTATTCGGCCAGCAGGTCGCCGTCGCGCGAGAAGATCCGCAGCGGCAGCGCGGGACGGTACACGGCGAGGTGCTCGACGGACGGTAACTGCGTCCAGATGCGCTGGATCGTCCATGCGCCGATACCCGCGCACGCGACCGTCAGGCCGAGCAGCGCGCCCGCGAGCGTGCGCCACATGCGGCGGCGGCGTGGCGGCGGCGCGGGTGGGGGTGGCGGGGATGCGGTGTGGTCGGTCATGTCGGGCTCCATCTTCGATGCTGCGACGGCCGGTGCGCGGGAGGCACCGACCGGTCACGAAAGGCGCGCATTGTCGAAGGGATGGCGCGAAACCGGAACATTCTTTAGCCAAAGTTGGGCTGGCTAAATTTTATTTAGAAAAGTGGGCCTGGGCCGTTCGTGGCACACCTGCGACCGCTTGACGCACTGTCGGAAGAACCACGCTGCACACGATCCGGTTCGCCTGTAGGATCGCGGGATGTTCGATCGATATCTCGGCCTGTGGGGCCTCGTTCCCGACGGCAACCCGATCCTGACCGCGAGCGGCGGCCTGCTGCCGGTCGTCTGGCAATCGCGGCCGGCGATGCTGAAGATCGCCACGTGTGACGAAGAGCGTCGCGGCAATGCGCTGATGACCTGGTGGAACGGGCAAGGCGCGGCGCAGGTGTGGCAGCACGACGGTGATGCGGTCCTGCTCGAACGGGCGCAGCCGGCGCCGACGCTGGCGGGTTTTTCGGAATCGGGGCGCGACGATGATGCGATGCGGATCGCGTGTGATGTCGTCGCCCGGCTGCATGGGCATCGTGCTTCGGAACCGCCTTCGGTCGTGCCGCTGCACGACTGGTTTCATGCGCTGCTATCAGATGCTTCTGGCAGAGACGTGCTACTCAGCTCGGCAACGGTCGCGCGCCAGTTGCTAGCCGGGCCGCCCGTCGATGAAGTCGTCCTGCACGGCGACATCCATCACGGCAACCTCCTCCATTTCGGCGAACGCGGCTGGCTCGCGATCGATCCGAAAGGGCTGCGCGGCGATCGCGCGTTCGACTACGCGAACCTGTTCTGCAATCCCTCGCACGATATTGCGGTCGATCCCGTGCGCTTCGAGCGTTGTGTCACGCTCGTGGCCGAGGCGGCGAAGCTCGACCGGCACCGGCTGCTGCAGTGGATTCTCGCGTGGTCGGGTTTGTCGGCGATGTGGTTGATCGAGGACGGCCTGCCGCCCGATGCGCGGCTGCAGGTCGCAACGCTCGCCGCGGCTGCACTCGGCAAGTAGCAATACGCATCACTGCGAAAGCAGGTTCAGCGCGAGTTTCCGGGGAGCGCAAGGAAGATCGATCGACGGCTTTCGGCCAATTGGAGTCATCTGAAGGCGCAGTTCCCATGACCGAGTTGGGTGAGGAGCAGCCGCCTCTTAAGCGTCGAGGGTACAGAGACTGCTTCGCCACGGGCGTCGGCCAAGCCTTTCGACTCCGTCCAACGTCGCTTCGGCACGCCTCCGCGTCGCGAAGAAACGCCAGTATCCGAGGAACGGCAGCAAGCCTCTCTTTGCACCGCTAGGAGGAGGTCGCCTGCGGGTTGGCTGGCAGGCGCTTGACTGTTTGCCGGGCGTTTCGATAGACTTCCGCTCCCGAGGTGAGCACGCAACGACACTGTTCACCCAGTCCATTCACGCCGGGGTGACCTTGATCGCAAGAGGTTCACGCCAACTGGACGGCCTAGGATCACCTGGGTATCCCGGCTAGATAGTGCCTCGGTACGGATTTTCTGCGGTGCTGATCGACCGTCAGCACCGCAGAGAGTCTTTACCGATGGCAATCTGACGCGGTAGCGGCCGCAATCTGAAGCCATCGATTTCTTCCCAACCTAGGAGATTCACGATGGCTTCTTTGCATTCTGACGCCGGCATTCCTGCCAACCACTGGCACCAGGTCACCCTCGGCATGCTGATCGCGCAGGAGGATCCCCGCGCTTGGCGGGGGTACAGCACCGAAGCGTGGGCCCGGTCCTGGGGGAACCACGAGCTGGCCGCCCGTTGCGCCGCACATCCTGAGCTGCGCCGCAAACTCCGCCGCGACGAGACGTGGACTATGTGCCATGACGCAGTCATCGATCCCGATCTGCTCGTCTACGCAGTTCTGGCATACGGCGGTGCCAACATGGGGCCCGGTGGCAGGAACAACTGGCGGGTGGCCGAGTCCATGCCGAACCTGCTGCCGCTGCTGGCCGAGCTGCCTACGCTCACCCGTGCCGAAGCCTACGAGCGCTTCCGCCACCTGCGCCGCCGTCGCTTGCTGCGCGGCATCGGGCCGTCGTTCTTCACCAAGATCATGTACTTCTTCGGCTGCAAGGGCGCCTACATCCTGGACCAGTGGCTCGCCAAGTCGATCCTGGCCCTCCGTGCGCAGAACTGGCGTGCCGGCGCTTGCGCGGAGCCGGTATTCGAGCTGATCGATGGCAACGGCATCCGCCTGTCCTTCGGACAGGGCGAAGGCATTCGGGACTCCGTGAGCGGGTTCGACTACGACTTCTTCTGCCGCGAACTGGAGGCGCTGACCGAGAAGCTAGGGCTGCCCGACGGCGCTGAGGTCGAGCGCTGGGTCTTTTCCTCGCCGCAGTCTGACTGGCGCCTGTTCCTCAACACGCTGGACTGGACCTCCCCGGGCACTCACAAGAAGCGGCGCGACGCCGCGGCACGGTACCTCGCGTCGCGCCGGGCCCTGCGCGCCGAAGTCGCAGCGATGTCGTTTCAGATCATTCTCGGCAACCATGCCTGCGCATAACTTGTCGCGCAGATCCCAGGGCTTTAGGCCCTCGATGCATTCATCATGGCTCTATGGCGGTATGGCGCAATAATGCGCCATACCGACTTGCTCATGCTGAAATGAACAATTATGTGGCCGCTGTTTCCGGCCATCACCGGCCATTCGATCGAGTTCTCGGGTGGACATTTGAGCGTCGGATGCGTCCAGACAACGGACGTTCCCGCTGACGAACATGTCAGTGCGTCAGGCAGTTGGTCGTGTTGCCGAAGCTCGTGCAGTTCGTGTACACAGGTCGATTCATCGAATTGATAGCCTGTTGTGTCTGTAGGTAATTTGCCATCGCCTGTGCGGCCTGCGCGCGCTGCTGCATCTCGGCCTGATACGACTGCTGTAGATCGCTCTGGATACGATTCAATTCGACGATCAGCTTGGCCTTACCGACGTTTTCCTCGCGTTGCTGATCCTGAAGGTACTGCCCCCACGTCGTTTGCTGGTTAATCAGCGACAGCAGCGCCGTATCGCCTTCCTGATAACTGTCCAGCAGGATAGGTACTACCGTAGGCGTGACCGTCATCAGTTCGTCCGCAGTTGCCTTGCGGCACGGCTGGATCATGTCGTGAACTGCGTACAGGGATTTAATCTCGTTCAGTGATGCATGGTCAGCGCTATTTAGCTGTGCCAGTGTCGCGTCGGCGGGGTCCATCGGGCGTCGAGCGCGTATCGGCGCCGCCTGAGGACTGTTGTACGCCTCGGCAGCGCAATCTTTCATTTGCGCGACAGTCTGTTTGATGACTACGGACATATGATTTGCTCGTTGCTGCGTGGCAGTCTGGCACCCGGCAAGCAGCGCGGCGGCGAGTAGCAGTGCGCGCGTGGTTTTCATGGTTTTCTCGTGTACGTTACCGTATCGATCGCTCACATCAGAGAATACGCAACGTCCAGGAGAATTTCCGGTTTTTTCAACACTATCGGCCAGCTACAGTCGTTCGCATGCTCGTCAACGCGAACGTTTGAAAGTCGGCTCCTCCCTGACAACGGCCCATCGTGCACCGATGAGCGCCCCTGATCCAACATGAGAGGCGAGAGATGATGGTTCGGGTACGCAACGCGAGGAAAAGACGGTCGCCATTTGGCGTGTAAAAAAATGATTTGATAGGCTGATAAGCGTCCAGCCATAGGCGGCGCATCCGCAGCACGGCACGGATTGATTTCTGCAAAGCCCGTAGCATGCGCAATCAGGAACCCGGTACCATTAACTATTGACCGACGGAAGCAATGCGTTCCGATTCTCCGATTCTCCACCAAGCTGCCGACTGTGCGTATCGAACATGCTTGGCTGATTTGAAATTTTACGTAACTTCGAGAGTGAAACGTTAGCGTATGGCAAGCCACACCGTAGAACAATTTGCTGCCGAGCTTAAGATGCCGTCCGAGACCATGCTCGAGTATTTAAACTTGGTTGGCGCAAACGTAAAAAGCACAAAAGATAAGATTAGTGAGAAAGATAAGGAGCTTCTACTCCTCCATCTTAGAAAAATTCATGGTTCGGATCGCGAGAAAAAGATAATTTTAACGCGAAATCCAGGGGATGGACGTCGTCGGACAGTTCAAGTCGAAGTTCGAAAGAAAAGGACTTTCGTACAAAAGGAAGCTGCGCCGACAGCCACGCCACAAAAACCGAAAGACGCAAAGGCCGACGATGTAACGATAACAGGGGTGGCAATCGAAAATCTCGGCCCGGACGTCGGATTGACGTCAGGGAAAAGGATACGCTGGAGCAAGCTTCAATCGATTGAAATATCAAATTTCAAGGCGGTGGAGCGCCTTACTGTACCGCTCGCTGACGTAACGATTCTGGTGGGGCCGAACGGGTCCGGTAAATCTTCAGTGCTGCAAGCGATTCATTGGGCGGCCCGCGCGGCCAGTTATGTTGCACCCCGGAACCAAAGTGAGTCGGTGTCGTTTGAACGACTAGACTATTCGCCGTCGAGTGAGCCACTGAAAACGGCACACAAGAAGGAACTATCGCCCGAGAGAAGCTCGGAACCCACCGCCGTAGTTTTCAACCACGTCCCCACTGAGGACGGGTCCTCTTCGGCAGCGACGATCAAGATTTGGGCAGCGCGGGCGTCGGCGGGTATTTCGGTCAGTATCGAAGGTGGTCCCGCCGTTACGCCATTTAAGCAAAGAACAGATCTGATTACTGCTTACATACCAGGGCTGGCTGGTCTATCCGAATATGAGACCCTGCTCGTTCAACCGTTGCTCCGACGGCAAGCAGCCGGAGGTGACGCAGGCGGTGTTTTGCGAAACGTCCTGTTTAACATAGGAAGTCGGCAACTTGGAGAGACGAACGATGACGCCGCAAGTTTGCGTGTCAGGCAGTTGAACGAGCTCGTACAAATCATTCATCCAGGTGTGTCATTGGAAGTTACTTTCAACGATCGAGAGGACATCAAGATTCAAGCAACGTTCGACGACAGTTTGTTGTCAGGAATTAAACGTCCATTGGAAACTGCGGCAACAGGAGTTTTGCAGGCGATTCAAATCTTCGCGTATCTTATTTTGTTTCGACCCAAACTTCTTCTTGTTGACGAGCCCGATGCGCATTTACATCCTGACAAACAAGAACGTTTGATAGAGGCATTAGAGCACGCTGCGCAGAAATTCGATGCGCAAATTATTTTGACGACGCATAGTCCTCACATAGTCAGAGCGGCCTCCCCTGCGATAAACCTGCTGTGGGTTAATCAAGGTAAGGTCTATCAACAGCAAGACGACAATGTGCGCGCACTTCTTGGATGGGGTGGTCTAGATAAGAAAATCCTTTTTTTTGTTGAAGATGAAAATGATCAAGCAATCAGAGCGATATTGCGTCAGTGGCCTCGACTGCACCGACAATTAGCAATTTGTCGCTGCTTCGGAGTGGACAATCTGCCTGGCAATTCGTTATTAAAGGGGCTTCTCTCGGCGGATTCGTTTGACGTTAAGGTGGTCATTCACCGCGATCGAGACTTCATGACGGACAAGGAATGCCGACTCTGGGCTCAACGCTATACAGAAGAGGACGTCGCGGCATGGATTACCACTCATTCTGACGCAGAAGCCTATTTCTGTGAGGCAACTTATCTAAGTCGTCTTTATAATGTATCAATAGATACGTCTGAGAGTTGGATAAGATCGGCAACCTCGAAATGCACGGGTGCAAGAAAGGTTTTCTTCGACAAGCGTAAGGTGTTCATTCGCTTGCTCTACGAGAACGGGGGATCGCCAGAATCAGAGGAACTGTGGCAACAGGGCCTAGAACAATCCCCTGCGAACGTTCTTGGAAAGACATTACACAAGGCCCTGAAGGTAGAGGTGAAGGCGTCGGGTTACGACGACAAGCTCTTAGATCGGTTTTCGGTTCCCGAGGGTTACGAGGTGGCATCGGACCTGCGCTCGATCCTTGAGGGTATGCTAAGCGATAAGTCATAAGGCCGACCCAAAGCATCGAGGGAGCCTCTTCGTGAACCACTGCTAAGCTGCCAGCGTCGCGAAAGTACGGCACGGGGGGCGATTGCCGTGAAGGTGAAATCGGGCTAACTCGTGCCAAGCGCGATCGCAACGACCGAGATGAGTGGAAAGCGGCCATCGGAAGCGGCCAGGGCCAATGACGGCTCGGGGTCGGCAACCGACATCCCCGAAAACCCAAGAAGAACCCGAAAAAAAACCCGCCGGCATTCCCCCGGCGGGCTCCCACATCCAACTGCTTGAACGACGCTTAACGCGCCGGATTCAGCAACAGGTTCATGTGGCGGTTCACATCCTTGTACAGCAGGTAACGGAAGCGGCCGGGGCCACCCGAATAGCATGCCTGCGGGCAGAACGCGCGCAGCCACATGAAGTCGCCCGCTTCGACCTCGACCCAATCCTGATTCAGGCGATACACGGCCTTCCCTTCCAGCACATACAACCCGTGCTCCATCACGTGCGTTTCAGCAAACGGAATCACACCGCCCGGCTCGAACGTCACGATGTTCACGTGCATGTCGTGGCGCATGTCGCTCATGTCGACGAAGCGCGTCGTCACCCATGCACCGTTGGTGCCCGGCATCGGGATCGGCTCGACGTCCTGCTCGTTGGTCACGAAGGCTTCCGGCAGCGGAATGCCGTCGACGGCCTGGTAATGCTTGCGCACCCAGTGGAAACGCACCGCGGCATCGCTGACGTTGTGCAGCGTCCAGTCCGCGCCCGGCGGAATGAACGCGTAGCCGCCCGGCTTCAGCACGTGCTTCTTGCCTTGCAGCGTCAGCTCGGCTTCACCTTCGACGACGAACAGCACGGCTTCGGCGTTCTTGTCCTGCTCGGGCTTGTCGCTGCCGCCGCCCGGGTTCACTTCGACGATGTACTGCGAGAAGGTTTCCGCGAAACCCGACAGCGGGCGAGCGATCACCCACAGGCGCGTGTTCGTCCAGAACGGCAGCCAGCTCGTGACGATGTCGCGCATCACACCCTTCGGGATCACCGCGTACGCCTCGGTGAACATCGCGCGATCGGTCAGCAGATCGGTCTGCGGCGGGTGGCCGCCATGCGGCGCGTAATACGTTGTCTTAGACATAGTGCATCCAGGCAATGGGTTGGTCCGGCCCCGGACGCAAACGGCATCGGGCGGCACGTACGCGCGTGGGGCACGCATGCGGCGGCGGGACATCGTTGCCGGGGTGGCTTGAAGGCGCACGCGCCTTCGTTCGGTCGGCCAGGCTTCGCGACGGGTTCGTCCGGTTCATCGGACGCGGCGGCCCATGCTTGTGGAGCCGGCGGCCGGGCCGCGGCGCTCGCGATCATGCGGCGAGGCGCGGCCAGCGGCACGGTGCGATGCCGTACGCGAGCCTTGCCGACGATAGCGAAGTCGTTCGCAATCGACCAATTAAATGTTGCGATGGATTCCATTCGATTTCCCACTACCGGCGGGCACCCGCGATACGCGGTGAGGAAGCGTGGCGCGACGGTCTGGCTATCAGGGAAATCCTGACGGGCGCGGCAACGCGCACGTCCGCCGGGACGCTAGAAGCGCAGGCGAGTCACCGCAGTCATGCCGGTCGCGCACGCGGGTCGCGATACATCTGGTTACGCAGATTGGAAAACCACGACACGCGCACGGCAGCAAGGTGCACCGCGCCGATCATGAGTCGCCATCAGGCCGGAACGGACCAACGGGAATCGAACGTGACGCGAACGGTATCGACGCTGCTCGAACGCAATCAGTCGCGAGAGGCGGTGTAGTCGGGAAACGGGGAATGACAGCGAGGAGGGAAGCTTGCCGGCCCGTCGATCGGGCATCTGGCGGCGGTTAATGAAGCCGGTAAGTGTTCGCCGGTCTGGCCGGCGATAGCGGCCCGGCAGGCCGCCGGGCCGAATCTCGCGTCGGGTGCCGACGCCGTCGGCGCGCCGGTGCGCGGGTCGCGCACCGTGCCGCGCCAGCGGCGATCAGTCCCAGTCGCGGTGGTGATGATGCTTGCGGTGGCGATAGCCACGATCGCCGCGGCCGCCGTAATCGCGTTCGTACGAGCTGCGCGACATGTTGCCGCCGAGCGCCGCGCCGGCGCCGCCGCCGACAGCCGCACCCAGCAGGCCGCCCGTGCGGCCGCCCATCGCATTGCCTGCCGCGGTACCTGCGCCGCCGCCGAGGGCGCCGCCGATGATCGCGCCGGTGCGCTCGCGACGGTTCGACGTCACTGCGCCACCCGCGCCGCCGCCGATGGCGCCGCCGATCACCGAGCCCGTGCTGCCGCCGAGCGCACCGCCGACTGCTGCGCCGGCTACCCCGCCGAGCGCGCCGCCAAGCGCGTTGTTCATGTCACCTGCCATGGCCGGCAGTGCAGTCGCGCCGGTCAAAGCGGCGACGACGAGAGCGGGGGCGATTTTCTTCCACATTCCCGTATTCTTCCTTGTTCGCAATCTGGTTATTGAAGGTCCGCTCGGTACGACGATCTGAATCGATCGACGTCGGGTCAGGCATTGTGCCGAACCGTGGACCAATTCATTTCAATGAGCTTGCGGCGAAGAATAGCACCGGTCCCACGTCCTTGCCGTGGACATTCTGGTAACAAGTTGTTTACGAATAAGCGATCTCGAACGCGCGCCCCGGAATGCCCGCAAACCCGCGCCGGCATTGGCTCCGCCGAGGGTCCGGCCCTGCCGAAAAACAGGTCGGCCATGCGCGGCGTCGCACGTTTGAGACACACGTGGCAACACATCGGGAACGAATCGTGGGCGGGCCCGGAAATGACGGCCGCGAAGAAATGAAGAGGGTCAGTACACGCCGGGCAGCAGACGCCAGGTTCGCGCGCAATACGCGTCGTATTCGGCGCCGAATTGCGCACGCAGCAGCGCCTCCTCGGAGCGGATGCGCGCGACGAGCGGCACCATCGTCAGCACGACCAGCAGCACGCCGACACCCGAACGGAATGCCAGCGCCCAGCCGAGCGAATTGACGAGCAGGCCGAGATAGCTCGGATTGCGGATGCGGCGGTAGATGCCGTCGGTCACGAGCGTATGGCCCGGCTGGATCGCGACGAGCCCGCTGAAGCGCTTGCCGAGCACGAATACGGGCCAGATGCGCAGCACACCGCCCGCGATGTACAACACGACGCCGATCCAGCGCACCGCATCGCCGCCGAAGGTCCAGAAGTCGAGCCGGTCGGTCAGCGCGGGCAGGTACGCCAGCAGGAGCCCGGTCACGCCGAACGCCGCGAGCACCCAGCGGTTGTCGCGGTTCTCGCGCTGGCCGCTGCTCAGGTTGGCATCGGTGAACAATGCCGCGACGGCCATCACGAGCGTCGCGACGACGGCGACGGTCAGCGGTGGATGCGAGAAGAAGGCCGCGAACCCACCGAAACCGAGCACCGCGAGCCCGAGATAAACGAGCGTGGAGATGCCCGACAGGGCGGCGACCTTGCGGGTGACTGTCATGGCTACCTCACCGGAATGCGCTTTCCTGTGAAGTATAGGAAGCGCAGCGCACCGCGATCATGCGGTGCGCGAATCCGCGCGAGTCATCCGGCGCAACGCATTGGCGCTGACCGATGGGGCCAGCGCCCGCGCCCGGCGCCGGATCAGCGGATACGGAAGTTGCCGCCGATCCCGACGCTGACGGGCGGCGCGTAATACGCCGGCGCATAGCCGTAGTAGGCCGGCGCCGGCGCGTAGCCGTACGGCGGCGCGACGTAGCAGCCGGACAGGCCGCCGATCAGGGTAAGCGTGATGAGAAGTCTGGACATGGCTCGATTCCCGGCGCGAAAGACGAATGGCACCTCGCGAAAGCCGCGCCGCCGCGTGGTGCGGCAGCCGGCACGAAGAGGCGATCCGCCCTTCCTGTCGCTCGATGAAGCAATGCGCGGAGTCTAGCGCCGGGTGGGCCGGGCCGCGTTTCGCCGGCGGTTACACGTGTTACCTCGCGTGACCGCTGAAACAGGCGACGGCACGGCGGCCGGCCAAGGCGCCGTACCGTGCCACGCCGCGTGCAATCGACGCGTTACACGAAGCGTGCGCGAATGCGCTGTGCGAGCGCTTCGAGCGTCGCCGCGTCGGCGATCTCGCGCGCGTGCATCCGCAGCTCGGCGCCTTCCCAGCGCGGAATCACGTGGAAATGCACATGCGGAACCGTCTGGCCGGCTGCCGCGCCGTTGAACTGGCCGATGAACACGCCGTCCGGCTCGAGCGCCGCGCGCACCGCCGCCGCGACCCGCTGCGTCATGCGGATGCCGGCCGCGGCGCCGTCGCCGGACAACTCGAAGATCTGCGCGGCCGGCTCCTTCGGGATCACGAGCACGTGGCCGTCGGCCTGCGGCATCAGATCCATGATCGCGAGGGTCGCGTCGTCTTCCGCGACCTTCACGCACGGCAGTTCGCCGCGCAGGATTTTGGCGAACGGGTTGTTGTTGTCGTAGGACATGGCGTTTTCCGATAACGGTTGGACTGGGAGAGTAGGAAAGCGATGCCGGACGATTATCGGCCGATGGCGGGTCGGATTTCAACTTGTCAGGCCGAGTCCCCGTTGCGGCGAACAATGAACGCCGGCTCGCATGCAACGGGCGTAACAGAATGGAATATCCGGCCGTCGCCATCCGTTCATTTCGAGCGCGGGTTCGCGTGGCAAGCGCATGAGCACGATCGCGAACCCGCGCCGGACACCCGTCGGCTGCGCAGGCCGGCAGCCGGGATGACTGATCGCGATCATCAACCGGAGTCATGCCATGGACCCTCTCCCCTCCTGTCGCTCCCCCGCCGCGCCCGTCTTTGCGGTTGATCCGCCAGCCTTCGCGCGCGTCCGGCGCACGCTTGGGCACGCGCTATGCCGCGCGGTTTGCGGTGCCGGGCTGGTCGCGTTGTCGTCGGCTTTCGCGTGGGCCGGCGGCAACGACATCATCTTGCCGATTCCATCGTTCACCGCTTCGACGGTGCCCGCCAACGGCGATCTCAACCCATACGGCATCGCGTTCGTGCCGCGCGGCGTGCCGGCCTGGAGCACGCTGAAACCGGGCGACGTCGTCGTGTCCAACTTCAACGCGGCGTCGAACGCGCAAGGCACCGGCACGACGATCGTGAAGCTGACACCCGGCAAGACGCCGGCGACGACTTTCTTCCAGGGCAGCAATCTCGGCCTGACGACCGCGCTCGCGGTGCTGCGCAGCGGCTTCGTACTGGTCGGCAACGTCCCGACGCCGGACGGCAAGATCGTCACGCCACCGGGCTCGCTGCTCGTCATCGGCCCGCAAGGCAATCTCGTCACGCAACTCAGCAGCGCGGCGCTGCTCGACGGGCCGTGGGACATGACCGTGATCGATCGCGGCCAGCGCGTGACCGCGTTCGTGTCGAACGTGCTGAACGGAACGGTCTCACGCATCGAACTGGCAATCAGCGACAACGGCGTCACGATGCTGCCGGGCTCGCGCGTCATCGCGTCGGGCTACGTGAATCGAACCGATCCCAATGCGCTCGTCGTCGGCCCGACCGGCCTCGCGTACGACCCGAACATCGACGTGCTGTATGTCGCGTCCACCGGCGACAACGCGGTGTTCGCGATCCAGAACGCCGCGTCGACGAATCGCAACGGCGGCGTCGGACGGATGATCTACTTCGACGCGGCGCACCTGCACGGCCCGCTCGCGCTGGCGCTCGCACCGAACGGCCATCTCGTGACCGCGAACGGCGACGCGGTCAACGCCGACGCGCAGCAGCCGAGCGAGATCGTCGAATTCACGGTGGACGGACGTTTCGTCGCGCAAATGCAGGTCGACACCGCTGCGGGGGCCGCGTTCGGCCTTGCGTTCGGGCACGGCAGCAAAGGCCAGCTGCAATTCGCGGCCGTCGACGACAACACGAATACCGCGTCAGTCTGGACCCTGCGGTTCGACAACGACAACGCGCAGTGATGCGCCACCTGGACGGGCCGCGCGCGGCCCGTTCGACCTGGGCGATCGACACACACGATTCACACACGCCGGGCAACGTGCGCCCTGTCGACACCGCCCGGCGCCTCACGCGCCCGCGATTGCCACCGCCGGCCCGAACCTGCGACACTGCCGGTTCATGTTCTGCCTGCCGACAACCGAGGACGCTCGCGCATGACGATCCCCTTCAAGAAGCTGATCCTGCGCGGCGTCGCGCTCGCGGCCGTCGCCGCGATCGGCTACACGGGCACCATGCTGTCCCGGCTCGCGCCGATCGCGACCGGCTATGCGGCGAAGGCGCTGTGTTCCGGCGTGTACGTATCGGGCCGCCCGGCCGCGTCCGTGATCGACGTCGACATCATGGCCGGCGTGCATCCGCTGCTGAAACTGGTGCACCCGTCGATCGATCCCGATCATCATCGCGCGACAGCGACCTTCGCCGGCTTCGCCGAACGCGAAGCCGACTTCCGGCCTGGGCTCGGCTGCACGCTCGCGATCGGGCCGCCGTCCGGCGCGTTGCCGGCCGCGCTGCCGCCCCTCCCCGATCCGCCGCCCGTGCAGCCGGCACCGGCCACGCTGCCGGCCGGCATCGACGCGCACAAGCTGCAGACCGCGCTCGACCGCGCATTCGACGAGCCCGATCCGGCACGGCCGCGGCGCACGCGCGCGGTCGTCGTGATGTGGCGCGGCCAGGTGATCGCCGAACGCTATGCGCCCGGCTTCACGGCCGACACGCCGCTGCCCGGCTGGTCGATGACGAAGACCGTCACCGCCGCGCTGGTCGGCACGCTCGTCGCGCAGCACAAGCTGTCGCCCGATACGTCGGCGCTGCTGCCCGAATGGCGCGGCAGCGGCGATCCGCGCGCCGCCATCACGCTCGACGAGTTGCTGCGGATGACGAGCGGCCTGCAATTCAACGAGGACTACGACGACCCGCTGTCCGACGTCGCGTTGATGCTGTACGCGCAGCCCGATACCGCGCGGTTCGCGTCGGCCAAGCCGCTCGCCGCGACACCCGGCACGCGGTGGTCCTACTCGAGCGGCACGAGCGCGATCGTCGCGCGCGTGATGCGCGAAGCGCTGGGCGGCAGCGAGGACGACTACCTCGCGTTTCCGCGCCGCGCGCTGTTCGCGCCGCTCGGGATGCGCAGCGCGGTGTTCGAGCCCGATGCATCCGGCACGCTCGTCAGCCCGTCGTACATGTATGCGAGCGCGCGCGACTGGGCGCGCTTCGGCCAACTACTGCTGCAGGACGGCGTATGGGACGGGCAGCGGCTGCTGCCGGAAGGCTGGGTGCGCTACCTGACGCGCACGACGCCGCAGTCGGAGCGCCAGGAATACGGCGCGCAGCTGTGGGTCAAGGTGCCGGAGCCATTCAACGATCGCGATCCGCATGCGGTCGCGATGCCGGCCGACGCGTTTCATGCGGTCGGTCATGAAGGCCAGTTCGTCAGCGTGGTGCCGAGCCGTCAACTGGTGGTCGTGCGGCTGGGGCTGTCGCGGCCGGAATCGGCGTGGAACCACGAGGCGTTTCTCGCGCGCGTGCTCGACGCGGTGCCGGCGCCCGGCGCGTAAAAACGGGCCCGCGGGCCCGTGATGCCGGTCATGACGCGGACGCGGCGGCAATTGCCACGCCGCCGCACCGCGCGCTACCTGCGATGGATCACGGGTTCGCGCTGCCCGCGTACTTCTGGAAGCCTTCGCGCGTCGCGAGACGTTCGATATAGCGCGACACCGCCGGAAAATCCGGATGCTCGATCGGCGTGCCGAACCAGCGGTTCACCGACAGGCCGATCGGAATGTCCGCGAGCGTGAAGCCGTTGCCGGCCACGTACGCACCGGTCGCTTCGAGCTGCGCGTTCAGCACCTGCATGTGCTTCGTCCACCCCGCGATCGACTGCGCGATGCCGGCCGGATCCTGGTGATCGGGCGATTTCCGCACGAGGCCGAGGAACGCGCCGACCCACGAGCGGTTCAGGTCGGCACCCTGCCAGTCGATCCACTGATCGACCCGCGCGCGCGCCTGCGGCTCGGCCGGATACAGCGCGTCGCCGCCATAGCGGTTCGCGAGGTAGCGGATGATCGTGTTCGATTCCCAGAGCACGAAATCGTCGTCCTTGATGACGGGCACGAGACCGTTCGGATTCAGCGCGAGATAGGCCGGATCGTTGGTCGTACGGAAGCCCGCGCCCCAGTCCTCCTGTTCGAACGGCAGGTTCAGCTCGGTGCACAGCCACAGCACCTTGCGAACGTTGATGGACGGGATCTTGCCGAGGATGTGCAGCATGCAGTCTCCTTGTGAGGTCGGATGCGGAGCGTCCGGGACACACGACACGTCCCGAACGCGTTCACGCCGAGTTTATACGCGACCGCGGGGCAAACGACAGGCCGTCCGCGGAAAATCCGCATGCGGCCGATTCGTCAGGTCACGCAGCGCATGCTCGGCCGTCGGGAACCGGAACATGAATCCGTCCTGATGCAGCCGCGCCGGCATCACGCGCTGCCCGTCCAGCAGCAGCTCGGCCATCTCGCCCATCGCGATGCGCAGCGGCGCGGCCGGCACGTGCAGCCAGGCCGGGCGGTGCAGCACCTTCGACACGACCTGCACGAACTCGCGCTGGGTCAACGGCGCGGGGGCGACCGCGTTGTAGACGCCGCGCATGCCCGGGTTCGACATCGCACGCGCGATGATCCGCAGCACGTCGTCCCGGTGGATCCAGCTCATCACCTGCGTGCCGTCGCCGAATCGTCCGCCCATCCCGAAATAGTGCGGCAACAGCATCGAGCGCAACGCGCCGCCGGGGCCGAACACGACGCCCAGCCGCAGAACCACCGAGCGAATACCGTAGCGCTCGAGCGGCTGCGCGGACTGCTCCCACTGCCGGCACAGCTCGGACATGAAGCCGGTGCCGGCGCTGCTGCGCTCGTCGAGCCGCTCGTCGGCAGCACGCACGCCGTAGTAACCGATCGCCGACGCCTGGATCCACGTGCGCGGCTTGACTTCGGCGGTCTCGACCCAGCGCATCAGCGATTCCGTGACGCCGACCCGGCTGGCGAGCAGCACCGCCTGCCGGCGCTTGCTCCAGCGCGCGCCCAGCACCGGCGCCCCCGCGAGATTGATGACCGTGTCGAAACGCTCGTGCGGCTGCAGCTGTTCGACGGAGGTCACGCTGCGCACGCGGCCGTGAAACTGATAGGCCGCGCGCAGCGGATCGCGCGCCAGCAACGTGACCGTATGCCCCGCATCGAGCAGCCCGTTCACGAGGGTTTCGCCGATGAAGCCGGTTCCGCCGGTCACGAGCACGTTCCCCGGCAGTTGCCCCGCGAATGGGTTGGCGACCGGCGCGCGTCGTGCGATCCGGCAGGCCGCGATCCCGTCGCGGATCCCCGATACCGTCACGCCGACAGCAAAAAGGCTCAGCACCCAGCCGCGCCAGCCGAGGTCGAGCGCCTGCAGCGCGGTCGGCTCCTGCGCCCACGCGGCCAGCTGCATTGCGACCATTCCGAACAGCGCGCCGCCGTTGACGGCCAGCAGCGTGTGCAACACGCGCTCGGTTGACGGCAACTTGCGGCTCTGGTCCTCGACGACGAAATCCCACAACGTCAGCACCACCTCGACGACGACCACCGCCGCGAGGGCCGCGACCCACGCGCCGTGAAAGGCAACGTTCGCGATCGAGGCGAACACGAGACCGTAAAGCACGGAACGTACCGCGTGAATCGCCAGCTCGAGCCGCGCGCGCGGGCTGTGCGGCAGATCCTGCGTGAGTTCGTGGTGATAGAGCGTATCGAATGCGCCCATCGCGCCCTGCACGATCAGCAGGTTGAGCGCCCAGTCGTAAGCAGCCAAGGTGTTCATACGGCGTCCCTCCTCCAAAGCCAGACAAGCGGCGGCACCATCGCGACGAGTGCTGCCGCGTCGATCGCCACGTGGCCCGATACATGGGCCTGCAATGAAAACAGCATGTCCTGCGGCGCCCAGATCAGCAGGCCGGCCAGCAGCCATCCCCACACTTCCCGGCGGCGCAGCCGGTTGCCGAGGTGGACGAGCGCCAGCATCCAGACCGACGCGCATTGCACCGTCGCGCCGATCAGCGACATCCACCAGATCTGCTGTGCACGAGCGGCATCGGGCGCCGTTCCCGCCCAGAAGTGCAGCTCGATGACGCGGTGATACGCATCGAGCCATGGCGCGCCGGCAAGCCACGGAACGGCAATGCCGACGAGCAGGTGCGCGATCGCCGCGCAGTACATCCAGGTCACCACGATGCGGCGCGCAGCGTCACCGGCGGGACGATCCGCCGTGGGTTCGGCGGCACGGTCGCGACCGCTACCGCATGTCGCCCCGTCGCACTGCGCTTCGGCGTGGTAGCCGAGCCAGCGCGATACCGCATGCCGGTTGCGCGCGAAGCGGCGATACAGCGGCGCCAGCGCACTGCGGACGACCGGCACGCGAAGCAGCCCGACGAGCCAGCGGCGCCCGGTCAGCGCATGGGCGGCCAGGATGCTGTCCACGCCGGTCAGCATGCGTCCGTCGGGCAGACGCGCGTGCAGCTCGCGGTTCAGTGCGGGCAGATCGACGCCCAGCGGCGCGGGATCGAACCCCGGCGCGGCGATATCGACGAAAGCCAGCCGCTGCCGCGTATCGCGGGCGCCGAGACGATTGATCTCCGCCACGCATAACGGACATCGTCCATCGAAGTACAGCACCAGTTCATTTGAGTCCATGATTCGCATTCCTTCTTTTTTCTGCCGCATGCCTCATGAATCGATCGACTGCTTTCCGCCATGCCATACCACCACCCCCGCGCGGTGGACGGCGCGCTTACATCGGCTTGATCACCATCAGGAAGTAGACGGTCAGCATCGCGAAGAACGCCGGATAGCCGAGCAGTTCCCAGCGCTTCGCATAGCGCCAGTACCGTTCCGGCAACGCGGCAGCGCCGTTCACGTGCGCGAGCTTCGCCATCGAGGCCAGTTCGACCTGCAGCCACACGACCGGCAGCCAGCACGCGCCGGCGATCGCATACAGCACGATCGACGCGAGGAGCCACGGCGTATCCCACGGCCAGCCGGCCGTGTGCGCGAGCCAGAGCCCCGAGGCCGGCTGGAAGATCACGGCCGGCGTCGTGAACCACCAGTCCGCGCGCACCACGAGGCGCGACACGGCCGCGATCGCGGGTACCGAGCGCGTGCGGTTCGCAAAGAACAGGTAGAACGCGGTGCCGAACCCCGTGCCGACCAGCAGCACCGAAGACAGGATGTGAAGCGCCTTGATGACGAGATAGGTATTCATGCTTGGTCTTCTTCTGAAAAAAGGATCAACAGGATGGCGAGGATCGGCACGTTCTTGAGCACGGGGCCGAACGGTTCGGCGAGCAGGCCCGGCATCGTGACCGCGATGACCGCCGAATACGCGACGATCAGCACGGCTTGCGCGACCCACAGGCGGCGCGACGGCGCCACGACGGTCGCGATGCCGAACCCGAAGTCCAGCGCGCTGGCCGCATAGAGTGCGATCAGCGCAGGCAGCCCGGTCAGGTGCGCAGGCGCGAGCAGCGCGAGGCTCGCGTGCAGCGGATGGATGAACGCGCTGGCGATGGCGGTCCAGATCCACACAATCGCAAGCGCGCCGCGCAGCAGCGGGCGACGCCACATCGCGAGCGCGTCGCGACGCAGCGCGCCGGCTTCCGCGCCGACGAAGCCATCGATCCCGCGTGGCGGCCGACCCAGCATGGCCGTGGCAGCTGCCGGATCGCCGGTGTTCCCGCCGCGCAGCATCGTCCACGTGTCGCGCGTGAACATCGCGCCCGGCAGCCTGCCGAACAACGTGGCCGTCGCGCCGGCCAGCGGGCCCGGCAACGTCACGCGGGCAGCCGGCGGAAACCCCAGCGCGGCACGGTAGCGGGCCAGCATCTCGCGGTATTCGACTTCGTCGTTGCCGACCACGTCGATCACCGGGTTGCCCGCCGCCGGCGCATCGACGCATCGTGCGACGACTTCGGCGAGATCGTCGACGTGCACGGGGCGCAACCGCTGATGGCCGCCCGCCGGCAGCACGTGCACGGGCAGGCTCGCGAGCATCCGGAAAAACCGCGCCGACGCACCGTCCGTGCCGTAGACCAGCGCGGGACGCACGATCCGGAAGTCGATCGGCAGCGTCTGCAGGAAGCGGTCGGCTGCGACCTTGCTGGAGAAGTAGCGCGTATCGCCACGCTCGACGCCAAGCGCCGAGATCTGGATCACGCGCCGCACGCCGGCGCGGCAGCACGCGATGAAGAGTGCGCACGGCGCGGCGCGATGCACGGCGTCGAGCGTCGCGCCGCGTCGATCGGCGAGGATGCCGACCGCATTGATCACCACGTCGACGCCCGCCAGCCGCGCGAGCCACGCGTCGGGATCGATGTCCTTCGCGAAGTCGATCGCGACGTCGGACGGACCGGCCGCACGATGCACGCCGCGCAGCACGCGATGGCCGCCAGCTTCGAGCTGCGCGCACAGTGCCCGCCCGATGAAGCCGTTCGCGCCGCACACGAGGACGGTCATGCTGCGCGTACCGGTGCAGCCACGCAGGCTGGTCGACGGCAAGACAGTGTTCATTTTCATCCTCTATTTACAGTCATTTCTGTACAGACAGAAATAACAACCCCGAAAAAAGCGGGCTGTCTGCCCGCATTGCGTGCCCCGCTTACTTCGACGGCTTGCGCCTGACCGTCTGGCTGATCTTCGCACCGATGCCGAGCGCCTTCATCAGCGTATCGGGCTTGAGCCGCAGCATCTCGTCCGACCAGGTCGTGAGCGTCTCGACGAACTGCAGGGTGTCGCGGATGCGCTGCTCGGTCTCGCGGCTCTCGTTTGCGATCTCGGGATTCGTCAGGCAGTCGCGCAGCACCGTGAGCGTCGGCTCGATCTCGCGCTGGCGCCGCCCTTCGACGATCAGCTTGAACAGTTCCCAGATGTCGGTCGACGTCTCGAAGTGGTCGCGGCGGTCGCCCAGCACATGCACGACCTTCGCCAGCCGCCACGCCTGCAGCTCCTTCAGGCTCGTGCTGACGTTGGAGCGCGCCACGTTGAGCGTCTCGGCGATCTCGTCGGCCGCGATCGGCCGGCCGGCCAGATAGAGCAGCGCGTGGATCTGCGAGACGGTGCGGTTGACGCCCCACCGCGAGCCCATTTCGCCCCAGTGGAGAATGAATCGTTCGGCAATCGGTGTGAGTTCCATGTCGTGCAATTTAGGCATTTCAGTTATTTCTGTCAAGAGAGAAATAACCGGACGATCCGCCAGGTTCCGGCGGCGTCCGCCCGCGATCTGCCGCATCCTTTACAATGCGCGGGATTTTCCCGAATTCAGGCCGTTTCTGCCTTTCAGACAAGAGGTTCCCATGATCATCAAACCGCGCGTGCGTGGCTTCATCTGCGTGACGACTCATCCGGTCGGCTGCGAAGCCAACGTCAAGGAACAGATCGACTACGTGACTTCGCACGGCCCGATCGCCAACGGCCCGAAAAAGGTGCTCGTGATCGGCGCGTCGACCGGCTACGGCCTCGCCGCCCGGATCTCGGCCGCCTTCGGCTCGGACGCGGACACGCTCGGCGTGTTCTTCGAGCGCGCCGGCAGCGAAACGAAGCCGGGCACGGCCGGCTGGTACAACAGCGCCGCATTCGAGAAATTCGCCGCCGAAAAGGGGCGCTATGCGCGCAGCATCAACGGCGACGCATTCTCCGACAAGGTCAAGCAGATCACGATCGACACCATCAAGCAGGATCTCGGCAAGGTCGATCTCGTCGTCTACAGCCTCGCGGCACCGCGCCGCACGCACCCGAAGACGGGCGAAACCATCAGCTCGACGCTCAAGCCGATCGGCAAGACGGTCACGTTCCGCGGCCTCGACACCGACAAGGAAGTGATCCGCGAGGTCACGCTGGAACCGGCCACGCAGGAAGAGATCGACGGCACCGTCGCCGTGATGGGCGGCGAGGACTGGCAGATGTGGATCGACGCGCTCGATGAAGCCGGCGTGCTGGCCGACGGCGCGAAGACCACCGCGTTCACGTATCTCGGCGAGCAGATCACGCACGACATCTACTGGAACGGCTCGATCGGCGAAGCGAAGAAGGATCTCGACAAGAAGGTGCTGTCGATTCGCGACAAGCTGTCCGCGCACGGCGGCGACGCGCGCGTGTCGGTGCTGAAGGCCGTCGTCACGCAGGCAAGCTCGGCGATCCCGATGATGCCGCTGTACCTGTCGCTGCTGTTCAAGACGATGAAGGAAGCCGGCACGCACGAAGGCTGCATCGAGCAGGTGTACGGCCTGTTCAAGGACAGCCTGTATGGCGCGAAGCCGCACGTCGACGAAGAAGGCCGCCTGCGCGCGGACTACAAGGAGCTCGATCCGCAGGTGCAGGCGAAGGTCAGCGCGCAGTGGAACCACGTGACGAACGACAACCTGTACGAACTGACCGACTTCACCGGCTACAAGACCGAGTTCCTGCGGCTGTTCGGCTTCGAGATCGCCGGCGTCGACTACGACGCGGACGTGAGCCCGGACGTGAAGATCCCGGGCATCATCGACACCACCGCCTGACGGTACGGCCCGCCGCCCACGCTGCGCGTGCAGCGGAGGCGGCGGGTGCGAGATTCCGGCGGCGTCAACGCGGCGCCGGTTCTTCCAGATAGACGCCCGACGACAGCGTGGCCTTCACCTGCCGCGTGAACTCGTCGGTCGACACTTCTTCCTCCCCCGCTTCGATCGCTTCGTACGCCTGGCGCACGACGTCGGCCGGCGTCGCCTTCGGCACGTCGAGGCCGGCCGTCAGGTCGGTATCGATGAAGCCGGCATGCAGCCCGACGACCTGCGTGCGCTGCTCGCGCAGCGAATGGCGCAGGCCGTTGGTCAGCGCCCATGCGGCCGATTTCGACACGCCGTAGCCCGCCAGGATCGGCCGGTTCACCCAGCTTGCGACGGACAGGATGTTCAGGATCGCGCCGCCGCCATTCCCGGCGAGGATGCCCGCGAACGCGCGCGACATCGCCAGCATCCCGAATACGTTGGTTTCGAAGTGATCGCGCAACGCGTCCTCCGCGCCTTCGTCCGTCAGGCTGCCGAGCCGCGCGATGCCCGCGTTGTTGATCAGCAGCGTGACGTCGCGTGCGGCATCGGCTGCCGCGGCGACGGCCGCCGGATCGGTCACGTCGAGCTTCACCGGCACGACGCCCGGCAACGTCACGGTGGCCGGATCGCGCGCCGCCGCGTACACCTTGCGCGCCCCTCTCGCGAGCGCCTGCTTCGCAAACTCGAGCCCGAGCCCGCGGTTTGCACCCGTGACGAAAACGACTGCCCCTTCGATCTTCATGTTCGTTCCTTTCGCGTGATGAATCGCATGCGCGCCGGCTCGCCGCGCGCGTGAGATCCGGTGGAAAACCAGGCTGCCATTGCTTGTCGAACCGTTGCGCCGCCGGGCGGTGGACGGTGAACGTTCCGCTGCCCTTCCTGCCCCTGCCGCGCCAAAGACGCCGACCGATTGCCATCCGATGTTCCGGCCTTGGCTTTGCACCCTCCGCCAAGTCGGCTACACTCAATGTCAATGTCGATCACCCTTGTCTTTGCGATGCATTGTGTTCGCGCAATTCGGGCATGTCAATGGTGATCACCATTGTGTTTTCCAATCGACGCAATCGGCAAAAAAAGGGGTGGATCGATGGGTGTGTCAAGACAGCAGGCTGCCGAGAACCGGAGCGCGATCGTCGCGGCCGCCGAGCGGCTGTTCCGCGTGCGCGGCGTCGACGCAGTGGGGCTCACGGAGCTGATGAAGGAAGCCGGCTTCACGCAGGGCGGCTTCTACAACCACTTCAAGTCGAAAGACGCGCTGGTCGCCGAGGTAATGGAAAAGGCGATGCAGGACCGCGCGGATTCGCCGAACGCCAGCAGTCTCGATGCGCAGGTGGCGCTGTACCTGTCGGCCGCGCATCGCGACAACGTCGAAGCCGGATGCCCGTTGTCGGGTTTCGCGGGCGATGCGCCGCGACTGACCGATGCGGCGCGGGCGTGCTATGCGCACGGCCTCGCCACCTATCTCGACCGGCTGGAACGGATGGTGGCCACGGAAGGCGCGACGCCGGCGCAGACGCGCCGCGACGCGATCGCGGTCTTCAGCCAGATGGTCGGCGCGCTCGTGCTGTCGCGCGCGATTGCGGGCACCGATCCCGCGCTGGCAGACGAAATCCTCGCAGCAGGGCGGGACACGCTCGTCGCCGGACGGGACGATCCGGGCGCATCGGCTTAGTCGCGCCAGAACGTCACGGCGCGTCGGCCCGCGCGGCCTGAGCGGCGTGTTGGCGTGCCGACGTGCGCGGCGGTATTGCCGCGTCCTGCCGCGCTATTCGACGCCCCGTGCGGCATCCCACAACGGCTGCGCACCGCGCCCCGCATTCCAGGCGGCAAAACGCGTGCGCCACGATTCGAACGGCTCCGCCAGCGGGTGGCGCGGATCGTCGCTGAGCGAATACGCCATCCCTTCGATCAGCCAGCGCGGCTTGGTCACGACGGCCAGGTTGCCGAGCACTTCCGCCTGCCGGTGATGGATCAGCTCGTGCGCGAGAAAGTAGGTCTGCCAGCCGCGCGGCGCGACGACCACGCCGAAATTCCCGAGCGTCAGCGCCGCGCGCTGGCCGACGCCGAATGCATCGGCGCACGCGCGCGTCGAACAGAACACGACGCGCGGCGCCGCCTGGAACGGGCCGACGGCCGCCGCCGCGCGCGCATAGCCGTCGCGATAGAGCTGCCGCGCGTCGTCGAGCTTCGCGGCATCGTCCGTGCAGAGATCGGCGCTCGGGCACGACACGCCGGGAACCAGCGCGGGCGCGACGACGCGCAGCGGCTTGACGAGCGCATACGCGGCAATCGGCAGCGCGACGAGCAGGCCCGTGAGGGCGAAAGCGGCATAGGAGCGTTTCATCGAGGCGGCGGTTCCGGGGCAATCCGTTGATGTTTTCCTGCGTGAATATATCGGACTGGCGACGTCACCGGCCCTGTTTCATTCACGGCCGAAACCCGACGGACGGCCTGGGCTCGCCACGACTGGCGAGACGTTCCGGCGCTCGCCATCGCGATCTATCCCTCTGTCCACATAAAGACCTTTTACGACCTAATTGCGCCTGAATAATATATTGGACGCATTACCGGGCGCACCGCATCCTTGCCCTCTACCGGCTCGCAACGGCCGCACGACCAGGACAGGACATGAACGGAAACGAACGGCTCGCCGGCATCGGCTACGGATTGCTCGCGGCGCTCATCTGGGGCGGTTTCCCGGTCGTCACGCGCCTCGGCGTCACGCACTCGGCCCTCGATGCGTACGACATCGCGTTCATTCGCTTCGTCGTCTCCGGCACACTGCTGCTGCCCGTCCTGCTGCGCCGCGGCCTCGGCACGCTGCGCCCGGCGTCGGTCGCGCTGATGGTCGCCGGCGCCGGCGCGCCCTACATCCTGACCGTCGCGGCGGCGTTGAGCCGTGCGCCGGTCGGCTACTTCGCGCTGACGCCGGGCAGCATGATCGCGTTCACGGCCATCCTCGGCAGGCAGATCGCGCACGAGCGGCTGAGCACCGCGCAGGTCGCCGGCATCGTCACGATCCTGGCCGGCATCACGCTGGCCGCGTCCGATGCGCTGCGCGGTGCGATCGGGTTGCCGGCTCTCACGCTGTTCATGCTCGGCGGCCTGCTGTGGGCCGTCTATAACGTCACGACGAAACGCGCCGGCGCCAGTGCGCTGCACGCGACGGCCGTCGTGTCGGTCGGCTCCGCGGTGCTCTACTGCCCGCTCTATCTCGCCGTGCGCGGCGGCGCCGTGCTGCAGGCGCCGGTCGCGGCGATCGCCACGCAGGCGATCTACCAGGGCGTGCTGATGTCGGTGCTGGCGCTCTACTGCTTCAGCCGGGCCGTCGTCGCACTCGGCCCGGCGATCGGCGCGACCTTCGCCGCGCTGATGCCGCTGCTCGCCACGCTCGAAGCCATGCTGCTGCTCGGCGAACGGCCGCACGCGCCGGCGCTCGCGGGCATCGCGATCGTCACGGCCGGGATGGGGTTGAGTCTCGTCAGCCGGTGGCGAATGGGCGATGCGCCGGCCATCCGGCGGCCGAACTCCGCTGCAAACGGCTGAACCGAGCCCTGCCCATCAGGCGACGTGCCTCGTGCTCGTGTCGCCGGCATCCGTCGTCCGGCGGCTCCAGCGCCTGCCCAGTAACAGGAGCGCGACGCCGGACACGAACAGGATCGCCTCGACCAGCACCGTCTCGACATGCCAGTACCGCGTCAGCAGCACGGCAACGAGGTCGAACATGAAATGGAGCGCAATCGCATACGCGAGCCAGCGTTTCGTCCCGCGCACGAACGTCTGCAGCACGATCAGCGACAGCCCGACATGCGCGGCCAGCGCGCTCGCGCGTTCGAGCAGCGCGAGCAACGGCGATGCGAGCGTCATGCCCGCGAACTGCGACCCGATCAGCGACTGCACGCCCTCGGGCACCACGACGCCCGCGTGCGCGAGCAGATAACCCGTGCCGAGCGCGAGAAACCCGACGCCGACCAGCAACATCGCCTCCAGCCCGCCGTGCCCGAGCCCGAGCATCACGGCCGCGGGCGCGTCATGCCGCTTCGGCAGCAGATACTGGAACGCGACCCAGCGCCCGCCCTCCTCGAAGAGCCCGGCCGTCAGCGCCGCGAACACGAGCATCGGCAGGTGCCAGCGCGGATCGTGCGCGAGCCAGCGGTACAGCGGAATCTGCCACGACATGCGCAATACCGGCTGGAACACGAAGAAGGTCAGCATGCCGTAGAAAAACACGCGCCACGGCACCTGCGTGCGGCGCCGCCACGCGGCCGCGAGCCACGCAGGCGCGAGCAGCGCGGCGAAACCGGCCGCGAGCGTGAGGAACAGGAGCGCCGGCGCAACGGGATGCACGGCGCGCCCGGTTACGCGAGCTGCTTGTGGAAATACGTGGTCGCGCAGAGCGTGCCGTCGGGCATCAACGCAAAGTTCGGCACGACACCGACGCGCTGCCAGCCGGCCCGCTCGTACAGCCGCTCGGCATCGCCGCCCGTCACCGTGTCGAGCACGAGCACGGTCTTGCCGGCGTCGCGCGCGGCCGCGTCGGCCGCCGCCATCAGCCGCGCGGCGATGCCCTGCCGGCGCGCATGCCGCGACACGAGCATCTTCGAGATATCCGCGCGATGCGGCTGGTTCTCGGGCTGCGCGGTCACGACCTGCACGGTGCCGAGGATCCGGCCGGCCGCATCCTCGGCAATGAGCAGGATGCGCTCGCCGTTCGCGACGCCGTCGGCGACGCGGGTCCAGAACGCGACGGCGGTCGGCCTGGCGATCGGCAACATGAAGCTGACGGATGCACCGCCCTCGACGCAATCGATCAGCACGTCGGCCAGCGCATCGACGCAGGTCATCGCTTCGCCCGCGTCGACGCGGCGGACGGTAACGGATTCGGTCATGCCATCTCCGGTAGTCAGATAGGCCGCACGCGCAGGTTCGGCGTGCGCCCGGATCGGAAGGAACCCCGGCCGGCCGTCGCGGCTCGCGCAACGGCGGCAGGCGCGCGGCGACGCCGCGCCCGGTCGGCGCGTGTTACCGCCCCAACATCCTACGCGACGAAAATTTCCGTTGCATCGCCGTTCAGCTCCCCTATACTTAGCCACATGGCTAACTTTCAACCCGGCATCAGCGACGTCTTCCACGCCCTCGCCGATCCGACGCGCTGCGCGATCGTCAGTGCGCTCGGCCACGGCGAACGGACCGTCTCCGCGCTGGCCGCGCCGTTCGACATGGCGCTGCCGTCGTTCATGAAGCACGTCGCGGTGCTCGAGCGCAGCGGCCTCGTGCAGACCCGGAAAGCCGGCCGCTCGCGCACCTGCACGCTGGTCGGTAGCCGGCTGAGCGAGGCCGAGGCATGGCTCGTCGAGCAGCGCGCGCTGTGGGAAGCCCGATCCGATCGTCTCGTTGAATTCGTCGAACGCCGTTACCAGGAGGAGCAAGATGTCCGCAAGCCCCGTCGAACCCGTTGAAACCCTCGATCTCGTCATCACGCGCACGCTGCGCGCGCCGCGCCACGCGCTGTGGCGCGCGTGGACCGACCCCGAACTGCTGAAGGAATGGTGGTGCCCGAAACCGTGGACCACCGAAGTGCGCGCGTTCGACCTGCGGCCGGGCGGCGCCTTCCACACGTTCATGCGCGGCCCCGACGGCGGCACGAGCGACAATCCCGGCTGCTTCCTCGAGATCGTGCCCGAATCGCGTATCGCGTTCACGTCGATGCTCGCGGGCGGCTGGCGCCCGCAGGCGCCGTGGATGGGCTTCACGGCGATCATCACGATGGCCGACGACGATGCGGGCAGCCGCTACGAAGCACGCGTGATGCATCCGGACGCCGCGACACGCGAGCGTCATGAAGCACTCGGCTTCTTCGAGGGCTGGAACACCTGCATCACCCAGCTCGACGCCTTCGCGGCCACGCTGCGCTGAGCGCGGCCGCGTGTGCGGTCATTGCATGCCGCCTCCCGCGCGCCTAGGATTCCTGAAGGAAGCATGACGACACGCCGGCCTCCGGCGTGCACCGTCGCGCGCGCTCCGCGGGAGGCAACATGTTGCACACGCACACGCATTCGACCCGGGTCAGCCGGCACCTGAACGCCCCGCGCGGGCGCGTCTACCGCGCGTTGCTCGATCCGCACGCGGTCGAGCAATGGAAGGTGCCCGACGGCATGACGTGCCGCGTGCATGCGTACGACGCGCGTGAAGGCGGCGCGCTGCGCGTGTCGCTGAGCTACGACGCGCCGTCGGCCGGCACCGGCAAGACCGCCGCGCACACCGATACCTATCACGGCCGCTTCGTCACGCTCGTGCCGGACGAGCAGATCGTCGAGATCGACGTGTTCGAGACCGACGATCCGATGCTGCGCGGCGCGATGACGATCACGATCACGCTGTCCGACGAAGCGGGCGGCACGCGCGTCGACGCCGTGCACGACGGGGTGCCGCCCGGCGTGCCGGCCGCCGACAACGAGACCGGCTGGCAAATGGCACTGGCGAGACTCGCGGCGCTGGTGGAGGCCGCGTAGCGGCCGTTCGTGCCGGCGGCGGGTGCGATGCGGCAGCGCAAAGCGCCGCCGCGTGCGACACTGGCCCGCACCCTATCCATCCGGACCCGCACGAGGAGACGCTCGCGATGAACGCCGCACGCACCGCCACCTGGTATTTCGATTTCGTTTCGCCGTTCGCCTATCTGCAGCAGGAACGGTTCGACCGGCTCCCACCGGCCGCCGCGTTCGAGCCGCGGCCCATCGTGCTCGGCGCACTGCTTGCGCACTGGGGCCAGAAAGCACCGGCCGAGATCGCGGCGAAACGCGTCTTCACCTATCGCCACGCGCAATATCGCGCGGACAAGCTCGGCATTCCGTTCCGGATGCCGCCCGCGCATCCGTTCAATCCGATCAAGCCGCTGCGCCTCGCGATCGCGATGGGCAACTCGCCCGACGCGATCCGGCGGATCTTCCGGCATATCTGGCGCGACGGCCAGGACGTATCGACACCAGAAGGCTTCGCCGCGCTGTGCGAAGCCGTCGGCTTTCCGGAAGGCGTGACGGCCGTCGACGCCCAGCCGGTGAAGGACGCGCTGCGCGCGAACACCGATGATGCGATCACGCACGGCGTATTCGGCGTGCCGACCTTCGAACTCGACGGCGACCTGTTCTGGGGCGAGGACGCGACCGACATGTTCGCCGACTGCGCGACGTCGCGCGCGTGGCTCGATTCGCCCGAGGTGCGCCGCATCAGCGCGCTGCCCGAAGGGATCCGGCGCGGCTGACGGCGTCGCAGCCGCGCGGCGCTCGCGGCGCATTCCGCATCCCGCGTCAGGCGTCGCGCCCTTCGACGAGCCCCGGCACGGCCTCCCGCATCATCGCAGCAAACCGCACGAGCCGCGACGGATAGAACTGCGCATGCGGGTAGGTCAGGTAGACGGGCAGCGGCGCGGCCTGCCACGCGGGCGCGAGATGGACGAGTTCACCACGCGCGAGGTGGTCGGCCAGCATCCATGACGAGCCGACGCACGCGCCCACGCCCAGCAGCGCCGCGCTGCGCAGCGCGTACAGGTTCGCGGTCGTGAAGCGCGGGCGGATCGCAATGCGCCGCGTCTCGCCCGTGACCGAATGCGTGAGCGCCAGCTCGGTGCGGTAGTACGTGCGCAGCGACAGCCACGGCAACGCGGCCAGCGCGTCAGGGCCGGCCGGCACGTCCGCACCATTCAGCACGGACGGTGCGGCAACCACGAAGCGCGGCACCTTCGAGAGCCGGATCGCGACGACGGCCGGATCGGTCGGCTCGCCCACCTGGATCGCGCAATCGATGCCGCTGCCGACGAAATCCCGCACTTCGTCCTGCAGCAACCATTCGACCGACACGCGCGGATAGTCGCGCAGGAACCGCGCGATCGGCGCGACGAAACGCTCCTGGCCGAACGCGTGCGGCACCGCGACCCGCAACAGCCCGTCAGGCTCCTCCTGTGCACCGCGCAGATCGGCCTCGAACGCCGCCCAGTTCGCCAGCAACTCCTTCGCGCGCTTGAAGCAGCGCTCGCCGTCGACGGTCAGCCGCATCGTGTGCGTCGTGCGCTGCAGCAGCCGCATGCCGAGCGAGCGCTCGAGCGCCTGCAGCCGCCGGCTGATCGTCGGCTGCGTCGTATTCAGTTGCGCGGCAGCGGCCGACAGACTGCCGGCCTCAACTATGCGCACGAAGGTTTCCATCAGCTCGAAACGATAGCCGGCGCCGTCCACCGGCACCGCCCGAACGCGCGAAGACCCGCCAGCAGCACGGGAGAAGGGGGATTTTTCGGTCATGCGTGAAGCGTATAACAAATCTGCGCAGGGCGGCACTACCGTGGCCGGCCGCGTGCCGCCACACTCGCGTCCATCCCTTCATCGCACCCAGGATGCACGCCATGTCCACCCCGTCCCGTCTCGATGCCGCGCCCCGCGCGGAACACGCCCCGGCCCACCCGGCCGCCCATTCGATGCCCGATCGCCGGCTCGTGCTGCTGCTCGCCGCCGCCGCGGGCCTCGGCGTCGCGCCGCTCTACTACGCGCAGCCGATGCTCGGCGCGCTCGGGCCCGATCTCGGCGCGTCGGCGCGCGCGATCGGCTTCGTCCCGACGCTCACGCAGTTGGGTTATGCGCTCGGCATCCTGCTGCTCGCGCCGCTCGGCGACCGCTTCGACCGCCGCCGCGTGATCGTGACCAAGGCCGCGACGCTGGTCGTCGCGCTGCTGCTCGCCGCCATCGCACCGTCGCTCGGGCTGCTGCTCGCGGCGAGCTTCGCGATCGGCCTCGCCGCGACGATGGCGCAGGACGTCGTGCCGGCCGCTGCGACGCTCGCGCACGACGCGCATCGCGGCCGCATCGTCGGCACGGTGATGACGGGGCTGCTGCTCGGCATCCTGCTGTCGCGGGTCGTGGCCGGGTTCGTTGCCGAGACGGCCGGCTGGCGCGCAATGTTCGCACTCGCGGCCGCCAGCGTCGCCGCGATTGGCGTCGTGGCCGCGCGCGGGCTGCCGCACTTCGAGCCGACCTCGCGCCTGCCGTATCGCGCACTGATCGGGTCGCTCGGCGCGCTGTGGCGCCAGCATCCGGCGCTGCGCCGCGCCGCGCTCGCGCAGGGGCTGCTCGCCATCGGGTTCAGCGCGTTCTGGTCCACGCTTGCGGTGATGCTGCACGGTGCACCGTTCCACCTCGGCAGCGCAGCAGCGGGCGCGTTCGGCCTCGCGGGCGCCGCCGGCGCACTGGCCGCGCCGATCGCCGGGCGCCTGGCCGACCATCACGGCCCCGAGCACGTCACGCGCTTCGGCATCGGCATCGCGACGGTGTCGTTCGCGTCGATGGCCGCCGCGCCGCTGATGTCGCCGCATGCGCAGCTCGTGCTGCTCGCGGTCGCGACGATCGGCTTCGATCTCGGCGTGCAGGCCACGCTGATCGCACACCAGGCAATCGTCTACCGGATCGACCCCGCGTCGCGCAGCCGCCTCAACGCGGTGCTGTTCGTCGGCATGTTCATCGGGATGGCGGCCGGCGCCGCGATCGGCAGTTTGTTGCTCGCGCAACTGGGCTGGAATGCGGTGACCGCGCTGGCTGTCGTCACGTCGCTGGCCGCGCTCGCCGTGCGGATCTGGCGCAACTGAATTTCCGCATCGCACGCACCTGGCGGGCAGGCCCACAGGGCTAGCCCGCCTTTTCTTTTATTTTCGACCGGCGCACGCATGACGCTGCGCAACCTGGCAGATTCGTGCGCATCCGGCACGAAAAGCATCCATCCCGTGCAAGGTCCGCACCGGCTCGAACGAATGTCCAGTTCAACCAATTATTTTTCCGGCAGCCTTGCGCGTCGATGCAAAACGTCGGACGAATCGGATGCGCCCCGCCACACGGCGCTCACCCATCCGGCCCCACCGCTCGGCCCCGTTTTATCAGGGGATTCCCGGTATTTTTTCGCATTTTCTTCGAAATAACGGGTGACATACTTGCCCCCCGTTGCGCTCCGGTACGAGCGCGCTTTTCGATCCTGCCGGCCGCATGTCATGCGCTGAGCGTCCGCCCGGGTCGCACAGAACATGAACGATTTCGACACCACAATCCAGATCTTCCTCACCCACATCACGTTCGGCCCATTGATGAATCACGCGATCCGCGTGATCGCGGGCCTGTACACGTTCAAGGGCTTCGTGCTCATTCCCGTGCTGTGCTGGCTGTGGTTCCAGCCGGGCCCGAACCGCGAGCGGCAGCGCGAGCTGGTCGTCGCGACGATCGCGAGCGGCCTCATCGCGCTCGCGTTCGGCCGGTTGCTCGCACACGTGCTGCCGTTCCGCGTGCGGCCGATCTACAACCCCGACCTGCACCTGCATTTCCCGTCGGCAGGATTGCGAGCGGCCACGCTGCAGGCATGGAGTTCGTTTCCGAGCGATCACGCGATGCTGTGGATGGCGATCGCCACCGGCATCTTCATCATCGCGCGCCGCGTCGGCGTGTTCGCGCTGCTGTATGCGGTGGTGTTCATCTGCGTGCCGCGCGCCTATCTCGGCTTTCATTACCCGACCGACCTGATCGCGGGCGCCGCGATCGGCATCGCGCTCGCGTGGCTGCTGACGCGCGACACGATCCGCTCGCGCTTCGCGCCGCAGGTGCTGGCGATGATCCGGCGCTTCCCCGCACCCGCCTATACGCTCGCGTTCCTGCTGTGCTTTGAGCTGATCACGCAGTTCGACGAACTGCTGACGCTCGCGCAGTCGGCCACCCACACGATGTGACGGGGAGACGCCGCGATGCTGCCGCTGCTTTCGTTCCGCCGCCGCCCCGGCACGCGCTGCCGGCCATGCGCGGCAACCGCGCGCCGCGCGACGGCCGTGCCGATCAGTCGCGATCGGGCGCACCCAGCGGAAAGAACGAGCGATACGGCCGCGCCTCGTCGACCGCGCGCGCGAACGACGGCCGCGCCAGCAGACGCTTGCGGTACGCGATCACGTTCGCGAACGATGGATCGATCCGGTGTGTCCAGTCCGCGTAGAACAGGAACGGCGCCGCGCCGCAGTCGGCGAGGCTGAAGCGGTCGCCGGCCGCCCATTCGCGATCGGCCATCTTCTGGTCCAGCCACGCATAAGACGTGTCGAGCATCGCACGCGCATCGGCGACACCGCGCGCGTCGCGCTCGGCTTCCGGCCGCAGCGCGTCGAACACGACTTTCTGCTGCGGCGTCGACACGTAGTTGTCGAAGAAGCGATCCATCATCCGCACCTCGAGCGCCGCGTGCGGATCGTCGGGCAGCAGCCGCACGGGGCCCGGATGGTTCAGGCCGAGATACTCGATGATGATCGACGCCTCGACCACCGTGCGGCCGGCATCGACGAGCACCGGAAAGCGCTTCAGCGGCCACAGCGCGGTCAGTTCCTGCATCGGCTTCGGATCGTCGTGCGCGAGCACGCGATACGCGAACGGCGTGCCGTTCTCGTACAGCGCGGTCAGCACCTTCTGGCAGTAGGACGAAAAGGGATGGGCGTAAAGCGTCGGCATCATCGTACGGTCTCTCAGGGTTTCGGCACCGCGTGATGCGGCACCACGTGATCGGATACCTTGACGACGAACGGCACCCGGCCGTTTCGACAGCGATCCGGATTTTTTTTGGCGCGACTCACTCGGGCCGTTACGACCGGCCGTCCATCACGACACGCCCTTCGGCACGCCAGCGCAGCATCCCGCCGCCGAGATTCGCCACCGTGTCGAAGCCGGCCTTCAGCAGAATGACGGTCGCCTGCGCGGATCGCCCGCCGGCCCGGCACACGGTCACGACCGGCCGGTCGCGCGCGATCTCGCCGGCGCGCGCAGCCAGTTCGCCGAGCGGAATCGGCGTCGCGCCGGGCAGGTGGCCGAGCGGGCCCGTGAATTCGTCCGGCTCGCGCACGTCGACGACCTGCACCGCCGGCAGATGATCCTCGAGCCATTGCGGATCGATTTCCCAGAACCCGGCGAACGTATAGACGAGCGGCGCCCAGTCGGGCGCCGCCTGCACATCGGGCGCATTCGCGGCAACGCCGCACTGCAGGTTCGCCGGCACCGCGACGTCGATCTGGCGCGGGTGCGCGAGCCCGAGGTTGCGCATGTAGCCCGCGAAATCGTCTTCGCTCAAATCGCCGCCGAGGCGCGGATTGAAACGCCGCTCCTCGCCGACGCTCGTCACCGTGAGCCCGCGATAGTCGTGCGCCGGATACAGCAGGCACGCGGCCGGCAGCGTGAAGAGCCGGCCGTGCACCGCGCGATACAGCGCACGCGGGTCGCCTTGCTGGAAATCGGTGCGACCGGTGCCGCGAATCAGCAGGCAATCGCCGGTGAACGCCATCGATTCGTCGTCGAGTACGAGGCTGATGCAGCCGTTCGTGTGGCCAGGTGTTGCGCGCACGGTCAGGTAGCGCGCGCCGAACGCGCAGCGGTCGCCGTCGTTCAGATAGCGATCGGCGCCTTGCGCGCCGCTCGTGGCCGAGATCGCGATCGTGCTGCCCGTGCGCTGCTTCAGCAGCCACGCGCCCGTCACGTGGTCGGCGTGCACGTGCGTATCGACGGTCGCAACGAGCTGCAGCCCGAGCTCGTCGAGCAGCGCCGCGTCGCGGCGCACCTGCTCGAACACGGGATCGATCAGCAGCGCTTCGCGCGACGCGCGGTCGGCGAGCAGGTACGTGTACGTCGACGATTGCGGGTCGAACAGTTGCCGGAAGATCATCGCGAAGTCGCTCCGTCGCTGGTGGATGCCTGTTTGATGCGTGTTGATGCGTCTTGTCCGGCCCGCGCCGCCGCTGTCGCTGTCGCGCGGGCCGCCCCGTCGTGGTCCTGCACGGCCGGTATCCGGCCGGCCCGGCGCGTCAACTCGGCTGCGCCACGTAGCGCAGGTACGGCTTCAGCGTCCGGAAGCCTTCCGGATACTTCTGCTTCGCCGCATCGTCCGACACCGACGTCGGAATGATGACATCGTCGCCGGGCTTCCAGTTCACCGGCGTCGCCACCGTATGCTTCGCGTTGAGCTGCAGCGCGTCGAGCAGGCGCAGCACCTCGTCGAAATTGCGTCCCGCGCTCATCGGATAGACGAGCATCGCCTTGACCTTCTTGTCCGGCCCGATGATGAACACCGAGCGCACGGTCGCGTTGTCGACCGCCGTGCGCGGGCCGCCGCTCGCGTTCGGATGAATCATGTCGTACAGCTTCGCGACCTTCAGTTCGTCGTCGCCGATCAGCGGATAGTTGACCGCATGACCCTGCGTTTCAGCGATATCCGCGACCCACTTCTGGTGATCGCTGACCGGATCGATCGACAGCCCGATGATCTTCGTGTTGCGCTTGTCGAATTCCGGCTTGAGCCCGGCCATGTAGCCGAGTTCGGTCGTGCACACCGGCGTGAAATCCTTCGGGTGGGAAAACAGGATCGCCCAGTGGTCGCCGATCCATTCATGAAAGCGGATCGTTCCTTCGGTGGTCTCCGCGGCGAAATCGGGCGCGTCCTCGCCTAGTCGAATCGACATGTTCATCTCCATCAAGTGGGAATCGTCACGACGCCCGCGCCGCGGCTTGCGCGCGACGCGCGATCGTCCGCGCGCGAAGTGCCGGCATGGCACATGCCGGGTTCCGCGCGTTCATATAGCCTAGTTCAAAATGCGCGCGCCACCGGCATGCGGCGTGCGGCATAC
This sequence comes from Burkholderia aenigmatica, assembly GCF_902499175.1. GTDB lineage: Bacteria > Pseudomonadota > Gammaproteobacteria > Burkholderiales > Burkholderiaceae > Burkholderia > Burkholderia aenigmatica. The sequence continues at coordinate 40,346 of NZ_CABVQC010000050.1, forward strand.
CGTCATGCCGTGGTCGATTCCGACGACGAATGCCGTGCCGCAGGGCGTTGCGCCACACCCGGCCGCTGGTACGCGCTGACTTACACTACCGGCTGTTCTCGTCTTACGTTCACAGGAATTCCACCGACATGTCGATGACGATCGATCCGAAGCAGGCCGCCGCGCTGCTGGCCGTCGCCGACACCGGCAGCTTCGAGCAGGCGGCCGTGCGCCTGCACGTGACCGCGTCCGCCGTCACGCAGCGGGTCCGCGCACTGGAGGCGAGCCTCGGCACGCCGCTCGTGTTGCGCACGCGGCCGTGCCGCCCGACGGTGGCCGGGCAACGCGTGCTGCAGCACCTGCGCCGCGTCGCACTGCTGCAGGCCGACCTGCAAAGCACGCTCGCGACCGAGCGCGAATCGCCGATCTCGGTCACGATCGCGCTCAATTCCGACAGCCTCGGTACGTGGTTTCTGCCGGCGCTGACGTCGGTGCTCGCGGGCGAGCGCATCCTGTTCGAGCTGATCGTCGAGGATCAGGACCATACGTTCGCGCTGCTCGAAAGCGGGATGGCGGTCGGCTGCGTGACGACCGAGCCGAAGCCGATGCGCGGCTGCCTCGCGACGCCGCTCGGCACGATGCGCTACCGGCTGCTCGCGGCCGCCGCGTTCGCGGTGCGCTGGTTTCCGCGCGGGCTGAACCGCACGAGCGCGCGCAAGGCGCCCGTCGTCGCGTATTCGCGGCGCGATACGCTGCAGTCGTCGTTCCTGAAGGAGAAGTTCGGGTTGCTCGAGGGCGCGTACCCGTGCCACTACGTGCCGGGTACCCATTCGCACTTCGCGGCGGTGCGGCACGGGCTCGGCTATGCGATGGTGCCGGAGCCGCTGATCGGCAGTGCGCCGCTCGACACACAGGGGCTCGTCGATCTCGCGCCCGCGCATCCGACCGACATCACGCTGTACTGGCACGCGTGGACCGTGCAGTCGCCGACGATGGCGTCACTGTCCGAGCGGGTGGTCGAAGCGGCACGCCGGCTGCTCGCGCCGCTGCCTTGACGCGCGTTTGAGCGGCACCGCCGCGGTGTGCGGTGTGCGGTGTGCGGTGTGCGGTGTGCGGTGTGCGGTGTGCGGTGTGCGGTGTGCGGTGTGCGGTGTGCGGCGCGACATCTGGCGACGAGAATCCCCGCCGCGCCGCCTATACTTTTTCCATCGGTCTCGCGAACGCGCCGCGCGGCCGATCACGCACATCCGGCCGTTCCCTTTTCCGCAAGGAGAACATCATGTCTCGCCGCTATATCGATTGCCGCGAGTTTCCCAGCGCGATGAATTGCTCGGTCGCGATTTCTGCCGACTCCGACAACGAACTGCTGGAGGCCGCCGTACAACATGCGGTCCTGGTGCACCAGCACACCGACAGCGCCGAACTGCGCACGCAGTTGCAGGCGCTGTTCCGCGACGGCACACCGCCCGCCAACGCACCCCGGCAAGCCTGATCCGCCGGCACGCCCGATATCGACAGACGGGTTGCCACGGCGCCCCCGTCGCCTCTCCGCCCCCTGCTTCGCGCCATATCGGGCCGGCGTCCCCGCCGGCCGGCGCATTCCCCCTACGCGCGGCGCTGCGCGAAATACGCACCGACCGCGTCGATAAACGTATCGATATCCGCGCGCGACACGTCGCAGTGCGTGACGAAGCGCGACGCGTACAGCATCTGCGTGAGGATCCCGCGTTCCTTGAGCCACGCCTCGAGCGGCGCGCAATCGGCTTCGGGGAATTGTGCGAACACCATGTTCGTCGCATGCGACAACACCTTCACGGTGTCGATGCGTGCGAGGCCTTCGGCAAGATGCACGGCATTCGCGTGATCGTCAGCGAGCCGCTCGACGTTGTGGTCGAGCGCATACAGGCAGGCTGCGGCGAGAATGCCCGACTGCCGCATCCCGCCGCCGAGCACCTTGCGCCAGCGCTGCGCGCGCTCGATCAGCGCCCGGTTGCCGACCAGCACCGAGCCGACCGGCGCGCCGAGCCCTTTCGAGAAGCAGATCGACACGCTGTCGAACGGCGCCGACAGCTCGGCGATCGAACGGCCCGACGCGACGGCCGCGTTGCACACGCGTGCGCCGTCGAGGTGCAGCGACAACCCGCGGCTGCGCGCGAACGTGGTGGCTTCCTGCACATAGCCTTCCGGCAAGACCTGGCCGCCGATCGTGTTTTCGAGCGCGAGCAGGCGTGTGCGGGCAAAGTGATTGTCGAGCGGCTTGATCGCCGCGGCGATCTTCGCGAGCGGCAGCGTGCCGTCCGGCGCGTTCTCGATCGGCTGCGGCTGGATGCTGCCCAGCACGGCCGCGCCGCCGCCTTCGTACTTGTAGGTGTGCGCGAGCTGGCCGACGATGTATTCGTCGCCGCGTTCGCAATGGGCCATCAGCGCGGCCAGGTTGCTCTGCGTGCCGCTCGGGAAGAACAGGCCGGCTTCCTTGCCGGCCCGCTCGGCCGTCACCGCCCGCAGGCGCAGGACGGTCGGGTCGTCACCCCATACGTCGTCGCCGGTTTCGGCGGCAGTCATCGCGGCCAGCATTGCCTGGCTCGGACGTGTCACGGTATCGCTGCGTAAATCGATCATCGCTGAGTCCTGGGTAAACGCGGACCGGATCCGATGCGCCCGGCCCTGCCGAAACGAGACTCAGAGTGTACGCAATTCACACAGCGTGTGTGTACCGACGGTCGATGCGCACACAGGGTGCGGCGCACTTGCACGTCACGCCGCACGGCGGCGACGAGGCGGCCGTCAGTAGCGCGGCGGCGGCGGCTGAACGCCCGCCGGCGGCATGGGTGGCGCCGCGCGCGGTGCGCCGCCATATCCGCCACCGCCATACCCACCTCCCCCGCCGCCGCTCATCCCGCCCGGTACCGGCACGCGGTTGCCGGTCGCATACATGCATTGCAGGTAGCCGTAGTCGTAGCGGCGCTGGATGTCGTAGGCCGAGCCTTGCGCCGCGCCGGCACCGACCACGCTGCCCGCGAGCAGCCCGGCGCCCGCGCCGACGGCCGCCCCCGTGCCGCCGTTGAACGCCGCGCCGGCCGCTGCACCCAGCGCGGTGCCGACGGCCGCGCTGCCGACCGCGCTCGCGGTCGACGCCTGACCCGCGCTCACGCCGCCCGATTGCTCGAACGCGTATTGACGGCAGTTCGCATCGTCGGTGCGGAACTGGTCGAACGACTTGCCGGTGCCGGGCAGCGCCATCACACTCGGCCCGGTCGGCATGTACGCGCACGCGCCGAGCAGGCCGGCCAGCGCCAGCGCGGCCGGCATGCGCAGAAGTCGAGATACGGATTTCATCGTCGCGCCTCCGTCACTGCGGCCGAGCCGGCACCGATCGCCAGCCCGACTTGCAGGTCTTCACATACGGGTAGTAGTGCTTCGACGCGTCGCAGTAGTACCAGAGGTTCGCGTCGCCTTCGTCCTGCGGCTGCCCCTTCTCGACGTACTGAGGCGGCGGCCCCGGATCGACGGGCACCGCGACGACGGGTGGCGGGTAGTAGTAAGGCGCGGGGACGACGGGGTAGTAATACGGGTAGCCGGGGCCGACATAGACCCCGACCCGGGCAGCATGCGCCACGCCGCCCGTGGCGATCGCCACGGCGGCCGCCGCGCCCAGCGCGAGCTTCAATCCATTCACGTCACGTTCTCCGGCTGGCGGTTCGTCGATGCGAACCCGACATACCGAACGCTACGCCGCGCGCGATCCGTCATCCATTACGGGCGCCCGCGCCAATGTTGCGCGACGTTACCCATGTGACAGACCCCATCCGCCGCGGCCCGCCGGCACGGCCGGACGCGTTACGCGATAACGCAACGCAACGGTTCGGCCGCACACGCGTGCCGCGCCGCGCGGTGTCACGCGGCGTTTGCGTTTGCGGGCGCGTCGAACCGTTCCAATGACGCGACGCGCCATATTGACGCACGTGCGTCAGACCGCCACGCCACGGCTGCACGCGCCGCAAGCAGCCTTCTTGATACGAATCAACGATTTACCCCGGAAATGCGCGCGACGGGCTGGACATCTGCGACGAGTTGGCACATTTCGCGGTGCAACATCGCGGCACATACTCCAGCCAACCCCGACGCCCGTCCGCCGGGGTCCGCCGGCACCCGCCGGCGGGTATCGTCAGCCTCGGTCAACTGGTATGGACACCGCTCTTTCGGCCCTCGATCTGGCCCGCCTGCAATTCGCGTTCACCGTCTCCTTTCACATCGTCTTCCCGGCGCTGAGCATCGGCCTCGCCAGCTTCATCGCCGTGCTCGAATATCGCTGGCTGAAAACCGGCAAGCAGTACTACAAAACCCTCTGTCTGTTCTGGTCGAAGATCTTCGCGGTCGCGTTCGGGATGGGCGTCGTCTCCGGCGTCGTGATGAGCTACCAGTTCGGCACGAACTGGTCGGGCTTCTCGAGCTTCGCCGGCGCCGTCACCGGGCCGCTGCTGATGTACGAGGTCATGACTGCGTTCTTCCTCGAGGCTGGCTTCCTCGGCATCATGCTGTTCGGCTGGAACCGCGTGAGCCCGCGCGCACACTTCGGCGCGACGCTGATGGTCGCGATCGGCACGCTGATCTCGACGTTCTGGATTCTCGCGTCGAACAGCTGGATGCAGACGCCGCAGGGCTTCGAGATCGTCGACGGCCGCGTCGTGCCGACCGACTGGTTCGCGATCATCTTCAACCCGTCGTTCCCGTACCGCCTGTTCCACATGGCGATCGCCGCGTTCATCGTCGCCGCGCTGGTGGTGGCCGCGACCGGCGCATGGCATCTGCTGAAGGGCCGCCGCGACAAGGGCGTGAAGAAGATGTTCTCGATGGCGCTGTGGCTGCTGCTCGTGCTCGCGCCACTGCAGGCCGTGATCGGCGACCAGCATGGCATCAACACGCTGAAGCACCAGCCGGCGAAGATCGCCGCGATCGAAGGGCTGTGGGAAACCGAGAAAGGCGGCACGCCGCTCAACCTGTTCGGCATCCCCGACATGAAGGCGGAAACGACCCGCTACGCGGTGAAGGTGCCGCACCTCGGCAGCCTGATCCTCACGCACAGCTGGGACGGCGAGATCCGCGGGCTGAAGGAGTTCCCGCCGGAAGACCGCCCGAACTCGACCATCGTGTTCTGGAGCTTCCGGATCATGGTCGGCCTTGGCTTCGCGATGATCGGCCTCGCCGCGCTCGCATGGCTCCTGCGCCGCCGCGGCCGTCTGTATGAATCGAAGTGGTTCCAGCGCTTCGCGCTCGTGATGGGCCCGACCGGCTTCGTGTCGCTGCTCGCGGGCTGGGTGACGACCGAAGCAGGCCGCCAGCCGTGGGTCGTATATGGCGTGATGCGCACCGCGAAGGCCGTGTCGCCGCTGTCGGTACAGCAGGTCAGCCTGTCGATGATGACGTTCGTGATCGTGTACTTCCTCGTGTTCGGCACCGGCGTGTACTACATGCTGAAGCTGATGAAGGCCGGCCCCGCGCTGCCCGACGTGAAGCACGACGACACCCCCGACACGCGCCCCGACCACACCGCGCGCCGCCCGATGTCGGCCGTCGACGAGCCGCTCGAGACCGTCTGAGCCCCACCCTTTCCGCATACGAGAAAACCTATGGACGTCACCGTAATCTGGGCCGCGATCATCGCATTGGGGCTCTTCATGTACGTCGTGCTCGACGGCTTCGACCTCGGCATCGGCATCGTCTTCCCGTTCTTCCCGGACGAGAAGGAACGCGACCTGATGATGAACACCGTCGCGCCCGTGTGGGACGGCAACGAGACGTGGCTCGTGCTCGGCGGCGCCGGGCTGTTCGCGGTGTTCCCGGTCGTCTATTCGACCGTGCTGTCGGCGCTGTACCTGCCGCTGATCTTCATGCTGGTGTGCCTGATCTTCCGCGGCGTGTCGTTCGAGATCCGCGCGAAGGCGCGGCGCACGAAGCAGCTGTGGGACCTCGCGTTCATCGGCGGCTCGGCCGGCGCGACGCTGTTCCAGGGGATTGCGCTCGGCGCGTTCCTGCAGGGCATCAACGTGAAGGACGGCGTGTTCGCGGGCGACGCGTTCGACTGGCTCACGCCGTTCAGCCTGCTGACGGGCCTCGGCCTGATCGTGACCTATGCGCTGCTCGGCTGCTGCTGGCTCGTCGCGAAGACGGAAGGCGACCTGCAGCGCCGCCTGCATCGCGTCGTGTGGCCGCTGACGGTCGTGCTGCTCGGCTTCATCGCGGTCGTCAGCCTGTGGACGCCGCTGCAGGATCCGGCCATCGCGCAGCGCTGGTTCGATTCGGGGCTGTTCTGGCGCCTGTTGCCGGTGCCGTTCCTGGTCGCCGGGTGCGCGGTGTGGATGCGCCGCGCAGTGCGCGGCCGGCATGACATGACCCCGTTCGTGCTCGCGCTGGCGCTCGTGCTGCTCGGCTACGTCGGCCTGCTCGTCACGCTGTTCCCGTATGCGATTCCTCAGACGATGACGATCTGGGAAGCTGCGGCGCCGCGTTCCAGCCAGACCTTCACGCTGGTCGGCGCAGCGGTTATCCTCCCGATCATCATCGCCTACACGACGATGGGTTACTGGGTATTCCGAGGCAAGGTGCGCCATGAAGACCAGCATTACTACCACCACTGATTCCGCCGAACGCCAGCCCGCTGCGCCGAAGCCGCGCATGCGCGGCTGGATGTGGTTCATCGTCCTGTGGGCGGGCGGCGTGATCGGCGCCGTCACGCTCGGCTACGCGTTCAAGATCTTCATGAACCTGACGCTGTTTGCGGTGAAGTAGGCGAAGCGGTCGCCCGGGTCGAACGACGGTCCGGGCGGCCGTTTTCTCGTTGACGGCTGCGGCTTCTGCCGCGCCGGATGCACCGGGCGCCGCGCCCGGCTGCCATGCCCCGACGGGCTGCAATGCGCCCTTCGCTCCCGCTTCTTCAAGTCTCCCGCATCGGCGCGTGCGCGCCGGTCACCGCTCGCACGACGTCGTGCACATCGCCTTGTCCATCGCGCTGAAGAAGGTCTGGTAGTAGTCAGGCTCGACGACAGTCTTCATGCGCGAGTCGCCATTGCTGTCCCACACCGTGCGGTCGAACCGCGCACGCACGATCGTGTCACGCGCCGCCGTTACGCGGACCGTGACGATGGCAGCCACGCGCTCGTGATCCGGTTTCGCGGGCAAGCCGCCGATCTTCGCCTTCAGCGCGCCGCGCAGCAGTTGCCGCCACTTCGGAATCAGCGTGTCGCTGCGACCGCCTTCGATCAGCCCCACGTCCCGGTCGACCGTCACCGGCGCATAGCCCTGCGTGCGCAGCACGGACGCGGCCGCGTCGAGTGCACGCGCCTGCGACGCGCCCGCGTAGCGGCGATCGGTCATCATGCGCAGCGTCTGCTGCTCGGTATCCGTCAGGTCGACTTCGGTCTGGCTCGAGCTGTAGCGCACCAGCGAGCCGCCGTCGCCTATCTGGCGTTCGTTTTGCGGCTTCGCCGCACACCCGGTCAGCACCGCCAGCAGCCCGGCACAAGCGAGCGCCACCGCACCGCGGCCGCGCACCGGCGGAACCGCTGCGACGCTGCGCATCGCGCGCCGCGCCGTTCGCCGGTCGCGAAGACGGCGGCGAATTCCGGTTGATCGGCTATCGGGGGGCGCTATGATCGTCATCGGGGCGTTTTCTCCTGTCGGCGCCATGATAGGGAGGCGCTCCGGCCGCCACAAACGACATTTTTTGACCCACTGTGTAGCTTTTCTTCGCGACCTCACGATGCGCCGATTGCCGCCCCTGAACGCGCTGCGCAGCTTCGAAGCTGCCGGCCGCCTGCAGAGCCTCACCCTCGCCGCCGACGAGCTGAACGTAACCCAGAGCGCAGTCGCGCAGCAGATCCGCGTGCTCGAATCGTTCTTCGGGCAGAAGCTGTTCGAGCGCGACGGGCGCTCGTTGCGGCTCACGCCGCGCGCGCGGCACTATCTCGTCGACGTCGCGAGCTGCCTCGGCCGGCTCGCGCAGGCGACGGGGCAAATGTTCGAACCCGGCAGCGGCCATCCGGTGCGGATCAACACGTCCGTATCGTTCGCGCACGGATGGTTGCTGACGCAACTGGCTGCGTTCCAGGCCGACCATCCGGACATCGACGTGCAACTCGTCACGACGCCCGACAACGAGCGCGACCAGTTCGACGAAACCTGCGACATCGTGGTCCGCCGCTATACGCCGGAGCTGCGCCGCAAGGGGTTCGTGTCGCGGCCGCTGCTCGCGACCGTCGCGGTGCCGGTGTGCGCGCCCGGCCACCCGGTGCTCGACCAGGCGCGTACGCCGGCCGACCTGCGCAACGCGCCGCTGCTGCATTACGCGGGTTTGCCGCAGGCGTGGCAATACTGGTTCCACCAGGCAGGCTCGGTCGTCACCGAGACGCTGCGCGGGCCGTTCTATCGCGAGTTCTTCCTGATGACCAAGGCCGCCGCGAGCGGGCTCGGCGTGTGCCTCGCGCCGCGCGCGGTCGTGCGCGACGATCTCGAGCAAGGGCGGCTCGTCGCGCTGTTTCCGGAAATCCACCTGGAAGCGCCGCCGTTTCATTGCCTGTATCGCGACGACGACGATCCGGCGCTGCGCACGTTCGTCGACTGGCTGTTCGCGCGGGCGGAGGCGCTGGAGGGGGCGCCGCCGGGATAGCCGGCGACGGGCAGGGAAGCAGAAACCGATGAAGCAGCCCAATGCAGCTGCGCTGACGACGACCGAACGAATGCGGCGTCACGTCCGGCTACGTGCTCTGTCGCACCACGCCGAGCTTCAATCCCAGCATGCCGAAGATGCGGTTCATCGTCTGCACCGTCCCGTCGCTGCGACCTTGTTCGATATCCTGAATCGTCTTCGTCGACACACCTGCGAGCTTGGCCATTTCCGCGCTCGTCAGTCGCATCGTCTTCTTCAGATGACGCACCGATTCGCGCAGCGACCATTCGGGATGCGCGAGCACGTCTTCGATCGCTTGCCGTCGGAGCGAAAGCTGCTCGGGGAGTGGCAGCGCGTTATAGCGTTTGTCCATCGTGTCCCCCTGCCTAGCGCAACGCATCCAGCTCGCGAGCCAGCCGCTCGAGCCCCGGCTTCAGAAAGGCATGGACATCGTGCTCCAGCCCGAGATCGACACCATGATCGGCGATCTCCCGCAAACCCGGCGACATCGCACTTAGCCGTGCCCGCAACGCATCGCGATCCAACGCGACATGCGCCTCCCCCGCTAGCGGCTCGCTGGTTCGAACGATGGTATCCAGTACCCGCGCCCAATCCGGCTGCCCGCCGTCATTGCCTTCCCAGCGGATGCGCCGCGCAATGCCATCGGGGTGCAGATACATCGGCGCGAAGTCGTAAAGCGGCGTAAGGGCGACGCGCCCATCAAAGTCACGTTGCAAGGCGGTGTTTCTCGCATGATTGTCCTTGTTGCCCAACGCGAGATTCGCGACATCGCGGCACAGGTATTCCGCCACCTCGACCTGCGCGTCCGTGCATTGACGCACGAGACGCCAGCACACCTCGTCGTGGCTCGGCGCGACACCAAAGCCGGCCTTGTCCGTCAACGACGCAATGCTTTCCTGGGCAAACCGGACTACACGACCGTCGACATGCGCTCGATCAAAACGCCGAATGAACAGCGAGCGTTCATGCAGCGCCAGTGGTGCATGAACACGCAAGCCGAGACGCTGCGCCAATGCCATGTAGGGCGCCTCGTGGCGCAGGATCTGTGCAAGGCGCGCGTTCGCGCCGCGCCCGAACTTGACGATGTAGTGCTCACGCGCACGCTCGTCTGGCAGCGTATGGTCCAGATAGAGCAAACCGTCGTCAGCACGGGTCAGCAGTAGCTTCGGCCACTCGCCCTGTACACCCGAGGAGCCCGCAACGAAGAAGCCATGTGTGGCGAGATATTCGCTGAACGCGTCGCCTCGCGCGACAACCTCCTCGTCGGTAAAGCCCTGCTGTGGCCCCTGACGTTCAGTCAACCAATGCACGGCCTCCTTGACTCGCAGATTTCCGATCGAATTTGCGGCCCCTGCTAGCAGCAATGGCCAGTCGGCGCGTTCCTCGGCGGTTTCCGGCAAATCGAGACGGCGCAGCAACTCCGCGCGGCCGAATCCTTGTGGCAACAGATCGATCAGAAAAACAGGCCAATGCGGCGTTTCCAGCGGCTCAAGACCCACCGGAAATCGGCAGGTCATGGCGTGGGCATCGCGGGCGAGCTGATGCCGAACGGCCCACTCGACGTCGTAACCCGTATAGGCACGCGCACGCCAGCCTTCGTCGGGCGTGCCGAACAAGGTGACAACACCGATGTCGTGCCAGGCACCGTCGGCGTGGAGTTGAATCGTACAGGAGTCGCTCATTTCAGCAGAAATCTACATAAATTATCCGGATCGTTGCAGATAAAGTATATATATTTCCGCCGAAATAAGAACTGTCGCCGTTGGGCTAACAAAGCTCAACGTGCGGGGAACCGCCCCTGGAGTTTACTTTTGCCCCCGCAGCGCCGCCTCGATCTTCCGATCGGTCTTGTACTGGCTCAGCGCATACACCGACCAGATCGCGGCCGGCAGCCAGCCGATGATCGTGATTTGCAGGATCAGGCAGATGATTCCGGCGATCGGGCGGCCGATCGTGAAGAACTGGAACCACGGCAGCAGCAGGGCAAGCAGAAGGCGCATGAACAAACCTCTCGGTGCGTCGTTGAACGGGTGATGCGTGGCGAATATGCCGGTGCATGCTCCGGAATTCAAGCCGTCCGCCGCGATGCGTGCCTGCTACACTCGCGCGTCTTCAAACGAAGCACGATCAGAACAACAACGGAGAGAGAGGGCAATGAACACCCCATCATCACACTGCGGCCGCAAGCGGCCCGCCATCGCGTACCCGAAGCAAACCTGGCGCCGCTGCGCGGCGATCACGCTCGCCGCCTTCACCGCCGTCGGCGTCGCGCACGCCGGGACGAAGCCGACAACGCGCCACGCAATCAACCTGACCCGCGACAGCGGCAGCGAAATCCCACTGAGCAATGAGCCCTACAGCTGGACCACGCACGACGGCAAGGTGCTGGCCGAGGGCGTGACCGACGACAAGGGACGTGCCGCCGTCGCACGGCAGGCAGGCGAGACGCACTATGTGCTGGAGACCGTCAACACCCGCTGGATCTATACCGTCGACAACGCTTGCTGGACGCACCGCGACGACGCCTTTGCCCGCTGCGCGAAGCTGACCGACGCCGTCAACCTGGTCGCACAGCGCATGGCCGATAACGCGCGCGACGAGCAGGCCGCCGCCGCCAAGCGCCGCGATGCCGCGCTCGCCCGTTACCGCGCGGCCGCGGCTGCCAATGACGACGAACTCGTGTGGCTGGGCCCGCTGCCGGCCGAATGGTCGAGGGACGACGTCCAGAAACGGCTCGACGACGTGTACGGCAAGATCAAGCATGAGCTCGACCATCTCGGCGATGCCGACATCGACGTGTCCCGCTTCGTGTGCCGGTCGCCCGACCAGATCGGCCCGGCACCGGACCAGCAGGCCGTGATCGACTACATGAGCAGCCTGCGCGAACCGGGTTCGACGACGCCCGCGCAGTGGACGGCGCTCGTCGAGGCCGCGCGCAAGGGCAACTGGCTCGCGCGGTTGCAGATCTTCGTCGCGCTCGGCTCGCGCCCGAAAGACGATCTCGTATCGGTCTACCGGCGTATCCAGCTGATGGCGTGGCTGCAGGCGAACCACGTCGGCGCGCTGTACACCTACTACCTAGGCGAACTCGCCGCAACCGGCTATTTCGAAGGGCCCAGCCCCGATGCCACGTCGCCGATTCCGTTGTATGCGGCGATGCGCGGCAGCTACGCGGCGATGAAGCGCGCGGGCGATTCGCTCATGGCTCAGGACGAACCGGAAGCGCAGGCGATCGGCAAGCGCATGCACGATTGCGCGGTGCAAATGATGCCGGTGCTGTTCGCGAAGTAGGCGCGCACAGCCCCTCACGCAGCGCGCAACCGGCCCGCCGCACGGCCGGCGGCGGGCAGTCCTGCGGCGTCGCGTCGCTCAGCGACCGATCCCGAGCCCCGGCAGCACGCCGGTATTCTCGGCCACCACCGCATGCAGCAGGCGCGGGTTCGCGCCGAGCAGCCCGAGGATCGTCGGCGCGACCTGCTTCGTGCCGACCGTGTCGGTCACCGTGCGTGCGCGATGCAGGCCCGGATACGACACGAGCAGGCCGAGGTGGCTGTCGTCCGGCGCGTTGCCGCCGTGCTCCTCGTCCTTCTTCGTGCTCGACGTGTAGATCACGCCCGGATTCGGCTGGACGATGATGTCCGGCGTGCGGCCGTTGGCCGGATCGCCGAAGCGGTCGGCGAGCGCCGCGCCGTACAGGATGTAGGCCTGCGAGCCATCCGCGCAGATCCCCGGCGCGTTGCAGCTCAGGTTCGCCTTCAGCGTCTGCACCACGGCCGTGCGCTGGTTGCGGTCGCGCAGCCAGATCAGGCCGACGTCGTCGGTCTGCACGAAGCCCGTGTCGACCAGGCCCGAACCGTCGTTCAGGTTGCCCGTCGTCGTGTTGTTCTGGCCGAAGTTGCCGTTCGGGTCGATGTAGTTGTTCGTTTCGAGCAGCTTCGTCAGCGTGTCGCCGTTCTTCACGAGCTTCGTGCGGTCGGTCGGCGACTGGCCATGCTTCGACGTGACGATCACGGCCGTCGACGAATACAGGTTCGCCTGTTTCAGCGCCGCGACGATATGGCCGATCGAGTTGTCGACATACGTGATCGCGTTCGCGACCTGCCCGTTCGGCGTGAAGTTGGCATCCATGTAGCCGCCGCCCTTCGTCACCACCGCCTTCTGCGCGACGCTCAGCGTCTGGAAGTCGGCGCCGAACAGCGTCGGCACCGGCGCGCTCTTCGTGCCCGTCGAGTCGCGGCCGTTGATCTGGTTGATCAGCGCCTGCACGTGCAGGTTGTCGAATTGCGCGGTGTGCGAATAGACGTCCGTGTAGTCCGTCTTCGTCGTCGGGTCGATCGAGTTGATCTCGGTGCGCATCAGATCGTCGACGCCGGTGCCCGACGGCCCGTTCAGCCAGTCGTAGCCCCATGCGTGCTTGTCGGCCCACGCGGTGTAGGCGTTCGGGATGCCGGCCTTCACGGCCTCGAACACCGTATTGGTCTTCACGTAGTTGTGCGGATAGACCGGAACGCACTTGCCGTTGACCTTCGCGTTCGGGATCGCCTGCGGGTTGAACGCGCCGCCGCCGTTCAGGTGGACGAGCGCGCCGCCGTTCTGGGCATCGATGCCGGTCGTCTCGTCGAACACGACGTTCCAGCCCTGCTTGCCCGAGCAGCTCGTGTCGCCCGGCGCGTACAGGTTGCGGTCGTACGACACGTCGTAGAACAGGCCGGCCGTCTTCGGCGAGCCGCCCGTCACGAGCGCGGCGAGGCCCGGGAACGAATCCGACAGGCCCGGCGTATAGGCATTCGTGTACGTCACGCCGTGCTGCGCGAGCACCGCGATGTTCGGGCACGTGTTCGCGCCGATGCAGCGCGCGAGATCCTGCTCGTGCAGGCCGTCGACGCTGATCAGCAGCACGTGCTTCACGACGCGGCTCGCGTGGCCGCGGTCCTCGCCCTGACTATCGCCGTCCTGCTGCGCCGCGTGCGCACCCGCGCCTGCGAGCGCCAGCGCGCCCGCCACCATCGCCACCAACTTCCGCTGCTTACCAAGGAAAGACATGATCACCCCACCTCATCGATTGACGTTGAACTGCGTGACTTGCCAACAAGCGCGCAAAATATCGCCGCGTCGTGGGTCGCTCGCATGAAGCAAGGCTTTCTGTTTTCTATCAAACGTAACCAATCGCAAGTGACACGAAGCGGTCGCAAAGGAAGGTGACCTAGCGCACATTGCGACGCGCGCTTTCACCCGCCGGCACCGCGCCGGTGCATCGGTCAAACCGCCCGCGGCGTTACGCGCCGCGCGATTTTTTTCCGGCTTGGCGCATGACTATTGGCGTGTGATAAAGGGTTTTCCCTGACCCGGAGCACGAGTATGTCGACCCTGGAAGCTCTCCGGTTCGTGCTGGACGATGCACGCACCCCCGAAATCATTCGCCACCACGTCGTCGACGCGTTGCAGTACGCGTTGCGCAACTACGGACAGGTGTTCACCGCGAAAGAGGTCGAATGGCTGGCGCAGTGGGACGATGCGCGTCTGCCGCTGGCCGCGAAGAAGGAATTGGGCAAGCGCGAAGAACCGGCGATCGCCGCGCGCTGAAGGAAGCACGCCGCCGCGCCCGAACGGATGAACGGACGCAGCGGCGGCGGATGGCCTGCTTACTGCAGGCCGAAGTCGACGCGGGTCGTCGCGCCCTTGTCCTCGATGCCCTTCGCGTCGAGCTTCGGCGCGACGACGAACACGCGGCTCGAATCGATCTTGCCGTCGAGGTACTGGCGCACGGCCTGCGCGCGCTGCTGCGCGAGCGCACGCAGCGCGTTGTCGTCGGCCGGCGCGTGCTCGGCGAGCGCCTTCTTCATGTCGGCGTCGGGTAGCGTCTTCTGCAGGCCGATCAGGTTGCGCGGCTTCTTGAAGTCGGCGGCCTTGTACGCGCGCGTCAGGTACTTGCTGTACTCGGCCGGCTCGACCTTCACCGACATCGGGTCGATGCTCTCGCCCTGCCCGACCACGTCCTTCAGCTTCTGCTGGCGCACCAGCCGGTCGACGTACGCATCGCCGAGCCCCGACGTGTCCTTCGCCGGATCGACGCGGCCGATCAGGTCGAGGCGGATCGACGGCTTCTCGGTCAGCATCTTCACGACGGTGTCGAGCTTCTTCTGCTGCGCATCGTCGAGCTGGTACGAGCCCGGCGCGAATTCGACATAGCCGAGATCCTCGCCGCCGCTGCCGAACGCATGCGCGAGCAGCGAGAACGGCGACGTGACGGCCTTCGCGATCAGGTTCAGCACCGCGCGCCAGATCAGCCCGCCGACGCTGAACTCCGGATTCGACAGCGAACCGGACACCGGCAGGTTCACGTCGATCTGGCCGCGCGTGTTCTTCAGCAGCGAAATCGCGAGCTTCACCGGCAGCTTCGTCGCCGTGTCGTTCTCCACATGGTCGCCGAACGTGAGCTGGTCGATGAAGATGTGGTTGTTCGCCTTCAACTGGTCGTTCTCGAGCGCGTAATGCAGGTCGACGTTGAGCTTGCCCTTCGTGATCGGGTAGCCGGCGTACTTCGCCGAGTACGGCGTCAGGTTGGTCAGCTCGATGTCGTGCGCGGTCGCGGTGAGGTCGAGCGCCGGCTTCTCGATCAGCGGGTTCACCGAACCCTTGATCGAGATCGGCCCGTTGCCCGCGAGGTTCGCGGCCACGTCGACCGGCGCGGACGTCGTCGAATCCGTGCCGAACGCGCCGACCGTGCCCTTGATCGCGACGAGGTTCGCCGTGTAGTTCGGCTTGATGAAGTTGTCGGTGTACGTGACACGGCCGTTCTGCAGCAGCAACTCGCCGAAATGCATCCGCACCGGGCTCTGCGGCGGCGTCGCCGCCTTCACGACCACCGTCGCGGATGCGGCGGCCGGCGCCGACGCCTGCTGCGCGACCGCAGCCGATGCAGCCTGGGTGGCGGCCGGCGGCGTCATGCCCGGCGACAGCGGCACCGGTTCGCTCTTGCTCGCATCGCGCGTGAGCGACTGCGCGGGGCCCGACTCCTTCGCGACGACGTCCTTCAGGTTCAGCCGCCCCTGCGCATCGAGCAGCACGCGGCCGTAGAAGTTCGAGAACGTCACGCGCGACGCATCGACGTCGGTGCCCTTCTCGTCGTAGTTCGCCTTCAGGTTCGTCAGCGCGAGGGAGCGCCAGCCCGCGAACGGATCGGAGGTCGCCTTGTCGAGCATCCGCACGTCGACCAGCGCGACGTCGCCGCGGTAGGTCGCGCGCGGCGTGTCCTTCACCTGCGCGAACGTCAGGTTGCCCTGCGCGTTGAGCAGCGCGCTGGCGATCGTCGCGTTCAGCGCACTGCCGAAGTACGGCTCGAACGCGGCTGCGTCGAGGCGGTTGCCGTTGATCTTCAAGCCGAGTTTCAGCGGCTGCGCGGTCACGTCGCCCGTCATGTTCAGCGAGCCCTTGCGGTTCAGCGTCGCCTTCAACTGCACGGGCAGCGGCTTGGTCATGTCGTCGCTGATCTTCTGCACCGACAGGTCCAGCGGCTTGATCGCGAGCTTTACCGGGCGCGGCGTCGACAAGTCGGTGAAGTTCGCGGACGAATCCTTCACGTTCAGCGCGTCGATCCGGTAATGCCACGACGGCGCGGCGGCCTCGGCCTTGCGCGCGACCGTGCGCTTCGGCACCGACGCCTGCGCGGGTTCGGCCAGCGCCGCGAGGTCGATCTTGCCGTCCTTCAGGCGCTGCACGTCGAGCGCGAGCCCGCTGGCGTCGACGCTCGCGATCTCCGCGGTGCGCGCGGCCACGTCGACCTTCGCGATCTTCGCGCTCGCGTCGGGCAGCACGATCGCCGGTGCCTTCGCGTCGGGCGTCGCGATCTTCAGCGACTTCAGGCTGATCGTGCTGTCGGCGACCTGTGCGGCGAGCGGCGTCTTGCCCCAGTCGGCCTTCGCGTTGACGGTCGCGCCGAGCGTGCCGTCGAGCACGCGCGCTCGCGTCGCTTCGCCCAGGTACGGCTGCAATGCCGGCAGCGCGAGCGCGGCGACCGTCAGCTTGCTCTCGGCCTGCTTCTCCGCGAGATTGAAGGTGCCTTCGGCCGTCACGTCGCCGCCGCGCGACAGCGACGTCGACAGCGTGTATTTCGCGGGCGTCTTGCCCTGCATCGAGAAGCCGTCGAGCGTCGCGGCGAGCTTCGTGAGCGACAGCGCGGTCGCCGTCGCCGGCACGCGGTCGTCGACGTTGACCGTGCCACCGTCGATCGCGAAGTGACGGATCGTCAGGTCGAGCGGCGGCGCCTCCTTCGCGCCGGCTTCGGCCTTCACGCCGCTGGCGGCGGCAACGGCCGCGTCGGAAGCGGCCGTGGCGCCCGACGCCGCCGGCTTCTCGGCGGCCTTCGATGCGGCGGCCGGCTGTGCGGCGAGCTTCTCGACGTTCAATACGCCCTGCTTGTCGCGCGACAGGTCGACCACCGGCTGGTCGATCCGGATCTCGTCGAAGTGCATCGCGTTGCGCAGCGGCTCGAGGCTGGCCGCCGCGACGTGCACGCTACGCGCGGCGAACAGCGGCGCGGATGCGTGATCGGTCACCTTCGCGTCGTTCAGGTCGACGGTGCCCAATACGCGCAGCGCGGGCGTCTCGCCGCTCATCACGAAATTGACCTTGAGGTCGCTGCTCAGCAGGCCGCTCGTCACGGCCACCGGCAGCTTCGCCGGCACGTACGAGATCAGCTTCGGCACGTCGAGGCCGTCGAATTTCAGCGCGATCTCCGATTCGCGCGACTGCGCGAACGGCTTGGTCTTGCCGTCGATCGCGATCGGGCTGCCGTCGAAGCGTGCGCGCAGCTTCGGTTCGACGAAGATGTCGGTCTTCGATGCCAGCGTCGCGATATACGGAATGCCGAGCGTCCAGTTGTCGACGACGTGCTTTTCGTTCAGCAGGCGGTCGTCGAAATCGATCCGGCCGTTGTTGACCTGGATGTTCGACACCGAGAACTGCGTCGGCTTGCTTTCGGGTTTCGGCGACGGCGTCGAGAACTTCTCGATCAGGTCGGTGAAGTTGAAGCGCTGCGCGTCATAGCGGACGATATGGAAGCGCGGCGAATCGAGACGGACTTCATTGACGATCGGCGCGCCGCGGAACAGCGACGACCACGACGGCCGCACGACGAGCTTCGCGATGTCGATGAAGTCGCCCTGCCCGCCTTTGTCGCCGAGATGGACGCCGTCGGCTTCGAGGTTCAGCGTGTACGGGTTCAGCGCGATGCGCTGGATCGTGGCGGGCCGGTCGAGCTGCTTGCTCAACTGCTGTTCGGCGATATGGCGGATCAGCGGCGGCGCCGCGAAGAACCCGAGCAGTCCGAATAAAACGATGAAGATCAGCAGGCCGATGCCGATGCGCCGGGTCCGGCGCGAGCGTGCAACGCCACCGAGGGCATGGAGGGTCGAGGATACGGTTTCTTTGTCTGCGCTTGCCATGCTTGAATGCCTCGGGATGGAATGCCGGGCCGCACCGGACAACCGGGCGGCCGCGCACGCTATCCCGAAAGTATAGGCTCAGGAGGTGACGGTACGGGGTTCGGGCGCCGCTGCGCCCGCCGGTCGGACAACGCCGCCGGTCATCCGTTCATTTCCGGACGATGGCGGGCGGCATCCACGACCCGTCGCTCGCCTGCGGCTTCGGTGCGTACAGGCGCAATGCGAGTGCGAAATCGGCGCGCGGCGCCGGCAGCCAGTTGGCCGCGTGCGTGCCGCCCGGCGACGCCGACACGACGATGTCGATCGAGCCGTCGTGGTTGCGGCGCAGCCGGTCGCGATCGCCGAGCGAGCGGCGCGCCGATCCGACGTCGGGCAGCGCGCCGTTCGTCGAATAGGGCGTGAGCGTCCAGAACGCGCGCACCGGCGGCAGCGCGCCCGGCGCGAAATGCAGCATGTAGCGGTTCGCACCGTTCAGCGGATGGCCATCGCTGTCGACACGGACGACCGCGAGCGTTTCGTCGTCGCGCGTCGCGGTGCCGAATTGCGTGTAGGCCGCGTATGCGCGCAGCGTGTAATCCTGGCCGTACTTGCCGGCCGTATCGCCAATCCAGCTCCAGCCGTTCGCGTTCAGCAGGTTCGACGGCGGCGTCGCCAGCCGCGCGCGCGCCTCGGCCACACCGGCCGTCGCGGCCGCAAGGCGATCGCCCGTCCACAGTACCGGGTAGCCGGCCAACACGCCGATGTCGCCGAGCGACGCCTGCGCGTGCGCGTCGTCAGCCGGTGCCGGGTTGTCCTGAAGCGCCTGCGCGAAGCGCGTGAAGAACGCCTTCGGGTCGAGCGCGGCCACCTGCTCGGCCGGCGTGCCGCCGCCCACCGCTTCGGACGGCGCGCTGCCCGCATGGACCGCGACCGACGCGCCGCGCGCCGCGCCCGTGTAGACCGACAGCGGCACCACGCGGATCGCGCGCTGCAGTTTCTTCACGTTCGTCAGGTCGCGCCCGCCGCTCGTCTGCAGCCGGACTTCGAGCCACGCGTTGGCCGACGGGACGTCGATCCGGATCGCGCCCTTCGGCAGCGTGCCCTGCCAGTCCTTTGCGGCAAAGGCAATCGTTTGCGATCGCGCGCCGCCGCGGGCACCGCGTGCCGCCACGCTCGACCCCGACCACAGCACGTTCGTCCACATGTCGAGCGCGCGCGCGTCCCAGTAGCGGCCGCGCGTGTCGGGCAACGTGACGATCACGGGTTCGGCGGCGACGTCGAGCCAGCCGGTCGAGTCGAGCGTGTCGACGCCCGGCAGCGGCGGATTGACCGCGCCGACGGGCGGCAGCGCCTGCGCGTGGCGCAGCGTGTTGAGGGGCGCCTGCCCCGGTTGCGCGCCGTCGCCGCCCGTCGCCGCTTCCTTCGCGACGTCCATCAGCACGAGCGGATACGCATAAACATAGGAGTCGGCGACTTCCGCGCGCATCCAGCCGGTTTTCCGCTGGATCGCATCCGGTTGCGACGCGCACCCCGCCAGCAGCGCCGCCATGGCCAGCGGCGCGCACGCGCGCCGCAGGGCAACGGATTCTCGTAGGTTTTCAATCATCGATTCTGGCCGAATATTCTTTCTTTTCAGTCAACGCCCGGTTCGGCTCGAAAACGGCGAACCCGGGCACCTCAGCTCGCCCGGATGGCCGTTTCGTCACGTTTCGCTACGGTGGGCGCTGATGTCAGCGCCGGTATCATAGCGCCTAAGGGCATCCCCCAATATGCCGAATAACAGGCGGGGCCTAGCTGCGGCATGGGGACGCCGCCGATATGTCGTCCGAGCCGCTCAATAAATCGGGGCGAGATCGCATCGGTTTCGGCCTGTGCGGGACCGATCCGAACGCGAATCGAACCGCCGCCCGGACTGACAGATGGTGTCACTATTGACACCATTCGGTATGGCACACGAATGGAAGATCCCTCGAGCAAATGAGATGCGAGCCCGCGAATGTGCGTTTCAGCGATCTATTCAAGGTCTGCAAGGCGCACTTCGGACCGGCCCGCCAATCCGGTTCAAGCCATGCCATTTTCAAGACACCGTGGCAAGGCAACCCCCGAGTGAATATCCAGAACGATCAAGGGAAAGCAAAGGCTGATCAGGTGCGGCAGGTTCTCGACGCGATCGACTGAAGGAACAGAAATCATGAACCAAGACCACTTTACGTACCGCGTGACGTGGTCCCCGGAGGACGGGGAGCACGTCGGCCTGTGCGCGGAGTTCCCATCTCTTTCGTGGCTCGACGGAACACCGGAAGGCGCGCTGGCCGGCATTCGCCGGCTCGTCGCCGAGGTCGTGCGCGACCTGACCGCGAACGGAGAGAAAGTGCCCGAGCCGATCGCCGACCGAACCTACAGCGGCGAATTCAAGGTTCGCATCCCGCCGCAGGCGCACCGCGCGCTGGTGATCCAGGCCGCCGAACAAGGCGTCAGCCTGAATCGTCTCGCGAGCGCCAAGCTTTGCGCCTGACCGCGCCATCGCGCTCGCCAATATGAGTTGCCCGGCTTTCCGTCTGGAGGCCGGGCATCTGACTTTTCGGGACCGTGGCACCCTGTGTGCATCGACGACCTCGCACCGAACCGCTCGACCTGCGTCACATCGTCATCGCCGCTTGACCTTACCATTATGGGAATGTTGATACTGGAACCATTCGCGGCATGAACCGCGCATTTGGGGAATCCGACATGACTGAACCACTCGCCTCCGCCGCACTGCAAACCATCGAACTGAGCGTCGACGGCATGCATTGCGGCGGCTGCACGGGCCGCGTGCAGCGCGCGCTGGCCGCCGTGCCGGGCGTCGTCGACGCGACGGTCGATCTCGATGGCCACTCGGCGACCGTGACCGCGCAGGAAACGATCGACGCCGCGCAACTCGTCGATGCGGTCGGCGCTGCCGGCTACCGTGCGGCCGTGCGCGAGCCGGCGCTCGAAACCGCTGTGCCCGTGCCTCGCGCCGAAACGTCGCCCGTAGCCGCTTCGACCACCCACCAGCCGCTTCAGGCTGAAACCACGATCGAACTCGATATCGACGGCATGACCTGTGCGTCGTGCGTGTCGCGCGTCGAAAAGGCGCTGGCGAAGGTGCCGGGCGTCACGCGCGCGTCGGTCAATCTGGCAACCGAACGCGCCACCGTCAATGCCACGGCGAAGGTTTCCGCCCTGCAACTGGTCGAAACCGTGAAACAGGCCGGCTACGGCGCAACGCCGACCATAACGGATGCCGGCGTCGCCTCGTTCGACGCTTCCTCGCCTGCCGCGCCCGCCAGCATCGAACTCGACATCGACGGGATGACCTGCGCGTCCTGCGTGTCGCGTGTCGAAAAGGCGCTGGCGAAGGTGCCGGGCGTCACGCGCGCGTCGGTCAACCTTGCGACCGAGCGAGCCACCATCGACGCGACACCCGACGTGACCGCCGCACGGCTCGCCGAAGCCGTGACACAAGCCGGCTATGGCGCGACGCCAGTGGCCACCGCGGCCATCGCGCCGGCAGCCTCCACGGCCTCCGCCGATCTCGAACTCGACATCGGCGGGATGACCTGCGCGTCCTGCGCCGGCCGCGTCGAAAAGGCGCTGGCCGCCGTGCCGGGCGTCGCGCGCGCTTCCGTCAACCTCGCGACCGAGCGCGCATCGGTGCATGGCGCCGGCGCGCTCGACGCCGCCACGCTGATCGCGGCCGTCACCACCGCCGGCTACCGCGCGTCGCTCGCCGCCGCGTCATCGGCCGGCACCACGGCCGGCGCTGACGCGCAACCGGCCAGCGCCGCGCAGGACCCCGATGCGCGCAAGCGCCGCGAAGCGGTTCGCGAACGCAACCTCGTGATCGGGGCCGCCGTGCTGAGCGCGCCGCTCGTCGCGCCGATGCTCGTCGCGCCGTTCGGCATCGACCTGATGCTGAACGGCTGGCTCCAGCTCGTGCTCGCATCGATCGTCCAGTTCGGCTTCGGCGCGCGCTTCTATCGTGCCGCCTGGCATGCGGTGAAGGCGCGCGCCGGCAACATGGACCTGCTCGTCGCGCTCGGCACGTCGGCCGCGTACGGGCTGAGCCTGTGGATGCTGCTGCGCGACCCCGCAGATCCCGGCCACCTGTATTTCGAGGCGTCGGCCGTCATCGTCACGCTGGTGCGCTTCGGCAAATGGCTCGAATCGCGCGCGAAGCGCCAGACCACCGACGCGATCCGCGCGCTGAATGCGCTGCGGCCCGACCGGGCGCGCGTCGTCGAGCACGGCGTCGAGCGCGACGTGCCGCTGGCGCAGGTGCGCGTCGGCACCCGCGTCAGCATCCGCCCCGGCGAACGCGTGCCCGTCGACGGCCGGATCGTGTCGGGCCGCTCGCACATCGACGAATCGCTGATCACCGGCGAAAGCCTGCCGGTACCGAAGGACGACGGCGACCCCGTCACGGCCGGCTCGATCAACGGTGAAGGCGCGCTCGTCGTCGAAACCACCGCGATCGGCGCGGAGACGACGCTCGCGCGCATCATCCGCCTCGTCGAATCCGCGCAGGCCGAGAAGGCGCCGATCCAGCGGCTCGTCGATCGCGTGAGCGAGGTGTTCGTGCCGGCGATCCTCGGCATCGCGGTGCTGACGCTGGCCGGCTGGCTGATCGCCGGCGCCGGGACTGAAACCGCGATCCTCAACGCGGTCGCGGTGCTCGTCATCGCGTGCCCGTGCGCGCTCGGCCTCGCGACGCCCGCCGCGATCATGGCCGGCACGGGTGTCGCGGCCCGGCACGGCGTGCTGATCAAGGATGCGCAAGCGCTCGAACTCGCGCAGCGCGCGACCGTGATCGCGTTCGACAAGACCGGCACGCTGACCGAAGGCAAGCCGTCCGTGACGGCGTTCGAAGCCGTCGGCGTGCCGCATGGCGAAGCGCTCGCGCTCGCGGCGGCGGTGCAGCGCCAGAGCGACCACCCGCTCGCGCGCGCCGTGGTCGCCGCGCACGACGCCGACGTTGCCGCGGGCGGCAATGCGGTACCGTCGGCCGTCGCGGCCGATGCACGCGCGGTGGCTGGACGCGGCGTGGAAGCGCGCGTCGGCGGGCAGTTGCTCGCACTCGGCAGCACGCGCTGGCGCGACGAACTCGGCATCGCGGTGCCGCCCGTGCTCGACGCCCGCGCGGCGGAGCTCGAACGCGCGGGCAACACGATCTCGTGGCTGATGCGCGCCGATGCGCCGCGCGCCTTGCTCGCGCTGATCGCCTTCGGCGACACCGTGAAGCCCAGTGCCCGCGACGCGATCGCGGCACTGTCGGCGCGCGGGATCGCGAGCGTGCTCGTGACGGGCGACAACCGCGGCAGCGCGGCGGCCGTCGCGGCGGCGCTCGGCATCGGCGAGGTGCATGCTCAGGTGCTGCCCGACGACAAGGCACGCGTCGTCGCCGAACTGAAGCGCACGCACGGCGGAATCGTCGCGATGGTGGGTGACGGGATCAACGACGCGCCCGCGCTCGCCGCGGCCGATGTCGGCATCGCGATGGCGACCGGCACGGACGTCGCGATGCACACGGCCGGCATCACGCTGATGCGCGGCGATCCGGCGCTCGTCGCCGACGCGATCGATATCTCCAGACGCACGTACCGGAAGATCCAGCAGAACCTGTTCTGGGCGTTCGCCTACAACCTGGTCGGCGTGCCGCTTGCGGCGCTCGGCTGGCTGAACCCGGTGATCGCGGGCGCGGCGATGGCGTTTTCCAGCGTCAGCGTCGTGACCAACGCGTTGCTGTTGCGGAGATGGAAGGGTCGCGCGCGGTGACGGGTGCAGTTGGCGTGTGCCGGTGACGTGTGCCGGTGACGTGTGCCGGTGACGTGTGCCGGTGACGTGTGCCGAACGGCCTGATGGCCGTTCGGCGCTTTCGGCAGGCGGAAGAAGCGGGAGGGTTGGCCGGTGTTGGCCGATCGCGGCGAGTCGAATCGCCAGCGCATGACGACGCCGCGCCAGCCCGTGGCTTCAGTCCGAAATGACCGGCTTGATCAAGGTCGTCGTGATCGGCACGAAGCCGCATGCCCGATACAGCGCACGGGCCGCCGCGTTGTGATTGAACACCGACAGCCCGATCTCGGTGACGCCATACTGGCGTGCTTCGGCGTCGAGCGCCTCGAGCGCGCGTGTGGCCCAGCCCTGGCGGCGCCGGGACGGGGCGATGTCGAGGTCGTAGATGAACAGCGTGCGGTTCGGCCCTTCGGGCACGATCGCGTACCAAAGGTCGCCCACCGCGTCGCCGCTGGCGCCGTCGATGAGCACGACGAGGGTCTGGCCGGAAGTACGCAGGCCGTCCGGCAGCAGCGTGTCGAAACAGGCGCGCGCCCGGCTGGTCGCGTCTTCGACAGCATTTTGTCCGGATGAGACGAGATCGCGCGCGTAGCCGTCGATGGCTCGCGTGCGGTACGCGTGGAATTCGCTGGCCGTCATCGGCCGCATCTGCAGCATGGCCCGGTCACCGTGAACGGAATCGGACTTCCAGTGTAGCGGGACGGTCGCGCCGGCGCGCGATGCGGCGGCGGAAAGCGGGCGGGCAGGTGCGGCGGGCGCCGCGCCGAATCAGCGAATCAGCGAATCAGCGAATCAGCGAATCAGCGAATCAGCGAATCAGCGAATCAGCGAATCAGCGACGATACAGGACGATCGGTACGAGGTGCGCACGGCGCACGCGCTCGGCTTCGGCACGACGCGCAGCGTACGAGTATTCGGCGTCGAGCGGCAGGTGCGGGGACACGAAAAGGTCGTCGATCTTTTGCAGCAGGGCGAGGATGAAGCTCATGTGAGACTCCTGACAGATATGGCTAGGGTTTTCCCTTAGATGCACTCCATTCTAAGGGTTTTCCCTGAATTCTGCCAGCGCACCGCATCAGTTTGCCGCATGCGCGCGACTGCCGATCGCCGATGCAGAACGGCGATCCTTGCTCCGTCTAGCTTCCATGATAGGGTCGAAACGATTAACGCGCGCGGCGAGCACGCTTCGCGACGGCCGCCTCGCGATTCGCGTTGCGCTGCAGCCGGTCGACTTGCGACAGCAGCGCGTCGTGATGCTCCTCGAGCGTCATCAGCGTTGCCTGCTGTGTCGACAGATCGGCCGTGAGGCGATCGATCCGCTGCTGCTTCGTGGCCACGTCCTGCTTCAGGTGCGCGATCTGCCGCGTCTGCATCACCAGCGCGACGAGCCCGGCCAGCACGACGACAGCCAACGCCAGCAGCAGGCGGTTGACGCGACGCATCTCACGATCGGCCGTGCGCGTCAGCCCGTCCACGTCGGCTTGCAGGGCGGCGAGCCGGTCGGTCAGCGGGCGCAGGTGCGTATCCGGATCGAAGGCTGGCGCGGCCGGCTGCGCGCGTTCCGCCGACGGCTTGGTGACGAAAGATGCAGAGGAAGCCACCGGCTGCGTCATCGGGGATACGCTGGCATCGGCCGACGGTGCGGCGTCATGGGCCTTCGCGGTGTTCGCGGTGTTCGCGGTGTTCGCCGGCTGCGCCGACGTCTGCGGCTCGACCGTCGACACCACTTCCGGTGCCGGGCCCGCCTCGCCCGATTCAGCCACCGTGTCGACGCTCGTCACGACCGGCGAGGCTTGCACCGCTGTCGCGTCGCTTGCACCGGCAGCCGCCCGGCGTTTGCCGCCAGACGATGCACGACGCTCTTTCACGGCGTCACCGGAAGATCGCCCGGCGCGGGATTTGACCGTGGTGGCGTCGACAACAGGCTTCTCGACTTCACCGCCAGCCGCTTGCGATTCGATCGCCTTCGCCGCAGCACCATCGGCCGCTTGCTGTTCGGTCGTCACCGTCGTGACGCCGTCGACCGCAGGCACATCAGCGGCCTTCGCTGCAACGCCATCGGCCAGAGGAACATCGACTGCCTTCACCGCAACACCGCCAGTAGCCGGCGCGACATCAGCGTTCGCGATATCCCCACCTTCAGGCACCGAAACACCGTGCACCACCGTCGCAGCTTCCTGCGTCACCGCGCCGTCAGCCGCTTCCGCATGCCCTGCGGTGGTCGCCCTCCCGCGCGCATCGAACCCGTCCAGCGCGGCCTGCCGCCCGGAGGCCACGTCGTCCGCGATATCGACCGCCGCATCGGCTTGCGCGCCCGCTTCGTCGCGCGCTGCAACCGCCGCGCGCTCACCCGGCTCGAACACCGGATCGCCGAACAGGTCGAGCGTCCGTTCGTCCTGCGCCCCCTCGCCGGCCGGCGCACTGCCGGACCGCGCCGTCGCCCTCGCGGACGTACTGCTCGCGGCAGCAGCCGAGCGCTGGCGGGAACGGGTCGACGAACGATTGGAACGGGAGCGGGAGCGAGGCGAGGAAACGGATTCGGTCATGTCTGCCAAGTTATTGTCCAAAAACATCCATCGCAATCCAATTATTCATCAACAAATCAATAGCTTGCATCATCAACCCGTCCAATTTACTCTGACACCATCCAGCCCTATCCAATGATCCTCGATGGGCTAAGTGATGGGCCACAATCCGATGCTAACCGACAAACAAGCCAAAGCGCTCAGACCTACCGACAAACCCGTCGTCGACGGAAAAGTGACCGGGCTCCTGTTGAGCCCGACGAAATCGGGCTGCAAATGGACCCTACGCTTCACCAGCCCCGTGACCGGCAAGCGACGCGACGCAGGCCTCGGCACGTACCCTGAAATCTCCATCGCGGAAGCTCGTGAGAAAGCGCTCACGATGCGCAAGCTCATCGTAAGGGTGAAGACCCCATCGACCAGCGCAATAGAGATCGAGAAGCAGCTAGCGTGGCTGCCGCAGCCCTCACCTTCGAGAAAGCCGCCCGCCAAGTCCACGACGAACTAACAGGCCGTTGAAATACCTCTCGGCCTGACGCATTTCCCCTACCGCTATTCGAGGCAGCCACCGCGAGGCGTTCGATT
>NZ_CABVQC010000051.1 GCF_902499175.1 Burkholderia aenigmatica
CTGGCTCGGCGGCGCACGCCAGCCGTTCGCGGCGCCGCAGCCGGCCATGCACGCGGCCGCGTTCGACGCACGGGCCGACCTGCCGGTGGCCGTGGCCGAACCGGTTGTGCCGGTTGCCGAAAGCGCCGCGCCGACGCTGGAAGAGGCGCAGGCGCTGGCGAATGCCGGCGCGTTCGACGAGGCCGAGCGCGTGCTCGCGCAGTTCTCGGCGCGCGTCGGGCCGCATGCCGATGCGTTCTACCTGAACGGGCTGATCGCGGATGCGCGCGGACGCGCCGCGGAAGCCGGCGACTTCTACCGGAAGGCGCTGTACCTGCGGCCCACGCACCACGAAGCGCTGACCCATCTTGCGACGCTGCTCGACGTCGGCGGCGATCGCGCGGGCGCGCAATGGCTGCTCGAGCGTGCACGGCGCTCGGCCGGCTGACAACACCAAGGTTGGGGACCGATATCGCGATGACCAGAGGAATTCATGAACCGCGCCGCCGCTGCCATTGACGAGACGACGATCGACGTCGACGATTGCTGGAACCGGATCGGCACGCGCGGCGACCGCTCGTGCGAGCGGCTGAACGACTGCCTGCGCTGCCTGAACTGCCCGGTGTACGCATATCACGCGGCGAAGCTGCTCGAGCGTCCGCTCGACGGGTCCGAGATGGCCGACGCCACGCGCCGGATGAGCGCGTCCGGCGCGCCGCACGTGCGCGATGCCGACACCGATACGCACCATGCGGCGCTGGCGTTCCGGGTGGCCGACGAATGGCTCGCGCTGCCGATCGGCGTGCTGCGCGAGATTGCCGGCACGCGCCCGATTCATTCGCTGCCGCATCGCCGCAATTCGGCCGTGCGCGGCGTGGTCAACATCCGCGGCACGCTGCGCATCGCGATCTCGATCGGCGCACTGCTCGGCCTCGATGCCGGCAAGGGCGGCAACGGCGGCGGCGATGGCCGCTTCACGCGGCTGCTGGTGGCGGCGCACCAGGGCGAGCCGGTCGTGTTTCCGGTCGACGAAGTCGAGGGCGTGCTGCGTTTCGGCGCATCCGACTGGGTGCCGGTGCCGGCGACGGTCGGGCGCGCGAGCGCCGGCCTGTCGCGCGGTGTGCTGTCGTGGCGCGGCAAGTCGGTGGGCCTGCTCGACGACGACCGCCTGTTCGACGCCGTGACACGGAGCATGCGATGAGCGGCGATGACGACCTGAGCCACCTGTCGCTGCTCGAGCTGTATCGCGAGGAGACGCGCACGCAGACCCAGGCGCTGTCCGAGCGGCTGCTCGCGCTCGAAGCGGGCGAGCCCGATTCCGTCGCGCTCGAGGCATGCATGCGTGCCGCGCATTCGCTGAAGGGCGCCGCGCGCATCGTCGGCGTGCCGCTCGGCGTCGAGATTGCGGGGCGGATGGAAGAGTGCTTCGTCGCCGCGCAGTCCGGCACGATCGCACTGACGGCCACGCACGTCGACGTATTGCTGGCCGGTGTCGATTTGCTGGTGCGCGTCGGCGATCCGCAGGGGCCGCCCGTGTCGCAGACGGAGATCGACGTGTTCGCGGCAGCGCTGACGGGTGCCGACGGCGCGCAGACGATGCAGGCGCCGGCCGCCGTCCCGCCGCCGATGCCGCCGTCGATCGTGCCGCCGTATCGCGAGCACGACGGTGCCGCGAACGAGCCCGTCGGGGCCGGCGCCACCGTGCCGCCGCTCGCCGTGTCGGGCACGGTGCCCGATCCGGCCCAGGCCGGCCGCGTGGCCGGCGCCGGCGCGATGCGCCGCGTGCGGGCGGATACGCTGAACCGGCTGCTGAGTTTGTCCGGCGAATCGCTGGTCGAATCGCGCTGGCTCAAGCCGTTCGCCGAATCGATGCTGCGCGTGAAGCGCGCGCAGCGCGACGCGGCCCGCTCGCTCGATTTGATGTACGAACAATTCGCCGACGATCTCGACGCGGGCATGCTCGCGTCGATGAACGAAGTGCGGCACATGCTGAACGACCTTCAGCGTTCGCTCGCCGAGCGCATGGACGAATTCGACCGTTTCGAGCGGCGCAGCACGCATATCGCCGAGCAGCTTTACGACGAGGCGCTGCAGTGCCGGATGCGGCCGTTCGGCGATGCGACGCGCGCGTACCCGCGCATCGTCCGTGATCTCGCGCGCTCGCTCGGCAAGCAGGTGCGCTTCTCGATCGTCGGCGAGGGCACGCAGGTCGACCGCGACATCCTCGACCTGCTCGACGCGCCGCTCGGCCACCTGCTGCGCAACGCCATCGATCACGGCGTCGATTCGCCGGAAGCACGGCGCGCGCGCGGCAAGCCGGCCGAGGCGAGCGTGACGCTGGAGGCGCGCCACAGCGCCGGCTCTCTGCTGGTCAGCGTGATCGATGACGGCCCGGGCGTCGACATGGACGCGCTGCGCGCGGCCGTCGTGCGTCAGCACCTGACCGACGACGAGACGGCCGCACGGCTGTCCGATCCCGAGCTGCTCGAATTCCTGTTGCTGCCGGGCTTCTCGATGCGCGATGCGGTGACCGACGTGTCGGGCCGCGGCGTCGGCCTCGACGCGGTGCAGGAGATGGTGCGCGGCGTGCGCGGTGCGGTGCGGATCTTCAACGAGCCGGGCGCGGGGATGCGCTTCGTGCTGCAGTTGCCGCTCACGCTGTCGGTGATCCGCAGCCTGCTCGTCGAGGTCGGCGGCGAACCGTATGCGTTCCCGCTCGCGCACGTGCGCCGCACGCTCGAACTTCCGCACGACAATATCGACGTGCTCGAAGGGCAGCCGCATTTCCCGTTCGACGGCCGGCGCGCGGGCCTCGTCGCCGCGCACCAGCTGCTCGACGCGGGCGAACCCGATGCGGCGCGCACGAGCACGGCGGTGGTGGTCGTCGGCGGCGAGCCCGAGCTGTACGGCGTCGCGGTCGACCGCTTCCTCGGCGAACGGATGCTCGTCGTGCAGCCGCTCGACAGCCGTTTGCACAAGATCCAGAACATCGCGGCCGGCGCGCTGCTCGAGAACGGCGACCCGGTGTTGATCGTCGACGTCGAAGACATGATCCGCTCGGTCGACAAGCTCGTGCGCGGCGGGCAACTCGCGCGGCTCACGCGCGACCCGCAACTTGCGCTGGCCGACCGGCGCCGCCGCGTGCTCGTCGTCGACGATTCGCTGACGGTGCGCGAGCTCGAACGCAAGTTGCTGGAAAAGCGCGGCTACGACGTGACGGTCGCGGTCGACGGGATGGAGGGCTGGAACGCGGTGCGCAGCGATGCGTTCGATCTGGTCGTCACGGATGTCGACATGCCGCGCATGGATGGCATCGAGCTCGTCACGCTGATCAAGAACGATCCAATGCTCAAGCGCGTGCCGGTGATGATCGTGTCGTACAAGGATCGCGACGAGGATCGCCGGCGCGGGCTCGATGCGGGCGCCGATTACTACCTCGCGAAGAGCAGCTTCCACGACGAGGCGTTGCTCGATGCCGTGCACGACCTGATCGGAGATGCGCGCGGATGAACATCGGCATCGTCAACGACCTGCCGCTGGCCGTGGAGGCGTTGCGCCGCGTGATCGCGCTGCGCACGGACCACCGCGTGCTGTGGGTCGCGACCGACGGCGACGAGGCGGTGGATTTCTGCGTCGCGCATCCGCCCGATGTCGTGCTGATGGATCTCGTGATGCCGAAGGTCGACGGCGTCGCCGCGACGCGCCGGATCATGGCGCGCGCGCCGTGCGCGATCCTGATCGTGACGGCGAGCGTCAGCGCGAACACGTCGTCGGTCTACGAGGCGATGGGCGCCGGGGCGCTCGACGCGGTCGACACGCCGACGCTCGCGCTCGGGCTGTCGGCCGACGCGTCGCCGCAGGCGCTGCTCGCGAAGATCGACCAGATCGGCCGGCTGCTCGAAAGCCGCACCGCGGTGCTCGTGCCGCCGGGGCCGACGCCCGAGCGCGGCCAGCCGACGCTCGTCGCGATCGGCGCGTCGGCGGGCGGGCCAACCGCGCTGACCGCGCTGTTGCGGGCGCTGCCGGCCGACTTTCCGGCGGCGATCGTGATCGTCCAGCACGTCGACCAGGCGTTCGCGCTCGGGATGGCCGAGTGGCTCGACGGCTATACGCGGCTGCCGGTGCGCGTCGCCCGGCAGGGCAGCGTGCCGCAGGCCGGCGAGGTGCTGCTCGCGGCGACCAACGATCACCTGTATCTGTCGCCGCGCGGCGTGCTCGGCTATACGCGGCATCCGGCCGAGACACCGTACCGGCCATCGATCGACGTGTTCTTCAACAGCGTCGCCGACGGCTGGCAGGGCGAGGCGTTCGGCGTGCTGCTGACGGGCATGGGGCGCGACGGTGCGCTCGGCCTGAAGGCGATGCGCGCGAAGGGCTGCCACACGATCGCGCAGGACGAGGCGACCAGCGCCGTCTACGGGATGCCGAAGGCGGCCGCGGCGATCGGTGCGGCGTCGGCGATCCTGCCGCTCGAGCGGATCGCGCCCCAGCTGATTTCGCGGATCACGCGCCCGCTGCGCGACTGACGGCGCTCGCGGGGCGCACGACGCTGTCCTGCCCGGTTTCGATGCGTCGGTGGCCGCATTGCGGGCGTCGCGCGGCGTCGCGTACAATGGCGGCCAGCGGAGATGGCATGCCTCCCAGTGGTCGGACGCGGCGCGTTGCGCACGGTGCGGCCCTCAACCGCCGGTTCGCCCGGCTGATGATGCCTGCGTGTTCCTGGGTCGTCAGG
Organism: Burkholderia aenigmatica; assembly: GCF_902499175.1. Lineage (GTDB taxonomy): Bacteria > Pseudomonadota > Gammaproteobacteria > Burkholderiales > Burkholderiaceae > Burkholderia > Burkholderia aenigmatica. The sequence continues at coordinate 4,712 of NZ_CABVQC010000051.1, forward strand.
AGGTCGCAGGCCGTCCATGCGGGTTTCTACCGCCCAGGTTTTGATGTTCCGTCGAATCTGGAAATCATGTTTTTCACGACTTCTGCCGATCTTCTCGCGACCGTGCGCTATGTGTGCCGCTGGCTCGCGCTCTCGGCCCTGCTTGGCACGCTGGCCGGCACGGCTTCCGCGTTGTTCCTGATCGCGCTCGACTGGGCGACCGGCACGCGCGTCGCGCACCCGTGGCTGCTGTGGGGGCTGCCGGCCGCCGGTTTCGCGACCGGCTGGATCTACCATCGCTTCGGCCAGTCCGTCGCGCGCGGCAACAACCTGCTGATCGACGAGATTCACGACCCGAAGGCGCTCGTGCCGAAGCGGATGGCGCCGCTCGTGCTCGTCGCGACCGTCGTCACGCACCTGTTCGGCGGCTCGGCCGGCCGCGAGGGCACGGCCGTGCAGATGGGCGGCGCGCTCGCCGATCGCATCACGCAGGTGTTCCGCCTCGATCGCGAGCATCGCCGCGTGCTGCTGATGGGCGGCATCGCGGCCGGGTTCGCGTCGGTGTTCGGCACGCCGCTCGCGGGCGCCGTGTTCGGGCTCGAGGTGCTCGCGATCGGGCGCGTGCGGTACGACGCGCTGCTGACCTGCGTCGCCTCCGCGATCGTCGCGGACGTCGTCTGCCGCGCGTGGGGCGTGCATCACACGGCCTATGCGATTCCGTTCGTGCCGGCCGTGTCGGCGACGGGGCTCGCCGTGACGGTCGTCGCGGGCATTGCGTTCGGCGTGGCCGGGCGGCTGTTCGCGTTTGCGACGCATGCGCTGACCGCGTGGTTCCGGCGCGTCGTCCGCTATGCGCCGCTGCAGCCGGTGCTCGGCGGCCTGCTGGTCGCCGTGGCCGCCACCGTGCTGAACGTGCCGCAGTATCTCGGCCTCGGTATCCCGACAATCGAGGCCGCGTTTCACGGCCCGCTGCCGCTCTACGATTTCGCGGGCAAGTTCGCGTTCACCGTCGTCACGCTCGCGTCGGGGTTCAAGGGCGGCGAAGTGACGCCGCTGTTCTACATCGGCGCGACGCTTGGCAACGCGCTCGGCCAGGTGCTGGCGCTGCCGGTGCCGGTGCTCGCGGGGCTCGGCTTCGTCGCGGTATTCGCCGGCGCGGCGAATACGCCGATCGCGTCGACGATCATGGCGATCGAACTGTTTGGCGCGGATATCGGCGTGTATGCGATCGTCGCGTGCGTCGTCGCGTATCTGTTCTCGGGGCACGCGGGGATTTATCGCGCGCAGCGTGTGGCGGTGGGGAAGGGCGCGCAGGCGGAGGCGGAATGACGCGGGAGCGGAAGGCTGAATCGTCGCGGTGCGTGCGGGAGCGCGATGCATGCGATGCCGGAGGGGAAACGTGTCGTTGTGGATACATCTGATCGGGCCGGGCGGCGCCGGCAAGACCACGGTCGGGGAGATCGTCGCGGCGCGCCTGAACTGGCGGTTCGTCGATGTGGATCGGTGCTTCCTGGCCGCGCACGGGAACATCGCCGATTTCATCCGGGAGCGCGGCTATGCCGAGTATGCGTCGCACAACGTCCGGCTGTACGAGCAACTCAGGCGTGACACGTCGGCGCCCACGATCTGCGCGGTGTCGTCCGGTTTCATGCTGTATCCGGCCGATGTCACGCCGGCCTATCCGGCACTTCGCCGTGACATCGAGGCGGGCGGATTCACCGCGCTCCTGCTGCCGTCGTTCGACCTCGAACGCTGCGCGAACCTGATCGTGGGCCGGCAGGTGTCCCGGCCGTATCTGCATGCGAACGAAGCCGACGAGATGCGCAAGATCCGCGCTCGATTCCCCGTGTTCATGCGCCTGAACTGCAAGCGGTTTGCGAGCGACGGCCCACCCGAAAATGTGGCGGCCGACATCGAACGCTTTATCGTGGCGTCGATGGCTTCGCGCGAACACGGTTCGCATCCGGTCGCGGGCGGTACGCGGTGATCCAGCGGATCACCGCGTACCGGCACCCGTTACGGCTTCGGCAGGCGCGCGACATGGCGCGCCAGCACTTCCTCGATATCGATGCCTTTTTCCGCCAGCAATGCGGTCACGACGCCGTTCAGTTCGCCGAGCGTTTCCTTGACCGATTCCCGGATCGTATCGACGACCACCTGCGTGCTGCGCTCGATCTCGATGTTGACCGTGTCGTTGACGCCCTTCCCATCGAAGGTCGTCGCGCGTCGCGTTTCGGGAATCAGCCAGACATCGAACCAGCCTTCGTCGCGGTTGACGTCGGACACCGTCAGGCTGCAGCCGTTGATCGCGATATAACCCTTCGCGAACACATACCGCTTGAAGGCGTCCGGCACGCCGATGCGCACCATCCGGTTATGTTCGGATACGGCGATGTGCCGGATGGTCCCGGTGAAGTCGACATGGCCGGACAGCGGATGCCCGCCGATCTCCGCGCCGTCCTTCGCGGCCCGCTCCACGTTGACGGGGGCGCCCGTCACGAGATCAGCCAGCGTGGTGATCCGCAGGCTCGGCAGCATCACGTCGAAGTCGATCAGCTCCGGCGAATGGATGGTCGTCACCGTCAGGCAGACGCCGTCGACCGAGACGCTGGCGCCGATCTCGATGTCGTCGGTAAACCGCTCCGGGAATTCGATGCTGAAGGTTCTCAGTTCCCCGTGATCGGCGATCGTCTTGATGGTGGCAACGCCCTGGACAATTCCTGTAAACATGGTCGATCCCTTGTCGCGAATTTGCTGGCCGACATGATAAGGGATCCGGGAAAGGGACACCTCGCGGCGCGCGGTTGCGGGGCGGCAGGCGTGAGGCGCTGACGTAAAAAAGGCCGTGCGCCTGGCACGGCCTCGATCCGGATCCATTATTCATTTGCAGACGCGCGCCGCGACGCGCTTGCGTCATACCTCGGCCGGCTCGCCCAGCGGCCCGGTGTCGTCGTCCGCCGTGCGCCGCGGCGAATCGGCGAGCCCCTTCGCGAGCTCCAGCGCCTGCCGCTCGAACAGCCGGCGATAGATGCCGCCTTCGATGCGGATCAGCGCGTCGTGGCTACCTTCCTCGATCACCTTGCCGCGATCGAGCACGAGCAGCCGGTCGAGCGCGCGCACGGTCGACAGCCGGTGCGCGACCACGAGCGTCGTGCGGCCGACCATCAGCCGTTCCATCGCCTGCTGGATCAGCAGCTCGCTTTCGCTGTCGAGGCTCGACGTCGCTTCGTCGAGGATCAGGATCGGCGCATCGGCGAGGAACGCGCGCGCGATCGCGACCCGCTGGCGTTCGCCGCCCGACAGCTTGATCCCGCGTTCGCCGACGAGCGTGTCATAGCCGTCCGGCAGCGTGGCGATGAAGTCGTGCGCGCTGGCAAGCCGCGCGGCGCGCTCGATGTCGGCCCGGCTCGCGTCGGGGCGCGCATACGCGATGTTCTCCGCGAGCGTGCGGTGGAACAGCACGGGCTCCTGCTGGACGATCGCGATCTGGCTGCGCAGCGAATCCTGCCGCACCCGCGCGATATCCTGGCCGTCGATCGTGATGCGGCCGCCCGACACGTCGTACAGGCGCTGGATCAGCTTGATGAACGACGTCTTGCCCGACCCCGAGTGGCCGACGAGGCCCACGCGCTCGCCCGGCGCGATCCGCATCGAGAAATCGTCGTACAGCGGCACCGGATGGTTGTCGTAGCGGAACGTCACGTGCTCGAAGCGGATCTCACCTTGCCCGATCCGGATGGCCGGTGCGCCGGGACGATCGTCGATGCCGAGCGGCTGGCGTTCGAGCGCGACGAGTTCTTCCATGTCGTTCACCGAGCGTTGCAGGTTGCGGATGTGCATGCCGACGTCGCGCAGGTAGCCCTGCAGCATGAAGAACATCGTCAGCGCGAATGCGATGTCGCCGACGCTCGCCTCGTCGTTCGCCCACAGCCGCAGCGCGACGCCGATCATCGCGGCCTGCATCGCGACGAGCATCGCGCCCTGCAACCCGCCGTTGAGCGTGCCGCGCACCCAGGTGCGGCGCGTGCGCTGCCGCCACTTGCCGATCACGCGCGCGAGCCGCGCTTCCTCGCGCGTTTCCGCGCCGAACGCCTTGACGACCGCGTTGCAGCTCACGGCATCGGCGAGCGCGCCACCCATGCGCGTATCCCACAGGTTGCCGAGCCGCGCGGCGGGCGCGACGATGCCGAGCGACACGGCCACCGTTACCGCGATGTACAGCAGCGAACCCGCGCCGACGACGAGCCCCATCACGGGCCAGTACGTGCCGAGCAGCACGGTGGCACCGACGAGCATCGTGACCGATGGCAGCAGCGCAATCAGCACGGTGTCGTTCAGCAGGTCGATCGCCCAGATCCCGCGCGTGATCTTGCGCACGGTCGAGCCCGCGAAGCTGTTCGCGTGCCAGTCGGTCGAGAAGCGCTGCACGCGATGGAACGACGCGGCCGCGATCTCGCTCATCATCTTCAGCGTGAGCGTGATGATGTTCAGGTAGACGCCTTGCCGCAGCACCGTCGCGCCGAGCCCGAGCGCGGCGAGCGTGCCGAACGCGACGAGGGCCGCATGCCACGCGGCGGCGCGGTCGGTCACGCCCATCGACAGCGCGTCGACGAGGCGACCGGCGAACAGTGGCGTGAGCACGTCGGCGAGTGCGGCGAGCAGCGCGAGGCCCGCGACCGTGGCGGTGCGGGCCGGCTGCTTGCGCCAGTAACGGAAGGTGAAGCCGAAGACGGCCTGGAATGCCTGGCCGCCCAGATGGGAGGTTTTTCTGGTCATTTATCGTTGCCCGGCGCATCGCGCGACGGGACTTTCCGGTTCGGAGAACATCGAAAACGCAACAGCCAGGCCGCGCGAAAATGGCGGGTGGAAAATGAAACAGGCTGTCGGGAAACGGCGCGGCTGACGGGTTAGCGGAAAACTCGGGAGCCGGCGCGGACGGCGGGCTGGATCAGCTGTGCCGTGGGACCACGTTCGGGAAGGTTGCTGGCATTGGGAACATCTGCACCTCCCCTGAAGTGAACGGTTGAAAGGACGCCGAAAAGACGTGAAAAGATTCTATCAGCAGAGTCGGGCGCGCCGCAACGTCTGACGAATGGGCGTTGCCGCGTCGATACGGTTAGTATTCAGGGTTTCGGCCCTTCTTTTGCGGCCCTTCCACAGTGCGGCAACGCAAGGGCCGGCACGCGCATCGATTACACTCCAGCGTCTGCGGCGCACGACGCCGCGGCCCTCGCAGATTCACCACGATACATTCCTGAGGAAACGATGAGCGACGTTCAGCAAGGCATCCTGACCCCGATCGATACGGTGTCCCGATACCTCACTTTTACGATTTCGAATGACGGCAATGTGGCAGCGGCGCTGGCCGCGCTGCGTGAGATCGTCGACGGACGCGACACGGTGGTCGGGTTCGGGCACGCGCTGGCGGCGCACCTTGGGCGCCCGGTACCGGGCCTGACCGAATTCCCGGCGTTCGCGGTGAAGGACCGCACGCTGCCGGCCACGCCGGCCGACGTGTGGGTCTGGCTGCGCGGCGACGACCGCGGCGAAATCGTGCTGCGCGCGCGGGCGATCGAACGCGCGCTGGCGCCGGCGTTCGCGTTGCAGGATGCGGTCGACGGTTTCCGCTATTCGACCGATCGCGACCTGTCCGGCTATGAAGACGGCACCGAGAATCCGGACGGCGACGAAGCAGTGGCCGCGGCGATCGTGACGGGGCAGGGCGCGGGGCTCGACGGTGCGAGCTTCGTCGCGGTTCAGCAATGGCTGCACGACTTCGACCAGATGGAGCGCATTCCGTCGGGTGACATGGACAACATCATCGGCCGTCGCCGCTCGGACAACGAAGAACTCGACGACGCGCCCGAGTTCGCGCACGTGAAGCGCACCGCGCAGGAAAGCTTCGAGCCCGAGGCGTTCATGCTGCGCCGTTCGTCGCCGTGGTCGGACGCGCGCCGCGCGGGCCTCTATTTCGTGGCGTTCGGCTGCTCGTTCCGCGCGTTCGACGTGCAGATGCGCCGGATGAGCGGCGCGGAAGACGGTATCGTCGACGGCCTGTTCCGCTTCACGCGGCCGCTGACGGGCGCGTATTTCTGGTGCCCGCCGTTGAAGGACGGCAAGCTCGACTTGACCGCGCTCGGACTGTAAGCGCCTGACGGGTTCGACGAAAAGGGGGGCCGCGCATCGTGCGCGGCCCCCCGTTTTTTTTCGCGGCGATCGTGCGCCGCGTGCGCTGTGTGCGTTGCGTGTCAGCTCAACGTCGTGTCGATCCGCGTGCCGCGCTTGATGAACAGCGTGACCGGCGTCTTCTCGCAGATTTCGGCAAGGCGCTGACGTTGCGCGTCGTCGAGCGGGCCGTCGAGCGTCACGACGCGGCGCACGTATTGCGTGCCGTCGCGATCGGCATGCAGCTCGGTGCGCACGTCGATGCGCGCGGCCGGCCACGCCTTGCGCTGCATATACATGCGCAGCGTCGCGGCCGTGCATTGCGCGAGGCCGGCCAGCACGAACGCGAACGGTGCCGGCCCGTGATCCTGGCCGCCTTCGCGTGGCGCTTCGTCGCCGGTCAGCGCGTGGGTGCCGGCTTGCAGCTGGACGACGTAGTCGGGCGCATCGGCGTCGAGGACGGCGGCGGCATGGATGAGCGACATGGCAGGTCTCCGGTCAGCGGGAACAAGAAAGCGGGCGCCGCGGGGCGGCGTGCAGCCGTCAGCATACCGTCCCGATCGCGATGGCGCGCGCCGTGCGGCTATGCGTCGGCGACGCCGGCGCTGCTGCGCACGAGCGCGGCGATGCGTTCGCGCACCCACTGGTGCGCGCGATCGGCGTCGCGCGATTCATGCCAGTACGCGAGCAGCGGGAACGGCTTGAGCCGCAACGGCAGCGGCCGCACGACGATCGGCAGCAGCGCGGCCATCCGCAACGCATAGGTGTGCGGCAGCGTGACCAGCAGGTTGCCGGTCGCGGCGATCTGGCACGCGGCGAAATAGTGCTGGCAGGTGAGCCGGATATCGCGGAAGCGTCCGTCGTTGCCAAGCAGCACGTCGAGCGATTGCGGTTCGCCGAGCGACGACACCGCGACATGCTGCGCCGCGAAATAGTCGCCGCGCCGCAGCGGGTCGCGCGCCAGCGGGTGATCGCCGCGCAGCGCGACGACCAGCGAATCGTCGAGCAGGTGTTCGGTGGCGATGCGCGGGCCGGTCGGCACGCGGCGATCGACGGCGAGATCGAGGTTGCCCGACGCGAGTTCGCGCTCGATGTCGGCCACCGCGATGCGGCGGCTCACGAGCCGCAGGCCCGGCGCTTCGTCGGCGAACGCGGCGACGATCCGCGGCAGCGCGATCGATTCGAGCACGTCGCGAATGCCTACCGCGATGCTCAGGTCGAGCGTCGCGGGATCGAATGCCGACGACGCGCGCGCGGTGCCTTGCAGGCCCTTCAGGTGGACCTGCACATCCGCGATGATCGAACGCGTGCGTTCGGTGGCCACGACGCGGTTGCCCTGCCGCACGAACAGCGGATCGTCGAAATGCGCGCGCAGCCGGTTGAGCGCATGCGTGACGGCCGGCTGCGTGAGATGCAGCGCGCGGGCGGCCGCGCCGATGCCGCCGTGCACGTAGACGGCGTCGAGCACGCGAAACAGGTTCAGGTCGAGACGGTGATCGGCGGGCACGGGGCGCGGGCGGCGTGGTGAATCGTGGCTCGATTCTAAAGGATGCGCAGGCAACGGATACGCGGGCGTTCCGGCGCGGTGATCGATGGCGCGGGACAGGTGCCGATATCGTTTGGGCCGATATCCGGCTTCGCATTTATCCGGATACCCGAGGCCTCCTGTCGTCATGAAATGCGCAGCGTGCGACGCACATCATCGCAACAATCGGCGAGAACGGCCCGTGCGACTCCACGCCCGCCTGCCAGTCACCCCCGACAGCCTGTAGTAATCCGCCATCATGCTGTCCCCGTCGGCCATTTCGCGCCAAAGGCGCGACCCGTTCGGCTAAGATGCCGTCGCTTCATATTTCGGGATAGCCGTCCTGTCGCACGCATTCAAACCAAATATAAGCCTGACAGTTCGACGGTAATAAAAGAAGTCGAAACAAGTCGGGGGCTTGGCCAGTGAATGCAGCAGATCAGAGGTGGGTCGTTATCTATTTGAGTACGGGGTTTTCGTTGGCCCAGGCCGCGCGTCTTGGCGAGGCTTTCAACCTGGCGAATCGCCTGCACGCATACAGTGCTGATTACCAGTTGAAGTACGTATCCGAAAGCGGGGGGCTGTTGCAGTCGTCGTCCGGCGTGAGCATCGCGGCCGATCCGCTCGGCGACGAGCACGGCCGTCGTGCGCTCGCGTTCTTTCATCTCCACGGCGACCGCGCGGCCGTCAACTGGGACGGCGCATTGCAGCGTCGCCTGACCGACATTCGCCGTCATGCGCGCTGGATCGTCGACGCAATGGACCTGCCCGCGCTCGCGGCCATGCAGCGGTCGTCGGCGACGCTCGAAGAGCGGCCCGGCCGGGCCGGGCGCCGGGTCGCCACGACGGTCGAGTTGCAGGCCGGCGAAACCGACGTGTTCGCCGCCGTGCTCGACATGTTCCGAGTCGATCTCGGCGACAGTGCCGCGCAGGAGATTGCCAGCAACATGCTGCGGCCCGTCGAGCAACGCTATACGCAGTCGATGTGGGCCTTTCGCGAGCTGAGCGCGAGCCCGTCGATCCGGATGTCGGCGCAGCGGCTGCGCGCGCAGAGCGTGAACCGCATCTCGATCGCGAACGCCGCCCAGGCCGCCGCGATGAGCGAGCGCAACTTCCTGCGGCGCTTCAAGAAGGAAATCGGCGTGACGCCGACCGAGTTCGTCCAGCACGTGCGGCTCGAGCGCGCCTGCCACATGCTGATCCACACGACGCTGCCGGCCGACAAGGTCGCGCGCCGCACCGGGTTCGGCAGCGGCGAACGGCTCGCGAAACTGTTTCGTCAGCGCATGCTGATGTCGCCGACGGAATTTCGCGTCACCGAACGCGAAAGGATCCTCACCCGAGGCGCCACGCCATCCGATGCGCACGGGGGGACCTGTGACGACGCAGGGGGGCCGTGCGCCGCGTGTACCGCCGCGCGGGAGAAAACCGGACGGATACCCGTAGAATCGTCATGTCGCGATCTCGATCCCCGGTTTCCATGCCCCTCCTCCCCACTACCGCCACCGCCCCTTTCTGCCCGTCGGAAGTAAAGGGCAGTATCACGATCGATGCCGGCGCGCCGCGCTGGCAGAAGCTCAAGCGCTTCTTCGGCCCCGGCCTGCTCGTCGCGATCGGCTACATGGATCCCGGCAACTGGGCGACCGATATCCAGGCCGGCTCGCAGTTCGGTTATTCGCTGCTGTGGGTCGTCGCGTTCTCGAGTCTCGCGGCGATCTTCCTGCAGATGCTCGCGGCGCGGCTCGGCCTCGTCGCGGGCAGGGATCTCGCGCAGGCCAGCTACGACCGCTACGGCCGGCTCGGCCGCATCGTGCAGTGGGTGACCGCCGAAGTGTCGATCATCGCGTGCGACATCGCGGAAGTGCTCGGCTGCGCGCTCGCGTTCAAGCTGCTGCTCGGCGTGCCGCTCGCGTGGGGGATCGTGCTGACCGCGCTCGACACGGTGATCGTGCTCGGCCTGCAGGGCAAGGGGTTCCGGCAGATCGAGGCGATCGTGCTCGCACTGATCGCGACGATGGCGTTCTGCTTCGTCGCACAGGTCGCGATCACGCCGCCCGACTGGCATGCGGTGGTCGGCGGGCTGGTGCCGGGCGATCCGGGCCACGACCGCAAGGACGCGATCGTGCTCGCGCTCGGCATCGTCGGCGCGACGATCATGCCGCACAACCTGTACCTGCATTCGTCGGTCGTGCAGACGCGGCGCGTGGTGGGCGGTGCGCGCGGGACGATTCGCGACACGCTCGCGCTGGTGCGCATCGATACGTTCGTGTCGCTGTTCGTCGCGATGCTCGTCAACGCGGCGATCCTGATCGTCGCGGGTGCGGCGTTCCACGCGACGGGCCAGCACAACGTGACCGACATCGAGCAGGCCTACAAGCTGATTACGCCGATCGCGGGCGGCGCGGCCGCGCTGCTGTTCGGGATCGCGCTGCTCGCGTCGGGGCAGAGCTCGACGCTTACCGGCACGATCGCCGGCCAGGTGATCATGGACGGCTTCCTGCATACGAAGATCCCGTGCTACCAGCGCCGGCTGATCACGCGCGGGCTCGCGCTCGTGCCGGCGCTGATCGGCGTGCTGTGGCTCGGCGACGGCTCGGTCGGGCAGCTGCTGGTGTGGAGCCAGGTGCTGCTGAGCCTGCAGTTGCCGTTCGCGATGTGGCCGCTGATCCGCTCGGTCAGCGATCGCAATACGATGGGCGAGCACACGATCGGGCGCGGGATGCAAATCGCCGCGTGGGCGCTGTTCGTCGTCATCACCGGTACGAACCTGTTGCTGATTACCGGTGTGGCGGGCTGATACAGCCTGTCACAGGCTGACACAGTCGCGCGGCGCGCATGCGGTAAACTGCGGCCTTTCGATCGTCGTCCGAAGTCCGTTATGTGGAGTGAAATCAGCAACATCGGCGATGCCGCGCTGACCCTGCCGATCGCGCTGACGTGCGCGGCGTGGCTCGCGCTGACCGATTGGCGCCTTGCCGCTCGCTGGGGCGTGCTGCTCGCCGCCGGCATGGGGCTCGTCGGGGCAACGAAGATCCTGTATGCCGGGTGCGGCATCGAGCTGCCGCAATTCGATTTCCGCGTGATCAGCGGCCATACGATGCTGTCGACGTCCGTGTGGACGGTCGCGCTGTCGATGCTGTGGCAGGCGTTCCGGCCGGGCAAGGCGCCCGGCATCGCGGCCGGGCTGGCCATCGGCGCGGTCACGGCCGTCGCGCGCGTGTTCGATCATTCGCACACCGTCCCGGAAGTGATCGTCGGCTGGATGCTCGGCGCGCTCGTCGCGCTGGTGTTCCTGCGCGGTTACGACGGCGCGCGGCAGCGTGCGTTCTCGCCGCGCGTCGCGGCCGTCTGCCTGCTGCTCGTGTCGGGCATTGCGTACGGGCACCGCGCGCCGTTCCAGCAGATGATCGATACTCATTCGCCGCAACTCTGCGCGTTCGTGCGCGCGCCGTCGGGCGACGGCTTCTGACGGTAGCCTGCCGCGGCGCCCCGGCGCCGCTTGCTTGCCGCCGGCGTTCGCCCGGCGGTGCCACGATTCCACGCCGCTTCATCTTCCCGAGCGCTTCCTCGCCCGCGCGGAACGCGTCCCCCCGTCATTCCCCGCATCATTGAATCAGCCGGCCCGTGCGCGCATGCCGGCAAACGAAGGTCATGAACCAAGTCTATGACCGGGCATAAGGAATATTCATTTCATCGATTGGCGCCATTCGCGTACGCTGGCTGTCGTTCAACCGGGGCCGGCTACCCGGCCTGCCCGCTGCGCATCGCGTTCATCTCGATATACTCGCGGAAACCGTGCGGTGCCTCGTGAGGTCGAGGCACGGCCAACCGGTCCGCAGCGGCCGGAACGGGCACGGCCAACCCGTCGCGGCAGCGGTTCGCGACGACGATTCACGATAGGAGCAGGTCACATGACAGTCGTTTCTTCGCGCCTTGCCGGCAAGTGCGCATACATCACGGGCGCCGCGGGCGGCCTCGGCCGCGCGATCGCGCGCCGGATGGTCGAGCAGGGCGCGCGCGTGTTCGTGACCGACATCGCCGACGCCGCGGTGCTCGACGCGTTCGCGCAGGAACTCAACGCGGGCCATGCGGCACCGGTCGCGTTCGCCGCGACGCAGGACGTGCGCGACGAAGCGCGCTGGCAGGCGTTGCTCGCGCAGGCGGTCGATGCGATGGGCGGGCTGTCGGTGCTCGTCAACAACGCGGGCGTCGGCTCGATCGGCTCGCCCGCGCAGATCGAACTGGACGAATGGCGGCGTGTGATGGCGATCAACGTCGAGAGCATCGTGCTCGGCTGCAAGCATGCGCTGTCGTATCTGGCCGAGAGCCATCCCGCGTCGATCATCAACATCTCGTCGGTCGCCGCGTTCAAGGTCGAGCCGGATTTCACCGCGTACAACGCATCGAAGGCGGCGGTCGCGTCGCTGACGAAGTCGGTCGCGATCGACTGTGCCCGCCGCGAGATCGACGTGCGCTGCAACTCGATTCACCCCGCGTTCATCCGCACGGGGATCGTCGAGCCGCTGTTCCAGTCGCTCGGCGAACGCGACGCCACGCGCAAGCTCGCGCGCGGCATTCCGCTGCGCCGGCTCGGCGAGCCGGACGACGTCGCGCACGCGGCCGTGTATCTCGCATCCGACGAGAGCCGCTTCATGACGGCCGCCGAACTCGTGATCGACGGCGGCATGTGCGCGGTCTGACGCGCATCCCGAACAACAACGCCTGGAGGAGAACATCGTGTCGACACCCGTGAACCGCCAACTGCTGCTGAAGACCCGCCCGGAAGGGCGGGTCGGCCGCGAACACTTTTCGCTCGTCGAGACGCCGGTGCCGGCGCTCGCGGACGGCGAGGTGCTCGTGCGCGTGCTGTATCTGTCGATGGACCCGACCAACCGCGTGTGGATGAGTGACGTGCCGCAGTACCTGCCGCCCGTCGCGATCGGCGAGGTGATGCGCGCGCTCGGCATCGGGCGTGTGGTCGCGTCACGTCATGCGGGGTTCGTGGAAGGCGATCTCGTGCAGGGGCTGGTCGGCTGGCAGGACTACGCGGTCGTGCCGGCCGAGCAGGCCGCGCAGCTCGTGAAGCTGCCCGCGCAGTCGGGCCTGCCGCTGCCGACGCTGCTCGGCGCGTGCGGGATGAGCGGTTTGACCGCGTACTACGGGCTGACCGACATCGCGCCGGTGCAGCCCGGTGAGACGCTCGTGGTATCGGCGGCGGCTGGCTCGGTCGGCTCGATCGCCGGGCAGATCGGCAAGATCCACGGCGCACGCGTGGTCGGCATCGCGGGCGGCGCGGACAAATGCCGCTACCTGACCGAGACGCTCGGCTTCGACGCGGCCGTCGACTACAAGGCCGACGATTTCCGTCAGCAGCTGAAAGCGGCGACGCCGGACGGCGTGCACGTGAACTTCGAGAACGTCGGCGGCGAGGTGATGCGCGCGGTGCTGTCGCGGATGGTGATCGGCGGGCGCGTCGCGCTGTGCGGCGTGATCTCGAACTACAACAGCGGGCGCGCGGCGGACGACGTCGGCGTGCTGATCTCGAAGCGGCTGACGATGCGCGGCTTCCTGATCCTCGACTATCGCAAGAGCCGCGAGGCGGTGCAGACGCTCGCGGGCTGGCTGCGCGACGGCCGGCTCAAGGCCGAGGAGACGGTGGCGGACGGTCTCGAAAACGCGCCCGACGTGCTGAATCGCCTGTTCGACGGCGACCATCGCGGCAAGCTCGTGCTGCGCGTGGATCCAGACGCGTGACCGGCCCGCGGCACGGCGTGCGAGGCCGTTCGTACGCTGCCGCGAGCGGGTGTCGAACGCGGTGCGTTCGATCAATCGTGTCTTAGTTTCAGACTTGTCTCATATATTGTCCGGGCTTCTCTCCCTAAAGTGATTGCCAGCAGACAGGCGGCGTGACCGACGCGTCACGCCGCCTTTTTTTCTGGTTACGCGGCAGAGGAGAGGGAACATGCGAAACGACGCGAAGCAGGTGGCATCGGTGGCGATGCGCAATCGAACGGTGCGAGGCGCCGGTGCCGCGCGGCGGATGGCGATCGGGCTTGGCGTGGCGTTCGCGATGTCGAATGCGGTGGCGGCCGGGCAGGCCGCGTCAGGCGGCGTCGTGCGGTTCGCGGGCGCGCTCGTCGATTGCTACGACGTGACGCTCGATGCGCGGTCGGGCGTGGTGGTCGAAGGACGAGAGAGGGCGAACGGCGGGGCGGCGGCAACGCTGCGATTCGATGCGCATGGCCGGCGTTTGCCGGGTGCTCATGTGGCACTGGTCGCGCCCGACGGCGCGCCGTTCGCGCCGGATGTCGCTTCGCGTGTGCGTGCAACCTGGCGCGATGCACACGACGATCGAAGCGTGCCGCTGGTGTCGGGCCGTACATATCGCGTGGGGCCGTATGGCGGCGTGATGAGGCTGGCGGCGGATGAAGAAACGGGCGCCGTGGCGCCCGTCGTGATTCGCATTCGTCATCCGTGATGGCGAATGTCCGCCGCTGCGCGGCACGTGGCCGCGCGGCGTGTCATTCGGCCTGTTCCGCGCGTGCGTAGATGTCCCAGCTCGCCATGAACAGCGCGGCGACGAGCGGCCCGATCACGAAGCCGGTGATGCCGAACAGCGCCATCCCGCCGAGCGTCGAGATCAGCACGACCCAGTCGGGCATCTTCGTATCCTTGCCGACGAGGATCGGGCGCAGCAGGTTGTCGACGAGGCCGATCACGCCGACGCAGAACGCGACAAGGATCGCGCACTTCCACACCGCGCCGATCATCAGGAAGTAGAGCGCGGCCGGCACCCACACGAGGCTCGCGCCGATCGCGGGCAGCAGCGACAGGAACGCCATCAGCGCGCCCCACAGCACGACGCCTTCGATCCCGAGAATCCAGAAGATCAGGCCGCCGAGCGCACCCTGCACGAGCGCGACCGCGATGTTGCCCTTCACGGTCGCGCGCACGACCGTCGTGAATTTCGCCAGCAGCAGGTTCTTGTGCTCGTCGTCAAGCGGCAATGCGCGGCGCACGCGGCGGCCGATCTCGCCGCCGTCGCGCAGCAGGAAGAACACCATGTACAGCATCACGCCGAAGCTCACGACGAACTGGAACGTGTTCTGGCCGATGCTGAGCGCCTGCGCTGCTGCGAGCTGGCTGATCTGCGCGGCGCCATCGGTCAGTCTCTTCTGGATGCCCGGGAGGTTGCTCAGCCCGTATTTCTGCAGCAGGTGCTGGATCGACGACGGCAGCGCGTGGATGATGTCCTGGAAGTATTGCGAATAGTTAGGCTGCACGGTCTTGATTTCCTGGTACACGTACGCGATTTCCTGCACGAGCGTCGCGGCGACGAACACGAGCGGCAGGATCACGATCAGGACGATCAGCGACAGCGTCACGAGCGCGGCCAGGTTGCGCCGCTTGCCGAAGCGCGCGGCGAGCCAGCGCTGCACGGGCTGGAACAGGATCGCGAGAATGGTGCCCCAGAACACGGCTCCGGAAAACGGCGCGAGGATCCAGCAGAGTCCGACGGTGACCGCGGCCAGCAGGAAATAGAAGAATTTTTGGTGGTCGTGTCCGCTTTCCATGGATGACATTCGCGCAGATTGATGCGTGGTTTGATTGAATCTCGTTGTCCCGCGCGCGATCGGTTCGCGATCGTCACGGGTTCGCGGCGAAACGCGCCGCGGGGCGGCCGTCCGCCGGTCGGCTCGAACCGGAGTATGCCCGCAAAGGTGCCGCCATCATAGCCGCTGCGCGTGGCACATGCGAAAACGCCGCGGCCGGGGCCGCGGCGCTGCCGGGAAGCCGACGCGGCGCAACGCCGCGTGTCGCGTCGTCAGATATTGAGCTTCGTGACCTTGGTGCCGTTCACCGACAGGTCGCCCATCAGGCCCGCGTTGGTCAGGACCAGCACCTCGACCGGGGCGGTGGCCGTGGTCGTATCGACCGCGCCGTTCGCGCCGACCTTCACGACCGCGACCGATGCGTCGGCGCCGGCGGCCCAGCCTTCGGACTTGCGGAACGAGTCGAGCGCATCCTGCGTCATGAACAGGAACACGATCGCCTTCGACTGCGCGCCGGCCTGCAGGCCGACCGACAGCGACGACGTGTTGTAGTAGCCGACCGTGCTGCCGCCGACGCGCAGCGCGCCGTTGCCGGACTGGCCGCCTACGATGAAGCCGGCCTGCAGCACGCTCGGGAACACGAGCACGCCGCGCGATTTCCCGACGAGTTCACGCGAACCCGGCACCGTCGAATAGAGGCGCGACAGCGTCGCGTTGACGCTGGCGTCGATCGACTGGCGCTTCGACGCGCTGGCCGCGGCGCCTTCCGGTTTGTCCGGGGTGGTCGTGCAGCCGGCGAGCGCGAGGCCGCCGAGCAGGACGGCGGCGGCGGCTTTCATGGCAAAGGTCTTCTGCATGGCGTTTCTCCTTCGTTATCTGATTGAGGACGGACGGTGCGGGCAGCGGAGCGGCCGGCCCCGTTCAACGGCGGGCAAGGAGCAGGCCCGCAACGAACGCGAGGCCGGCGACGACGCCGGCGGTTTGCCACGGGTTGTCGTGCACGACCTGCGACACGCGTTCGGCCGAATCGCGCAGCCGGGCCGCCGCGCTGCCCGACGCGTGGTCGAGCGCGCTGCGCGCTTCATCGAGCCTGGATTGCACGCGCTTGCGCAGCGCGGCGATATCGCCGTCGCCGTCGTTTTTCAGCAGATCTTCGAGTTCGTCGACCAGCCCGCGCAGATCGTCGGTGACGTCGGCATGCAGGTCGCGGGCGGCCGAGCGCGTCGTGCGGCCCACGCGCCGGCCCGTGCGACGAATGTCGGCGAGGCCGCGATCCAGCTTGTGTTCGATCGAGTCGGTGAGCGCCATGGTGTTTATCCTCCTTCGGTTCAAGGCAAATTTGAAGATAAGACGAATCCCAGCAACTTATGTGATTCACTTGGCCCAATTTTGTTTCGAGACAAATTTTCAATTCGTCGGCAGGATCGCCGCGAAGCCCGGCCACATGGGGCGGCACGGCGGTTGAAAAAAATTCTCATGCCGGGCGAAGCGGCGTATCGGGCGGCGGTACGCGGTGAAAGCCCGGTAAATATGGCGTCGCCAGGGTTGTTCGGTAAATAGTGCCGTTGCAGGCCTTGTGCTGATGCAAATGCCGGGACTAAACACCTAGTCGATGCTGTGTGGACGCGCACGGTTCGTGCCCGGGGCCGCCCCTATGCGCCGTCGCCAAGTGCGACGTCGATCACGACGGGATCGTGGTCCGATGAGCGGTACGCGTCGGGTGCGTAATAGGACGACCGTTGCGCGGACGTTTTGTAATCGGGCAAGGGTTGCAGGGCCACCGGTTCGTCGGCGTTGATGTGCCAGACGTGCACGGCTTTCACGCGCGCGGCGAGTGAAGGCGTGGCGAGCGCGTGGTCGAGGTTGCCCGCTTCGCCGTGAAATACGTAGCTGTACGCAGCATCGCCGCCGAAGCGGGTAACCAGGTTCGCGTAGCCGCGCGATTCGAGCGCGCGAACCGGATCTTCCTTCGCGTAGCTGTTCAGGTCGCCGATCAGCAATATGCCGTCGGCCGCGGTGCCTGTCGGCGACGTGGCGAGCCAGTCGGCGACGCGCGCGGCGGCCCGCGTGCGTGCTGCGTTCCAGCAGCCCTGGCCGTCCGACTGGTCGCGATCGGCGCCGGTCGCGTTCGGGCAGTTCTTCGATTTCAGGTGATTGACCGCGACCGTGAAGGCGCGCGAGCCGCCGATGCGCCGGAATGTCTGCGCAAGCGGCGGGCGGTGCCGGCCGCCGAGCGCGACGGTCGCCGCGCGCCCGGCCGGCTCGACCGTGCGGCTGTCGTACAGCAGCGCGACCGCGATCGTATCGAGGCCGAGCCGCGCGGTGCCAGGCTCGACCACGCGCCAGCCGTCGCCAAGTTGCGCGGCGAGACGCCGCACGGCGCTCGCGTTGCCGTAGCCGTTGTTCGCGATCTCCATCAGCCCGATCACGTCGGCACGCAACGCGCGCAATGCCGCGACGATCTTCGCCTCCTGCCGCGCGAACGCGGCGGGCGATTTCGCGCCGCGGTTGGCCGGGGCATCGAATCCGCCGCCTGTCCCGTCGCCGTTGAAATAGTTGAATACGTTGAACGACACGATGCGCACGTCGGCAGCGGGATGCCGGGCCGGCGCATCGGTACGCGGGTTCGCGGCGGCATCGAACACCGGTGCCGCACCGGCAACCGGTTGCAGCCGCCACGCGCCGTAGCGCAGTTCGAGCACGCCTTCGACGCCGCGTACCGTGTAGCCCGCGCGCAGCGTGTTGGCGGCACTCAGCGCGGGCGGCGGATAGCGCACGGTCGCGGGATCGCGGCGGTTCGAGCCGTCGTCGAGCACGATGCGGTTGCGTGCGTTGGCGGCCGCGAGCACGGCGGCCTCGGCTGGCGGTGCGACGTGGGTCGGGATGCGCAGCCGGCCGTTGCTGAGGACGATGCTGCCGTAGCGGCCGAGTTCGTGGGTGTCGCTGACCGTCAGCGTTTGCGGCAGGCGCACCCGCATGCCTTCATGTGCGGCCAGCACGGCGGGCGTGGCGACCGGCAGCGTGAGTGTTGCCGGTGTGACCGTCTGTTCGCGTGCGCAGACGGTCATGCCGCCCGACAGCGTGAATTGCGTCCGGCCGTATCGCTCGTCGACGCGGCCCGTGAGATGCACGAGATCGCCGGCCTTCGCGCGCGCGTTCGGTGCGTACACGAACACGCCTTCCGGGACGCCCGGCCGGTGCCGTCGCTGCGCATCGGCCTGCTGGACGAAGAAGCCGTCCAGGCCGTCGGCGCCGCCGAATGCCGCGGTGACGACCGCTTCGATCGAGGTCGTTTGGCCGGCCAGCGGCGACGGGCCACCGGCGCCGCGGAGGTCCGCAATCGGCGTGGTTGCGCCGCCGCAGCCGGCGCTGATCTGCGGCGTGGCCACGGCCGGCCGGGCGAAGACGGCGGCGGGGGCGGCAGGGGCGAAGAGGGCAGCCAGGGCGATGAACGGTGCAACGACAAGCGGCGCAGGCAGGCGTGACATGGGGCGGTCCACAGGAAGAAAATCCGAAGGTTCGGGAAGGCATCTTGACGGCAAAATGTCAGGAAGTGGCCGAAATGGCCGTCCGGCCAGTACCGATTGGCCGACGATGCAAGCCGCCCAGCGGCTGCTACGCTTTTGCATCGGTCGGCGCATCCCGATCGCGCAGCGCACGCTGCCGCGCCCCGTTCCCACAGGAGAAGTCCATGTCTTACATGCTGTTGATTGTCGAGCCGACCGACCAGCGCGCCGAACGCACGCTCGACGAAGGTCAGGCGCTGTACGCGCGGATGGTCGATTTCGCCGAGACGCTGAAGGCGCGCGGCGTGCTGCGCGGCGTCGAGTCGCTGGAGCGTTCCGAGCGCGGGACGCGCGTGCAGGTGCGCGACGGCGAGGCGCGCCTGCTCGACGGCCCGTTCGCGGAGGCGAAGGAGATGGTCGGCGGCTTCTTCCTCGTCGACGTCGACACGCGCGAGGAAGCGATCGAGATCGCGCGCCAGTGCCCGGCTGCGCAATGGTGCACGGTCGAGGTGCGCGCGGTCGGCCCGTGCTTCCTGTGAAGGTCGCGACTCGGTATATACCCTGATTTGTCGCGGAATATGTCGATCCGGCTGTCATCCGGCCGTCGTCCGGATAAGGCGCCGATGAACGGGCGCCGCCTTCCACCGATGACAAGGAGTAAACGATGCGATTCATGATCATGATCCGGGCGAACGCCGTCAGCGAGTCTGACGCGTTGCCCGACAACCGGCTGGTCGAGGCCATGACCGTCTATCACGAGGAACTGGCCAGGGCCGGCGTGCTGCTCGACGCAAACGGGCTGCGGCCGAGCGCGAGCGGCTGGCGCGTGCGCTACACGGGCGGCAAGGGCACGGTGGTCGACGGCCCGTTCGCCGAAACGAAGGAACTGATCGCCGGCTATACGCTGATCCAGGTGCGCTCGCGCGAAGAAGCGCTCGAATGGACACGCCGGTTTCCCGCGCCGTTCGGCGCCGAGATGGATTGCGAGATCGAGGTGCGGCCGCTGTTCGAGCTTGACGACCTCACGCCGAGCGACGCGGTCGAGCGGTTCCGCGAACTCCACGTCGGCCGCACCGGCGCCTGATTGATTGCCCACCTGAATCCAACCTCACCGGGAGTACCCGACATGCACAAGATGGTCTTCATCAACCTGCCCGTGGCCGACCTGCCGCGTTCGAAGGCGTTCTACGAGGCGCTCGGCTTCGAGGTCGTGCCGGCCTATACCAACGACCAGGCCGCCTGCATCAAGATCAGCGACACGATTTTCGCGATGCTGCTCGTGCGGCCGTTCTTCCAGACGTTTACCGGCAAGACCATCATCGATCCGGCGACGCAGGTGCAGGTATTGTCGTGCCTGTCGTGCGAAAGCCGCGCCGAGGTCGACGCGATCGTCGCGAAGGCGCTGGCGGCCGGCGGGTCCGCACCGCAAGCGCCGCGCGAGTACCCGAACATGTACGGTCACGGGTTCGACGATCCGGACGGCCATGCATGGGAGCTGATGGCCATGCCGCTGGATGCGTCCGCCCAGGGGCAGGCGTCGTGACGCGTGAGGCGACTCACCGTGCGATCGAAGCGGTCTGGCGGATCGAGGCGCCCAAGATCATCGCGCGCGCCGCGCGCGTGGTGCGCGACGTCGGCGTGGCGGAGGAGCTGGCGCAGGACACGCTCGTCGCGGCGCTCGAGCACTGGCCCGTCGACGGCGTGCCCGACAACCCGGCCGCCTGGCTGATGACGGCCGTGAAGCGTCGCGCACTCGATCGTGTCCGGCAGGAGTCGCTCCATGCGGCCAAGCGCGACCAGCTCGGCCACGAGATGGACGCGCTTGAAGCGCATGTCGTCCCCGACATCGCCGAGGCGCTCGCCGACGCGAGCGACGACGACATCGGCGACGATCTGCTGCGGCTGATCTTCACGTCGTGCCACCCGGTGCTGTCGACCGATTCGCGCGTCGCGCTGACGCTGCGGCTGCTCGGCGGGCTGACGACGGGCGAGATCGCTCGCGCGTTCCTGACGCCCGAGCCGACGATCGCGCAGCGGATCGTGCGCGCCAAGCGCACGCTCGCGGCGGCACACGTGCCGTTCGAGGTGCCGGCCGCCGATGCGCGGCCCGCGCGGCTCGCGTCGGTGCTCGAAGTGATCTATCTCGTGTTCAACGAAGGCCATGCGGCGACCTCGGGCGACGACTGGACACGCCCGGCGCTGTGCGACGAGGCGTTGCGGCTCGGCCGCGTGCTGGCCGGGCTGGCGCCGGACGAGAGCGAGGTGCTCGGGCTCGTCGCGCTGATGGAACTGCAGGCGTCGCGCATGCACGCGCGCACCGACGCGCAGGGCCGGCCCGTGCTGCTGCTCGACCAGGATCGCAGCCGCTGGGATCCGCTGCTGATCCGGCGCGGCCTCGCGGCGCTCGAACGCGCGACGAAGCTCGGCGGTGTACGCGGGCCGTACGCGCTGCAGGCCGCGCTGGCCGCCTGCCATGCACGCGCGCGGCAGGCGTCGGATACGGACTGGGCGCAGATCGTCGCGCTGTATGACGCGCTCGCCGAAGTCGCACCGTCGCCCGTGGTCGAGCTGAATCGCGCGGTGGCCGTCGGCATGGCGTTCGGGCCCGCTGCGGCGCTCGAACTCGTCGACGTGCTGCGCGACGATCCCGCGCTCGCGCGCTATCACTGGCTGCCGAGCGTGCGCGGCGACCTGCTGGCGAAGCTGGGCCGCGCCGACGAGGCCAAGGCCGAATTCCGCCGCGCGGCGGAACTGACGCGCAACGAGCGCGAACGCGAATTGCTGCTCAGGCGCGCGACGGACGCGTGACCCACGCGGCACACGCGGCACACGCGGCACACGCGAACGCCGCGCCCCGTGCGCCGCGCCCCGCCAAGCACTATCGCCCGGATTGAAAAAGCCTATTGGGGGATGCGAACACGAACGCCTAGATTGAAGAGCACGATGCGCGCCCCGGCACACGCATCGTTCCCCACATACCTGATCGGCCCGGCTTCGCATGCGGCCGCGCCGACTCGAACGGAGGCGCAAATGGCTCAACTCAAGGGCAGCAAAACCGAAGAGAACCTGAAGGCCGCATTCGCGGGCGAATCGCAGGCGAACCGGCGCTATCTGTATTTTGCTTCGAAGGCTGACGTCGAAGGCCAGAACGACATCGCCGCGCTGTTCCGCTCGACCGCCGAAGGCGAAACCGGCCATGCGCACGGCCACCTCGAATACCTGGAAGCCGTCGGCGATCCGGCCACGGGCTTGCCGTTCGGTTCGTCGCGGCAGAATCTCGAATCGGCGATCGCCGGCGAAACGCACGAATACACCGACATGTATCCGGGCATGGCGAAGGCGGCGCGCGACGAAGGCTTCGACGAAATCGCGAACTGGTTCGAGACGCTCGCGAAGGCTGAACGCAGCCACGCGAACCGCTATACGAAGGCGCTGGACAGTCTCGTCGACTGACGGGCCGCCGCGGGTCGCACGGCAGGCGGTGCGATCGGCAAGCGGCCGGCTGTTCGTTCATCGCTGCCCGCATCGAGCGGGCGGCGCTGGCGCGCATGCGCGCCACGCTGGATGGAGCGCCCCATGCCCCACAAGGAAGGCAGTCTCGAAGCCCCGACCCGGCATCCGCTCGACTGGCAGTCCGAAGCGTTCTACGACCAGGCCGCGATCGATGCGGAAATGACGCGCGTGTTCGACATCTGTGCCGGATGCCGGCGCTGCGTGTCGTTATGCGGCGCGTTTCCGACGCTGTTCGATCTGGTCGACGACACGCCGATGGGCGATATCGAGGAAGTGCCGAAGGACGCGTTCGGCAAGGTCGTCGACCAGTGCTACCTGTGCGACCTCTGCTACATGACGAAATGTCCGTACGTGCCGCCGCACGCGTGGAACGTCGACTTCCCGCACCTGATGCTGCGCGGCAAGGCCGCGCGCTACAAGCGCGGCGAAGCGACGCTGCGCGACAAGGTGCTGTCGAACACCGACGCGCTCGGCCACCTCGCCGGCATTCCGATCGTCACGCAGGCGGTGAACGCGGTGAACCGCACGCCGCCCGCGCGCCATGCGCTCGAAGCGACGCTCGGCGTCGATCGCGATGCATGGCTGCCGGAATTCGCGCCGCGCAAGTTCCGGCGCACGGCGAAGCCCTCGGACGGCCTGCCCGTGCGCGACGGCGAACGCACGCCCGGCAAGGTCGCGATCTACGCGACGTGCTACGTGAATTTCAACGAGCCGGGCATCGGCCACGACCTGCTCGCGATCCTCGCGCACAACGAGATCCCGTACGAACTCGTCACGCGCGAAGCCTGCTGCGGGATGCCGCTGCTCGAGCAGGGCAACCTCGCCGGCGTGGCTGCGAAGAAGGACGTGAACCTGCCCGTGCTCGAACGCTATGCGCGCGAAGGCTATGCGCTGATCGGCGCGATCCCGAGCTGCGTGCTGATGTACAAGAGCGAGCTGCCGCTGATGTTCCCCGGCGACGAAGCCGTGCGCGCGGTGGCCGACGCATTCTGGGATCCGTTCGAGTACGTGATAGCGCGCCATCGCGACGGACTGCTGAAGACCGATTTCAAGACGGGCCTCGGCACCGTGTCGTATCACGTGCCATGCCACGCGCGCGTGCAGAACATCGGCCGCAAGACGGCCGACGCGCTGTCGCTCGTGCCCGATACGCGCGTGAATGTCGTCGAGCGCTGCTCGGGCCATGCGGGCACCTTCGGCGTGAAGAAGGAATTCCATGCGGACGCGATGCGGATCGGCGGGCCCGTGTTCAAGGCGATGGCCGAGCCGCAGCCGGATTTCGTGTCGTCGGACTGCGCGCTGGCCGGCCATCACATCGTGCAGGGCATCGACGACAAGGGGCTGCCGTCCGCGCCGCTCGCGCATCCGCTCACGCTGCTGCGCCGCGCGTACGGCATCTGAGCCGCCGCCGGCCGACCCACGAGGACCTCCCATGACGTTGACCCGCGACTCCCTGCTGACGCTCGAAGCGTACGCGAAGATCCGCAAGACCGAACACGCGCGGCTCGTCGCGTACAAGCGCCGCCGCGCGGTTGCGCTCGGCAATCACCTGCGCTTCCTGTTCGAGGACGAGACGACGATCCGCTACCAGATCCAGGAGATGCTGCACATCGAGAAGATCTTCGACCAGGCGGGCATCGAAGGGGAGCTGGAAGCGTATCTGCCGCTCGTGCCAGACGGCACGAACCTGAAGGCGACGCTGCAGATCGAGTACGAGCACGAGATCGAACGGCGCGCGGCGCTCGCGCGGCTGATCGGCGTCGAGGATCGCGTGTACCTGCAGGTCGACGGGTACCCGAGCGTCTACGCGATCGCCGACGAGGATCTCGAGCGCGACAACGCCGAGAAGACGTCGGCCGTGCACTTCGTGCGCTTCGAGTTCGGCGCGCCGATGCGTGCGGCGCTCAAGGGCGGGGCGGCGCTGTCGATCGGCTGCGATCACCCGGCCTACACGATGCCGGCGCAGCGGGTGGACGCGGACGTGACCGCATCGCTGGCCGGCGATTTGCGCTGACGCGTCCGCTGCGCATTCGGCACGGCCTGCGCACCGTTTCCGTTTTTCCGTTCCGACCCGAAACAGGATTTCCGCAGACGATGCGGCGCTGTCGTGCGCCTGCCGCCGCCAAGATGTAACAGACGTCACGAGTTTGCATGTAGCGAAAAGCGTGCATCGTGCGTCACCGTGCTTTCATCACCCGCAGAGAAACAATAAAAAGATTGTGCACGGAGATAATTAAAATCGGCATCATTTGAATGATTTACCGATTCGTGAATATCTTGTTACGCTTTTTTCCCTGATTTACCGATGTCGGGAAGCAATGCACCGGATTGTTGCCGGCAGGGGTCGGAGCGGCCCGAAAATGCACATAAAAAGCTATTCTTCATACGCTGCTGAGCCCCGCCAGACGGGGCTTTCCAGCGACGGGCATAAAGATCTCGCAAAAAAATTCATGCGTAAATACATTACGCATCCATGGCTGGTTGTTTCAGTGCGTAACATTAAGTCATTGTCATATTGAGATTAACCCTAGGGATGGTATGCTTCGTGCACAAAAATTCCCACATTGGAGTGAGACCGTGATTTGTGCGTCATAGCCGGGAATCGCGGCACCGTGAAAGTGCGGTGCCGCACCGGCATGCACAACCCCGGATAACCATAATGTGCAACCTGGCCGCCCCGCGACGCGATGTGTCGCGACGGCGCCGCCAATCGCAGCCCCGGCCTGGCTGCGTGGAGAGATCTACTATGTTCTTCGATGAGCTTAACGATGAAGAGTGGTTTCGTCTTTCAACGCTGATCGCCGATGAACCCATCCGGCTGAACCGTCGTGGGCGTCCACGTGCCGAACCGCGCGTCGTTGCCAATGCGGTGCTCTGGATCCTGACGACCGGTGAAGCCTGGTCGAAGCTGCCCGGTCGTTATCCGTCCGGGCCGACGTGCCGTCGCCGCTACGAAGAGTGGCTCGCGTCCGGCACGCTGCTGCAGATGATCGACGTGCTGACCCAGTTCAGCGGGCGCACGTTCGCGTATATCCCGCCGCCGCCGGTGCCGGTCGTGGCCGCGCGTCGTGCCGAGCCCGTGCCCGACAACGACCGTTTGCGCGGCGTGTTCTGGCAAAACCCCGAATCGTGGCAATTGCCGGTCGCGCAGGCAAACGTTTGGGATGGCGAGGGCGCGTCGCTGAGCGCGATGCCGGTCGACGAAGTGGTCGATCCGTCGGCGGTGTCGTTCACGGTGCCGGGTGCGCCGTCGACGGAGTTGCGCCATGCGCATGCGTCGTCGGCGAGCTTCGCCGCGGCCGAACCGCAAGTCGACGAATATCGCGGCTATACGATCTGCGGTATCGCGCAGCCCGTGCAGAACCTGATGTATCGCGCGTGGGCCGAGATTACGCGGGACGACCGGCGCGTCGAGCGCTCGGGCCTCATCGGCCCGCGCTTCACCGATGCCGAGGAAGCCGAGCAGTTCGCGCTCGACTGGGCGCGCCAGTGGATCGATCGCCATGGCGCGAGCGACGAACCGGTGCGCGAGCCGCAAGGCGAGGTGCTGGCCGGCCTGTCCGCGCTTGCGCGTGCGGAGTCGGACATCAAGCGCTTCATCGCCGAGCGTCATGCGGGCGCGCTGTCCGAAAGCCGCAACGATCCGGTGCAGTCGGAGCGTCGCGAATACGTGTACCGCGTAGGCTGATCGCCGTCCCGATGCAACGCGCGGGCCGTCGTGTGCCACGACGCCCGCGCGGAAATCCCGTCTTTCCATGTCTGCCTTGCCCGGGGCGCCGCTGTCGTAGCGGCGCCCCGGGCGTACCGCGTGTTGTTACTGCCGGCCGTAGGTATCGTCGAAGCGGACGATGTCGTCCTCGCCGAGATACGCGCCCGACTGCACCTCGATCAGCTCGAGCGGCATCTTGCCCGGGTTCTCCAGGCGGTGCGACACGCCGAGCGGGATGTACGTCGATTCGTTTTCCGACAGCAGGAACGTTTCGTCGCCGCGCGTGATGCGCGCGGTGCCGCGCACGACGATCCAGTGTTCGGCGCGGTGGTGGTGCATCTGCAGCGACAGTCGCGCGCCCGGCTTCACGACGATGCGTTTCACCTGGAAGCGCTCGCCCATGTCGACCGAGTCGTAGTGGCCCCACGGGCGATGGACCTTGCGGTGATCGGCGGCTTCCGCGCCGCGTTGCGCCTTGATTTGCCCGACGATTTTCTTCACGTCCTGCACGCGCGACTTGTCCGCGACGAGCACGGCGTCGGGCGTTTCGACGACGACGAGGTTCTGCGTGCCGACGCAGGCGACGAGCCGGCTTTCCGAATGCGCGAACGTCGATTCCGCGCCTTCGAGCAGCACGTGCCCGCGGCCGACGTTCCCGGCTTCGTCCTTCGGCGAGATCTGCCAGATCGCGTCCCACGAGCCGACGTCCGACCAGCCCGCGTCGAGCGGCACGACGACGCTCTCGCACAGCTGCGGCAGGGTCGCGAGCGGCTCCATCACCGCGTAGTCGATCGAGTTCGACGGCGACGCGGCGAATGCGTCGCGATCGACGCGGAAGAAATCGCCATCGGCCTTGCCCTGGGCGACCGCCTGTTCGCAGGCTGCGTAGATCGCGGGTTCCAGCTGGCGGATCGCTTTCAGCCAGACCGATGCGCGAACGATGAAGATCCCGCTGTTCCACCAGTATTCGCCCGATGCGACGTACTGCTGAGCGAGTTCGAGATGCGGCTTCTCGACGAAACGGTCGAGGCGGCGAACGTCGAGGCTGCCCGTCCCGGCATCGCCGAGCGGCGCGCCAACGCGGATGTAGCCGTAGCCGGTTTCCGCGTGCTTGGGGACGATGCCCATCGTGGCGATCTTGCCTTGCATCGCGCAGTGCACGCCGGCTGCGACAGCCGCGTGGAAGCGCGGCAGGTCGGCGACCGCATGGTCGGCCGGCATCACGGTCATCACCGCATCGTTGCCGCTGGCGACGAGCCGCAGGGCGGCGAGCGTCAGCGCGGGCGCGGTGTCGCGGCCGATCGGCTCGAGCATGATCGATGCGGATTTGCCGGTCAGGCGCAGCTGTTCGGCGGTCGTGAAGCGGTGATCCTCGCCGCATACGATCAGCACGTCGTCGTTCAGCGGATAGGCGCCCGTCAGGCCGTCGAGGCGCAGCGCGGTCGACTGCAGCAACGAATGTTCGCCGAGCAGGCCGATCAGCTGTTTCGGAAAACGTTCGCGCGACATCGGCCACAGGCGCGTGCCGGAACCGCCGGCGAGAATCACCGGTTGCACGGCGACGCGCGTGCCGGCGGCGGGGGCGGTGGAAGAAGAATGGCGCGTTTCGGCAGCCACGGCCGGAGCATTCATGAGGACACTCTCCACGGTTGAAGTCAGTGCCTATCTTTGTAGCACGAAGTAAATCGACAATAAAACCGGGTCCATTGTTTGATATTCGCCAGGCATTCATCAGGAAGAATTTTCCTCGCTAGCATCCGATGCAAATAAAAAAATAAAAAATAAATCGGGGAATCGGCTGGTCTTGACCGCCCGCAAAGGGTGCACGGAAATCGTAAAGGTTCCGAAAAATTCCCGATTCCTGAGCGTTTCGGGAAAACCTGCCGATTTAATTCAAAAACTTCGCGGCAAGAATTTCCGATTATTTTTCGAAATACTTGTGCGCTTGAGGAGGAATTTTCTTACCGCTTCAATAGCGTCATGCAACGTTTGAATCGAATGTGCGGCACGGGTCGCACAAGGAGCTGTTCGGCAAACGCCTGTTCAAAGAGGAAGCAGACATGTTGAGCGTGCTGGCGAGAGTCATCGATATCGCGATGGTCGTGATGGGGGCGTTGATCGCCGCCACGCTGCACGGTGGCAGCATCTGGCTCAACGACCTGCAGCGCACGATGATGCTGTTCGATTGCCTGCTCGTCGTTGTGTGCTTTCCCGCCTTCGGCATCTACCAGTCGTGGCGCGGCAAGCGTCTCGTCGGGCTGGTGGGGCGGGTTGCGTTCGCGTGGCTCGTGGTCGAGCTCGCGGGCATCCTGTTGAGCTTCAGCTTTCATCAGTCGGGCGACCTGTCGCGGCTGTGGCTGGGTTACTGGGCGCTCGTGACGATGGCGCTGCTCGTCGGTTCGAAGGCCTGCGTGCACGTCGTGCTGCGGCAACTGCGTCGCGGCGGCTACAACCTGAAGGCGGTCGCGATCGTCGGCGGTACGCCGGCGGCGCGGCGGCTGATCGCGCAGATGCGGGCGCGGCCGGAAGCCGGTTTCAATCCGGTGTGCGTGTACGACGAAAGCGAAGCGCCGGGCGAAGTCGCGCTCGACGACGTGCGCATCGAGCGGCAGTTCGAATCGCTGGTGTGGCTGGTGCGCAGCCGCGCGATCAGCGAGCTGTGGCTCACGTTGCCGATCACGGAGGAGCGTCGGATTCACCAGATCGTGACGGTGTTCCGCCACGACTTCGTGAATATCCGCTTCATCCCGGACGTGCGCACGCTGTCGTTCTTCAACCAGGAAGTGGTCGAGGTGCTCGGCGTGCCGGCGATCAACCTCGCGGCGTCGCCGATCACCGACGTGCGGATCCTGCCGAAGTTCGTGTTCGACCGGGCGTTCGCGCTGGTGGCGCTCACGGGCCTCGCGCCGGTGATGCTGCTGATCGCGTGCCTGATCAAGCTGACGTCGCGCGGGCCGGTGTTCTTTCGCCAGAAGCGCAAGGGCATCGACGGGCACGAGTTCGAGATCTACAAGTTTCGCTCGATGAAGGTGCACCAGGAAGTGGCGGGGCAGGTCACGCAGGCGAAGAAGAACGATTCGCGCGTGACGCCGGTCGGCCGGTTCCTGCGCCGCACGAGCCTCGACGAGCTGCCGCAGTTCATCAACGTGCTGAAGGGTGAGATGTCGGTGGTCGGCCCGCGCCCGCATGCGCTCGCGCACGACGACATCTACAAGGATCTGGTCAAGGGCTACATGTTCCGCTACCGGATCAAGCCGGGCATCACCGGGTGGGCGCAGATCAACGGCTTTCGCGGCGAGACCGACCAGATCGAGAAGATGATGGGACGCGTGAAGCTCGATCTGTACTACATGCAGAACTGGTCATTCTGGCTCGACATCAAGATCGTCGTGCTGACGCTCTGGAAAGGCTTCACCGGCAGCAACGCTTATTGAGTCTCGAGGCCGCGCCACGCAGGCATTCCGGCTTTACGAATTTCGAATCATTGGTCAAGAGGTCCGACACATCATGAATCTGACTATCATCGGCAGCGGTTACGTAGGTCTTGTCACCGGCGCCTGTCTCGCCGACATCGGGCACGACGTGTTCTGTCTCGACGTCGACCAGGCAAAGATCGACATCCTGAACAACGGCGGCGTGCCGATCCACGAGCCGGGTCTCAAGGAAGTGATCGCGCGCAACCGCTCGGCCGGCCGCCTGCGTTTCTCGACCGACATCGAGGCCGCGGTCGCGCACGGCGACGTGCAGTTCATCGCGGTCGGCACGCCGCCCGACGAGGACGGCTCGGCCGACCTGCAATACGTGCTCGCGGCGGCGCGCAACATCGGCCGCCACATGACGGGTTTCAAGGTGATCGTCGACAAGTCGACGGTGCCGGTCGGCACGGCCGAGCGCGTGCGCGCGGCGGTGGCGGAAGAGCTCGCGAAGCGCGGCGCCGACCAGATGTTCTCGGTCGTGTCGAATCCGGAATTCCTGAAGGAGGGCGCGGCGGTCGACGATTTCACGCGGCCGGATCGCATCGTGATCGGCTGCGACGACGACGTGCCGGGCGAGCGCGCCCGCGAACTGATGAAGAAGCTGTACGCACCGTTCAACCGCAACCACGAACGTACGCTGTACATGGACGTGCGCTCGGCCGAATTCACGAAATACGCGGCGAACGCGATGCTCGCGACCCGCATTTCGTTCATGAACGAACTGGCGAACCTCGCCGACCGCTTCGGCGCGGACATCGAGGCGGTGCGCCGCGGGATCGGCTCCGATCCGCGTATCGGCTATCACTTCCTGTATGCCGGCTGCGGCTACGGCGGCTCGTGCTTCCCGAAGGATGTCGAGGCGCTGATCCGCACGGCTGACGAGAACGGGCAGGCCCTGCAGATCCTGAAGGCCGTGTCGTCGGTCAATGCGACGCAAAAGCGCGTGCTCGCCGACAAGATCGTCGCGCGCTTCGGCGAGGACCTGACCGGCCGCACGTTCGCCATCTGGGGCCTCGCGTTCAAGCCGAACACCGACGACATGCGCGAGGCGCCGAGCCGTGAGCTGATCGCCGAGCTGCTGTCGCGCGGGGCGCGCATCGCCGCGTACGACCCGGTCGCGCAGCAGGAAGCGCGCCGCGTGATCGCGCTCGATCTCGCCGATCACCCGAGCTGGCTCGAGCGCCTGACCTTCGTCGACGACGAGGCGCAGGCCGCCCGCGATGCCGACGCGCTAGTGATCGTCACCGAATGGAAGATCTTCAAGAGCCCCGACTTCATCGCGCTCGGCCGCCTGTGGAAGACGCCGGTGATCTTCGATGGCCGCAACCTGTACGAGCCGGAGACGATGAGCGAGCAGGGCATCGAATACCACCCGATCGGCCGGCCGGGCTCGCGCCAGGCCGTCGCCGCCCGTGTGCCGGGCACCGCGCCTGCAAGCGCGTAACCCGTTTCCCGTCACTCGTTACGAGACGCCATGTTCCGGAACATCCTGATCGTCTGCCACGCGAACGTCTGCCGCAGCCCGGCAGCGGAAATGCTGTTCAAGTCGCACGTCGCGTCACGCGGCGGCCCGCGCCCGACGTTCCACTCGGCGGGCGTGCATGCGAACGACGGCGACGGCATCGATCCGGTGATGCGTCAGCTGCTCGCCGAGCGGGGCGTCGATGCGACGACCCACCGCTCGCGGCGGCTGTCGCGCCGGATCGTGCGCGACGCCGACCTGATTCTCGTCAGCGAGCGTGGACAGATCAAGGCCGTCGAATCGGTCGATCCGTTCGCGCGCGGCAAGGTCCACCTGCTCGGCAAGTGGGAAGGGGCCGAGATTGCCGACCCGCACGGCGGCCCCGAGGCCGATTACCGCGAGAGCTACTCACTGATCGAACGTCTGGTTCAAGGATGGCTACAGAAACTATGCTGAAACGCCCGATGCGCCCGGTGGCGCTTGCCGTCGCGCTGACGACTTTCCTGTCAGCCTGTGCAACCGCTCCCGGCAACTACCTCGACTCGTCGAACCTGAAGGACGAAGGCCGGCAGGAAGCGGCCGAAACCTATCCGGTTCATTACATCGACGCCAAAGTGGTGATGGACCAGCTGCAGAAAGCGCAGGTCGACCATCCGCTGCCGCCCGGACGTTACACCGATCCGTCGGAGTACGTGTACCGCGTCGGCCCACAGGACATCCTCGGCGTCACCGTGTGGGACCACCCCGAGCTGACGACGCCGCAGGGCCAGTCGTTCTCGAGCGGCGGCAACACGACGCAGTCGGTCGCCGGCGCGCTGCAGCAGCCGTATACGACCGCGCTGCCGGGCCAGGCCGATCCGTACGGCCAGACGGTCGCATCCGACGGCACGATCTTCTTCCCGTTCGTCGGCCGCATCAAGGTGGCCGGCAAGACGGTCGCGCAGATCCGCGAGCAGATGGCCACCACGCTGTCGCGCTATGTGAAGAATCCGCAGCTCGACGTGCGCGTGCTGTCGTTCCGCAGCCAGAAGGTGCAGGTGACGGGCGAGGTGAAGCAGCCGGGCCCGCTCGCGGTGAGCGACGTGCCGCTGACGCTCGTCGACGCGATCTCGCGCTCGGGCGGCTCGACCAACGAGGCCGACCTGCAGCGCGTGCGCCTGACGCGCGACGGCAAGCTCTACACGCTCGACGCGAACGGCGTGCTCGATCGCGGCGAAGTGAAGCAGAACGTGATGCTGCAGCCGGGTGACATCATCAACGTGCCGGACCGCAGCGACAGCCGCGTGTTCATCATGGGCGAGGTCAAGACGCCGGTCACGGTGCCGATGCTCAAGGGCAAGCTGACCCTCGCCGATGCGCTGACGTCCGGCGGCGGCATCCTCGACACGGATGCGAACCCGCGCAAGATCTACGTGATGCGCGGGATGCATGACAACCCGACGAAGCCGGAAGTGTTCCGTCTCGACATGACGCAGCCGGATGCGCTGATGCTGTCGAGCCGCTTCCCGCTTCAGCCGCTCGACGTCGTCTACGTCAGCACGGCCAGCTCGGTGCAGTTCAACCGTGTGCTGCAGCAGGTGCTGCCGACGATCCAGACGATCTTCTTCATGCGGCAAATCACGCGCTGATAGCCCGCCGGGGCGGCGCCTCCGCCCCGGCACCACTCAAGCGGGAACGAATGGTGAACACGCAAGCGAAACACTCCTACGCGGATCTGTCCGCGAAAACCGAGGAAGAGGACGTCGTCCTCGGCCAGTTGCTCCAGGTGATCATGGACGACATCTGGCTGCTGCTCGGCATCGCGGTGACGGTCGTCGCGCTCGCCGGCCTCTACTGCTTCGTCGCGAAGCCGGTCTATCAGGCCGACGTGCACGTGCGGGTCGAGGGCAACGACAACACGTCGCAGGCGCTCACGCAGACGCAGACGGGCGCGTCGATCAACAGCGGCCCGCAGCAGGCGCCGACCGATGCGGAAATCGAGATCATCAAGAGCCGCGGCGTGGTCGCGCCGGTGGTCGAGCAGTTCAAGCTGAACTTCTCGGTCGTGCCGAAGACGCTGCCGGTGATCGGCAGCTTCGCCGCGCGCGTCGCGACCCCGGGCGAACCGGCGCGGCCGTGGCTCGGCCTGAAGTCGTACGCCTGGGGCGGTGAAGTCGCCGACGTCGATTCGATCAACGTCGTGCCCGCGCTCGAAGGCAAGAAGCTGACGCTGACGGCCGGCCCGAACGGCACCTATTCGATCGTCGACCAGAACGGCATGCGGCTGCTGTCGGGTCATGTCGGCGAATCGGCGCAGGGCGGCGGTGTGACGCTGCTCGTGTCGAAGCTCGTCGCGCGCCCCGGTACGCAGTTCACGGTGGTCCGCTACAACGATCTCGACGCGATCAGCGGCTTCCAGACCGGCATCCAGGTGACCGAGCAGGGCAAGCAGACGGGCGTCGTGCAGATCTCGCTCGAAGGCAAGGACCCGGACCAGACCGCCGCGATCGCGAACGCGCTCGCGCAGTCGTACCTGAACCAGCACGTGGTCGCGAAGCAGGCCGAAGCGACCAAGATGCTCGACTTCCTGAAAGGCGAGGAGCCGCGCCTGAAGGCCGACCTCGAACGTGCAGAAGCTGCGCTGACGCAATACCAGCGCACGTCGGGCTCGATCAACGCGAGCGACGAGGCGAAGGTCTACCTCGAAGGCAGCGTGCAGTACGAGCAGCAGATCGCCGCGCAGCGCCTGCAACTCGCGTCGCTCGCGCAGCGCTTCACCGATTCGCACCCGATGGTGATCGCCGCGAAGCAGCAGCTCGCGGAGCTGCAGGGCGAGAAGGACAAGTTCAGCAACCGCTTCCGCAGCCTGCCGGCCACCGAAGTGAAGGCCGTCCAGCTGCAGCGTGACGCGAAGGTTGCCGAGGATATCTACGTGCTGCTGCTGAACCGCGTGCAGGAGCTGTCGGTGCAGAAGGCCGGCACGGGCGGCAACATCCACCTCGTCGACTCGGCGCTGCGTCCGGGCGATCCGGTCAAGCCGAAGAAGGTGCTGATTCTGTCGGCCGCGGTGTTCCTCGGGCTGATCCTCGGCACGGGCGTCGTGTTCCTGCGCCGCAACATGTTCCAGGGCATCGAGGATCCGGACCGCATCGAGCGCGCGTTCAACCTGCCGCTGTACGGGCTGGTGCCGCAAAGCGCCGAGCAGGTGAAGCTCGACGCGCAGGCCGAGAAGAGCGGCAGCCGTGCGCGGCCGATCCTCGCGAGCCTCCGTCCGAAGGATCTCAGTGTCGAGAGCCTGCGCAGCCTGCGCACCGCGATGCAGTTCGCGATGATGGACGCGAAGAACCGCGTGATCGTGCTGACGGGCCCGACGCCCGGCATCGGCAAGAGCTTCCTGACGGTCAACCTCGCGGTGCTGCTCGCCCATTCGGGCAAGCGCGTGCTGCTGATCGACGCGGACATGCGGCGCGGCCTGCTCGACCGTTACTTCGGCCTCACGTCGCAGCCGGGCCTGTCCGAGCTGCTGAGCGACCAGTCGGCGCTCGAAGATGCCGTGCGCGAGACGCCGGTGCAGGGCCTGTCGTTCATCTCGGCCGGCACGCGCCCGCCGAACCCGTCGGAGCTGCTGATGTCGACGCGCCTGCCGCAATACCTCGAAGGGCTCGGCAAGCGCTACGACGTCGTGCTGATCGATTCGCCGCCGGTGCTGGCAGTGACCGACGCGACCATCATCGGCCGCATGGCCGGCTCGACGTTCCTCGTGCTGCGCTCGGGCATGCATACCGAGGGCGAGATCGCCGACGCGATCAAGCGCCTGCGCACCGCGGGTGTCGACCTGGAAGGCGGGATCTTCAACGGCGTGCCGCCGAAGGCGCGTGGCTACGGCCGCGGCTATGCGGCCGTGCATGAATACCTGAGCGCCTGATCCGCATCGCACGTAACCGGGCGGGCAGCGAGCGTTGCCCGCCCGGCCGACAGGAGAACCAACGATGAAAATTTCCGTGCTCGTTCCGACCTATCGGCGTCCCGCCGACCTCGCGCGCTGCCTGGCGGCGCTGCAGCGGCAGCATCGGCTGCCCGACGAGGTGATCGTCGTCGCGCGCCCGGAGGACGACGCCACGCACGAACGGCTCGCCGATCCGGCGGTCGGCGGCGCGCTGCCGCTGCGCATCGTGCCGGTCGAGGTGCCGGGCCAGGTCGCCGCACTGAACAAGGGGCTCGACTCGGCGAACGGCGACGTCGTCGCAATCACCGACGACGACGCGGCGCCGCATCCGGACTGGCTTGCCCGCGTCGAGTCAGTGTTCGAAGCCGATCCGCGCGTGGGCGCGGTCGGCGGGCGCGACTGGGTGCACGAGAAGGGCCGCGTGCTCGACGAATCGCGCGAACTCGTCGGCCAGCTCACGCTGTCCGGCAAGATCGTCGGCAATCATCATCTCGGCGTCGGCGGTGCGCGCGAAGTCGACATGCTGAAAGGCGCGAACATGAGCTATCGCCGTGCCGCGATCGAGCGGCTGCGCTTCGACACGCGGCTGCGCGGCGCCGGGGCGCAGGTGCACAACGACATGGGTTTCAGCATGCACGTGCAGCGCGATGGCTGGAAGCTCGTCTACGACCCGGCAATCGCGGTCGATCATTTCCCGGCCGAGCGCTTCGACGACGACCGGCGCGATGCCGCGTCGCTGAATGCGATCAGCAACGGCGCGTACAACATGCACCTGATCCTGCGCGAGCATCTGTCGCCGATCCGGCGCGAGATCGCGTGGTGGTGGTGGACGCTGGTCGGTACGCGCGTCTACCCGGGCCTCGCGCACGTGCTGCTGTCGCTGCATACGGCGAAGCGCGAGCGGATCCGCGAGCACTGGCGCGCGGTGCGCCGCGGCGCGCGCGATGCTCGCCGCGCGAACCTTGCCCCCCATCGTGCGGCGATGCCGCCGGTGACGTCTTGAACGGTCTGCGCGCGCAACGCCGCGCGGCCACCCACGGAGGGCTGAAATGAAACTACCCCCACGCTCACTTTGTTCGCTGCCCCCCGAGGGGGCGGTCAATCTCCTTGGGGCGGCCCGGCGGAGACTGACATGACTACGGCTACCAAGGTCCACGTTCACCTGTTTTACGGCGCCGATCCGCGTACCTACCGGAAAGGCGAGGACATCGGCTGCCTGTACGGCTATCACCATGCCGAATCCGACGAATTCCGGCTGACCTATTCGCAGGATGGCGGCGAGAACCGCGTAGCCAGCCTCGCGCGCCGTGCGCTGAAGGCGGCGCTCGGCTTCGACGTCGTGCATGCGTGGCGCAACCGCGCGGCGCTGCTGAATACCGATGTGATCTGGACGCACACGGAGCAGGAGCATCTCGCCGCTTCGCTGATCCTGAAGCTTGCCGGCGCGCAGGGCAAGCGCCCGCTGCTGCTCGCGCAGAGCGTGTGGCTGTTCGACAAGTGGGGCAGCTTCGGCGGCCCGCGCCGCTGGCTGTACCGCAAGCTGATCGCGCGTGCCGACGCGCTGACCACGCTGGCGCGCGACAACGCCGACCTGTGCCGCCGCTATCTCGGCCGCGACGCCGAGTTCGTCTACTACGGGCTGAACACGCAGGATTTCCCGATCAACGAGCCGCAGCAATGGCAACCGAACCGGCCGCTGCGGATCGCGGCGATCGGCAACGACCGCGACCGCGACTGGCGCACGTTCCTCGCCGCGTTCGGCGGCGACGAGCGCTACGACGTGCGGCTCGCGACGCGCCGCCGCGTGCCGCGCGAGTGGCATGCGCCGAACGTGAAGATCGGCTCGGCGTCGGGGCTCGCGAAGCAGCACGAGCTGTACGCGTGGGCCGACGTGATCGTCGTGCCGCTGCGGCCGAACTTCCATGCGTCGGGCATCACCGTGATGCTCGAGGCGGCGGCCGTCGGCAAGCCGATGATCGTGTCCGACGTCGGCGGGCTCAGCGACTACTTCCCGCACGATACGGCCGCCTATGTGCCGGCGTTCGACGCACAGGCGATGCGTCAGGCCGCCGATCGCTTCGTGGCCGATCCGGCCGCGGCGCTGGGCTGCGCGCGGGCCGCTGCCGCGTGCCTGCGCGAGCGCGACCTGACCACGCAGGCGTTCGCCGAGCAGCACGTGCGGATCACGCGCGACATGCTGCGCCGGCGCCGGACGCCGGCAGCCGCGGGCCTGGCGATGCCGCTCGCGGATTCGCGACCGTCGTCGCGGTGAGAGCGGATCGATGAGTACGATTACCGCCGAACGCGCGCCGTCGCGCAACCGCAACCGCAGCTGGCTACCCGAGCCGAAGCACTGGGTCGGGCAGGCCGGGCTGTGGACGTTCACCGCCGCGCTGATCGCCATTCACCAGGGCAAGGTGCTGACGCTCGCGTTTCCGGTGCTGGCCATCGCGGTCGGCATCTGGCTGTATTTCAAGAGTCCGGCGCGCTACGTCGGCTTCATGTGGTGGGTGTGGTTCCTGAGCCCGGAAGTGCGGCGTCTCGCCGACTGGTCGAAGGGCGCATTTACGCCAACGAGCCTGATCCAGGTCGCGCCGCTCGCGGTGACGATGATCGCCGGCCTCGGGCTGATCCGGCATTACCGCGTGCTCGCGCAGCGGCGCGGGATCCCGATCCTGCTGATGCTGTTCGGGCTCGCGTACGCGTACCTCGTCGGGATCGTGTCGAGCGGCGTGATGGCCGCGACCTACGACCTCGCGAACTGGGTGTACCCGGTGCTGATCGGCTTTCACATCATGGTCAACGCGCGCGACTACCCGGAGTACCGCGACGTGCTGCTGTCCACGTTCATGTGGGGCATGCTGGTGATGGGCGTGTACGGCGTCGTGCAGTACTTCGTGATGCCGCAGTGGGACGTGCTGTGGATGATCGGTTCGGACATGGGTTCGCAGGGTGAGCCGGTGCCGTACGGCGTGCGCGTGTTCAGCACGATGAACTCGTCGGGGCCGTTCGCGTTCGCGATGATGGGCGCGCTGGTGTTCGTGCTCGCGGCGCCGCAGAAGATCCGCTGGTTCGCGGGGGCGGCCGGCTTCGTGTCGTTCGCGCTGTGTCTCGTGCGCTCGACGTGGGGCGGCTGGGTGATCGCGCTCGCGATCCAGCTCGCGCAGTCGAACAACCGCGTGCGGATGCGGATCCTGATCAGCGGTGTCGTGCTGGTCGGGCTGTGCGTGCCGCTGCTGACCGTCGGGCCGGTGGCCGATCGCCTCGGCCAGCGTCTCCAGTCGATCACGAACCTGAAGGACGACCGCAGCTACGACGACCGCAACAAGTTCTACGCGACCTTCGCGCAGACGGCGTTTACCGACGTCGCCGGCGAAGGGATGGGCGCAACGGGCGCATCGACGAAGCTGTCGAGCGACAGCGGCGAACTCGGCAAGTACGGCAGCTTCGACAGCGGCGTGATGAACGTGCCGTTCGTGCTCGGCTGGCCCGGCACGCTGCTGTACCTCGCCGGCGTCGTGATGCTGTTCGGCCGCACGCTGCGCGCGGCGTTCAAGCTGCGCAAGGACAAGTTCGTCGGCGCGTGCCTGAGTCTGTGCCTGTCGACCTTCGCGATGCTCGTGTTCACGAACTCGCTGATCGGCACGGGCGGCCTGCTGATGTTCACAGCCATTTTTTCGATTCTTTCCGCGGCGCACTGGCAAAAGGCACAACGCCTGCTGGCCGCCGCGCGTTTACGGGGAGGCGACCATTGAGAATCGCGATCGTCACGCACGTCGTGCGACATAACGACGGGCAGGGCCGCGTCAATTACGAAATCGCGCGCGCGGCGCTGGCCGAGAACTACGAGGTCACGCTAGTCGCGTCGCACGTCGCGCCCGAGCTGCTGGCCGACCCGCGCGTGCGCTGGGTGCCGGTGAAGGTCGGCGGCTTCTGGCCGTCGAACCTCGTCAAGCAGCAGGTGTTCGCGCTGAAGAGCGCGGCCTGGCTGCGCGCGCATCGCGACGAGTACGACGTGCTGCACGTGAACGGCTTCATTTCGTGGATCAAGGCCGACGTGAATACCGCGCACTTCGTGCACGGCGGCTGGTTCAAGAGTCCGTACTATCCGTTCGGGCCGACGAAGGGGCTGTGGTCGGCGTACCAGTACGTCTATACGCGCGTGAACACCACGCTCGAGCGCTGGGCGTACCGGCGTTCGCGCGCGATCACGGCCGTGTCGCAGAAGGTGGCCGACGAGATCGCCGGGCTCGGCATCGACAGCCGCAAGATCAGCGTGATCTACAACGGCGTCGACACCAGCGCATTCGCGGGCGCGCAGGCCGATCGCGCGGCGTTCAAGCTGCCGGACGATGCGTTCCTGCTGCTGTTCGTCGGCGACCTGCGCACGCCGCGCAAGAACCTCGGCACCGTGCTGAAGGCGCTGACGAAGCTGCCGGCGAACGTGCATCTGGCGGTGGCCGGCTACCTGCCCGGCAGCCCGTATCCGGACGAGGCGCGCGCGCTCGGCATCGATTCGCGCGTGCATTTCCTCGGTCTCGTGAAAAACATGCCGACGCTGATGCGCTCGGTCGACGCGTATGTCTTTCCGTCGCGCTACGAAGCGATGAGCCTGTCGCTGCTCGAGGCGATGGCGGCCGGGCTGCCGGTCGTCACCGCGCGCACGGCGGGCGGCGCGGAAATCATTACGCGTGAATGCGGGATCGTGCTGGAGGATCCGGACGATCCGGCCGCGCTCGCGCAGGCGATCGGTACGCTCGCGGCGTCGCGCGACACCTGTCGCGCGATGGGCGCCGCCGCCCGCGAACTGATGACCCGTTTCGGCTGGGCGCACATGGGCGCCCAGTATGTCGCGCTCTATCGGCGCATCGGCCAACCTTCGCAGCCGTCCGCTTTCGAGCGGGTCGAGCATGCGGTCACGCAGGAGCAGTCGTGATGTCCCAATCTTCCCGGCCGATCAAATCGTTGCAAATCGGCATGCACTGGTTCCCCGAACGCGCGGGCGGCCTCGACCGGATGTACTACTCGCTCGTCGGCGCGCTGCCGGGCGCGGGTGTCGAGGTGCGCGGGCTCGTTGCCGGCTCGCCGAAGGTCGCCGACGACACGGATGGTGCGATCCAGGGTTTCGGCCCCGCAACGGAATCGCTCGCGCGCCGGATGCTCGCCGCGCGGCGAGCGCTGCGCGAGGAGGTTCGCAGCGAGCGGCCGGACGTGATCTCGTCGCACTTCGCGCTGTACACGTTCCCGGGCCTCGACGTCACGCGCGGGATTCCGCAGGTGTCGCACTTCCAGGGGCCGTGGGCCGACGAAAGCCAGGTCGAGGGTGCCGCGTCGCTCGGGCAGCGCGCGAAGCGCTATCTCGAACAGGCCGTCTATACGCGTTCGTCGCGGCTGATCGTGCTGTCGCAGGCGTTCGGCCAGATCCTGACGAATCGCTACGGAATCGATCCGTCGCGCGTGCGCGTGATTCCCGGCTGCGTCGATACCGCGCAGTTCGACACGCCGCTCACGCCCGGCGAGGCGCGGCACAAGCTGCAACTGCCGCAGGACCGGCCGATCGTGCTGGCCGTGCGCCGGCTCGTGCGGCGCATGGGGCTGGAGGACCTGATCGACGCGATCGGCCTCCTCAAGCACCGTCACCCGGACGTGCTGCTGCTGATCGCCGGCAAGGGCAAGATCGGCGAGGAACTGCAGCAGCGCATCGATGCGGCCGGGCTGCAGGACAACGTGAAGCTGCTCGGCTTCGTGCCCGACAACCATCTTGCGGCGCTGTACCGCGCGGCGACGGTCAGTGTCGTGCCGACGGTCGCGCTCGAAGGCTTCGGGCTGATCACCGTCGAATCGCTCGCGTCCGGCACGCCCGTGCTGGTCACGCCGGTCGGCGGGTTGCCGGAGGCCGTCGCCGGGTTGTCCAGCGATCTCGTGCTGCCGTCCACCGGCGCGGACGCGATCGCGGAAGGCCTCGGCGCCGCGCTGTCGGGCGCGATCACGCTACCCGACGAGGCCGCGTGCAAGCGCTATGCGCGCGATCATTTCGACAACGCGGTGATCGCGCGGCGCGTAGCCGGCGTGTACGAAGAGGCGATCCAGGCAGCGGGTTGAGTGCCCGCGGCGCGCAACCTGCGCGCCGAACCGAAAGCCGGACCGGTGCACGCGCGGCCGGTTCGCGTGCCGGCCGCCTGCGAAGGGCTGGCCGGCCTTCTCCATCCGATACGCGGCGCCGGCACGCATCACGCGCGCCTGAGCGTCGCGGCCCAGACACCGAGCGCCGCCACGCTCACGACGGCGCCGAGCACACAGACGCCCGTCCATCCGGCGCGCGCATACATCATCGTCGACGCAATCGCGCCGAGCCCGCTGCCGGCCGAATAGAACAGCATGT
The DNA here is from genome assembly GCF_902499175.1 of Burkholderia aenigmatica. GTDB lineage: Bacteria > Pseudomonadota > Gammaproteobacteria > Burkholderiales > Burkholderiaceae > Burkholderia > Burkholderia aenigmatica. The sequence goes on from NZ_CABVQC010000051.1 coordinate 45,907, forward strand.
AGCAGCCGACGAGGCGCGCATGCGCATCGGGCCGCGTGCCGAGAATCATGCTCTGGTTGACGACGTGGACGGCCTGTCCGCCGACATCGAGCAGCACGATGCCGACGATCAACCACGCAATCGACGTATTGCCGAACGCGAGCGGCAACCACGAACACGCGAGCAACGCGAGCGCGGCGCCGGTCGTCGCTTCGCCGCGCCCGCGATCCGCGAGCCGGCCCGCGCGGGCGGCCGCCGCCGCACCCAGCGCGCCGACCAGACCGAACGCGCCGATCTGCGTATGCGACATCGCGTGCGGCGGCGCGCTCAGCGGCAGCACCAGCGCGCTCCAGAAGATGCTGAATGCCGCGAACATCAGCAGCGCGATCGCGCCGCGCACGCGCAGCACGCGTTCATTGCGCAGCAGCGACACCATCGATCGCAGCAGCGCCGCATAGCCGATGCGCTCGCGCGGCCCGTTCTCGTCCGGCAACAGCCGCGACAGCACGGCGAGCATGGCGATCGCGAGCGCGCCCGACACCAGATAGACGGCCCGCCAGCCCGCGATATCGGTGACGACGCCGGCCAGCGAGCGTGCGGCCAGCAACCCGACCACGACGCCGCCTTGCGCGGCCCCCACCACACGCCCGCGTTCGCCGGCGCCCGCCAGCGCGGCCGAGCACGCGATCAGCCCTTGCGTCATCGCGGTGCCGAGCAGCCCGACGGCGACCATCCCTGCCAGCAGCGCGACGCGCGTCGACGAGGCGGCGACACCGATGCAGGCCGCCGTCAGCAGCAGGAGCTGCACGGCGATCAGGCGCTTGCGGTTCAGCAGGTCGCCAAGCGGGACGACGAACAGCAGCGCGAGCGCACAGCCGAGCTGCGTCGCGGTGATGACGCCGCCGACGGCCGCCTGCGACACGCCGAAATCCCGCGCGATCGAATCGAGCAGCGGTTGCGCGTAGTAGACGTTCGCGACGCTGGCCGCGCAGCAGACGGCCAGCAACGCGACGCGCGCCGCGGACAGGCGGCCGTCGTCGGCCGGATGCGCTGCATGTGCAGGTGCGTTCGATGCAACGCTGCCGGAATGACAGGAAGAATCCATGAGTTCCCTTACGCAAAGTAGTTGCAAATTAAAACCAGAATGGAGTGTAGGAAAAGTAGTTTTAAAATGCAACCTGTTGTGCGGCGGGCGAGACGTCCGCGCACGGATGGCCGGCGTTGCCGAGAAGGCGGCCGGCGCGATGGCGGAGAGGAACATGGCCAGGCAGAAAAGTCTTGCGGATTCGCCGTGCCCGGTGGCACGGGCGACCGATATCGTCGGCGATCGCTGGGCATTGCTGATCGTGCGCGATGCATTCGACGGCGTGCGCCGGTTCGGCGATTTCCGCGCGAGCCTCGGCGTCGCGAGCAACATCCTGTCCGACCGGCTCAGGATGCTGGTGGACGCAGGCGTGTTCGACGTCGTGCCGGCGTCGGACGGCAGTGCGTATCAGGAGTACGCGCTGACCAAAAAGGGCGAAGGGCTGTTTCCGGTGATCGTGATGCTGCGGCAGTGGGGCGAGGCGAACCTGTTCGCGCGCGGCGAGCCGCATTCGGTGCTGGTCGACCGCAGTACCGGGCGCGCGATCCGCAAGCTCGCGCTGCGGCATGACGACGGCCGGCCTTTGAAGGCGGCGGAGACTGTCGTGAAGAAGATCGGCGACGAAGCCGGTACGACGCGACAGTGAGCGTCATGCGCGACGGCCGTGCCGTCGGATAGACTGTCGCGATCGTCGTCGACCGGAGCCGCATCGTCATGTCCCACCCGCTGGATTCCGCCGGTTATCGGTTGCTGCTCGACTTGCAGCGTCGCATCCACGACTACTGCGAGCGCGAGGGCGCCGAGGACGGGCGCGACCATGCCGATCCGGCTGAGCCGCTGTGGCAGACCGATTTCAACCATGTCACCGTCGCGCCGATGCGGGCCGGGCTGCATGTCCGGTACTTCGGCGGCGCCTGGGAGGAGCCGTTCGACTGGACGCTGCAATGTCTGGCCGAGCGGGACGTCGCGGCGCTCGTGACCGATCTCGCGTTCAGCGGCCTCGACGAAGGCGCGAACGGCACGCGCGAATGGGATTTCGGTCCGCTGCTCGATTCGGACGCGCGGTTCCCGATGCTGCGCTCGCTGTATGTGCGGCCGACCGAACCGGCCGATCACAACCAGTCGATGGTCGTGCGCCGCGACCTGATCATGCAGGAGGGCGGCGAGATTGCCCGCTTTGCCGCGAAGGCGCCGTTTCTCACCGAGCTGACGGTGCCGAATGCGCCCGACGCGCGCTTCTTCGACGTGCCGCTTGCGCATCTCCAGCGGCTGCGCATCGGCGGTGGAGACGACACGCAGCAGTTCATCGAGCGTCTTGCCGGCAGCGACAACCTGTCGTCGCTCGGCTGGCTCGATTTCTCCGAATCGACCGCATTGCATTCGACGTGGAAGCGCGCGCGCGACGCTGGCAGCGTCACGTCGTTCGAGGCCTACGAGCGCTTGCTGAAGAGCCCGGCCGGCCAGCGGCTCCACACGCTGACGCTGAGAAATACGTGTCTCGATCGGGACGCGCTCGACGCGCTGCAGGCCCTGCATCCGCGGCTGTCGTTCATGGTGATCCAGGCCGGCCACGGCGGCTACGTGAGTCACTTCAAGGACAACGTGTTCCCGTGGCGTCACCTGGTCCAGCGCGACCCCGGCGACGCCTGACCGCCTCCGTTCAATCGGCCGCCGCCACGGCCTGACGCGCGGGCGATGCGCCGCGATGCGCATCGGGCCGCACCCGCGTCGCGAGCAACGCGGCGGCGACCAGCAGCGCGACCGACACGGCCGTTTCGGTCCGCAACCCGTTCACGACCTGCGCCGCGCCTCCACCGCCGGCGAGCGCGCCGAACGCTGCGACGCCCATCGCGCCGCCGGCCTGCCGCGCGGTATTCAGCACGGCCGACGCGATGCCGGCCCGCTCGGGCGCGACCGACGCGAGCACGGCCGTCGTCATCGCCGGCACCGCGAAACCCATGCCCGACGGAATCAGCAGGAACGGTACCAGCAGCACGGCCAGCGGCGTCGATGCGTCGATGAAATGCAGCGACCCGTAGCCGAGTGCGGCGACGAGCGCGCCCGCCAGCATCGGCGCACGCGGGCCGTGACGCGCCACGACGCGGCCGCTCGCGAGGTTCGACAGCAGGAAGCCGCCCGTCAGCGGCAGGAACGCGAGGCCCGCCTGCAATGCCGATTCGCCGCGTGCGCGCTGCAGGTACAGCGCGAGCACGAACACGGTGCCGTAGTACGTGAGGTTCACGCAGATCCCGAACAGCACGGCCGCGCTGAACGTGCGATGGCGGAACAGCGACAACGGCAGCATCGGCGTGGCTGTGCGCGCTTCCACCGCGACGAATGCGAGCGCGGCGAGTGCGGCCAGCGCGAAGCCGCCGGCGACGACCGGATGCGCGAAGCCGAGCGGCCGCCATTCGATCACCGCGCCGGTCAGCGCGGTCAGCATCGCGATCGCGATGAACTGGCCGCGCAGGTCGAGTGCACGGACGGAACGGGAAGGCGTGGCCGGCGTAGCCCCCACGCGGCGCGCGGGTACCCATGCCAAGGCGGCCGCCAGCCCGGCCGCACACAGTGGCAGGTTCACGAGGAAGATGCCGCGCCAGCCCCACGCCGCGATCAGCAGGCCGCCGACGACCGGGCCGGCCGCGATCGAAATCGACCCGGCTGCCGTCCATCCGCCGACGGCTCGCGCACGCAGGTGCGGGTCGTGCCGGCACGCGTCGTTGAGCAGTGCGAGCGAATTGGGCAGCATCGCCGCGGCACCGACGCCCTGCAGCGCGCGCGCCGCGATCAGCATCGCGGGCGTGCTGGCAGCACCGCATGCGAGCGACGCGACCGCGAACAGCGCGAGGCCCGCGATGTACAGGCGGCGCGCGCCGAAGCGGTCGCCGAGCGCGCCGCCCGACAGCATCAGTACCGCGAACGCGAGCGTGTACGCATCGACGACCCACTGCAGGCCGGCGACCGGCAAGTGCAGGTCGCCGGCGAGATGCGCAAGCGCGATGTTGACGATCGTCACGTCGAGTTGCGTGACGACGAAGCCGGTGCTGACGGTCGCGACGATGCGGGCGAGCGCGGGCGGGAAGGCGGCGGAGGGGGCGGTCGTATCCATGCGTCAATCGTAGGACGCGGCGGCGGGCGATGTTTCAGCGGGACGTGAAGCATCGAAGCGGGCGACAGGATGCGATGGGACGGCGAACGGGAGCGGCGAAGGCTGCGACCGGCCGGGCGCCCGAGCGAATGCGGTTTGCCGAACCGTGCCGCTACGACGTGCGTTGACGCGGATTCAACGCCGGCATGCGGCTGCGCTCAATGCCGCGCGCCGCGCCAGCGTCCCGGCGCTACGCCGAAGCGCTTCGTGAACGCGTGCGTGAACGTGCTTTGATCCGCGAAGCCGACCATTCCGGCGATATCGACGAGCGGATACCGGCCGTCCGCGAGCAGGATCACGGCCGCGTCGAGCCTGAGCCGCTGCAGGTAGCGATGCGGCGTTTCGCCGAACGCATCGACGAACAGTTGATGAAAACGGCGCATCCCGTAGCCGCAGTGCGCGGCGAGATCGGCGATGCGTAGCGGCTCCGCAAGCCGTGCGCGCAGCCAGCGGTCGATGCGCGCGAAATCGAGGCCCGGTGCGGGTGCGGCGATGCCGCGTTCGTCGAGCAGCGCGCCGCACAGCCGCGCGGCCGCCTGCCACTGAAAACGGTGCGCGGCCGCGTGCTGCGCGTCGCCGGCGGGTGCGTCGAGTTGCGCGGCTGCCGCCGCGATCTGCGCGACCAGCGACGTCAGCGCCGGATCGATCGCCACGGCGCGCGCGTTGTCGAACAGCCGCTGCGGCACCGCGAGCGATGCGGGCGGGAGATTGAGCACGAGCTGGCGGTTCTCGCCCAGGCCCGCGTAATCGTGGCGAGCACCGGCCGGAATCAGCCAGGCGCCGTGCCGGTCGAGGCGCTGGCTGACGCCGTCCACCGCCATCACCATCGCGCCGTCGATGCCGAGCACGATCTGGTGAAAGTCGTGCACGTCCGACGCTTCGAGCGTGTCGTAGCGTTGCAGTGCGACGGTGGGGGACGGAAGGTGTGCCATGGGGCAGGGCGTCAGCCGGCGGCTCGTGTGCCGTGTCAGAGGGCGAGCAGTTCGACTTCGAACACGAGCGTCGCATTCGGCGGAATCACGCCGCCTGCGCCGCGCGGGCCGTAGCCGAGTTGCGGCGGGATCGTCAGGCGACGCACGCCGCCGACCTTCATGCCCTGCACGCCTTCGTCCCAGCCCTTGATGACCATGCCGCCGCCGAGCACGAACGCGAACGGGTCGTTGCGATCCTTGCTCGAATCGAATTTCTGACCGTCGGTCAGCCAGCCCGTGTAGTGGACGCTGACGGTCTGGCCGGCTTGTGCAACGTCGCCGGTGCCTTCGGTCAGGTCTTCGTATTTGAGGCCCGATTCGGTCGTGATGACAGACATGACTTCTCCTGAAAAAGGATAGGTAAAACCGCTATTGTAGGCGAGCACGCAGCGGGCCGCCGCTCGTGGCGTTCGGCCGGTCGCACGCGTGTCGCGGACGGCGGCGGGCCGCCGCGGCCGCGATCGCACGAAACGCAAATGGAACGCTTGTTTGAATTTTTCTCGAGCCGCGCGACCGAGGTTGCACCGCGCGAGTGCGACGCGTGTATGAATCGGTGCTACCGGGGCGTTCGGCCGCATGCTGCACGGCTTCTCCCGATTCCGTGAAGCGCCCGCCACACGGGGCTTTCAGGCCACGGCTGCGATACGGCGCCGGCCGCCGCAACTGACACGCGTGCGGTCTCGCGCGTTCGAATCCCGACCCGTCCGGATGCCGTTCGAGCGCCGTTTTTTCCGCCTTTTCGACCGTGCCCTGTTTGGAAGCGCGCATCTACCGCGCGGCTTGCGTGCGCCGCCGCGGGCGGCCTATCTTTACAGCTGTCGATGTCAAGATTTTGGCGGTGCGCGACGCGCCGCCCGGGCCCGCGCCGGCCGCGTCGGACGACGCGCCGGGCCGCGCCGGAACCAGGAGAACGATGAACATGAAGTCAGCCGCTTCCGCCACCGCAGCCGGGATCATGCCGGTGCGCCGCGACCTGCGCTTCGACCTGCCGGTCGAACGCGCGAAGGACTGGCATGGCCTCGGGTCGCACGTGACCCATTTCTTCAACGCACTGTCGCTGCTGTTCCCGGCCGGCGAGCGTTTCTTCATGGATTCGGTGCGCAACTACCGCGACCGGATCGACGATCCCGTGCTGAAGCAGCAGGTGCTCGGCTTCATCGGCCAGGAGGCGATGCACACGCGCGAGCACATCGAATACAACGAGCTGATGCAGGCGAACCACCTGCCGGCGCGCAAGCTCGACAAGCGCGTGTGGACGGTGCTCGGCTACATGAAGCGCAAGCTGCCGCATTCGGTGCAGCTCGCGCACACGGTCGCGGCGGAGCACTACACGGCGATGCTGGCCGACTGGCTGCTGCGCGACCCGACGCGCCTCGACGGCTCGGTCGAAGGCTACCGCCAGATGTGGATCTGGCACGCGCTCGAGGAAACCGAGCACAAGGCCGTGTCGTTCGACGTATGGAATGCCGCGATGGAACCGGGGCTGCGCCGTTACCTGATCCGGATCGGCGTGTATCTGCTGACGACGCTGACGTTCTGGCCGACCGTGTTCCTGATGCATGCGACGCTGCTGTGGCGCGATCGCGGCGCCGGCCACCACGTGCGCGGCATGCTGCGGATGATGGCGTTCCTGTACGGGCCGCGCCGCGGGCTGTTCCCGCGCATCGCCGGCGAATGGCTGAGCTTCTTCCGGCCGGGTTTCCATCCGTGGGATCACGACAACCACCACCATCTCGCGCGGGTCGACGCGCTCGCCGCCACCTATGGCGAACACGGCGGCACGCCGGCCGGCCGTGGCCGCGCGAACGCGCCGGCGCCGCTCGCGTCGGGCCGCTGATACCGCGCGCCGCGCATGTTGCGTTCGTGCATCAGCCGGCTTCCTCTGACGATTGACCGAAATTAATTCGAACCGGATGGCCGGGTGTCCGGCCGGCCGGTCGACCGCCCGCGCAAGCCTGCGCGGGCGAGCCGATGCTGCGTGCGCCGCCTCGCCCGCGAACCCCGCGCGCCAGCACCGGCGCGGCTTTGCGCGTCGCGCGGCCGCCCGCTCGGGGCTCGCGCCGCACACGCCACCGGGATAACACCCATCTAGCCGCGCACCGGCCGCATCGATATACCGTTCATGACAATGTCCACCTCACGTGCGATTCATGCGCGGGGGGATTTTATTCGGACGGAAATGCGGCCAATATGTCGTTTCGATCGTGGTCCGTCGCACGCGACGGCGAGGCCGGCGCGCGATACCAATGCCAAGCGGGGAACAACGATGGTTGCTAGGTCACCTGACGCAAACGGGCATGCGGTGCCCGAGATGACGCATGTGTCCATTACCGCGCCCGAAGACGGACGCAAGCTGTTCGTGATCATGCGTTCGCCCGACGAGCCGTTGCTTGCGCAACTGCGCGGGCTCGGCTGGGAAATCTCCGTCGCGAAGACGGCCGGCGCCGCGCAGAACATGACGTCCGGCGTGACCGTCGCCGCCGGGCTGGTCGATTTCACCGGGTTCACGTCGCGCGATTATCCCGCGCTGAAGGCATGCCTGAGCCAGCCGTCGATCGGCTGGATCTCCATCGCGCAGGCCGGCATCACGATCAGTCCCGCCGTGCGCGAACTGATCCGCAGCTATTGCTTCGATTACGTAACCCTGCCGTTGCCCTACGAATGGATTTCGCACGTGCTCGGCCATGCGCGCGGGATGGCCGCGCTCGATCGCGTCGATGGCGCGGCCTATGCGGCGTCGATCGGCGAACACGGGATGATCGGCAACTGCGAGGCAATGCAGCAGTTGTTCAGCACGATCCGCAAGGTCGCGAAGACCGACGCGAGCGTGTTCATCTCGGGCGAGTCGGGCACCGGCAAGGAGCTGACGGCGCTCGCGATTCACGAGCGTTCCGGCCGCGGCAAGGGTCCGTTCGTCGCGATCAATTGCGGCGCGATTCCGCATCACCTGCTGCAGTCGGAACTCTTCGGCTACGAGCGCGGCGCGTTCACCGGCGCGAACCAGCGGCGCGCGGGCCGGATCGAATCGGCGAACGGCGGCACGTTGTTTCTCGACGAAATCGGCGACATGCCGGTCGAAAGCCAGGCGAGCCTGCTGCGCTTCCTGCAGGAGGGGAAGATCGAGCGGCTCGGCGGGCAGGAATCGATTCCGGTCGACGTGCGGATCATCTCGGCCACCCACGTGGATCTCGACGGCGCGGTCGAGGCCGGGCGCTTCCGCGCGGACCTTTATCACCGCCTGTGCGTGCTGCGTATCCATGAGCCGCCGCTGCGCGCGCGCGGCAAGGACATCGACATCCTCGCGCACTACGTGCTGCAGAAGTACAAGGCCGACAGCGGCCGCAAGATCAGCGGCTTCACGTCGGCCGCGCTCGACGCGATGCGGCGCTACGAATGGCCCGGCAACGTGCGCGAGCTGATCAACCGCGTGCGGCGCGCGATCGTGATGGCCGAGAGCCGGCTGCTGACGCCGCACGATCTCGGGCTCGACACGCCGGGCGAAACCGAGCCCGTGACGCTCGAGCAGGCGCGGGCGCTCGCCGAGCGCACCGCGATCGAGAATGCGCTGCTGCGCAACGATCACCGCATCAACAAGGCCGCGGCCGAACTCGGCATTTCGCGCGTGACGCTCTACCGGATGATGATCGAGCACGGGCTGAACGATCACGACAACAACGGCGGGAACGGCGACAACGGCGGGCACGATGGCGCGCCGTCCGGCGACGCGGGGCATCAGCGGGTCGGCTGAGCGGCGCACGCGCGACGCGTGAACCGATACAGCGCACGCCGGGTTCGCCCGATCGCCGTGCAGTCGGCCGGCCCGGCGCCGGCCGATTCCTGCCGCGAACGCCCCGCGATTTTCGCGCCGCCGACGGCATGTAAAGCGCATGAAACGTTTCGCCTCGGCGGCCAGGCAAATTGGCGCGGCAAATCGGGGTGAACGGCCGGCCGCCCATCGGTAAAAATGTCGCACTGCATTGTTCAGCCTTATCCGGCAAGGCGGGGCCGCCACGCGCCCGATGCGTGCCGCGCACCGCGTGTTTCAGTTTCGCAACTTCCCGTATTCCGCCCCCGTTCCGGGCGCCGGGCTGCCCGGTCAACCCCTTGTCCGGCCGGGCTCGCGCGAAGCTGGCCCGCTCCTTGCGGAAGAGAGCGTGCGAGAGTCGACGATGCATGGTCCGTCCGGTTCGGCAGCGAACCCTGTCAGCACCGGCCAGGACCCAGTCCGCGGGGATGCGGCGGCGGCGCGCGGCACCAGCCGCGTTCCGGCGAGCACGGAGCGTCGTCGCCTGATCGTCGGGGCACCGGCCTCGCCCGGTTGCCGGAACAACCATCAGACTGATACGGGGAAGAAAAATGATCGATCGCCACACGCCGCGGCCGGCAGGCCGCGATCGCAGTGATTCGGAGCATCGCCGGTCGAACGTCGTTCTCGCAGCCGGCCGGCATGCATCGACAGGCCATCTCTCCGCGTCCGGCGCGAGGCGGATCCGGCTGATTGCCGGTCATCCGCGCCGGGTCGGCACTTTCCTGCACGCGAACCCGATTCGCAAGGGCATGTGCGCACGGGCGCCGGTACCTCGACGCCCGGTCTTCGCCTACTGACCGAAGCCGCACGACATCCGTTCGCGCCGGGCATCGTCGTCGCGAACAATCAATCTGCAATCCGAATGAAATGCGCAGCGTCGTGCTGTACGTGCAACGGATGATGCATTCGATGTGACGGCAAACGGCGTCGTGCCGTTGCCGTCCGGTGGTGAGGGGAGGGGCGGTCGGACGCGCGCGACGGGAGTGGCGCCCGTACGCGCGCGACGCCGTTTCAGCCGCCGTAGATGTCGAAGTCGAAGTACTTCGACGCGAGCCGCTTGTAGGTGCCGTCCTTGACGATGTCGAGAATGGCGCCGTCGATCTTCGCCTTCAGGTCGGTGTCCTCCTTGCGCAGCCCGATGCCGGCGCCGATGCCGAGCACCTTGTCGTCGACGAGCTCGGGGCCGACGAACGTGTAGTTCGCGCCGCGCGACGATTTCAGGAACCCGATGGCCGCCTGCACTTCATCCTGCAGCGCCGCGTCGAGGCGGCCCGAGGTCAGGTCCGCGTACACGCCGTCCTGGTTCTGGTACGACACGACGTTCGCGCCTTGCTTGCCCCAGTACGCCTTCGCATACGTTTCCTGCGTCGTGCCCTGCTCGACGCCGATCGATTTGCCCTTCAGCGATTCGGCCGTCGGCAGCAGCGGCGAGCCCTTCTTCACGACGAGCCGCGTCGGCTGGTTGTAGATCTTCGTCGTGAAGCCGATCTGCTGCGCGCGTTGCGGCGTGATCGACATCGACGACAGCACCGCGTCGAACTTCTTCGCCTTCAGCGCCGGAATCATCCCGTCGAAATCGTTCTCGAGCCACACGCACTTCGCCTTCAGGCGCGCGCAGATCTCGTTGCCGAGGTCGATATCGAAGCCGACCAGCTTGCCGTCGGGTGCCTTCGACTCGAACGGCGCGTAGCTGGCATCGGTGCCGAAGCGGATCGTGGTCCAGTCCTTCGCGACGGCGGGGCCTGCGGATACCGCGAGCAGGGCGATCGAAACAGCGGCAATCAGTCTCTTCATGGTGCGTTCCTTGGCGGGTGCTTCCGGTTTCTGTGCGACACGGTTTCACGGACACGAACCGCGTCTGCGCGCGGTGTCCGCACGGCCATTAACGCAGAAAATAAAATCGGAGTCCAGAATGGACAAAAAATATCGTTTTGGCGGGTGTGCTGGCCGGTCGCCGGGTGTCGACCCTTGCAAAAATACGAAAATGGACTAATCTTGTTAGTAAATTCGTTTCGAGACTAACGATCATGTCACAGCCCGCCTACGATTCGCATTCCGCCCCGCCGCAGGCCTCGGTCGCGCAGATGTCGGCGGCCGGCCTGCGTGCATTTTTCAACATCGCGCGCGACTGGGAGCTGACGATCGACGAGCAGATCGTGCTGCTCGGTTCGCCCGGCCGTTCGACGTTCTTCAAGTGGAAGGCCACGCCGGAATCGGCGCGGCTGCCGCGCGATACGCTCGAGCGGCTATCGCTGCTGCTCGGCATCTACAAGGCGCTGCAGATCCTGCTGCCGCAGCCGGCCGCGGCCGATGCGTGGGTCAAGCGGCCCAACGACGCAGCGCCGTTCGGCGGCAAGCGCGCACTCGACCGGATGCTCGCCGGCAATGTCGGCGATCTGGTCGCCGTCCGGCAATATCTCGACGCGATGCGAGGTGGCTGGGCGTGACGATGCCGATTCAAGTACAACAATGGCCCACGACCGCGGTCGACTGGGCGCCTGCCTATCGCGTGATCCCCACCCGTTTTCCGGCGATCAACCTGTTCGACCGCGTGGCGTCGGCGGACGATTTCGACGCGCTTTATGCGCTCGAGTCGCTGACCAACGATCGCATCCGCAACGAAGTCGGTTCGCTCGACCTGGTGCCGCCCGCCGAGCGCCGCTACGGGCAGGGCTGGGGGCCGATCATGGCCGCGTTCACGCACCTGAATCCGCAGGGCAGCCGCTTTTCCGACGGCAGCTATGGCGTGTTCTATTGCGCGCGTTCGCGCGATACGGCGATCGCCGAGACGCGCTATCACAGCGCACTGTTCCTGGCCGCGACGAAGGAGCCGCCGATGCGACAGCAGATGCGGCTCTACACGGTGATCGCGCAAGGCGACGTGGCCGATGTGCGCCTGTGGCCGAAACGCGATCCGGCGTTGCTGCATCCGCTCGATTACAGCGCCGGGCAGGCGCTCGGTCGCGCCGTGCGCAATGCCGGCGGCGCGGGGATCGTCTATCCGTCGGTGCGCGACCCGCACGGCGAGTGCCTGGCGGCGTTCCGGACCGCGCTGCTGCGCGACTGCCATCACGCAGCCTATCTCGAATACAACTGGAACGGCTCGGCCGTCGACGCGGTGTTCGAACTGAACCAGGTCGGCTAGGTAGGGCTCGCTCGCACGCGAGCCTCAGCGCGTCAGGGCAGCGGCCAGTCGCCCGCGTGGCGTTCGCGCGCTTCGGCCTGCGTCATCGACCAGGTGCGCCCGGTGCGCGGCTCGGCGAGCGTGAGCCGCCCGGCCGGTGCGAACGCGCCCGTGTCGATGAACCACTGCGCGCCGATCCGCTGCGGCGCGCGCACCGGCGTGTGTCCGGTGCAGGTCAGCGACAGCCCGGCCTGCCGCGCCGGATCGGCGAGCCCCTGGACGAGATCGCGGCCCCAGATCAAGCGCTCGCGCACGTCGTGCGCATAGCTGCCCGTGTCGAGATCGGCGTCCGAGCCGAAGAATTCCGCATGCAGCACGTTGAAGCGCCCGGGGCCGTCGCCGATCACGCGCACCAGCGGCAGCGCGTCGACGCGCGCCGCATGTGCGTGCAGCCGTTCCGGCGGCAGGTCGGCGCCCCAGTCGCCGCCGATCCCGCGCCACGCGTCGGGCGACAGCTTGCCGCGCGCCACGAGGCTCAGCACTTCCTCGTGATTGCCGCGCACGACGTGGCACCACGGGCGATCGAGCAGGTCGAGGGTGGTTTCGGAGGCCGGGCCGCGGTCGACGAGGTCGCCGACCGAGAACAGGCGGTCGCGATCCGGATCGAAGCGGAGGTCGTGCAGCAGTGCGCGCAGCACATCCACGCAGCCGTGCAGGTCGCCGACGACCAGGTCGCGGCCGACCGTGTTCGCCGGATGGTGGCAGAGGGGGGCGGTGGCAGTCATCCCAATATCTTAGGCGCTTGCGCCCATCGCCACGTCACGATGGAATGACGATAATCGGGGCGGTACCCGCCGGTACGGCGCGAAGGGCTGCTCCGCGCGCCGGCCGAACCTTTCCATTCGCTTTCGGAACCACACGATGACGTTTTATCCGCAGGTATTACGCAACCGGCCGCGCCTGGTCGCGGCGTTCGTCGCCGGCCTGCTGTGCGCGGTGCTGCTGCCGTTTCCGCTGCGTCCGACGGTGCGTGCGCTGATCGGCTGGGATTGCGCGATCTGGCTGTATCTCGCGCTGATGTGGGTGCGCATGGTCACCGCGCACCATCACAAGGTGCGCGAAATCGCGATCCGCGACGACGAAAACGCGACCACCGTGCTCACGGTCATCTGCATCGCGACCGTCGCGAGCGTGGCCGCGATCGCGATCGAACTCGCGACCGCCAAGAGCGTCGGCTTTCGCGCAGGGCTCAGCCATTACGCGATCACGGGTGCGACGCTGTTCGGCGCGTGGTTCCTGATCCCGACGATCTTCACGCTGCACTACGCGCGGCTCTATTACGGCTCGCCGAGCAACGATCGCGCGCTGCGCTTCCCGGACCAGAAGCCCGAACCCGATTACTGGGATTTCCTGTATTTCGCGTTCACGCTCGCGGTCGCGTCGCAGACGGCCGACGTGTCGCTGACGAACCGCTCCGCGCGGCGCTCGGTGCTCGCGCAGTCGATCCTGTCGTTCTACTTCAACATGGCCGTGCTCGGGCTGTCGATCAACGTCGCGGCGGGCCTGCTGAGTTGACGCGGGCTACTTGAGCAGTTCGTACGGGCCGCCGCGTTCCAGCGCCCGCCGGTATGCCGGCCTCGCGTGGATCGCGTCGAGAAAGCGCGCGATCGCGGGGTGCCGGCCGTCGCCCCCGCGCGCGGTCGCGGCTTCGAGCGGAAAGCTCATCTGGATGTCGGCGGCGCTGAAGCCGTCGCCGACGAACCAGCCGGTGCGGCTCAACGTGTCGTCGATATAGCCGAGATGCAGCGCGATCTGCGGATCGACGAAGCTCGACTGCAGCGTCGCGGCGATCTTGCGCGCGATCGGCTTGGCGAAGAACGGCATCGGCGCGTGCGCGATCCGCAGCGCGACGAGCTTGAGCAGCAGCGGCGGCATCGCCGACCCTTCCGCGTAGTGCAGCCAGTACGTGTAGTCGTGCCGCTCGGGCGTACCGGGCGGCGGCGCCAGGCGGCCGTTGCCGTAGCGTTCGACCAGGTACTCGATGATCGCGCCCGATTCGGCGTACGTGCGGCCGTCGTCGGTGACGACGGGCGACTTGCCGAGCGGATGGATCGCGCGCAACTCGGGTGGCGCGAGCATCGTCTTCGGATCGCGCGCGTAGCGCACGATCTCGTACGGCACGTCCAGTTCTTCGAGCAGCCAGAGCACGCGCTGCGAGCGCGAGTTGTTCAGGTGATGGACCGTGAGCATGTCGGCACCGGAAGTGGGGGCGGGAACGCCATCATACCCAGCGCGTGTGGCGCGTACACGAAACGCGTCGTGTGCCGTTTCGGGCCGTGTCTGGCCGACTGCGCCTGGCCGGCCGCCCCGATCCATCATGCGCGCCGCATCGCGATCCACGCGCCCCAGAACAGGCTCGCAAAAAAGCGCAGCGGCGCATCGAAGCCCGCATCGCGCAGTAGCCCGAACACGGCTTCCTCGGACACAGGCGGATCGGCGCCCTGCAGGATCTTCGCGAGTTGCGCGCGCACGGCGTCGGGCGTCGCGCCCTTCATGCGCCAGCGCTGCTGCCACGCGTCGAGCAGGCGAGGGTGGTCCGCGTAGCGGCGATGATTGCCGGCCAGCACGAGCGGCGCGCCGGGTTTCAGGCGCCGCGCGATTGCTTGCAGCAGCGCCGCCTTCGCTTCGTCGCCCGGGACGTGATGCAGCACGCCGATCAGCGTCGCGCCGTCGAACGCGGGCGTGTCGGCCAACGCATCGACACGGTCCTCGACGAACGCCGTGCGCGCACCGAAGCCCGCGGCGTCGACGTTCGAGCGCGCGAGCGCGAGCATTGGCGCGGAAGGGTCGACGGCCGTGAACCGCCAGCCTGGCTCGAGCACGGCCGCCACGCAGATTTCCTGCCCCGTGCCGCCCGCACCCGCGACGAGGATCCGCGCATCGCGGGCATCGATCGCAGACGCGAGCATGCACGCGGTGAGTTCGTGGCAGGCATCGTAGCCGGCGAGCGCGATGCGGGATTGCTCGGCGTATTCGTGTGCGCGTGCCGGATCGAATTTGGCGGCGCTGGCGGGAAGCGACATGACGGGTTCCTCGGGTCGGGCGCGGACGACGTGTCCGCGAGCATGGCGCAGAGCGTAAGCGTGCGCAGCCGGTGCAACAAGGCGAGCCATCATTCCGGTATGCCGGCTACCTGACTCGCCGGCACCTGCCGGAATACGGGTTTTCCCCGGGGTCGATTCGTATTTAAAAATGTTCGGGAACGATGCATCGCGGTGGCGAATCCGGCGCATACTCGTTTCTCTCCCCCCGCCTGGCCGTCGCATGCCGGGCCCCGATGTGCCGCGCCGCTGGCGCGGCCATGCCGCTCGGTACGCACGAGGAGCGCATGATGTCCGATTGTCCGCACGATCCGTATGCGCAGCACCACATTCACTGCTTGCCGTTCGGCGCACAGCCCTGTGGCGCGCTCAGCGCGACGCCGCGCACGCATTTTCGCGTGTGGGCGCCGGGCAGCGCGCAGATCCAGCTCGAACTCGATACCGGCTTCGGCCCGTTGCTCGTCCCGATGACGGCCGCCGGCACGAACTGGTTCGAAGTCTTTGCCGATTGTGGTGCGGGTGCGCTTTACCGCTATCGCCTCGACGATACGGTATCGATTCCCGATCCCGCGTCGCGCTCGCAACCGGAAGGGCTCAACGGCCCGAGCGAGGTCGTCGATCCGCGCGCGTTCACGTGGCGCAACACGTTCTGGCACGGACGCGCGTGGGAAGACATCGCGCTCTATGCGATTCGTCCGCACGCGGTGGGTGGCTTCGACGGCGTGCGCCGGCGCCTGCCGCAACTCGCGCGCCTCGGCGTGACTGCGCTGGAACTGCTGGCGTCGCCGCACGACAGCCTGCCGTTCGCGCCGCTCGCGGCCGAAGGCGGCCCCGATGCGCTGAAGGCGCTGATCGACGGTGCGCATGGCTACGGTCTCGCGGTGCTGCTGGAGCTCGACTACGCGCGCTTCGGCAGCGGCACCGACGCGCTGCGCCACTACGCGGCGCCGTTCTTCCATACGCGCGACGATCCGCTGCAGGCGCCGCCGCTCGCGCTCGATCATCCGGAAGTCTGCGATTTCTTCTGCGACAACGCGCTGTACTGGATCGACGAGTACCGTTGCGACGGGCTGCGCCTGCGCGAAGCCGACCGGATCGGCGCGTCGTGGCTGCGCGAGATCGCGGATCGCGTGCGCGCGGCCGTGCCGGCCGACCGGCTGATCCATCTCGTACTCGGCAGCGAGCGGCATCCGGCGCATCTTGCCGATACCCATTTCGATGCGCAGTGGAACGGGTGCGGCGAACGCGCGTTGCACCGGCTGACGGGGCGCGACACGTCGGCCCACGAAGGCATTTCCACGCACCAGTCGATCCACACGCTCGCCCGCGCGCTGACCGCGGCCGGGGCTGCGTTCCAGCCGGCCGCATCGGGAGAAGGCATGGCTGCCGACAGCGGGCTGTCGTTGACGTCGCTGGTGCTGTCCGATGGCGCGTGGCGCGACAGCGGGCAGGGCGACCACGGGCAGGAGGCCGGTCTGGCCGCGCTTGCGCTGTCGCTGCTCACGCCGCAGATTCCGTTGATCTTCGACGAAACCGCACGCGATATCGATCGCGCGCATTTCGTGCAGTCGGCGCTGGCCGTGCGCGCGAAGCTGATCGCGCCGCGGCTGTCCGATTGCCGGCCGCAGGAGGCGCGTGCGCTGAAGTCGGACGGCGACGGCGATGCCGACGCACTGCTTGCATCATGGCGGCTCGCCGACGACGAGACGCTGACGATCGCGTTGAACCTGTCGCCCGAGGCGCTGCCGTTCGACGCACCGAAAGGGCGGGTCGTGTTCGAGACGCCGGCCCGTGCGCGCGACCGGGTCGACGAACGGGTATTGCCGCCGTATTCGCTCGTCGCGTGGCTGACGGGCGACGTCAACCGGTATGCGCTCACGCACGATGCGCGCCGCATCGATGACGGTGCGTGGCGAGAAATGCGTCCGAACCTGAACGCATGACGATGTGAGCGGGCAAGAGTCCGAGAGGCCGGGCGCATCTGCGCCCGGCTGCACCGCCGCAGGAAATCCCCGAACTACCAGAACCCGCGAATGCCTGCGACGCCGTATGCGCCGTGGCGGCGCGCATCGTCGAGGTGCGTGCGCGTCATGCCGCCGAGTGCGAAGACGGGCATCGCGGCTTCAGCAGCCAGCGCTTCGAACTGCGCCCAGCCGAGCGTCGGCGCACCGGGGTGGCTGAGCGTCGGCAACACGGGCGACAGCGTGACGAAATCCGCGCCGGCGCGCGCGGCCAGCAGCAGGTCGTCGTGCGTGTGACAGGCGGCGGACATCCATCTTCCGGCCGGCAAAGGCCGCTGCGCGGCAGCGCGCAACGCGGTGCCGTCGAGATGCCAGCCGGCGTTGTCGAGCCGCATTACGCCGGCCGCATCGATCGGACCGTTCAGCATCAGGTGCGCGCCGGCTGCGTTGCAGCGCGCGAGCGCTTCGGCGGCGAGTGACGCGAACGCGGTTGCGTCGAGCGATTTCACGCGCAGTTGCACGAGTGTCTCGCCGCGCGCGAGCACGGCCGACAATCGATCGAGGAACGCCGCGCAATCGGCTGCCGACGCTGATGCCGGCTCCGGCGTGATTACGCAGCAGCGCGGCAGCGTGGCGTTCATCGCGTGCGGCGACGCGCGGCCGTCATTCATCGGCCTCTTTCGCGATCTTCGGGTAGACGCGCACGAGCACGATGCGCGGCCCGTTCATCTTCTTCACGACGACGTCGAAGCGGTCGAACGACACGCGCTGCCCTTCGGTCGGCAGGTCGCTGAGCGCCTGGATCACGAGGCCGCCGACGGATTCCGCGCGGCCTTCGTCGATGTCGATGCCGAGCGCCTGCTCGAGCGACACGACGGGCAGGCTGCCCTTGCCCATCAGCGTGCCGTCGTCGAGGCGGCTCCAGTCGGCGTCGCCCTGGCGGAACTCGTCGTGGATCTGGCCGACCAGCGCGCCGAGCAGATTGTCGAGCGTCAGGAAGCCGATCGGCTTCTCGCCCTTGTTGCCGACCAGCGCAAAGTGCGGTGCGCCCTTGCGGAAGCGGCGGAACAGGTCAAGCGCCGGCGTGTCGGGCTTCACGTACTGCACGGGGCGCACGTAGTCGGACAGGTCTTCGAGTGCTGCGCCGGCATGACGCGCGAGCAGCAGGTCCTTCAGGTGGATCAGTCCGCTCACCTGTTCGCGCGATACATCCTCGAACAGCGGATAGCGGCTGAAACGGTGCCGCGCGACGATCTCCATGTTGTCGGGCAGCGGCAGGTCGCGGCGCAGGCCGATCATTTCATGGGCCGGCCGCATCAGGTCCGACACGGTCATCGACGAAAAATCGAGCGAATGCGCGAGCGTGTTCCACTCGTCGTTGCTGTACGTGCCGCGCGCCGGCTGGGCCGGATTGCCGGCCGTGCTGCGGCGGCTGCGCAGGATCAGCTTCAGTTCGTCGGTCGAGTAGTGCGCATCGCTGCCGTGGTCGGTGGACAGCCCCGCGAGCCGCAGCACCGCGTTGGCGCTGTTGTTGAGCACCCAGATCGCCGGATACATCGCCCAGTAGAACGCGTACAGCGGCAGCGCGACCCACAGGCCGACCTTTTCCGACTGGCGGATCGCCATCGATTTCGGCGCGAGCTCGCCGACGACGATGTGCAGGAACGAGATCAGCGAGAACGCGAACACGAGCGAGACCAGGTGCACGACGCGTTCGGACTGCACGCCGATCAGGTCGAGCAGCGGGCCGAGCAGTTGCGCGAAGGCCGGTTCGCCGACCCAGCCGAGGCCGAGCGACGCAAGCGTGATGCCGAGCTGGCACGCGGAAAGGTACGCGTCGAGCCGGCCGTGCACGATGCCGAGGATGCGGCCGCGCAGGCCGTGCTTGCGGGCCAGTGTCTTGACGCGCGTGGCGCGCAGTTTGACGAGGCCGAATTCGGCCGCGACGAAGAACCCGTTCAGGGCCACCAGGAACAACGCGCCGATGAGCGCGAAGATCTGTAACAAAGAAACACTCCGGTTATGACAGGCCCATCAGTATAGAGCCAGAAAGGAATTTGTAATGTACTGGGCGACCGATTGCTTACACCGGCGCCTCACCGGGGACGGAGAACGTGATGGTGGCGGTCGCGCCATCGGCGAACGCGTCGTGCGAGAACGTGCCGCCGTGTGCAAGCGCGACCCGCTGGCAGAGCGCGAGCGTCCAGGCGATCCGCTTGGCGTCGCGCTCGCGCAGCATTTCGCGGCGAGCGAACGATTCGAACGCGTGCGGCTGCGCGGGATCGGCGAGCGCGCCGGCGTTCACGGTGCAGGTGGCGCGCGCGGTGAACTGCACGGCGTCGCGGGCGCATGCAAACGTCACGCGGCCGCCGGCGGCGCTGACTTCGACCGCGGCCGTCAGCATCGTCCAGAGCGCCTGCGCGATGCGTTCGCGGTCAGCGGTCAACGACGGTTCGCCGTCCGGCAGCGTCGCGTCGAGCGCGACCTGCCGTGCGTCGGCGAGCGCGACACGCACGAGCGCGATCGTGTCGTCGAGCAACGGGCGCAACGCGAACGGCTGCGGCCTGAGTGCGAGCGTGCGCGTTTCCGCGCGCGGCGCGTCGAGCACGTCGTCGATCAGCGCAACTTGTTGGTCGATGCCCGTGCGGATGCCTGCGAGCGCGCGCTGCAGGTTCGGATCGGCGTTGGCGAGTTGGCGCTCGAGCACGTACGCCCAGCTGTGCATGGCGTTCAGCGGGCTGCGCAGGTCGTGCGACGCGGTGGAGAGTGCCTGGTCGCGCAGGAACAGCGCCGCCTGGGTGGCGTAATACGCTGCGCGTTCGCGCAGCAGGTCGGCGGCGGGATCGACGGAAGTGGACGTCACGGAGCTGGCCTGTCGGAAGCGGTTGGCGTGGAAGTCACGCGAACCGCCATTATAGGGACGGTGCGTGTCACGCCGGCAGCGCGTCCTCGTCCTTTTTCCGGGCGTCGCCGTTCGGCAGCAACTGGCACGCGAGCAGGCCGGCCAGCATCAGCGCGCAGCCGACGAGCGCGCGCAGCGTCAGCGTTTCGCCGAGCGCGGCCCAGCCGGCGATCGCCGCGAACACGCCTTCCATGCTGAAGATCACGGCCGCGTGCGCGGGCGCCGCGTGGCGTTGCGCGACGACCTGCAGCGTATAGCCGACGCCGACCGACAGCAGCCCGCCGTACAGCAGCGTCGGCAGCGCGCCGCGCAGCATCGCGCCGCTGACCGGCTCGACGGCGAGGCCGACTGCGAGGCACGCCACGCCGCACACGAGGAACTGCAGGAACGCGAGCACGAGCGGATTGTGGCGCTTCGCGAAATGGCCGACGGCCATCACGTGTGCGGCGATGATCACGGCGCCGGCGAGCTGGAACCAGTCGCCGTACAGCACCGAGAAGTGCTCGTCGATGCTGAGGAAATACAGGCCGATCGCCGCGAGCAGCGCGCCGAACCATGTGCCCGCGCCGATCCGGTGGCGTGCGAACACGCCCATCAGCGGCACGAGCACGACGTACAGCGAACTGATGAAGCCTGCGTTGGCGATGCGCGTGTACTGCAGGCCGATCTGCTGCAGCGAGATCGATACCGCGAGCAGCCCGCCGAGCGTGAGGCCCGGCAAGAGCAGCGCCGGCTCGCGGCGGATTGCCGCGAGCTGCGCGCGTGACGCCGTGTTCAGCATCAGCAGCGGCACCAGCACCAGCGCGCCGAGCAGGAAACGCAGCCCCGTGAACAGGAACGGCCCGATCACGTCGAGGCTCAGGCGTTGCGCGACAAAAGCCGAACCCCAGATCGCGGCGGCGGCGAGCATCAGCAGGTTGGCGCGGAGGTGCATGCGGGCTTCGGGCTTCATTGGAATTCTTCTGGAGATTGCGGGCGGCGAAACCAGCTAGTTTACGCCGAGATTGCAAGGCTGTCGGCAAACCTGCGCAATGCGGCGGCGGCGCGCGCATCGTGCACGCGTGAATACAGCACGACCTGCGACAGCGGCAGCGGCGGCAGCCCGAATTTCGCGCCGACGTCGACCAGGGTGCGTGGCGCGACCCGCCGCGCCAGCGGGCAGACGGCGAGGCCCGCGGCGGCGGCGGCGGCATCGGCGATCGCCTGCAGAT
>NZ_CABVQC010000052.1 GCF_902499175.1 Burkholderia aenigmatica
GGGCTCGTGTAGTTTTCCGACGCGATCAGCTCGATGTGATCTTCCTGGCGACGGTTTTCCTGCTCGATCGCGGCAAAAAGTTCCGGATCGACGTTGGCAACGGTGCTGGTAGTGCGGTTGAACATGTTGATTGACCAGTTGAGAGTGAATGACTGACCGCGGCTTGCCGGCTGCATGGTGTTTCGGCCTTCGCATTCCACCAGACCCGCTCCCGTTCAGCTAGAAGGATTCCGACATTCCGCTGGGACACACCGCGCGCTGGATACGCAAAAAAAAAATCGAAGGGTCGCATCGCTGCGACACCTTCGACGGAACTTGCCGATCAGGCAGGCATGAAACCTGCCCTTCAGCTTCTTGCGAGCATCAACGATCAGACGGCGGAGAAGCAGTTGTCCACGAACAGATGCGTGCCGTTGACGAAACTCGACTCGTCGGACGCGAGGAACAGCGCGGCGGCCGCGACTTCCGACGGCTCGCACAGGCGTCCTTGCTGCACCGCGATCGCCGCCTCGGTCGCATCGACGCCCATCGCCTGCAGGTCCTTCAGTTCGCGCATCCCGTGCGGCGTGCGGATGAACCCCGGCGCGAGTGCATTGCAACGAATGCCGCGATCGCGGTACTCGACCGCAATCGCCCGCGCGAACATGTGGCACGCGCCCTTGGTCGCGTCATACAGCACCTCGCCCGGCGTCGCGCACACCGCCGAAATCGACGACGTGCAGACAATGCTGCCCCGCCCTTTCTCCAGCATCTGCGGCAGCACCGCTTTCGTCATCAGGAACATGCTCTTCACGTTCACGCCCATCAGCCAGTCCCATTCCGACTCCTCGATGTCGAGGAACGGTTTGACGATCAGCGTGCCCGCGTGATTGAACAGGATGTCCGCGTTGCCGTACAGCTCCCGCGCGGCGTTCACCGCTTGCTGGACTTCCGCCTGCTTCGACACGTCGGCGCCGAGACCGATCGCCTGCAGGCCTGCGTCGCGCAGCTTGGACGCGAGCGTTTCGGCGGCGTCGCCGTCGCGGTCGATGATCGCGACCTTCGCGCCTTGGGCGGCGAACAGTTCGGACGCCGCGCCGCCGCAGCCGCCGGCGCCGCCGCTCACGATGGCGACCTTGCCGGCCAGGCGGCCGTCAATCTTGACATTCATGTTGCGTTCTCCAGTCTGGTGCGTTCGGTCTGCTCAACTGAACAGCGTCCGCAGGTGATCGTTGAGGAAGTAGCCTTCGGGGTCCACGCTGCGGCGCAGCGCGCGGAACGCTTCGGCCTTGGGGAACCAGCGATCGACGTCCTCGCGGTTCGTGAAATGCAGCTTGCCCCAGTGCGGACGCGAACCGTAGTCGCGCAGGATCGTGTCGACGTCCTTCAGGAACGGCCAGTAGTCGACGCCGTTCGGGCCGCCCGAGCATGAAATCGTGACGCTGTCCTGGTGATTGAACGGGCTGATCCACGCCGGATCGCCCTTCGTGAAGCGGTACTCGACCGGGAAAATGCAATCGCGGTGTTTTGTGAGGATGAGCTCGCGCACCCGGCGCAGCGCTTCCTTGCCGTGTTGCGCGGGCACCGCATATTCGAGCTCGTGGAAGTTCGGCACGTAGTGGATCGCGTACACCTCCGAGCTGTACGCGATCTTCTCGTGCTCGCCTTCACGGAACGTGCGCGCGTCGGTGACATCCATCACCTTGATCTCGCACACGTCGTAGTCCTTCTTCGAGTTCGATACCTTCGTGGTGTCGGGCAGGCAGTAGAGATCGCGGCTGGCGGACGTCGGGCACCAGAAGAAACCGAAATGCCGGTGCTTCGCGGCCAGGTCGTCGTATTGCTCCATCAACGCTTCGAAGTCCTCGCGCCACACCCGGTCGTGCAGCCAGAACGCATCGGTCACTTGCAGCGTGATCTCCGACACCACGCCGAACATCCCGATGTTCACCTGCGTCGCATGCAACAGGTCCAGGTCCTGCCGGTCGCTCACTTTCATGATCGAACCGTCCGGGCGCACGATGCGCATCCCGACGACCTGCGACGACAGGTTGCTCAGTGTCGTCCCCGTGCCGTGCGTGCCGGTGGCCAGTGCGCCGGCAATCGCCTGCGAATCGATGTCGCCCTGGTTGACGAGCGACAGGCCACATTCCTTCAGGTGCCGCGTCACCGCATTGATTTTGGTGCCGGCCTTCACGGTCACGCGCTTGCGCGCTTCGTCCACATCGACGATGCCCTGGTAATCCTGCAGCGACAGCAGCAGGCCGCTGGTGGCCACGACGGGCGTAAACGAGTGCCCGGACCCCGCGCACCGCACGTGCTTGCCCTGCCGCGTCGCCGTATGCACCAGCGCCGCGATCTCGGCCTCGCTGGTCGGCGACGCCAGGTGCGCGGCCACGCACGACTGATTGCCGACCCAGTTTCTCCAGAATCCGCCACGGGGAAGTTCCATTACCGTCTCTCCAGCGTCGTATTGGTGCCAAAGGTAGGGTGTCGACAGGTTTTCCACTATCGGATTTCGGCAAGTTAGGGTTTTGACGAGGCGATACCCGGCCGGCCTTTTTGACCGGCGCGGCGAGCGGCTACAATGAATCGATCCGGCCCGCCCCTTCCCGCCCTCGATGACGCCGTCTGCCCACCCGAGCGATTTCTCTGGCGCCCCGCTGTTCGCGCGAACCGTCGCGTTCTGCGCGTTCACCGACGTGGAGGAACAGGCGCGTTCGTTCGACGGCTGGAACATGAACTACACGCAGATCTCGGGCGGGCTGTTTCACGGCTCGTCGTCGATCATGTCGCTGGGCGGCATCAAGCTGCTGGTCGAGGATCTCGACAAGGTCATCCTGCAACAAGGCGCCGTGCCGTCGGAGCGGATCGCCGTGGCCGTGCCGCTGGAACTGGAAGGGCACGCGCGCCTGTGCGGCGAGAAGAGCGGGCGCGACAGCCTGCACGTGTTCTCGAGCCAGCCGCAATTCGAGTTCTACTCGCCCGACCGGCACGTGCTCGTGAATGTCGAGATCGAACCCGGGAAGCTGTCGACGGAAACGATGCGCACCGTGGCCGCGTCGCTGCGTGCGCAAACCCACGCGCCGGTGATCCCGATGGCAACCGGTGTGGCCGACCATCTGCGCGACCTGCTGCGCCAGACACTCGCCGCCGCGGCAACAAGCACGCGCGTCGACGACGTGACGACGCAGGACCGGATCGAACTGCTCGAACGCACCGTGCTGTACGCGATCTCGGAAGTGATGACGGCCGCGACGCCGGACGCCGGCGCACAGATCGTGCGCCCGACGAAATACTGGTCGCTGGTCAATGCGGTGCGGGAGCGGCTGCAGGACGCATCGACCTGCCCGCTGTCGATCGCGGAGCTGTGCGTGGAGCTCGGCGTCAGCCGGCGCACCGCGCAATACGCGTTCCAGGATACGTTGAACCTGAACCCGATCGCCTATCTGCGGGCCGTGCGGCTGAATCACGTGCGCCGCGAGCTTCGGCTCGGCGACTCCGTGACGTCCGCCGCCACCAAGTGGGGCTTCTGGCACCTGAGCAGCTTTGCGCAGGACTATCGCGCGATGTTCGGCGAACTGCCGTCGGCCACCGCGAAGCGCTACGCGCGCCAGGCCCTCTAGCGCCTGTCGCGCACCTTCCGGCAGCCGGTGCGAATCATCCCGCACCGGCCGCCGCCCTGCCTGCTACATCACTCGTCCTGCTGTTCCTGCTGCGCCTGCACCTGCCGCTGCTGGATGAACTGCCGTACATCGCTCATCGTCACGCGGCCGGTGTGCTTCGCATCGATCTCGTCGAAGTGCTTCGACACGAAGCCGAGACCGCTGCTCTGCGCCTGCGCCTTCGTCACCGCCGCGCCGTTGCTCAGCACCGTATTGGCGCCGAGCCTCGCATCGACACGCTGCTGCGCCTGCTGCTGCAGCGTCGCGCCGGTCGACGGCAACACCGGCGCCGCTTTCGTGGCAGGAAAGAACGGACCGTCGACACCGTGCCCGCCGTGCGGCAGCTTCACCGGCGCCACCGCCTGTGGCGGCAACGCGTAGGCACTGCTCATCACGGCACCGAGGACGATCAACGGAGACATACGCCGCATCAAATTGATTAGGGACATGATCACTCGCATTCAATGGATGAATAGAGGGTTCCTTTGACAAGGAGTCCGTCGCTCAGGGTCGCTCAAGGGGCCGCCGCCAGCGTCGTCGCGGCGGTTGCGCCCGGGACGCTGCCGGTCGGCACGCTCGGCGGGTTTTCATCCGGCCACGGCGGCGGCAGCGTGTGCAGCGTCAGCGCCGTCGGAATCCGCGCGCCCTTGTAGAACGTCTTCAGGTCCCGCTTCATCTGCGGACGGGCGACGTCGTCCAGGTAGATCATGTGGCCGCCCTGGAAGAAGTTCACCTGCAGCTTCGGATTGAAGCCCTTCACCGTCTGCAGCCGCGCGAGTTGCTTCTCGGTGTTGAAGAACGGCGTCGCGAGATCGTGGAAGCCATTCTCCGCGAGCACGCGAAGCTTCGGGTTGAGCTGCAGCGCACCGAGCAGATCGGGGATCGTGTCGGGCATCGGCTGGCCGTCGTGCGTGAAGTCCCAGACGCCGATGATGTTGTCGTTCAGCGGCAGGTACGTCGCGTTCGGTGCGGTGTAGCCGAGGTAATCCGGCATCTGCGTCGCGAGCGCGTTCGTGAACGGCTGCGAAATCAGGATGTCGGACGGGTCGCCGTCGTTCTGCAGGCGCGGATCGGTGTTCGGCAACGATACGCGTCCGTCATACCGGCCGATCGTCGTCCCGGGCAGCAGGCTCGTGCCGAACGGATTCGCGTTGAAGTAGCCGCGCAGCGCCTGTTGCGTGAGGCTCGACGGGATCGACCACAGCTTGAGCGTCGCGTCGCTCGGGAACACCGGCGTGCCGAGCGCATCCGGAATGCCGAGCTGGCTCAACACCCACGACTGCGAATACTTCTGCAGCTGGTTGTAGATCAGCGTCGTGAACAGTTCCGTCTGCAGTGCGTACAGATCCGGATTCACCGGTGCCGGCGAAACCTGGTTGAAGTACGCCGCGACCGCCGCATAGCCCGGCAGGTAGCCGGCCACGGTATCGGTTTCGAGCAGCAGCCCCTCCGTCGACTGCGTGATCGCCACGGCTTCCACCGCATCCGCGAAGTAGTTCAGGATCGCCGACTGCAGCACGATGCCCGTCAGGTGCACGCCGGCCGATTCGAGCGCCAGCGCGAGCATGTCGGTACGCGGCGTGCCGTACGATTCGCCGTACAGGTAGATCGGCGACGTGCTGCGGCTGTTGACGTTCAGGTAGCGCTGGATGAAGTCGCGCATGATGTTCACGTCCGCGTCGGAACCCCAGTACTTCTGGTTGGTGTTCGGCAACACGGCTTCCGACAGCCCGGTGCCGGGCGGGTCGATGAATACGAGGTCGGTGGTGTCGATCAGACTTTCGGCGTTGTCGACGAGCGGATAGTTCGGCCAGTTGCTGCCGAACAGCGGATCGGGCGTGGCCACGCGGGTCGGTGCGAACGAGCCGAGCCGCAGCCAGATCGACGACGAGCCGGGGCCGCCGTTATAGACGAATGTGACAGGGCGCGGCTTGCCGTTCGTGCTCGGCGCGGTGTACGCGACATACGACATCGACGCTTCCGCATTGCCGTTCGCGTCCTGCGCGGTCAGGTGGCCGGTGGTCGTCGTGTAGTTGACGGTCGTGCCGCCGTTTTTCCACTGGTAATGCATGACGGCCGTTTTCTCGGACACCTGCCCGGGGGCAAGGCCGTCGCCCGCATTCATCGAATACGCGACCGGGTCGACGTAAGGCTGGTTGGCCGGCGTCTGCCCGGCCGCCTGTTGCGCGCTGGCCTGCTGGCTGGCGGTGGCCTGCGCGAGGCTCGACGCACCGACGGACGACGAATCGTCGCCGCCGCAGGCCGCGAGCGCCAAGGTCATGACGGTCAAGGCACCTAGCCCGGTCAACCGGCCGTGACGGCCACGGCGGCTGCCGGTACAGCTCCTGTCTGGTTTCATCTCTGTCCTTTGATTCGGATACCGCTTCACAAAGGCCGCCAACGCCTGCGAAACGCGCAGACCGACCCGCCACTCGCGTTGCACGGTCGGCAGTCGGCGGTTGGGGATTGGACTTCTAAGAGACTGAACTTGATACAGACACAGCAAACTGCTGGCGAGAATGGTGCTCGGACGCCCCCTGCAGTTTGGACAACTTTTATATGACCCAAATTTACGACAACACAAAAATAGGCGGTGCTGCGCCGCGTTGTCAAAGATCATTCGGATATTAAAAATCCCGCAATGATGCTAACGGCGGACAGTGTCTGGCAATTGAAAGAAAGCGGGATTATTTGTGTATTGCGCGCTTTACGGGCAATAATCCGCCGAATCCGCCGCTTTTCCCGCACAACCAGGTGCCCTTTACTGGCGCTGACGCAGCGCCTCGAAAGCCTTCAGATCGCCGGAATTATTCTTTCATTTTAATTATCGGCCATCGATTAATTCAGCGTGACATTACGCATAGACTGTCACTCAATGATTCAAGTCACTTCAATCATTCTTCAATCGAGGCGCTTATCCGCATCACGCCATCCATAAAATACCGATTTTTCTAATTCACGAAAATTTCAGCGGAATTATTTACCCGTGATCCAGTCGGCCGGTGCGGTGAAAATGAAGCGCGGCGTGCAGCCTCGCCGCATGCCGCGCTTCTTTCGCGTTCAATCCGCCATTACTTCCCGCCGCCCGGCATCGCGATATCGATCAGCACCGGATCGTGATCCGACGAGCGATACGCATCCGGCGCGTAGAACGTCTTCTGCTGCTCCGCCGATTTGTACGCGAGCGTGTACTGCAGCGCGAGCGGCTCGTCCGCGTTGATGTGCCATTCGTGCACGGCCTTCACGTGCGACGCGAGCGGCAGCGTCGCGAGCGCGTGATCGAGATAGCCGGCTTCGCCGTTGTACACGTAGCTGTACGCATTCGCGCCGATCCAGCGCGCGACGAGGTTGCGGTAGCCGCGCGATTCGAGCGCGCGGATCGGGTCTTCGTACGTGTAGCTGTTGAAGTCGCCGATCAGCAGCACGCCCTGGCCCGCGACGCCCGTCGGGTTGCCGGCGAGCCAGTCGGCCACCTTCGCCGCCGCGCGCGTGCGCGTCGGGTTCCAGCAGCCCTGGCCGTCGCCCTGGTCGAGATCGTCGTTCGCGGCGTCCGGGCAGTTCTTCGACTTCAGGTGGTTGACCGCGACCGTCAGCGACTGCTTGTTGCCGCCGATCATCCGGAACGACTGCGCGAGCGGCTGGCGGTTCTTGTCGTCGATCGCGAGCGTCGCCGCACGGCCGACCGGTTCGACCTTGCGGCTGTCGTAGATCATCGCGACCGTGATCGCATCGCCGCCGAGGCGCGACACGCCCGGATCGACGACGCGCCAGTTGTTGCCGAGCTTCGCCGCGAGCTGGCGCACCGCGCTCAGTTCGCCATAGCCGTTGTTCTGGATTTCCATCAGGCCGATCACGTCGGCGTCGATCGCCTTCAGCGCGCTGACGATCTTCGCTTCCTGGCGCTGGAATTCCTGGTAGTTCTTCGCGCCGCGGTTGTTCGGATCGTCGAAGCCGCCGCCGAGACCGTTGCCGTTGAAGTAGTTGAGGACGTTGAACGACGCGACGCGCAGGTTCGATTTCGGATCGCGCGCGGGCGCGTTGGTACGCGGGTTCGTGCGCGCTTCGAATGCCGGCACGGCGGCACCCGGCAGCGGCTGTACGCGCCAGGCGCCGTAACGCACTTCGAGCACGCCCTCGATGTCGCGCACCGTGTAGCCCGCGCGCAGCGTGTTCGCGGCCGACAGGCCAGGCGCCGGGTACGGCACCGTGGCGGGGTTCTGCTTGTTCGAGCCGTCGTCGAGGATCAGGCGGTTGCGTGCGTTCGCATCGATCTGCGTCTGCGCCTGCGCGGGCGGCACGACGCTCGTCGGCGTGCGCAGGCGGCCGTTGCTGAGCATCACGCTGCCGTAGCGGCCGAGCTCGTAGTTGTCGGTGACGTTCAGCGTCTGCGGCAGACGCACCAGCATCCCTTCATACGCGGCGAACGCGTTCGGGCTGTCGACCGGCAGCGAGAGCGTCGCGGGCGTGACGGTCTGGTTGTTCGCGCACACCGCGATCGCGCCCGACTGCGTGAGCTGCGTCTGCCCGTATTTTTCCTCGACCTTGCCCGTCACGTGCACGAGATCGCCCGCTTTCGCACGCACTTTCGGCGCATAGACGAACAGCCCTTCGGACACGCCCGGCTGATTGCGGCGCTGCGCATCGGCCTGCTGGACGAAGAAGCCGCCGAAGCCATCCGTGCCGCCGAAATCGGCGGTGACGACGGCTTCGATCGACACGTTCTGGCCAGCGAGCGGCGACGGCGCGCCCGGCCCCTGGATATCGGCGATCGGCGTCGTGCTGCCGCCGCAGTTCGGGCTGACGGGCGCGGCAGTGGCGGCGAAAACCGGCGCGGCGAGCGTCGGGAGCAGCAATAGCGGGGTGATGAGGCGGATTGTCGAGCGCATGACGGGGAATCCCGGTTGTGAGGGTGGCGAAAGCTTAGCGGCGCTCAATGACAGTTTTTGGTAATCGAAAGACAGGCGGATGTAATTGTCGTTATCACGCTGCGATCACCGTCGAGCGCGCGTTTACGCCTGAAAAAGCGGGGAAATCGTCTGATGAAAATCCGCCGTGCCCGTAACGATTGCCCCGCGCGCGTTCGCTGCCGCAGCGTCGCGCCGTCGCGCTACACCGTGCCCGGCAACGCGCTCGACACGAGCACGGCCGCGACCATCAGCACGCCGCCGAGCACCACCGCCTCGATCCGCAACACTGTGCCGAACCGTTTCAACGCACTGGCCGGCATCGAGGCGGCCGGATTCTTCAGCGCAGCCAGCAACGTCGGCATCCCGAAGAAGCGGTTGTGCCCGCCGAGCGCCGCCGCGATCAGCACGAGCGCGAGCTTCAGCAGCAGGATCTGCCCGTACGTCGATGCGATCAGATTGGCGGGCATATCGACACCGCGCCAGCCGTTGTACGCGCCGGTCGCGAACAGCACGATCAATGCGTAGGTCGACGCATCGGACAGCGACTGCACGAACGATGCGCCGGTCGTGCGCTCGCTCGCGGGCATCGCGGACAGCCTCGGCATCACGCCGAATGCCGTCACGAGCACGAGCCCGACCCACGCGCTGATCGCCAGCAGATGCAGCCAGTCGATCCACACCGGCACGCTGAACCATCCGGCGTCCACCGGATGCCCGCCATTGCTGCGCGCGAGCGCGACGCAGGCGAGCGCGGCCCACATCGCGAACGGCACGCGCGTATCGCTCACGCGCCTGACGAACGACAGCCCCACGACGACGAGCATGAACGCCGCACCAGCCAGCCACGCATGACCGAACCCGGTGCCCGCGAGCATCGCGCAGACAGCCGGCCCCGCTTCGCGCAACGACACCTCGCTCATCAGCGCGCAATGCGCCCAGAACGCGGTGACGCTCGCGACCAGCGATACGACGGACGCGATGCGCAGCGTCGCGCCGAGCCGCCGCCCGATGCCGTGCTGCCACGTCGACGCGCCGCGCGCGAGCCAGTGGCTGCCGAGCAGCGCGCCGACGACGACGGCAAACCCTGCATTCTGGATCGCCACCGACACGAGCCGCAGGAGGCCGACAAGGCCGTCGTTCATCCCTTCACCCTGAACGTATAGGTGCCCTTCGTGCGATGCGCGTCGGCCGTCATCGCCGCCCACTGCACCGTGTACGCACCGGGCGCGAGCTTCGGCATCGCGAGCGTCATCACGCGCGGGTTCGCCGCATCGATCTTCGCCTTTTCCTGCGTGACGGCGCTGCCGTTCGCATCCGATACCTTCACCGAGCTAAACGCCGGTTCGAGGTCTTCGTTGAAGGTGAGCCGCAACGTGTCGGGCGCGATGTCGACCGTGCTGCCCGTCGCCGGTGCGGCGCTTTCCAGCTTGCCGTGCGCCAACGCCGCAACCGGTGCGGCCGCGACGATCGCGCCGGCCACGGCACACGCGGCCAGCCGCGCGAGGTTCGGGATCTTCATGTTCACGCTCCGCGTCACGGCTTCTTCAGCTCGACGACGGTCAGCGCGCCGTCCACGTCTTCCGCGACGAAGTCGATCTTGTCGCCCGCCTTCACCTGCGACAGCATCGCCGGGTCCTTCACCTTGAACGCCATCGTCATCGCGTCCATCCCGAGGTTTTCCAGCGGGCCGTGCTTGATCGTCAGCTTGCCGGCGGCCGTGTCGACCTTGCGAATCTCGCCGTGCGACATGCCCTGTTGCGCCGCGGCTTCCTGCTTCGCGCCACCACTCATGTCCATGCCGGCCATGTCGCCGGCCGCGTAAGACGCCGAGGAGAATGCCAGCGCACCACTCATTGCCATCAGAACCAGTCCTTTCTTCATCGTGTCGACTCCCAGTGAATGAAATGAAACCGGCGGCCGCGTGCGCGCAGCCGCCGCATGCTGCTGCTCAGCCGTCCGGCAGTTCGCCGGTGTACTCGTACGCGACGGTGCCTTTCGGATGCTTGAACCAGCCCGGATCGCGATAGTCGTTGCGGCCGAGCCCCTGCCGCACCTTGCAGACCGTGAACATGCCACCCATCTCCAGCGGCCCGAACGGACCCGTGCCGGTCATCATCGGCAGCGTGTTGTCGGGTAGCGGCATCTCCATGCCGCCCATCGCGCCGCCCGTGCTGCCCATCGCCATGTAGTCGGGCACGAGCTTGCCGATGCGCTTCGCGAGATCCTTCTGCGGCACGCCGATCAGGTTCGGCACCTGGTGGCCCATCGCATTCATCGTGTGATGCGACTTGTGGCAATGGAACGCCCAGTCGCCCGGACGATCGGCGGTGAACTCGATCGCGCGCATCTGGCCCACCGCGACATCGGCCGTCACTTCCGGCCAGCGCGCAGCGGGTGGAATCCAGCCTCCGTCGGTACCCGCGACTTCGAAGCTGTAGCCGTGCAGGTGGATCGGATGGTTCGTCATCGTCAGGTTGCCGAAACGTATCCGAACGCGGTCGCCCGCGCGCACCGGCAGCGGATCGATGCCGGGGAACACGCGCGAGTTGAAGGTCCACATGTTGAAGTCCGTCATCTCGTTCACGCGCGGCGTATAGCTGCCCGGATCGATGTCGTAGGCAGCCAGCAGGAACACGAAGTCGCGATCGACCGGCATCGTGCCGCGGTCCTTCGGATGCACGATGAACATGCCCATCATCCCCATCGCCATCTGCACCATCTCGTCGGCGTGCGGGTGGTACATGAACGTGCCGTGCGATTCCAGCTGGAACTCGTAGACGAAGGTCTTGCCGGGCGGGATATGCGGCTGCGTGAGGCCGCCGACGCCATCCATCCCGTTCGGCAGCCGCAGCCCGTGCCAGTGGATCGTCGTGTGCTCGGGCAGCCGGTTGGTCACGAAGATGCGCACCTTGTCGCCTTCGACGGCCTCGATCGTCGGGCCCGGCGACTGGCCGTTGTAGCCCCACAGGTTCGCGTTCATGCCGGGCGCCATCTCGCGCACGACGGGCTCCGCCGTCAGGTGGAATTCCTTCCAGCCGTTCTTCATCCGCCACGGCAGCGTCCAGCCGTTCAGCGTCGCGACGGGCGTGTACGGGCGGCCGTTCGGCGGCACGAGCGGCGGCTGCGTGGCGGTTTTCGCCATCGTGGGCGCTTCGGGCAGCGACGCGGCGCCGGCCTTGCTGACCATCGCCGCACCGAGCAGCGCGGCGCCCGAGCCGCTGAGAAATTGTCGACGGGACACCATGTCAATGACCTTCCGGATGGGTTTGCACCGCGGGCGCCGGTTGCGCCGCGGGGGTGGAAGCCGGCTGCGGCGCAGCGTCAGCGTTTGAAGTGGCCTCGGGCCGGGTGGATTGCGTCGCGCCCGGCGACGGCAACCGGCCCCCGACGGCCATCTGCAGATCGGTTTCGGCGAGCCAGTAGTCCTTCAGCGCATCGATGTAGCTGTTGACCGCGCCGACCTGTTCGCGCGCATCGGTCAACAGCTCGAACACGCTCGCGAGCATCCCGTTGTAGCGCAGCAGCAGTTCGTCGGAGATCGTCTTGCGCAGCGGCACGACTTCATCGCGATAGTGGGTCGCGACGTCGTAGCTCGTCATGTATGCCGCATACGATTCGCGCACGTCGGAACGCGCATCGATGGCCGTCTTCGCAAGCCGGTTCGCCGACTGCATGTAGACGGCCTCGGCCCGCGCGACCTTCGCACCGCCCCAGTCGAACAGCGGAATCTCGACGCTGATCTCGTAGCCGTGCTCGTGGCCCTTGCCGGTTTCGTAGTTGTTCACGTAGCCGAGATCGACCGCATTGACGAAGCGCGTCGCCTTGCTCAAGCCGAGCGACGACGCGACACCCTGCGTCTGCAGCTTCGCGGCCTGGATGTCGAGGCGGTTGCTCATCGCAAACCGCTCGAGATCGGGCAGGTTCGGCCGCGCTTTCGGCAGGTCGGGCAAGCGCTCGGGCAGCGTGTACTGCGTGCGTTCGCCCCACAGGCCCATCGCCCGCGTGAGCTTCTCGCGCGCGGCGACGGCCTGCTGGCGCGCCTTCGCGTGCTGCGCGACCGCATCGGCATGGAACGCCTGTTCGCGCGCGTAATCGAGGCGGCTGATGTTGCCGGCCTGCCGCATGCGCAGCGCGAGTTCGGCGGCCGCGCTCGCGGCATCGCGCACCTGTTGCGCGTAGTTCGCGGCCTGCTCGGCGGCAACGGCCTCGACGTACGCGCGGCGCGCGTCGGCCGCCGCCTTCAGCATCGCGTCGGCCGTTTCGAGCTTGGTCTGCTCGAAGCGGCGGCGTTCGATGTTCGTCGCGAGCGGCATCGTCAGCAGCGCGAACACGTTCGCCGAGAACGTACGGCCGAGCGTCAGCTCGCCGTCGCCGGCGCGGGTGCGGCTGAACGCGAAACGCGGGTTCGGCAGCCGGCCGGCCTGGACGAGATCGGCTTCCGACAGCCCCAATTCCGCGTATGACGCCTGCAGGCCACGGTTGTTCAGCAGCGCGACCTGCACCGCATCGTCCATCGACAGCGGCTTGGCAAGCAGTTCCTTCGTCCGCTTGTCGACGGCTTCGCGGTCGGCGTCGGTCTTGACCACGACCGCGTCTTTGCCGATGCGTTCCGACGCAACGGACGACACCGCGTCGAAGCCGCCATCCTTCGAGAACGTCGTGCAGCCGGCGAGGAAGGCCAGCACGGCTGCGGCCGCGCCGATCCTCGGTGATATCGCAAGCATCGTCATGGCGCGGCGCCTCCGTGCTTCGAATGCGCGGCGCCGCTTCCGGTCGCGCCGCCGGTCGTACGTCCTTTCGCGGGTCGCTCCATCACGTCACGGTTCAGTTGGGTCCAGCCCGGGCCTTCGTCGTCCCGATATGGCCGATAGCCGTCGAATGCGGACGTCACGGTGACATCCGGCACCGCCGCGGCGGCGTCCGCCGGATCGGGCAGCGGGGTTTGCGCAGGCGCGAGCGACGGCACGAGGGCCGCCGCGCCAAGCAGCGCCGCAGTAATCAATCGCATGAATGGGTCTCGTCGTGAGTCGTCCGGCGGGCGTGATGCCGCCGCCGGAGCGGATGGCAGAGCGCGGCCGGTCGGGGCCGCGGGCAGGGTCTAGACGAGAAGCCGGCGCGGCGGCCGGTCGATGCCGCCGGTCAGGAACGACACGACGACCGGCGTCGGCGCGAAAGAGACGATCGCGATACCGGTACCCGACGCAACGGACATCGAGGGGAGATCGGCCATGCCGGTGCCGAGGCAGCAGGACCCGCACGCGGAGCACGGCTGCGCATGTCGCGCAGGGTCGTCGTGCCCCTGTTGATGCTCATGCTGGCCCCCCTGCACGCCCGGCATCGCGCGCGGCGCCGCCGAGTCATCAGCGCGTGCCCCGTCTTCCGAGTGCGGCATGGCGACGACCGCGCCCGTGCTCGCGCATGCCATCGACACAGCCGCGAACGACTGGATCGGCAGGCTCAGCGCCAGCAGCACGACGAGGAGGAATTTGCGCCAGTACGACATGGATGCGAAATCAGGCAGGCAACGACCGGATGGGCCGGAGCACGCCGCGATGGCGCGCTCCGGGGACAAGACGGCCGCAGCTTATCGCCGCCGCGGTGACGACGACATGGCCGAAACATGACCGAATTTTCATGAACCGCGGGCGGCGCAACGCACACGCTTCATGAAAATTCCGTCATTCCGCGATCATCCTTCGCGCACACACGACGCCGTAAGCTCACGCGTT
Organism: Burkholderia aenigmatica; assembly: GCF_902499175.1. Lineage (GTDB taxonomy): Bacteria > Pseudomonadota > Gammaproteobacteria > Burkholderiales > Burkholderiaceae > Burkholderia > Burkholderia aenigmatica. The sequence continues at coordinate 14,281 of NZ_CABVQC010000052.1, forward strand.
ACACTGACCGGCTGGAATCAAGGATGAATCACGGACGGCCTGCCTCACCATGCGGATACTGATAGTCGAAGACGAACCCAAGATGGCGTCGTACCTCCGGAAAGGGCTGATGGAGGCGAGCTACACGGTCGACGTCGCGGAAAACGGCAAGGACGGATTGTTCCTCGCGCTGCACGAGGATTTCGATCTCGTCGTGCTCGACGTGATGCTGCCGGAAATGGATGGCTTCGAGGTGCTCAAGCGGCTGCGCGCGCAGAAGCAGACGCCCGTGCTGCTGCTCACGGCGCGCGAGGCGATCGAGGACAAGGTCGCGGGGCTCGAACTCGGCGCCGACGACTACCTGCTCAAGCCGTTCGCGTATGCCGAGTTCCTCGCGCGCATCCGCTCGCTGCTGCGGCGCGCGCCGCGCAACGTGCGCGACATCCTGCATGTCGCCGATCTCGAAGTCGACCTGATCCGCCGCCGCGTGCGGCGCGCCGACACCCGCATCGACCTGACCGCGCAGGAGTTCGCGCTGCTGCAGTTGCTCACCGAGCGCGAGGGTGAAGTGCTGACGCGCACCTTCATCACGTCGCAGATCTGGGACATGAATTTCGACAGCGACACGAACGTCGTCGACGCGGCGATCAAGCGGCTGCGCGCGAAGATCGACAACGCCTATGAGAAGAAGCTGATCCACACGATCCGCGGAATGGGCTACGTGCTCGAGGATCGTTCGTGACCACGAGCCCGGCCTCGTATTCGCTACTGCGGCGCCTGACGCTCGCGTTCGCCGTCGTCGCCGCGCTCGTGTTCGCGCTGACCGGCGCGTACCTGTATCGCTCGCTGTCCGCCGAGCTGACGCGGCGCGACGACATCGAGATCTCCGGCAAGCTCAACCAGTTCCTGCAGCTCGCGCGCGCAAGCGGATCGATCGCCGCGCTGCGTGCCGATCCGGCCGTGTTTCACGAGGTCCTGCTGTCGCATCCGGGCGTCTATCTCGGCATCTACGACGCTCAGAACCGCGCGCTCGTCGAACATTCCGACGAAGCCGGCAACACGCTGGCCTCGGTCATCTCGGCACCGCACCCGGCCAGCAGAGCCAGCAGGCCGTTCACCTGCTCGCCGCCCGGCATCGGCACGTCGCGTTGCGTGTACGCACGCGCAACGCTACCGTCCGGCGATGCGATCCAGGTCGCCCTTGCACGCACGGCAACCGATCGCCAGTCGCTGCTCGAAAGCTATCGTGTCGACATCTGGCTCGCGGCGGCGCTGGGTGCACTGCTGGTCGGCGCGCTCGGCTACGCAGTCGCGTCGCGCGGCCTGCGCCCGGTCAAGAGCCTCGGCCGGCAGACGTCGCGCATCGAGGCACACAACCTGAACGCACGGCTCGACGCGCGCGGCGGCCCGGTCGAACTCCACGAACTCGCAACGTCGGTCAACCGGATGCTCGACCGTCTCGAACGCGCGTTCGTGCGGCTGTCGCAATTCTCGTCCGATCTCGCGCACGACATGCGCACACCGCTCGCCAACGTGATCAGCTCGTCGCAGGTCACGCTGTCGCGCGCACGCACGACCGAGGAATACGAAGCGCTGATCGATTCGAACATCGAGGAATGCGAACGGCTGCAGCGGATGATCGAGAACATGCTGTTCCTCGCGCGCACCGACAATGCGCGGCAGCACCTGAAAACCGCCGAACTCGACGCGGGCAGCGAGCTGCGCCGGCTCGCGTCGTATTTCCAGGCACTGGCCGACGAAGCCGGCGTGCGCATCGACGTGCATGGCGAAGCGCCGGTCGTCGCCGATGCGACGCTGTTCCGGCGCGCCGTCAGCAACCTCGCGTCGAATGCGCTCGAACATGCGGAAGCCGCGTCGACGATCGAGCTGGCGGTTTCCACGCAAGCCGGGTATGCGGTCGTCGAAGTCACGAATCGCGGCGCCGCGATTCCGCCCGAACAGGTCGACAAGATCTTCGAGCGCTTCTACCGCATCGATTCGTCGCGGCACGGCGCGGCGCGCAATGCGGGGCTCGGGCTCGCGATCGTGAAGTCGATCATGGAGCTGCATCGCGGCAAGGTCGAGGTCGCGAGCCGCGACGGGCGCACGACGTTTGCGCTTTATTTTCCGCGCGGCACCGCAGGATAAGCCGTTCGTCTCGCATTTCGGATCGGCATGACGACCGGTGCAACGCAGAGCGAAGCGCGACGACCACCACCGCCGAACGCCTTCACTCCCCCGGTTCGCGCCGAATCTTCGCCTGCCTGCGCACACGGTCGTTCAGTATCTGGTGCCGGCGATGATCGGTCAGTTTCTTCCAGTCACGTGCCTCGTCGCGCGTCCTCAAACAGCCCACGCAGAATCCGGTGCGGCCATCAAACGCACACAGCTCGATACACGGCGATTTCACGGCCACGATCAGGCCGCCTTCGCAGGCGTCATCACTTCGACGGTCACGTGCGACACGCCGTCGAAACCTTCGACCAGTGCATGGTAAAAGCGTGCGTCGCGCGCCGCATCGACGGTCTCGACCGACACGATCGCGCTCATGTGGCCGGGGCCGACGCGCCACACGTGAAGATCGTTGACCTTGTCGCCGAGCGCCTCGATCGCATGACGGACGCGCTCCGCCAGCTTGCGATCGACATTGACGTCGAGCAGGATGCTCCCCGTATCGCGCATCAGCCCGTACGACCAGTTCGCGATGACGAGTGCGCCGATGATGCCCGCGACGGGGTCCATCCAGACCCAGCCGAATGCACGCGCGAGCAACAGGCCGACGATGGCCAGCACCGACACGGCCGCGTCGGCGATCACATGAACGTAGGCCGACCGGATGTTGTGGTCGCGATGGGCGGCCGCGTGCGAACCGTGATCGTGATGCGCGTGATGGTCATCGTCGTGATCGTGCCCATGATGATGACCGTGCCCGTGACCATGCGCATGGTGATGGTCGCCGCTCAGCAGCCACACGCTGGCGAGGTTCACCGCGAGCCCCAGTACGGCAATCGGAATCGCTTCACCGAAGTGAATGGGAACGGGCGCAAGCAAACGCGCGACAGCCTCGTAGCCGATCAGGATCGCGATCATCGCGAGCACGATCGCACTCGTGAACCCGGCCAGGTCGCCCAGCTTGCCGGTGCCGAACACGAAGCGCGGATCGTCGGCGTGCCTGCGCGCATAGGTATAGGCCAGCGCGGCGATCAGCATCGCCCCTGCGTGCGTCGACATGTGCAGCCCGTCGGCGACGAGCGCCAGCGAACCGAACAGCGTACCGCCGACGATCTCGGCCACCATCATCGCCGAGCACAGACCGATCACCATCCACGTCCGCCGCTCGTTCTGCTCGTGCGCCGCGCCGAGGAAGATATGGTCGTGCCCCGCGCCGAACGCGTCATTCGTGAAATTGCTCATGTTCCGCCCCGATTACTTGAAATAGCTGTGCACCACGTCGATCAGCTGCTCGGTCGCGCTGCCCTCGTGCTCGTCCGGCCCGTGTGCATCGACCATGTGCTCGCGAATGTGGTCCTCCAGCACGACCGCCAGCAGCCCGTTCATCGCGCCGCGACAACTCGTGATCAATTGCAGCACCTCGTTGCAGCCGCGCTCTTCCCCGAGCGCGCGCTCGATCGCCTCGACCTGGCCCTTGATACGGCGCACGCGGTTCAGCAGCTTCTGTTTTTCACGAACGGTATGGCTCATCGCCGGCAGACTCCTGGATAGGGAGGGGGAGTATATCTCCAGAAGACTCCCCCTATAGGGGAGAGGGGTATATTTTTTGAGATGAAGGGTTGTCGAAAGAAATTCGCTCGGCTAGACTGCCCTTCGTCTTTGGGGAGTAGCCTGCTTTCCATCCCCGGAAAGCGAACGCGTCAACACACTCGGCCTGCGGCCGTGGCGCGTTCAGCCTGATCGGCCTGGCGAGACCATGGGCGCATCGCGTCGTTCCTGGTCGGACGTCGTCGGATGCGCCATGGTTCGTCAGCGTCCGACCACGGAGTCCCCATGTTCCCCACCGCCCTCTCCCCGCGTTTCGCCGCCGTCCGTGCGCATGCCTGCGGAGGTGCCGCATGACCTTCATGTTCCTCGAACTGGCGTTCATGCTGCTCGTCATCCTCGTCGCCGCCGAGGTCTTCACCAACGCACTCGAACATCTCGGCGAGCGCCTGAAGATTTCCGAAGGCGTCACCGGTTCGCTGTTCGCCGCCGTTGGCACCGCGTTGCCCGAAACGATGGTGCCGCTGCTCGCACTCGCCGGCGGCACGGCGAACCAGACCGTGAACGAGGAGATCGGCGTCGGCGCGATTCTCGGAGCACCGCTGATGCTCGCGACGCTCACCACCTTCCTGATGACGCTCGCCGTGATCCGCTCGCGCGGGCTGCGCGGCACGATCGCGCCCGAACGCACGGGCTTCGTGCGCGACATGAACTACTTCCTCGCCGCGTTCTCGCTGGCCACCGCCGCGATGTTCGTCCCGCATCACAACTGGGCCGTGCGTGCGCTGCTCGCGGCGATGCTGGTCGGCATCTACGTGATGTATGTGGTGATGACGTTCCGCGCATCGAACCAGCTCGTCGATGCCGGGCACGGCACCGAGGCGCCGCACAAGATGTTCCTGTCACGCGTCGGTATGCCGACCAACCTCGCGACGATCGCGCTGCAACTGCTCATCGGCCTCGCGCTGCTGGTCGGCGGCGCGAAGGGCTTCATTCACGGGGTGGAAGGCGTGTCGCACGTGCTCGGCGTATCCGCGCTGCTGCTGTCTCTGATCATCGTGCCGATCGCAACCGAATTGCCGGAGAAGGTCAACAGCGTGCTGTGGATCCGCCGCAAGAAGGACACGCTCGCGTTCGGCAACGTCACCGGCGCGATGGTGTTCCAGGGCACGCTGCTGCCCGCGATCGGCATCATGCTGACGCCATGGGAGCCGCGCCCCGAAGTGCTGACCGGCGTGATCATCACGCTCGCGGCGGCGGCATGGCTGCGCTTCAATGCACGCACGCGCGGGCTCGCGATCTGGGCGTTGCTGGCGAACGGCGCGGGCTATGCGGGGTATCTGTTCCTGACGCTGGCGCGCTGACCTTGTTCAACGGACGCGCCGGGCACGATCGCGCTGCCCGGCGCGAACGAAACATCGTCGCGCCACGCGCCCGCAAGCGATTCAGATGCGCGTCTGGTTCACACGCTGCGACAGTTGCTCGGCGCTTTCCTTGCGCTCGCTGTACCGGTCGGTCAGATACGCGCCGACGTCGCGCGTCAGCAGCGTGAATTTGACCAGTTCCTCCATGACGTCGACGACCCGGTCGAAATACGCGGACGGTTTCATCCTGTCGTCGTCGCCGAATTCCATGAACGCCTTCGCGACGGAAGACTGGTTCGGGATGGTCAGCATGCGCATCCAGCGCCCGAGCACGCGCATCTGGTTGACCGCGTTGAACGACTGCGATCCGCCGCTGACCTGCATGACCGCGAGCGTCTTGCCCTGCGTCGGCCGCACCGCGCCGACCGACAACGGAATCCAGTCGATCTGCGATTTCATCACGCCGGTCATCGCGCCGTGCCGCTCGGGGGAGCACCACACCATGCCCTCCGACCATTGCACGAGCGCGCGCAGCTCCGCCACTTTCGGGTGGTTGTCCGGCGCATCGTCAGGCAGCGGCAAGCCGGACGGATTGAAGATCCTTGCTTCGGCACCCATCGCCGTCAGCAGCCGCGCCGCCTCCTCGACCAGCAGCCGGCTGAACGAGCGCGTACGCAATGACCCATAGAGCAGGACGATTCGCGGCGGATGCGTCGACGGCTGCGCGGGCTGCAGCCGGCTCGCGTCCGGTACGCTAAACAGCGTGGCATCGAGTTGCGGCAAATCGTTCAGACAGTCAGACACGCTTGCCCTCCGCATCGATCACGATTTCGCCGTCTTCCTTCGCAAACGGCCCCTTCTGCGGATCGGGCAGGATATCGAGCACCTGCTCGGACGGACGGCACAGCCGCGTGCCGAGCGGGGTGACGACGATCGGGCGATTGATCAGGATCGGGTGAGCGACCATGAAGCCGATCAGGTCGTCGTCGCTCCATTTCGGATTGTCGAGATCGAGCGCTTCATAAGGTGTCCCCTTGCGTCGCAGCACGTCGCGCGCCGGGATGCCCATCGCCGCGATCAGCGCGCGCAGTTCTTCGTGACCCGGCGGCGTTTCCAGATAAAGGACGACGCGGGGCTCGACGCCCGTGTTGCGAATCATCGCCAGCGTGTTGCGCGACGTACCGCAATCGGGGTTGTGATAGATCGTGATGTCGGTCATTTCCGGATTCCTGAATGATTTCACGCGCGCTCGTACCAGCCCTTCGAACGGTTGACGACGCGCACGACGAGCAGCATGACCGGAACTTCGATGAGCACACCGACGACGGTCGCGAGCGCTGCGCCGGAGTGGAAGCCGAACAGGCTGATGGCGGCCGCGACGGCCAGCTCGAAGAAATTGGACGCGCCGATCAATGCCGACGGACACGCGATGCTGTGTTTCTCGCCGACGACGCGATTGAGCCCATAAGCGAGCGCTGCGTTGAAGAACACCTGGATCAGGATCGGCACCGCGAGCAACGCGATCACCAGCGGCTGCTTCAGGATCGCCTCGCCCTGGAACGCGAACAGCAGCACCAGCGTGGCCAGCAGCGCGGCAATGGAACAGGGGCCGATCTTCGCCATCGCACGATCGAACGCCGCCTGCCCCCTGGCGAGCAACAGCCTGCGCCACACTTGCGCGAGGATCACCGGGATGACGATGTAGAGCACGACCGACGTGAGCAGCGTCGCCCACGGCACCGTGATGGCGGACATCCCGAGCAACAGGCCGACCAGCGGCGCGAACGCGATCACCATGATGCTGTCGTTCAGCGCGACCTGCGACAGCGTGAACAGCGGATCGCCGCCCGTCAGCCGGCTCCACACGAACACCATCGCCGTGCACGGCGCGGCAGCCAGCAGGATCAGGCCGGCGATATAGCTGTCGATCTGGTCGGCCGGCAGCATCGGCGCGAACAGTTGCCGGATGAACAGCCAGCCGAGCAACGCCATCGAAAACGGCTTGACGAGCCAGTTCACGGCGAGCGTGACACCGATCCCCCGCACATGCTGCCGAACCTCGTGCAACGCACCGAAGTCGATCTTGACGAGCATCGGCACGATCATCACCCAGATCAGCAGCCCGACGGGCAGGTTGACCTGTGCGTATTCCATGCGGCCGATGTGCTGAAAGAGTTCCGGCAGTGTGTGGCCCAGCGCGATGCCGAGCACGATGCAGAGCGCCACCCACACGGTCAGGTAGCGCTCGAAGAAACCGATGGCGGGCCTGGCGGCCACCGCATGCGACGACGCAACGTTCGAACCGGTCATGTGCGATCCGCGCAGCAGGCGGGCGCCGCCGGTACGCCACAGGCCGCGCCGGCGCAGCAGTTCTCGGTCAGAAACCCGATGAGCCCGCTCATCGATTCGAAATTCGCCGCGTAATAGATGAACCGGCCTTCTTGTCGCGCGGTGACCAGATCCGCATGCGACAAATCCTTCAGATGGAACGACAGGCTCGATGGCGACAGCCCGATTTGCTGGGCGATCGCACCGGCCGGCAGCCCTTCGGGCCCGGTCACCACCAGCGCGCGAAAGATGGCCAGGCGCGCTTCATGAGCAAGCGCGCCCAGAGCGCGCACGACGAGATTGGAGTCCATGGCGCGAAGGATAGCGCCATCATTTCGATATTTCAAGTATTGTTGAAATATAAACACCGCCCTGCCGCGTCGTACCTAACCCGTCGCGCACCGTCACATACCGACGCACGAGCGGCATCCGACGCGACAGGGGCGGCGCCGGTGCGGCCGCCGTCCCGGTTCACGGGGGCGGTGCACCGGCGCGCCTTCAGGTCAGGACGCCTTCACGAGCTTGACGATCGTCAGCGTGCCGTCGACCTTCTCGATCCGCACCTTGACCTTGTCGCCCGCATGCGCGTGCTCGAGCATCGCCGCGTCCTTCGCCTTGAAGGCCATCGTCATCGGGGGCATCCCGACGTTGTCGAGCGCGCCGTGCTTCAGCGTGATCTTGCCGCTCGCGGCATCGACCTTCTTCACTTCGGCGTCGGTCAACGCGGCATTCGACTCGCCCGCGCCGCCCGGCGACATCTTCATGCCGGACATGTCCATGCCCGCCATGTCGCCTGCTGCAAAGGCGGGTGCGGCGAACGCGCCGATCGCGAGAACGGCTGCGGCGGTGGTGACAGTGATCAACTTCTTCATCGGGATTCTCCGGTTGGGATGGATGGCACGTGTGTGCCGTGAGGAACTGCATCGGAATGCCGCGTGTCGCGCATGCGTCGCGCACGACGGCGCTGCAGCAGGAGCCACGCGGCTGGAATGACGAACATCGACAGCAGCGGCGCCGTGACCATGCCGCCGACCATCGGCGCAGCGATGCGCTGCATGACTTCGGAGCCGGCGCCGTGCCCGACCATGATCGGCACGAGGCCGGCGAGCACGACGGCGACCGTCATCGCCTTGGGCCGCACGCGCAACACCGCGCCTTCGCGGATCGCGTCGAGCAGCAACGCATCGGTCAGCGGTTCGCCGGCCTCGAGCCGGCGCTGCAGCGCGCCCTTCAGGTACAGCAGCATCACGACGCCGAACTCGGCGGCCACGCCCGCGAGGGCGATAAAGCCCACCGACGTCGCGACGGACACCGCATGGCCGAGCGCCCACACGAGCCAGAAGCCGCCGACCAGCGCGAACGGCACCGTCGACATCAGCAGAAGCGCATCGGCCGCCGAGCCGAACGTCAGGAACAGCAACACGAAGATCACCACGAGCGTGACCGGCACGACGGTGCGCAGCTTGGCCGCCGCGCGTTCGAGATACTCGAACTGCCCCGACCACGCGATCGAATAGCCGGGCGGCAACGCGACCCGCTGCGCCACGGCCTGCTGCATCGCGCGCACGGCGCTCTGCAGATCGGTGCCGCGGATGTCGACGTACACGTAGCCGGACAGTCGCGCGTTCTCGCTGCGGATCATCGGCGGCCCGTCGGCGATCGCGATGCGTGCGACGTCGCCCAGGCGGATCTGCGCGCCGCGCGCGGTGACGACCGGCAGTTGCCGCAGGTTCTCGACCGAATCGCGCACCTCGCGCGGGTAGCGGACGCTGATCGGGAAGCGCTCGCGCCCCGCGATCACCTCGCCGACGTCGTCGCCGCCGACCGCCGACGACACGACCGACTGGATATCGGCTACCGACAGCCCGTAGCGGGCGGCCGCGAGCCGGTCGATGTCGACGTCGATGTAGCGTCCGCCGTTCAGCCGCTCCGCGAGCGCGGACGTGACACCCGGCACGGGTTTCACCGCTGCCTCGACCTGCTTCGCGATCGCGTCGATGCCGGCCAGGTCAGGCCCGGAGATCTTCACGCCGACCGGCGTCTTGATCCCGGTGGACAGCATGTCGAGCCGGTTGCGGATCGGCGGCACCCACACGTTCGACAGGCCCGGCACCTTCACCGTGCGATCGAGTTCGTCGACGAGCTTCTCCGGTGTCATGCCGGGCCGCCATGCGCTGCGCGGCTTGAACCGGATCGTCGTCTCGAACATCTCGAGCGGCGCGGGATCGGTCGCGGTATCGGCACGGCCCGATTTGCCGAACACCGTGTCGACCTCGGGCACGGTCTTGATCAGCCGGTCGGTCTGCTGCAGCAGCTCGCTCGCCTTGTCGGCGGAGATGCCCGGCAGCGCGGTCGGCATGTACAGCAGGTCGCCTTCGTCGAGCGGCGGCATGAATTCACCGCCGAGCCACGACACGGGCACGGCCGTCAGCACCAGCGCGACGACCGCGACGCCGATCGCGAACCACGGGCGCGCGAGCGTCGCTTCGAGCAGCGGCCGGTACACGCGGATCAGCACGCGGTTGATCGGATTCGCGTGCTCGTGCGGAATGCGGCCGCGCACGAGATAGCCCATCAGCACCGGCACCAGCGTCACCGACAGCCCGGCGGCGGCGGCGATCGTGTAGGTCTTCGTGAACGCCAGCGGCGCGAACAGCTTGCCTTCCTGCCCTTCCAGCGAAAACACCGGAATGAACGACAGCGTGATGATCAGCAGCGAGAAGAACAGCGCGGGCCCGACCTCCGCGGCCGACGTCGCGACGAGCTCCCACCGCCGCGCCGGCGTAATCGGTTCGCCGGGATGCGCGTGGTCGTACGCCTCCAGGTGCTTGTGCGCGTTCTCGATCATCACGATGGCCGCGTCGATCATCGCGCCGATTGCGATCGCGATCCCGCCAAGCGACATCAGGTTCGCATTGACACCCTGGTATCGCATCACGATGAACGCGGCCAGCACGCCGAGCGGCAGCGACAGGATCGCGACGAACGCGCTGCGCAGATGGAACAGGAACACCGCGCAGACGATCCCGACGATCACGAACTCCTCGATCAGCTTGTCCTTCAGGTTGCCCACCGCGCGCTCGATCAGTTGCGAGCGGTCGTAGGTCGTGACGATCTCGACACCGGGCGGCAACGAACGCTTCAGGTCGGCCAGCTTCGCCTTCACCGCATCGATCGTGGTCAGCGCGTTCTTGCCCGAACGCATCACGACGACGCCGCCCGTCACCTCGCCCTGCCCGTTCAGCTCGGCGATCCCGCGCCGCATCGCGGGGCCGACCTGGATGCGCGCGACATCGCCGAGCAGCACCGGCGTACCGGCGTCGTTCGTGCGCAGCACCACGTGCCGGAAATCGTCGAGCGTGCGCAGGTAGCCGGTCGAACGCACCATGTACTCCGACTCGGCCAACTCGACGACCGAGCCGCCGGACGCCTGGTTCGCATTGCCGAGCGCGTTCGCGACTTCCGCCTGCGTGATGCCGTACGCGCGCAACCGGTCCGGATCGAGCACGACCTGGTACTGCTGCACCATGCCGCCGATGCTCGCGACTTCCGACACGTCCGGCACCGCCTTCAGCTCGAACTTCAGGAACCAGTCGTTGAGCGCGCGCAATTGCCCGAGATCGTGACGGCCGGTGCGATCGACGAGCGCGTACTCGTACACCCAGCCGACGCCGGTCGCATCCGGCCCGAGCGACACGGTGGCGCCTGCGGGCAGCCGGCTCTGCACCTGGCTCAGGTATTCGAGCACGCGCGAGCGCGCCCAGTACGGATCGGTGCGGTCGTCGAACAGCACGTAGACGAACGCGTCGCCGAACGACGAGTACGCGCGGACGGTTTTCGCGCCGGGCACGCCGAGCAGCGTGGTCGTCAACGGATAGGTCACCTGATCCTCGACGATCTGCGGCGCCTTGCCCGGATACGACGCCTTCACGATCACCTGCGTATCCGACAGGTCAGGCAATGCATCGAGCGGCGTCTGCCCGAGCGAGTGGACGCCCCATGCGGCGATCAGCACGGTGGCGAGCAGCACGAGGAAGCGGTTGTGGACCGACCAGCGAATGAGGCGCGCGATCATCGTTCGCCTCCCTGCGGTTCGACCTTCGTCAGCCGATAGCCGTCGTCGCTCGGCGTGAACGCGAAGCGCACCGTCTGGCCCGGCTTCACATCCGGGAACGCGCCGGCCGACGGCTTGCCGAACGCCATCGTCATCGCGCCCCAGCCGAGCGCCGGAACGGGACGATGCGAGAACGTGATGTCGTCGGCCGTGACCTGTTCGACCTTGCCGGTGGTTTCATAGATCGGTGCCGCAGCGTTCGGCGCCGACGCGGACGTCGCCGCCGCCGTGCTGGCGCCGCTGTCGCTTGCCAGTCGCGGCAGCACGCTTTTCAGGCTCGCCTCGGAGTCGATCAGGAACTGGCCCGATGCAACGACCGTGTCGCCTTCGCTCAGCCCGCCGAGCACTTCGGTGTCGCTGCCGACGTCGTTGCCCACCGTCACCGTCGCGGGCTGAAGCCGGCCGTCGCGGTTCTTCACGATGACGATCGAGCGCTTGCCTGTCGCGATCACCGCTTCGGACGGCACGAGCAGGCGCGACACGGTCTGCCGCGCGGCGACCTGCACGCGCATCAGCATGCCGGGCGTGAGCTTCAGCGCGGTGTTGTCGAGCTCCACGCGCGCCTGCAGCGTGCGGCTGCTCGTGCTGATGCCGGGCAGCACCTCGCGGATGCGGCCGGTGAAATGCCGCGTCGGGTCGCCCGCGAACGTCGCGTCGACCGGCATCCCCGGCTGCACGTTCAGCGCAAGCGCTTCCGGCACCTCGACGATGAGCCACAGCGTCGACAGTCCCGCGATCTTCGCCAGCGTCTGGCCGGGCGCGACCATCGCGCCGTCCCGCACGTTCAGCTCGCTGACGACGCCGGTTTCCGGCGCGCTCAGCACGACGTGCGTCTGCACGCGACCGGTGCGCTCGAGGCTCGCGATCATGCCGTCGGGAATCGACAGCGCCCGCATCCGTGCGCGCGCTGCATCGAGCAGGCTGCCGTCCATCCCGCCGCGCCTGAGCGCGAGGTACTCCTCCTGTGGCGCAAGCCAGTCGGGCACGAACAGCGACGCCACCGGCGCGCCCTTCGCGATGCGCTGCATCGGTGCGCGCGCATACAGACGGTCGATGTAGCCGGTCACGCGCGACTGGACGACGTCCGCGCGCGATTCGTCGAACTGGGTGGTGCCCACCGCATCGAATCCGGCCGCCGTCTGCTGGCGATGGACGGTCGCGAAGCGGATGCCGAGATTCTGCTGCAGGCCCGGATCGATCCGGATACCGGACGCGCCGCCGCCTTCGTCCGCATAGACGGGCTGCAACTGCATGTCCATGAATGGCGACTTGCCCGGTTTGTCGAAGTGCTGGTTCGGCACCATCGGGTCGTGCCAGTACAGCACCTTGCGTCCGGTCTTCGGGTCGGTTTTGGCGGTCGAGGTCGACCCGGTAGTATCCGTGGCCGTCGCGGCGGTCGCCGCATGGCGCATCCCCGCGAAATAGCCCGCGCCGAGCAGCGCGGCACCAGCGAACGCCAGCAAGGCCGCTCGGGCCCGTGTTTGCTTCGTCATGTCGTTCTCCTTTATTGCGAGGCGGCCAGCGTCGACGGCACGACCTGGTATTCGAGCTGTGCCCAGGTCTGCGCAACCTCGCGCCGGAGATCGAGCACCTGCAGTTGCGCATCCAGTTGCGCGCGGCGCGCGGCGAACGTCTCCGCGAGCGAGCCGGTGCCGGCGCGATACGCGGCATTCGCCAGCTGCACGCGCTGGTCGGCCGCGGGCAGCAACGCAGCGCCGAGATTCGCGATGCGTGCACGACCGCTCGCGAGCGTCGCGGACTGCGTGCGGATATCCGCCTGTACCTGGCGCAGCGTGTCCTCGTACATCAGGCGCGCCTTCGTCGCGAGCGCGGCCTTTTCGGCGACATCGCGGTTCTGGCGGTTCCCGCGATTGAGCGGCAGCGGGATCGTGACGCCGACGGACACCATGTTCGAATACGCGCCGCCCCGCTGCTGGTACGCCACTTCCCATGTCCAGTTCGGGCTGCGTTCGCTGTTCGCGACGGCGGTATCGGCTTCGGCGACGGCGATATCGTCGGCGGCCGTGATCAGCGCCGGCTGCGACAGGCGCAGCGTGTCCGGCGGCAACGACGACACGAAGGATTCCGGCGCGGGCGGCGTGCCCGTGACGTCCGACGCCGGCACGGCGGTCCAGCGCGACAACGCGATGAGCGCGGTCTGGTAGACCTGCTGCGCCTTCAGCCACTGATCCTGCGTCTGCGCGAGCATGGCCCGCGCCTGGACGACATCGGCCGCACTCGCCTTCGCGCCGCGATACGACGCCTTCGTCGCTTCGAGTTCGTGGTTCATGTGATCGAGCAGCGCCTGCTGCAGCGCGAGCGCCTGCTTCGCGTAGACGGCGTTCAGCCACGCCGTCGCGGTTTGCTGGCGTACGGTCGCGAGTTGCGCGAGATAACCGGCGCGCTCGCGCCCGACCTGCTCGCCGGCGAGCGCCGTGCGCAGGCGCCGCTTGTCGCCGGACACCCACTCCTGCTCGATGCCGATGCGACGCATCGTCATGAAGTCCTGGCCGATCGTGAAGCGCTGGCCGCCATTGACCGGCAGGTTGTCGATGCCGGCCTTGAGCATCGGGTCGGGCAACTGCCCGGCCTTCACGGCCGCCTCCGAGCTGGCGCGCACCGATGCCTGGGCGGCCTGCATCGACGCGGAATGATCGGTGGCGGCCTGCAGCGCGGCGTCCAGCGTGAAAGGCGGTTGCTGCGCGTGAACCGCGCCCGCGACCAGCAGCGCCGCCCAAAGCATGGGCGCGCGCCGACGCGCACGCCGCGCAGGCGGCGTGCCGAAATGGAATGACATGGTTTAACCCCAACGGCGGAACCCCATAGGGATTCCACGTCCTGATACAGGACGAACCTCACCGCGAATGCGGCGAACCTATCGGATCGGGATCAACTGATGCGTGGCGGGCGCCACAACCCGTTCGGGTCGCGGACCGGGAGGATCTGCGCGTAGTGGAAGGCGACAGTGCTGGCGAATGCAGCGGGGCGACTGACTTCGGCACGAGCGGCCGGATGATAGAGACTGCCGAACTGGCATTGCGCCGTCAGCTTGCAGGACATGCCCTTCGCTTTCGCGTGGACCTTGCCGGCAGGCGACGACTTCATCGAATCGCAACCCGGCATGTCGGCGGTCATGCCGGTACCCATGTCCATCGACATGCCCTGCTGCATCATCGGACATTCCCCGGCCAGGCCGCTGGCTGCCAGCCCGCTGATGGGCAGCACCGCGCAGAGCAGCAACAGGATGATGGTCCGGAGGAATTTCATGGCGGCGATTATAGCGCGGGGCCTTGATGTGTGGCGGTGCGTCGATACGGCGCTACGACGCGCCGTATCCGCGACCGCCGCCGCACGCTACCGCGCCAGAGCTTCAGCCTCCAGCACGGCCCGCACCGCCGGACGCGCCCGCACCCGCTCGTACCACGCATGCAGATGCGCATACCGGGTCAGGTCGATATCCGCGTGGTACACCGAGCGCATCCAGTCGGCCTTGCCCCAGCCCGTCAGCGCGAACAGGTACGCATCGGCAACCGTGAACGTGTCGCCCATCAGGAACGTATGGCCGTCGAGCTGACGGTCGATCCATGCAAAGCGGCTGTCGAGCTTCGTTCTCGCCGGGTCGACGTACTTCCCCGCCTGCACCGCGTACAGCAGCGGAATGAAACCCTTGTGGATTTCCGCCGTGAGAAAGTTCAGCCACTCCATCAGCCGATAGCGGCCGAGCGTGCCGTAGGCGGGCGCGAGTTCGGCTTGCGGACACCGATCCGCGAGATACTGCGCGATCACCGGCCCTTCGCGCAGCAGCGTGCCGTCGTCGAGTTCGAGCAGCGGCACGTAGCCGAGTTCGGTCACATCGTAGTAATTGCGCCCGTCTTCAATGACATGCTTGCGCGCGTCGACCTTGATGACCTCCGCGTCGATGCCGCCTTCGCGCAGCACGATGCAGATGGCCTGGGAACAGCTTCCGGGAGCGTGATAGAGCTTCATGCGTGTCCTTCGTGGATTGTCCATGTATCGATTCGCCGCGACGCGGGCGCTAATATCTCGCATCGACGCAAGGCTGAGAAGACGGCAGTCGTTTGTGCCGTAGTCACAAAAAATTTACCGACCAGGATTGAGCACGATGAAAACGAGCGCGACCGGATGTTCCGTCGAAGAAGCGATGCGCCTGCTCGGCGGCCGCTGGCGGCTGCTGCTGGTGTCGTATCTGCTCGACGGGCCGCGGCGCTTCAGCGACCTGCGGCGCGACATGCCCGGCATCTCGCAACGGATGCTGACGCTCGACCTGCGCGCGCTCGAAGACGCCGGGCTCGTATTGCGAACCGTCTACCCGGAAGTGCCGGTACGGGTCGAGTACGACCTGACCGCCGACGGCGACCGGCTGCGGCCCGTCGTCGAAGTGATGCGCGAATTCGGGCTGTGGCTGAAGGCGCGCGATGCCGATGCGGCGTGCGCTACCGGCGTAACGCCCGGCGCGGCAGCCGCGATCGACACGGCCCTCCATTCAACCCGATAACCCCTACTCCCTTATGCAGGAACCCGCCTTCATGGAACTTCACGCCACTATCGGCGCGGCGACGTCCGATCTCGACGACGACGAAAGCTTCGCCAACATCTACTGTCACGACGCCGAGCAGGACTATTGCTTCGCGCTGTCGCGCTTCCCGGACGACGCGCTGATCGAAGTGATGGTGCGCGACCAGATCAACGTGCGCGTCAAGGATCTGTCGGTGCGCCTGACGGACGACACGATCGACGTCGAGATCGAACCCGCCCTCGCCGCGCGGCTCGACGGCCAGACGCGCTACGTGATCCATCTCGCGCCCGGTCAATACGATCCGGTCGCGCTGCGCGCCGCGCTGAAGGAGATCTTCGTCGGCAAGAACGGCTTTCAGGACGACAGCACGCGCGGCTAACGGCTCAATCGTACGGTCATCGTCGCCTGCGCGATGGCCTGGTAGTGCGCGGTGAAGCCGACGACCGCCGGCGTCGCGTCACGCTCGACCGGCAGCTTCGCCACCTTGAGCGCGGTCAGCGTGATGACGTAGCGATGTGTCTCGCCTTGCGGCGGGCACGGGCCGAGATAGCCGGCGTGGCCGGTGTCGTTCTTCATCGGGACGGCACCCGCCGGCAGCCTGCCAACGTCATTACCCGAGCCAGGCGCGATGCCACGCGCGGACGCCGGTATATCGGCGACGACCCAGTGCCAGAAACCCGAGCCCGTCGGTGCATCGGCATCGAACATCGTCAGCAGGTAGCTTTGCGTACCCGCCGGCGCATCCGTCCATCTTATGGATGGCGAAACATTCTCGCCGTGGCAGCCGAAGGTGCCCGATACCTGCGCGTGATCGAACGCGCCGCCAGCCAGCTCCGCGCTTTCGATCGAAAAATCGCCGGCCCGCGCCGTCCCGACGGCGATCATGGCGGCACACAGGGCCAAACCGGGCTTGAGTGTCTTCATCGTCAATCTCACGAGCGAGCAGGAATGGAACGGCCATTCTTGCAATCGCGCCGATCCCGAACAAGGCGAGCAAAGGTACCGGTATCGCGACTACCCGGCAGCGGCCGGTCAGGCGAAGCGATACCGGACGACCCGCGCGACCGGTTCGACATCGATTCCGGCCCGTCGTCGGTGCTGCTGACCTGCGACGCACACGGCAAGCGCGTCTCGCGCCACGATCGCCGCCCTTTCCCACATATTGAGCGCCGTTCGTCCCATTAATAGGGATACCTGTCCAAATGTTGACGCACTGCGCGCCACGGCTCTAACGTTCGCCCCAACGCCATTCGATTCGGCCGCCCCGCTCGCGGGCGACGGCCGGGCATAGAACACAGGAGACAACCGTGGCCCATTCCGCGTCACGCACGCACGCCAACCCGCCGGAACAGCGGCCCGCACACGCCGGCATCGCATCCGATTCCGCCGCCCGCGCGGCCGCGACGCAGGCTGCGCCACCGAGCCGCAAGCGGCTGCTGATCCTCGCGTTGCTATTCGTCACCGTCGTGATCAACTATCTCGACCGCAGCAACCTGTCGATCGCCGCGCCCGCGCTGTTCAAGGAGCTGAACATCGATCCGGTGCGCGCGGGCCTCGTGTTCTCCGCGTTCGGCTGGACCTACGCGCTGATGCAGATCCCGGGCGGCTGGCTCGTCGACAAGGTGTCGCCGCGCGTGCTGTACGCGGGTGCGCTCGCACTGTGGTCGGCCGCGACGCTGCTGCTCGGCTTCGCGGGCTCGTTCGTCGGGCTGATCGTGCTGCGCCTCGCGGTGGGCGCGCTCGAGGCGCCGGCCTACCCGATCAACAACCGCGTGGTGACGACGTGGTTCCCGACCCGCGAACGTGCGAGCGCGATCGGCGGCTACACGTCGGGCCAGTTCGTCGGCCTCGCATTCCTCACGCCGGTGCTCGCATGGTTGCAGGTGCATCTCGGCTGGCACATGGTGTTCGTCGCGACCGGCCTCGCCGGCATCGCATGGGCCGCGATCTGGTACGCGGTGTACCGCGAGCCGCGCGCGTTTCGCGGCGTCAACGCGGCCGAGATCGCGCTGATCCGCGACGGCGGCGGGCTCGTCGATCTCGAAGACCGCGTCGCGGCACGCAGCGAACGCGCACCGTCGACGTGGCGCGACCTCGGCGTCGTGCTCGGCCGGCGCAAGCTGTGGGGCATCTATCTCGGCCAGTTCGCGCTGAACTCGACGCTGTGGTTCTTCCTCACGTGGTTCCCGACCTACCTCGTGAAGTATCGCGGGATGGACTTCATCAAGTCGGGCTTCCTCGCGTCGCTGCCGTTCCTCGCCGCGTTCGTCGGCGTGCTGTGCTCGGGCGTGCTGTCGGACTGGCTGATGCGCCGCGGCGCATCGCAGGGCTTCGCGCGCAAGCTGCCGATCATCTCGGGGCTGCTGATCTCGACCTGCATCATCGGCGCGAACTACGTCACGTCGACGGGCTGGGTGATCGCGTTCATGACGATCGCGTTCTTCGGCAACGGCTTCGCGTCGATCACGTGGTCGCTCGTGTCGGGGCTCGCGCCCGCGCGGCTGCTCGGCCTGACGGGCGGCGTGTTCAACCTGATCGGCAACCTGTCCGCGATCGCAACGCCGATCGTGATCGGGCTGCTGGTGGACGGCGCGGACTTCTCGCGCGCGATCACCTACATCGCCGCCATGGCGCTCGCGGGCAGCCTGTCGTACGGGCTGCTGGTCGGCAAGGTCGAGCGCATCGACGCATAAGCGTCGGCAACGCACGGGCGGCCCGCGCACGCCGCCCTGCTTTACCGCTACCGCTGAACGCGCGTCGCGTCAGAACCGCTGAGACCCGCCGCGCGCCAGATCGTGCGGATTGCCTGCCACGTAGTCGAGCACGCACGCATCGGTATCGATGCCGACGGTCAGCAGCGTTTCCCAGCGCTCGGTGTCGGGCATCGACAGGTCCGGATGGAAACACACGACGGCCTGGTCGCCGGCCACGCCGCACATCGCCGCCGCGCGTTCGCGCACATCGGCACTCGTCATCCCGTTCACGACGTCGTTCAGGTGCGAGAAACGCTCGCGCGTGGTCGAGCTGTCCGGCATGCACTCGCCGCCGCTCAGCGCTTGGTCGAGGAAGTGATTCGTATGCAGCAGCCATCCGTCCGGACGCGGCACGACGATACCCACGCCCGACGGGCTCAGCTCGATGCTCGCCGCGCGCGGGTTCGCGTCATGCCGCGTGAATACGGTCAGCACCGTCGACGCGCTCACGCGTGCGGTGCGGGCCAGTTCGATCGCTTCCTGAACCGTCGTCGCTTCTTCGAGAATCCGCCGTGCGATCGCATGCACGGGCACGCCCGCGCTGCCGTTGTCGCTCGTATGGTGCAGGATGTTGAAGTGCAGCCCGAGCCCCGCGCTGTTCACGCCGAGCTTCGCCAGCATCCCGAATTCGGAGAACAACTTGACGGTGCGGCCGTGCCGCGTCTCCAGCTTCAGCAGCAGCCCCTGCGGCGCGAGGCTGTCGTGCCAGTCCCACGTCTGCAGCGTGCGCGGCGCCTGCGGGCCGGCCGGCGCGTAGACGGTCGTCGAACATTCGCCTTCCGTCGATGCCGGCGCGATCGCGAGAATCTCGGTGCGCGCGTTCAGGCACGCGAGCTGCCAGCGCGGCAGGTCGACGGCATGTGCGATCGCGTCGATTTCGCCGACCAGGTCAGGCGCCCACGCCTCGAGCGACGCGACGCTCGCCTCGCCGATCTCCCGAGCCCGCTGCGGATCGATGCCGAGCTTCGGGAAGAACGCGAGATAAAGCGCGACGGTCTGCCGGATCTCCGGCGCGAAACGCTCGCCGATCTGGCGGCCGCGCTCGCGCGAATCGCGGGTGTCGGTCACGAAGGTGTGCAGTTTCACGATGGTTTCTCCTGGGTTGAATGCGGACCGAGGGATGCCCGGCCCAGAATGTCACGCGTCGCGAGCGACGACAATGAAAAAAGCGGGGCCGTGCCGCGCGACGCGGCGCGGCCCCGTGCTCAGAACGAATAGATGAACTGCATTCCGGCGAGATCGTTGCTGCGCGAGTACGTACCGTTGCTCTTCAGGAACACCGGATGGTTCGCCGCGTCGTGGCGGTATTCGAGCTTCACGGTGATCTGCTGCGTCGGATAGAACAGCAGGTCGGCCGTGATCGCGTAGCGCTGCGCGCCCTTGCACTCGGTGCCGTTGCTCGACGAGCCGTGGAAGCACGCCGGATCGATGCCGAAGCCGCTCGACCCGTTCAGCGACGGATTGCCGCCCGCGAGCCCGTACTGGATGTTGGTGCCGCCGCCGCCGTTCGACGTGTTGTTCAGGTAGTCGAAACGCAGCGTCGCGCCCATGCGGCCGACCCACGACGTCGTCCACTTCGTATGGCCGAGCAACGACATCCCGTACCAGCGGGCGGTACCGCCGTTCCATGCACCCTTCTGCAACTCGCCGTAATCGACCTGCGCGTTGACCTGGGTCTTGTCGTGCGTATAGGTCACGTCGGCCTCCACGTACTTGTAGAGACCGGTCGGCGACGAGCCGTTGCACTGGTAACCGTAGCCGCCCGGCGTCGCGCACGGCGAGAACAGCGACTGCCGGCCGAGCATCCCGGAGATGCCGAAGTCGAAGGCGGTCGATGTCGCGTTGTCAAAGCGCGCGGTGATCGTCGGCGTCCAGTTGGTCTTCGTCGTGTTGTTCGCCGCGTTCGCGATCGCGCCGGCGGTGCGCAGCACCTCGTTGCCGATCACGACCTGCCAGAAGCGCGTCATCGCCGCGTTGGAGCCCTTCAGCCCGACGCCGATCAGGTTGCCCGGTTCGCTGAAGTCGTACAACAGCCCGTGCGTGAGCGTCAGCATCTGGTTCGACGGCTGCACCTCGTAGCCGGCGAGGCTCGGCATCATCCCGACCTCGAAGGTGCGCGTCGTGCTGAGCGGCACCGTGACCACCGCCTGCGTGATGATGTTGTTGCCGATGCCGCCGTGCGAATTGCTGAACACGTTGCCGAAGCCACGGTTCGGCTGGATCACGACCTCCGCCGACGGCGCCATCGGGCCGACGCCGAAGGTCTTCTTGATGTCGAGGTAGACGTCGCCGATCGTGCTGTTGAAGTAGTCGTACGCACCCGGATCGTGGTTCAGGAACTGGAAGCCGGACGTGCGCTGCGCGCGGTTGAACAGATACACGGGATCGACGTAGCCGGTGATGCTCAGGCCCGCGAGCGGGCCGGTGGTCGCCGCTTCCTGCAGCGAGTCGACCTTCAGCGATGCGTTCGCGATCTGCTCGCGCATCTGCTGCAGGTCGTCGTTCGTGAATGCCGGCGCCGAGTCGGCGGCCGGCGCGGCGGCCGCTGCCGTGTTGATCGAACCGATCTTCGCGCCGCCCGAGGCGGCGGTGGCAGTTGCAGTCGTTGCCGCGCCTGCAGGCTTCGCCGCCAGCATGCTCGCGCGCAGCTCGTTCACCTGCTGCTGCAACGCCGTGACCTGCGCCTGCAGTGCCTTCATCTTGCTCGAGTCGGTCGCCTGCGGCGTGTGCGCGAATGCCGAAGCGGCTTCGAACGCGAGCACGCACAGCGCCGTCATGTGTTTGATTTTCATGTCGTGGGTGGTCGTCGGGACGAGCGCGCCCCCGCCCGCCGCGATGAGCGGCGGGGCGCGCGAAAGGTAGACGGGAGTGGGGAGAGCGGCGGCCGGCTTACTCGGTCTTCAGCTTCGTCCAGAGACGGTTCTGCAGACGCATCAGCTCAGGCGGAACCGGCTTGCTGAGGCTCAGCTTGCGGATCACGTCGGCGGGCGGGAATACGGCGGGATCGCTCGTCACTTCGGCGCGCACCAGGTGCTTCGACGACGGCACGGCCGACGGGTACGACGTGTCGTTGGTCAGGTTCGCGCTCTCCTTCTCCGACAGCACGAAGTTGACGAACTTCAGCGCGGCGTCCGGGTGCGGCGCATCCTTCGGCACCGCCATCATGTCGAACCACATCGCGCTGCCCTCGGCGGGGATCACGTACTTGATGTGATACGGCTTCTTCGCGGAAGCAGCCGCGATCCGCGCGGAGTTCACGTCGCCCGACCAGCCGAGCGCGAGGCAGATGTCGCCGCCCGCGAGGTCGTTGATGTAGCTGCTCGAATTGAACTGCGTGATGTACGGCCGCACCGTCTTCAGCAGCTCGTACGCGGCCTGGTAGTCGGCCGGGTTCGTCGTGTTCGGATCCTTCTTCAGGTACACGAACGCCATCCCGAACGCGTCGACCGGCGAATCGAGCACCGATATGCCGCAGTGCTTCAGCTTCTGCGCGTACTTCGGGTCGAATAGCAGCGCCCAGCTGTCGAGCGGCGCGTCGTTGCCGAGCGCGGCCTTCACCTTCTCGACGTTCATCCCGAGCCCGTCGGTGCCCCAGGTCCACGGAATGCCGAACTGGTTACCCGGATCGTCCTTCGCGAGCACCTTCATGATTTCCGGATCGAGCAGCCCGTAGTTCGGCACCTGGCTCTTGTCGATCTTGCGGTAGATGCCGGCCTGCAGTTGCCGCGCCCAGAAGATGTCGGACGGCACGACCACGTCATAACCCGACGTGCCTGACAGCAGCTTCGCCTGCAGCGTCTCGTTCGAATCGAACTCCTGGTAGACCACCTTGATGCCGGTCGCCTTCTCGAAGTTCGCGATCGTCGCCTTGCCGATCGAGTTGCCCCAGTTGTACACGTTGACGACGTCCGCCGCGTGCGCGACCGGCGCGCCGGCCCACAGGACGCCGCCCAGCGCGAGCGCCGCGCATGCCGTTTTCAGATGCTTGCTCCAATCCCCTGCCATGGTTTCCTCCGTCGATATCATGATCCGCTCGCGATGAACGGTGTGTGCTTCGGTCCGGAAAAATGTAGCCAGAGGAAATTGGCCGGTCTGCCCTGCCAATAGGGGGACACGCCGCACAATCGGGGCATCCGGTTCCGGACGGCGGCCCCGATCGGCACAACACGGAAGCGATATGAAAGCTTCCGCTGCCGCTTCGTCAGCGTAAAACCGCTCAGGATGCCTGCACGCCCGTGCGCACGCCGAAGTCCTCGCCCACGTGCGTGACGCGGCCGTCCATCATCGTCAGCGCGACGTCGATGCGGCCGATGTCGTACTGGCCGACCTCGAACAGGTCGTTTTCCAGCACGACGAGATCCGCGCGCTTGCCGGGCGTGAGCGAGCCGACCTCGTGCTCCATCCCGAGCTGGTACGCGCCGTGGATCGTGTACGCGGCGATCAGCTGCGGAATGCTCAGGCGCTCGGCGAGGTCCGGAAACACCGGCGCATCGGGCTCGCCCGCGAGCTGGCGCGTATGGCCCGACTCGATGTGTTCGAGCGGCTTGTGCTGGCAGCGGCACTGGCACGCGAGGCCGTCCATGCCGATCGACACCGTCACGCCTTCGTCGAGGAACGTGCGGAACTTGTACATGTTGCTCCAGCGCGCGTGGCCGTAGTGGTCGCGCAGCTGCTCGGTGTATGCGTCGACCACGCCCCACTGCAGCTGCGTGTTCGCCATCACGCCCGTGCGGCGGAAGCGCGGGATGTCGTCCGGATGCGTGAGGAACGCGTGCGTGATCACGTGGCGGCGGTCGCGCGGCGGGTTCGTGCGGTTGACCGCGTCGAAGCCGTCGAGCGCCATCCGCACCGCCGCGTCGCCCACGCAATGCACCATCACGTTCGCGTTCGCGCGATCGGCTTCGACGAGGTAGCGGTTGAACGTATCGGCCGGCATCGTCGGCGCGCCGCAGGTGTCGGGGCGGTCCGCGTACGGTTCGAGCAGGTAGGCGGTGTGGTTCGCCTCGGTGCCGTCGAGGAACAGCTTCAGCGCGCGCGCCTTCACGAGCGGCGAATCGTACTGCTCGCGGTATTTGACGAGCGTGCCGACCGGATCGTCGATCTCGCCGATCACCGCGACGCTGCCCACCACGCGCAGCTTCAGGTCGCCCGCGCGCTCCATCGTCTGCAGCGTCTCGTACAGCAGCGACTGGTCGCCGCTCGCGTCGAAGAAGCCCGCATCGAACACGGTCGTCACGCCGGCCGCGCACAGCTTCTTCTGCCACGGCGGGATCGATTTCAGGTACAGGTCGATGCCGGTCGGCAGCAGGCCGGCCGCGCTGATCCGCTGCAACACCAGCGAATACGCAGCGCCGTCGACGATCAGGCCGGTCGGCTCGCCGGTCACGGCGTCCTTCTCGAACCAGCTCGCGCCTTCCTGCACGGGCGGCGTCGATGCGTCGATGCCGGCGATCTCCAGCGCCTTCGAGTTCACCCACATCGAATGGAAATCGGTCGACAACAGGCACACCGGGCGATCCGCGCAGATCGCGTCGAGCGTCTCCTTGCGCAGCAGCGCCGGCGGAATCGTCGCCTGGATCCAGCCCATCCCGGTGATCGCCGGCTCGTCCGGATGCGATTCGACGTAGTCGCGCAGCGCGCCGAGCACCTTCTGCGGATCCTCGTAGTTCACGAACGCCTGGAACGCGAACGCGGTCGTCTCGAAGTGCCAGTGCGATTCGACGAAGCCCGGCAGCACGAGCCGGCCGGCCGCGTCGACGACCTTCGTGTCCGCGCCGATGTACGCCTGCACGGCCGCCGTATCGCCGACGTGGACGATCCGGCCGCCGCGCACGGCGACGGCCTGCGCCCAGGGCTTGTGCGGGTCGACGGTGTAGACCTTCGCGTTGGTGAGGATGAAATCCGCCGGCGTCGAATCTTTTGCGGCGTGCGTCGGTTGCATCTGCATGGCCTGTCCTTTCTGGTGATCAGGTTTTCGAAGTGCTTTCACTATAGGCAGACGATTCGCGCCGGTATGCCCCCCCGCCGCGGGGGCTCGGGCGAATTCCGGCCACCGCGCGCCCGTTCTTGTCGTCGTTTTGGGGACAACGCGCGAAATCCACCGCGCGAATCCGGTGAATTCCCGGCTGACGCGTGCACGGCGTTCGCGTAACGTCGCGCTGTCCCCTGCCCTCCACGCCCGACCATGCGACTTCTCCAGCCCGACCCCGCCGCCCGCGGCCACTACCTGATCGGCGTGCGCCCCGACACGCTCGGCGCCACGTTGCGCGCGGTCGGCACGCCGGATTTCGTCGGCGCGGTCACGGCGTTCGTCAACGACAGCATCGACGCCGACGCCGTGCACCTCGAACGCTGGCGAGCCGATACGGGCAGCACGTCCGGTTTCGTCGTCGAATGGCTCGGCAGCGGCAGCCTGCGTTTCGCGGCCGATACGCTGCGCGTGATGGATGTCTATTACCAGGACTACTGCCAGGTCGATCCGCTGGTCGCGCCGCTGCGCGGCAAGGCCGGCACGCTGCTGGTGCAGCGCCATGTCGACGGCATCGCGCAGGGCGAATTCCGCCGCCGGATCTTCGACGAGCCCGGCATCGCGCAGGAATGCCTGCTGGTGCACGGCAACGCGCACCTGCAGTACGCGCTCGGACTCGCGCGCACCGTCGGCCGGGCCGCGTTCACGACGGACGAGCTGTTCCACTTCCGGCAGATGGTCGACCTGCTGTTCCCGATGTTCGAGCTGCATGCGCGCACCTGCGCGGCGCGGCGCGTGGCGGCGGTGTCGGTGAATGCCGCGTCGCAGGCAGGCTTCGACGCGCGCCTCGAACGGCAGGACGTGCAGCTGTCGCGCCGCGAGCACGAGATCTGCCGGCTGATGCTGTGCGGGCGCTCGGTGCCCGAGGCCGCGCAGCAGCTCGACGTGAAGCTGTCGACGGCCGAGTCGTACGTGAAGCGCGCGTTTGCGAAGCTCGGCGTGCGCACGCGTCGAGAGCTGTTCGACTGGGTGCTGGTCGACTGCTGAACGCGTAGCGCGTGCTTATGCGGCCAGTGCGGCCGCCTTGATGTTGAACGCGCGTAGCAGGTCCTCGCAGAATGCGTCGACGATCGGCTTGTCGCTTGCGCTGCGCTTCATCGCGAGATGCAGCGGCACATCGAAGCTGAACGTCGTGCGGCCGACGGCCTTCACGAGCCCGCGCTGCTCGAACGGCTCCGCGTAATGCGCGGGCAGGTAGCCGAGATGGCCGCCTGACAGGATCAGGATCGTCGCGGCCTCGATGCTGTCCGCACTCGCGGTCACGCGCCGCTCGGGCAGCGGATACTGCTCCTCCGGCACCGGATAGGTGCGCCATACCCAGTCGTGAAGCTGCAGGTCGTCCGCCGTCACGGGCCGCGACGCATGGAACAGCGGATGCCCGCGCCCGCAATAAATCACCTGCTGCTCGGTAAAGAGCGGCGTGTAGAGCAGCCCCGGCACGCGATGCCAGAAATAGCCGATCGCGAGATCGAGCTGGTTGTTGACGAGGCTTTCCTCGAGTTCCTGCGGCGACGCGACCTTCATCGCGAACGTGACGGCCTGGTCGCGCTTGCGGAACGCGCCGATCGCGTCGGCCACGCGCGCGTTCTCGACGAGCGGCGCCTGGCCGATCAGGCCGATCGACAGCGTGCCGACCAGCTTGCGATCGATGTCGCGCACGCGCGCGACGAATTCGGAGGTCGCCGCGACGAGCGTGCGCGCGGTGGCCGCGAAGCGCTCGCCCTTCGACGTCAGGCGAAAGCCGCCACGCCCGCGATCGCACAGCTTGAAGCCGACGCGCGCTTCGAGCGCCGACAGCTGCGTGCTGATGGTCGACTGCCGAACGCCGAGCGACGCCTCGGCGGCCGTGATGCCGCGTGCGTCGACGACGGCCAGAAAGACCCGGATGAGCCGGAGATCGAGATCGGAGGTATTCGAGAACATGCTTCAAGCCGCTGCGCGTGTGCGCGTTACCCGGCCAGCCGGCACGATGCGCATCGCGCACCGCGCCTGCCGCCTGCGCCGATGAACCGAACCGGACGCGCGCCGCCATCGGCAGCGGCGCGCGTCGCCACCGTCATTCCGATACGACCGCGAGCGCGCGTTCCATCCCGAACACGGCCGGCCGCAGCCGCCGGTAGCAGAGGAACGCCACCGCGCACAGCACGATCGCCGCGATCAGCGCCGACTGCGTGCCCGCGCTCTCGATCAGCGAACCGCCCGCGACCGAGCCGACGCCATAGCCGAGCGCGACGCAGCCCGGCGACAGCGCGGCCGACTTGCCGACCAGGTCATACTGCGGAATCGTCGCGTAGATCAGCAGCGCGCCGCCGGTCCAGCAGCCGATGAAGACGATCGCGCCGAGCGTGAACGTCGCGGCCGATGCCGGCAGCGCGAGCAGCACGGCCGCAACCGCGCAGCCGCCGAGATTCACGAGCGCCCAGCGGCGCAGCCCCGCGCCCGCGCCGAGCTTCGGCATCGCCGCGCAGATCACGAGGCTCGCAATGTTAGCGATGCCGAGCACGAGCGACACCGACTTGCCGCTCAGGCCCGCCGTGGTACCGATCTTCTCGAGGAAGGTCCACACGACGCCGACGCCGCCGTACAGGGCGAGTTGCGCGCACAGCACCAGCATCGCGCCCTTGCGGTCGATGCGGCCGGCGACGCCGGCCGGCGCCGGTGAGGCCATCGTCTCGCCGCGGCGAAACAGCGGCGTCGCGACCACGAACATGCCGAGCACGCACGCAACGAAACCGAACACGCCGTGCGCACCCCACGTGTCGCTCAGCATCGGGAAGATGTAGGCGAGCAGCACCATGCTCCACGTCACCTGCCCCATCAGCATGATCCCGAGATTGCGTTCCGGTGCGCGCGAATACGACAGGTAGCGCAACGCGATGCCGTTCAGCCCGCCCGAGCCGACGCCCGCGATGAACTGCAACGCCGAATAGGCGACGAGCCCGTGCGTCGCGAGCGTGCCGAGGTTCGCGCCGGCCGCGAGCGTCACCGCACCCGCGAGCACCCACCGGACCGGCTGGCGGCCGAGCACGAATGCGACGAGCAGCGTGCCCGTCGATTCGCCGAGCACCTCGATGAAGCTCGACAGCCCGAGCGCCGCTTCGCCGAAGCCCCAATGACGCTCGACCTGCCCGACGATCGCGGGCAGGCCGAGGAAGACCGTCGGCCCGAGCATGCCGAGCAGCAGCATCACGACGACGAACAGCGCGTTTTCCTGTCGCGCCTCATCCTGCAGGTTGACTACATTCATCTGGTGTCTCTCTCCGTGTCCGCGGCGCGGACCGTCTCCTCTGGGGATCGTTTTGGGTGTCGCTACGACGCGGCGGCCCGGCGCGGGGCCGCCACGTCGCCGCTTACATCGGGAAGCCCATCGCCTTGATGCCGCTGATCCACGCGCGCTTCCAGCCGCCTTCCGCATCCGCGCCATCGAACGCATGGAACGTGATCTTCGCGGCCATCCAGCGCATCGGTTCCGGCGGGATGTAGCTCGGGCTCTGGTTCGCGATGTCGAGCTTGCGCTCGGGGCTGTCGCGATCGAACAGGATGTTCAGCCCCATGAATGCGCCGAACCGGCTCGCCGCGACGCCGAAGCCCGTATAGCCGGCGACGAACACGGCCTTGTCGCCGAGATAGCGCTTCGCGAACACCGAGCCGCGCGAGCAGTAGTCGATCGGCCCGCCCCACGCGTGCGAGAAGCGCACGTCGCACAGTTGCGGGAACGTGCGGTAGAACGCTTCCGCGAGCCGGTAGTAGGTTTCGCGCTGGCCGTCCTGGTGCGGTTCCGGATCGCCGTCGAAGTGATAGCTCACCAGCCCGCCGAAGATGATGTTGTTGTTCTTCGTCAGACGGAAATAGTTGAGCTGCGTGCGCGTGTCGTACACGCCCTGGCGATTCTTCCAGCCGATCCGCGCGAGCTGTTCGTCGGTGAGCGCCTCGGTTGCGAGCACGTGATCGCGCACCTGCATCACGCGACGGTTGATGTCGGGAATCCCGACTTTCGCGGTGCCGCTGCCGAACACGACGCGCGGCGCACGCACGCTGCCCTTCGGCGTCTTCACGAATACCGTGCTGCCTTCGTCGGTCACGGTCACGAGCGGCGTGTGTTCATACAGCTTCACGCCGAGCGACAGCGCCGCGCGCTTCAGCCCCCACGCGAGCTTCGCCGGGTGCACGATGCCGCTGCGGTTGCGCGACCACAGCGCGCCCGCGAACAGCGGCGAATTCAATTGTTCGAGCGTTTCCTCGCGATTCAGCAGCACGACGTTGTGGCCGTACTCGCGATGCAGGTCGTAATCGCCCTTCAGGTGCGCGATGTGCTCGGGATCGACCGCGACCGTCATCTCGCCGTTCCACTCGATGTCGGCGTCGATGTCGTATCGCTTGAGCGTGTCCTCGAAGCCGTCGAGGTTGTGATGGCCGAAGGCCTCGAGCTGCGCGATGTCGTTCGGGAACACGCGCACCGCGTTCGGCAGCCCGTGCATCACCGATGTCGAGATGATCCCGCCCGCACGGCCCGACGCGCCGTGCGCCACCTTGCCGGCCTCGATCAGCACCACGTTCAGGTGCGGCATCTGTTCCTTCGCCTGCACGGCCGCCCACAGCCCCGTGAAGCCGCCGCCGACGATCAGCAGATCGGCCGTCACGTCGCCGACGAGCTCCGGCTCGGTCGCAGGCGCCGCCGGGTTGTCGAGCCAGTACGGGAACAGCTTCGTATTCGCGAGCGCCGCCTCGACGCCCAGTGCGACCGGCGCGCCACGCATTGCGTGCGCCTGCACCGGCGCAGTCTCTCTTGCTTTGACTTCCATTTCCATGATCCCAGCCATCACACGCGAAAAACGAAACCGCCGCCGGGCGCGCGTCACACGGACGACGACACCACGGCGGCGGCTTCGGACATCACGACTTCTCGAGCAGCACGTAGAACTTCTTCGCGTCCTCGATCGTCTCCCAGCGGCCCGCGAAGCCGGCCGGCAGCAGGTAACCCTGGCCCGGCGTGAATTCCTTGCGGTTGCCTTCGACGTCGGTCAGCGCGATCCGGCCCTCGACGAGCCACACCGCCTCGTCGGCCGCGGTTTCCGGAAACTCCACCGAGCCGACCTTCCCTTCCCACCAGCCGATGATGTAGTTGCCGCTCTTGCCTTCCGCCGCGCGCCAGTCGCTTTCGTCCATCCCGAAGTCGAGCTTCGTGAATTCGCCGATACCTGCGCCGAGCGGCAGGATGTCCTTGATCAGTTTGGTCATCTGAATCTTCATCTCTTGATTGAAAAAAGCAGAGACAAAGTTACTCATTTACACTGCCCCGGTATGCCCCCCTTCGGGGGGGACAAGCGGTGTTTTCCGGGGCGAACGGGTCGACAGGACAACCGACGGTGTTTCCCCCTAATGACGTTTTCGGTTGCGAACGCTACAATCCGCCGGCTTTTCACCCGGGGAACCGCATGCTGCTCAACGTGAACCCCTTCCACCGCGACAACGACCGGTTCAACGTGTCGTTCAAGGCGCTGGGCGAGCTGATCGAGACGGTCGGCACACCGCACTTCGTGCCGCGCCTCACGCAACTGCTCAATGACGTGGTGCCGCTCGACGTCGCACACGTCGAACGTTCGCGCGTCGACGGCTCGATGCCCACAGGCTATCGATGCGAATGGATCGGCAGCAGCGGCATCGATACCGAATCCACCGAAATCTCCGATGTGATGACGCTCTACTACGAGCGCTTTCTCGACAGCGACCCGCTGTTCGCGGGGCTGCGCGGCAAGACCGGCACGATGCTCGTGGTGCGCGACATCGCCGCGATCCCGCCCGGCGAATTCCGTCAGCGCCTGTTCGACGACGTGCATATCGGCCATGAATGCGTGCTCGCACGCGGCACCCGCTATGCGCAGCATTCGATCGCGCTGGAGCGCGGCCGCGACCGGCCGCCGTTCACGCTCGCCGAGATGAACCGCTTTCGCAGCATCAGCGACATGCTGTTCCCGCTGCTCGAACTGCATGCGTCGACCACGGCCGCACGGCGCGTCGCGCACCCGACGCCCGAGGTCCATCCGCTCGCGCAGTTCGATACGCGAATCGCGGCCGATGGCGTAAAGCTGTCGAAACGCGAATACGAAACCTGCAAGCACCTGCTCTCCGGCAAGACCGTGCCCGAAACGGCCGAGATCCTCGGCGTGCGCGTCGCGTCGGCCGAGTCGTACGTGAAGCGCGCGTTCGCGAAGCTCGGCGTGCGCACGAAGCGCGAACTCGCCGCGTGGGGCTCGGCCACCACCGCGTTCCCTTCCGCCGGCTCGCACGACGGCACCGCGCCTCCGGCCATCCCGCGCTGACGCGACCCGGCCTCACCCGCGCGGCCGCGTTCGGTTGCGCCGCGTCGATGCGGCGGCGCCACTTGCATCGAGACCCGTCGATGTAAACGTTGCGACTTCAAAATCTTCGCGCGGGCGTTCTCCTCTACCATCGGCCGATCGCTTTACCTCAGAAAAAGGAGACGGCCCATGCCCCGCGAACTGAATCAACCGATGGGCGGCAATGAAATGCCGCGCTTTGGCGGCATCGCCACGATGATGCGGCTGCCGCAAGCCGCGACGACCGACGGCCTCGACGTGTGCTTCGTCGGCGTGCCGCTCGATCTCGGCACGTCGAACCGCTCGGGCTCGCGCTTCGGCCCGCGCCAGATCCGCACCGAATCCGTGCTGCTGCGCCCGTACAACATGGCCACGCGTGCGGCGCCGTTCGATTCGCTGCAAGTGGCCGACATCGGCGACGTCGCGACCAATCCGTACGACCTGAAGGACTCGGTGCGCCGCATCGAGGAGGCGTATGACGAGATCGTCGCGAACGGCTGCCGGCCGATCACGCTCGGCGGCGACCACACGATCGCGTGGCCGATCCTGCGCGCGCTGCACAAGAAGTACGGCAAGGTCGCCGTCGTGCACGTCGACGCGCACGCGGACGTGAACGACACGATGTTCGGCGAGAAGATCGCACACGGCACGCCGTTCCGCCGCGCGGTGGAAGACGGGCTGCTGCAATGCGACAAGGTCACGCAGATCGGCCTGCGCGGCACCGGCTACCACGCGGACGATTTCGACTGGTGCCGCCAGCAGGGCTTCACCGTCGTGCAGGCCGAAGAATGCTGGAACAAGTCGCTCGCGCCGCTGATGGCGCAGGTGCGCGAACGCGTCGGCGACACGCCCGTCTATCTGAGCTTCGACATCGACGGCCTCGATCCGTCGTTCGCGCCCGGCACCGGCACGCCGGAAATCGGCGGCCTCACCGTACAGCAGGGCCTCGAGATCGTGCGCGGGATGAAGGGCCTGAACATCGTCGGCGCGGACCTCGTCGAAGTCGCACCGCCGTACGATCCGACCGGCACCACCGCGCTCACGGGCGCGAACCTCGCGTTCGAGATGCTCTGCGTGATGCCGGGCGTCGCCTACCGCTAACCCGACCGACAGGATGACCCTCATGTCCACCGCCGAGCTTTCCCGTTCCACTGCCACGTTCGTGCTGCCCGCGGCGCACATCGCCGGCCAGCCCGTGCGCACGCAGGCCGACGCGCCCGGCGCGCCGATCTTCGACGCGTCGACGGGGGCTGCGATCGGCTGGCAGGAATTCGCGACGGCCGCGCACGTCGACGCCGCGGTGCGCGCCGCGCGCGATGCATTCGCCGGCTGGCGCGATACGCCGCCCGCCGAACGCGGCCGGATTCTCGCGACGATCGCCGAGCGCGTCGAAGCGTCGCGCGATCGCCTTGCCGCGCTGCAAATGCAGGTGAGCGGCAAGCCGCCGTTCGAGGCCGAGGCCGATGTCGCCGACGTCGCCGCCACGTTCGCGTACTACGCGAAGCTGTGCGAAGACCCGGCACTGTTCGCGGCGGAGCCGGTCGCGCTGCCGAGCGACGCCGTCACGGCCGAGCGCTTTTACGACTCCGTCGGCGTCGCGGCACTCGTCATGCCGTGGAACTTCCCGATGGTCACGACCGCGTGGAAGCTCGCGCCCGCGCTCGCGGCCGGCTGCGCGGTCGTGCTGAAGCCGTCCGAACTCACGTCGCCGACCGAACACGCGCTGCTCGAGATCGTCGCCGAAGCCGGCGTGCCAGCCGGCGTGGTCAACGTCGTGAACGGCGGCGCCGACGTCGGCGCGGCGCTGACCGCGCATCCGCTGATCGACAAGATCTCGTTTACCGGCAGCACGGCGGCCGGCCGCAAGGTCATGCAGGCCGCCGCCGTCGACATGAAGCGCGTGACGCTCGAACTCGGCGGCAAGTCGTCGCTGATCGTGCGCGACGACGCCGATCTCGACGTCGCGGTATCGCTTGCGGTTGCAGGCGCCTTCACGAACGCGGGCCAGATGTGCTCGGCCACCGCGCGCATCCTCGTGCACGACAGCGTGTACCGCAGCTTCATGGCCGCGTTCGAGACCGCCGTGCGCGCGCTCGTCGTCGCGCCGCCGGCTGCGGAGCAGGTCGCGATGGGGCCGCTGATCTCGGCCGCGCAGCGTACGCGCGTCGAAGCGATGCTCCAGCACGGCATCGATGCGGGCGCACGCGTCGCCTTCAGCGGCCGCGTAACGGATGCCGGCGGCGACGGCTTCTTCATGGCGCCCGTCGTGATCGCCGAGCCGGCCGCCGACAACCCGCTGTGGACCGACGAAGTGTTCGGCCCCGTCGCATGCGTGAAATCGTTCCGTACCGACGACGAAGCGATCGCGCTCGCGAACGACACACGCTACGGGCTCGTCGCAACCGTCGTGACGCGCGATGCGGAAATCGCGAAGCAATTCCAGCAGCGCGTGCGCGCGGGGCTCGTATGGATCAACGCGCCGCAGCTCATCTACCCGCACGTGTGCTGGGGCGGCTTCGGGCTCAGCGGCATCGGCCGCGAACTCGGCGTTGCAGGGCTGCGCAGCTATCAGGAATTGCGCCACGCGATGCGCGCGATCGACTGACCAGGGCGGCCGTTCAGGCCGTTGGCGGCACCGTGTCACGTGCACGGTGCCGTTTTTTTTTTGCCGATTGCCGGGGAGAGGCCCGGCAGCCGGCGTTTGTCAGCCATGCGTTTGCACGGCGCGTGCGCAACCGTCAATGCGACCGCGCCGCGGCGTGATCGTGCTCGCGCAGCTCGCCGGGAATCGCACACTCCGCGAGCCCGCCCGCGTCGATCCATGCGCGCGTGCGTTCCGCGGCCTTGTCGATCAGCTGCGCGCACTGCGAGTAATCGTATGACGAGACGTCGAGCGGACAGAGCGGCGGCACGACATGGATGTGCGCGTGTGCCGCGTACAGCGCCAGATCGCGCACCAGTTGCCGCGCGATCACAAGCGTCAGCGCGTGCGTCGCATGCGCGATCGGGCTGCGCGGCGGGACGCGCAACGCGCAGGCGAACCCGGCCGGCAGCACGACGATCCGCTTGACGCCAAGCGCAATCGCAACGGAGATCGGCGTATTGTTCGCGACGCCGCCGTCGACAAGCTCCACGCCGCCGATGCTGACCGACGGAAACACGCCGGGAATCGCCGTGCTGGCCTGCACGGCATCCACGACCGAGCCGGCGGACAGCACGACTTCGCGGCCATTCAGCACGTCGGTCGCGACGATGTGGAGCGGCAGCGCGGCCTGCTCGATCCGGCGGTACGGCAGATTCTTTTCCAGC
Source organism: Burkholderia aenigmatica (assembly GCF_902499175.1). GTDB lineage: Bacteria > Pseudomonadota > Gammaproteobacteria > Burkholderiales > Burkholderiaceae > Burkholderia > Burkholderia aenigmatica. The sequence goes on from NZ_CABVQC010000052.1 coordinate 48,748, forward strand.
AGCAGACGCAGCGCATCGGCGTCGACCAGATGCGGCCGGTTGCGCAGCAGCATCGCGATGATGCTGCGCAACGAGAATGGCATGACGTCCTGGCGGCGGATCCTGCACCACAGCGCGGCGAGCATCGCGACACCGTCCGCGTCCGGCCGGCCGGCGAAATAGGCGGCATTGATCGCGCCCGCCGACGCGCCGACGACGCAATCGGGCCGTTCGCCGCTCGCGACCAGCTCGCGCAGCATGCCGACCTCGATCGCGCCAAGACTGCCGCCGCCGGCGAACACGAAGGCGGTCGAGGGAGTGGGATCGGACGTCACGGTGCGCCCTCCTGCGGTTGGCTGCGACAGTGCTTTCACCATGATGGATCGTGCGGCGCCCCGGATGTCCTGATGAAAACCCTGCCGGCACGCGGATCCAGCCGGCGGCCGACGATGGACGAAACGGCCGGCGCCCGGGCCGCCGTGCTGCCCACGGCGCTCACGCGGCAGCAATAGGCGTACGCGCGATCACGCACGCGGGCCGGATGTGCGCGGCTACCGTGCATATCCTCGAGCCCGACAACGCGTACCTCCGCTTCACAGCCGCGTTCGGAACGGCCGTGAGCAACATCGACTGACCAGTCGGCCGTTCAGGCCGTTGACGGCACCGTGTCTCATCGACGGCGCCGTCTTTTTCTGCGCACGCGATATATTCCGTAGAATATATCGATACCTGCACTTCCGGAGACTCACCATGCCCCGCACGCCGACGGATCGCGCCCCGCAGCGCACCGCACGGGAACAGCCGCTCGCGCGCAAGATCCGCGCGCTCAGGCCGCTGTCGAGCGACGCGCGCGCGCAGCAGGTCACGGATGTCGTCGACGCGTTCCGGCGCCTGCGCGGCAGCATCGTGCGCTTCATCCTGATGTTCTCGGCCGCGCATGCTGACGACGCGCTGTCCGCCCTGGGCTTTCGTGACCTGTTGTCGACACTCGAAGACCATGCTCGCACCGCCCGCTTCACGCGCCTGCCCGAACTCGAACGGGCGATCGGCCACGCGCGCCGCCTCGAACGCACGCGCGACGACGTGTTCTCCGATTCGTTCAGCAACGACCCGGCCGCGATGCGCGACGCGGTCGCCGCACTGGAGCGTGTCGACCTGCTGTTCGTCGGGCTGTGCGTCGAGTACGTGATGGCGCGTCATGCGCCGGCATCGCTCCCCGTTTCGTCCGAGGCCCCGTCCGCACGATCGCTCACCGACCATTCAACCGCGCTCTGCTGACCGCGCGACGCGACCTTGCTCCGTGATTTCCCCGGAATTTCGTTCGTTATATTCCGTGGTATATTTCGCGCATCCGTCTCCGGCCCGACCACGCCGGACAGAGGTCAACATGCACGCTCCGCCCTTTCGCCTTGCCCGCACGGCGGATCTCTCGTCGCCCGGCGGTAACCTGCCCGCGGCAACCGGCACGCGGGTCGACGCATGCTGCGCGCCGTCACGCGCGCAACTGACCGAGCTGAAGCGCCGCGCGCGCCTGTCCGAGCTCGATGCGAACCTGCACTGCTCGATCATCGGCACCTGCCTGACCACGCACGAACTGCGCAGGCTCGTACCGAAGTTCACCGACCTCGACCGCCAGCACGCGACCGATCTCGACATCCATCACGCGGCCGTCGAGCTCGCGATCGGCGGCACGGCCGGCGCCAAGGCCTTGCACAAGGCGCTCGACGAGCGCTACGCCGGCGCGATCCGCGCATTCGACAGCGCGAAGGACGCGGACGAACTCCTCGCGCGCTGGAAGGAAGCGCTGAAGAGCGGCGACATTCCGCCCGCGTACTGGGCGCTGATGACGCATCCGCGCACGACGATGGGCGTGCGCCAGACCGCGTTCGGCGACCTGCACATGCTGTCGCACCTGGTCGGCGCGGCCAATCGCGCCGATATCCGGCGGCTGGTCGCGCTCGAGGAAGAGAATGCGGCGCTGCACGCGAAGCTCGAACGGCAGCAGGTGCGCCTGCACGACATGAGCACGCAGCACGACGCGGCGCTGCAGGAACGGGATGCCCTCGCCGCGCGCCAGCACGCGCAGCCGCTGGCGGCCGAAAGCGTCTTGCGCGACGAAGTACACGAACTGCGCGAAGCGCTGGCCGCACGCGACGAACGGCTCGCGCTGCACACGAGCCGCCGCGAAGCGGCCGAGCAGCGGATCGCCGCGGAACAGGCGAGCGCCCGCGCGATGCGCGCGCGGCTCGACGACCTGATGGCGATGGTGAAGACGCTGCGCGCCGAAGCGAGCGCGATCGAACAGGCGGTGCAGGCGTCGGCGGAAGACCCGGCCGAGCGCGCGGCCGATCCGCTGTCGATCCTTCAGGGCGCGCGTCTGGTGTACGTCGGCGGGCGCCCGGGCTCGAACCGGGCGATCAAGCGGATCGTCGAAACGGCGGGCGGCGACATGACGCTGCACGACGGCGGCATCGAGGATCGCAAGGGCCTGCTGGCCGCGGCGCTACCGGGCGCGCAGATGGTCGTGTTCCCGGTCGACTGTATCGACCACGATTCGATGAACCTGCTCAAGCGCATCTGCGAACGCCACCACATCGCGTACTACCCGTTGCGGACTGCGAGCGTCGCCAGCTTCGTCGAGCTGATCGGGCGGCTCGATGCGCAGGCGCGCGATGTGATGGCACCGGATGCCGTCACGGGCGACACGCCGCGCTTCTGCCTGCGGCACGGCTAGGGCCCGATTCGCTTCGTCGCTGTCCTTGCGCACTGCCCTTCATGGGCCAGTGAAAGCCCGCCGTTAGGCTCAACAGGCCTCCGGGCAAGCGCACATGCCGCGCATTTTCAGCGCCGCACCATTTTCGTGAGCGCGGTAATTTCGTCGGCGCAAGCCGCGTAAGCACGCGCCTCGATCTCGCGATAAAGGCGGATGATCTCCTCGCCGACCGGTGTGAGCACGCTGCCGCCGCCGCTCTGCCCGCCATGCTCGGACACCGTCGCCGGCGATTTCAGCGAGCGGTTCAGCTCGTCCATCAGCAACCACGCACGCCGGTACGACATCTTCAGGCTGCGCGCCGCCGCCGAAATCGAACCGTGCTCGCGCACGGCTTCGAGCAGCGCGACCTTGCCCGGGCCGAGCGCGATCGTGTCGGCCTGCTGGATACGCATCCTGAACCGCACCTCAGGCTTGGGGTGTGCCGGTGTCTTCATGTTGTCCCGCCCTTTGAACGATGCGGGCAAGCATACACGATGGCCGGTGCGGCGCACGCGGCCGCCTGCGTGCCGGCTCAGACCTCGAGCACGCGCGCAACGATGCCGGCCAGTCGCTTCACGTGGCGCGGTGCGGGCAGGAGGTCGGCGCCCGAGAACAGCAGCGGCGCGCCGTCGTCGATCGACAGCGGCGCGTCGCCGCATTCGAACGCGACGATCACGTGTTCGCCGACGGGCGTGTTGAACAGTTCATGCCAGGAAAACGTGACCGCGTAGCCGTCGTGCGCATGCGCGATGAACACCATGCGCTTGAAGTCGCCCGGCACGTCGCTGCGCAGCCCGGCTGCGTCGAGCAGGTCCTTCAGCCGCGCGCCACGATACGGCGCGACCGAGCGGATGAAGCGGTTCGTCGTGAAGCAGCGCAGGTCGAACGGCTCGGCCGTCGCGCTCGCGTGCCGGCGCAGGTCGTCGAGCGTCACCGTCATCGGCCGCACGAATGCGCCCGTCAGCACGATCGAGCCCGCCACCGCCTGATGCGCCGAAGGCGCCGCCGTCCCTGCCATCTCCATCGCCCGCCTCCATGACGGCCCGCCGGTAGGCGCGCCTGCGTTGTATCGATGGATATATTACGCCGCTAAAAAACCGGCCGACAGAATGCGCGCCGCATGGGCGGCATAACGGCGGCCGATCGTGCCCCACGCTGCGCAGCACTACGCCAGCACGATGTTCTTGATGACTTTCTTGAGGCTCTTGAAGCTGTCGACCGATTCCGCCTTCGAGTCCGTCACCAGCGCGCCGATCCGCGCCGGCTCGCAGAAGCTGATCCGGCTGTTCGTGCCGAGCTTGCTGAAATCGGCCAGGATCGCGACGTCCGCCGCGTTACTGACCATCGCGCGCGCCACTTCGGTTTCCATCCGGTCATAGTTGGTCGCACCTCGAACGGCATCGACGCCCACCGGCGACAGCAGCGCGAGATCGGCGCGATAGCGGAAGATTTCGGCAACCGTGCCGTCGCCGACGGTCGCGGCCGCGCGGCTGCCGATCATCCCGCCGAGCAGGATCGTTTCGTTATTCGCCTGCGCCGGGTCGCTCGACCGCATCTTCAGTGCGACGTCGATCGAGTTCGTGACGATCGTGAGGCCCGACAGCTTCGCCAGTTCCTCGGCCAGCAGCGTCGTGGTTGTGCCCGCGTCGATAAACAACGTCTGCGAGCCCGTGACCAGCCTGGCCGCCGCGCGGGCGATCGCCAGCTTCGCCTTCACGTGCGTCTGCGCGCGCTCGGCGATCGGCGCTTCGTCACCCACCTGCACCGCGCCGCCGTGTACGCGCTTCAGTTCACCGAGCGCCTCGAGGTCGACGAGATCGCGGCGCACGGTTTCCCGCGACACGTTCAGGTCGGCCATGATCCGGTCGGTGGAAACGCGCTGCATCTTCGATAACAGAAGCCGGATCCTCTGGTATCGCTCTTCTTGCCACATGGAATGTCCTCGGAATGAACGTCAATGTTATTCGAACGGCGAACTATGCTGCGCTCTCCTCCATCTTTTTGATGCCGACGAGGGTCTGCAGGGATTGACGGACCGCCTGGACCTCGCGGCTCGTCATCTTTGAAAACACCACGTGGATGCGGTCGTCATCGGGCGCGGCGTCGTCTTGTTCGATGATGAACTGGACGATGCGCGCCTGGTCGATGCCGGGCATCGCCTGCAGCGATGTCAGCTTCACGGCGCCGCGGCTCGCGAGGATGCGCACGCCCCAGCGCTGCCGCGCGGCGAAGAAGCGCTTCTCGATCGGCTTCAGGCCGGCCAGGATCGCGAGCACGATCGCCGTCGCGGCGATCGCAGCCACATACATGCCGCCACCCACGGCCAGCCCGACCGCCGCCACGACCCACAGGCTCGCCGCGGTCGTCAGGCCGCGGATGATCTCGCCACGCAGCATGATCGACCCGGCGCCGAGGAAACCGATGCCCGACACGACCTGCGCGGCGACGCGCGACGGGTCCAGCGACACGTTCTTCGCGTTCTGGATATCCGCGAAACCGAACGCCGACACGATCATCACGAGCGCGGCGCCCACGGCCACCAGCATGTGCGTGCGCAACCCGGCCGCCCACGACAGGCGCTCGCGCTCGATGCCGACGATGCTGCCGAGCAATGCCGCCAGCAACAGGCGAGAAATGATTTCCAGCTGACTGATCATGCGAGGTCTCCTTGCTTTGCCTGGTCTACCTGATGAGGCACGGCCCGCGTGGGCCGCCGCCCGATTCTTCCTGCCTTCGCCCGCCCGTTGCCAAGCCAGGTAACCGGTGAGTTGTATTTTTGTGTGATCTTGCGAATTTGTGCGTTCTAATATACGGTACGCAAAACTACAAAGCCAGACCCAAGTTCGTTTGTTTCACCCGATCAGCACGATCAATCGTCAGACCATTCAGGCAACACGATCCGGAACACTTGCTTAGGAGACCAACATGATGAAGAAGGCATGGATGCTGGCCGCAACACTGCTGGCAGCGCTGGCGACGGCCCCCGCTCACGCGTCGGAAGGCGACGTCTGCAAAAAGGTGACGCTCGGCGATGTCGGCTGGAGCGACATCGCAGCCACCACCGGCGTCGCGATGATGCTGCTCGACGGGCTCGGTTACGAGGCGACCAAGACGATCGCGTCGCCGCCGATCGTGCTCGCCGGCGTGAAGAAGGCACAGATCGACGCGTTCCTCGGCTACTGGGATCCGAGCATGACGCCGACGGTGAAGCCGTTCGTCGATGCCGGCGCCGTCCACCAGCTGCCGCAACCGAACCTGGTCGGCGCGCGCTATACGCTGGCCGTGCCGCAATACGCATCGGACAAGGGCCTCAGGAGCTTTGCCGATATCGCGAAGTTCCGCGACCAGCTCGACGGCAAGATCTACGGGATCGGTGCCGGCAACAACGGCAACGCGCTGATCCAGCGGATGATCGACAAGAACGAGTTCGGACTCGGCGGCTTCAAGCTGGTCGAATCGAGCGAGGCCGGGATGCTCGTCCAGGTCACGCGCGCGGTGCAGGAGCACCGGATGATCGTGTTCCTCGCGTGGGAGCCGCATCCGATGAACATCAACTACAAGATCGCCTATCTCGACGGCGGCGACGGCGTGTTCGGCCCGAACTACGGCTCGGCGAAGGTCTATACGCTCGTCACGCCCGGCTACCTCGAACGCTGCCCGAACGTCGGCCGGCTGCTGACCAACCTGAAGTTCACGACCGACGAAGAGAACCAGTTGATGGTGCCGATCATGAATCACGCGGATCCGGTCGCGGTCGCGAAGGAATGGGCGAAGAAGAACCCCGGCGTACTGACGAAGTGGCTCGACGGCGTCACGACCATCGACGGCAAGAACGCGAAAGACGCGATCGAGAAGCTCATCGGCGCATGAACACGCAACACAAGGAACCCCCCATGTACAAGAATCTCGCGCTGTTCGACCTCGACCACACGCTGCTGCCGCTCGACAGCGACCAGGCCTGGAGCCGCTTCATCACGCGAGTCGGCTGGCGGGAAGACGACGCGCATGTGGCGCTGATCGACGAGCACTACGGCCACTATGCGGCCGGCACGCTCGACATGGACGCGTATCTCGCCGTGACGCTCGCGCCGCTCACCCGCTATCCGCGCAAGGTACTCGAACGCTGGCATGTGCGATTCATGGACGAAGTGATTCGTCCGGCGATCACGCCACAGGCGCGCGAGCTGGTCGACCGCCATCGCGAGAACGGCGATCTCTGCTGCATCGTGACGGCGACCAACGTCTTCGTCACGCGGCCGATCGCAGCGGAATTCGGCATAGAGCACCTGCTCGGTATCGAGCTCGATACCGACGACGGCACGCCGGGCGGTGCATTTACCGGGCGCAGTACGGGCGTGCCGAGCTTCCGCGAAGGGAAGATCGTGCGCACCACCGAGTGGCTGGAATCACTCGGCTACGCGCCGTCCGATTTCGAGCGCACCTACTTCTACAGCGATTCGATCAACGACGTGCCGCTACTGGATTACGTCACGCATCCGGTCGCCACCAATCCCGACGCCAAGCTGTTGCACGTGGCAGGCACCCGCGGGTGGCCTGTCATGAAGTTGTTCTGATTCGGGCGCTATTCTCTGCGGTTCATTTTTCATGTCTGGAGGGGTAATGAAATACGGAGCACGCAGCAACCGTCCCGATCATTCAGGAATCCGATTCGAATCAGATAGAAAGCCAATCGTCAACTCGCGCCAGTCGGAAAGCCGCTTTCCGCACTGGCGCGGCGTTTTCATGATCGCGCTCCTGTGCACGCTGGCCGCTTGCGGCGATGGCGACTCGGGCACCGCGGCCAACGTGGCGGCCGCGCGTGCGGCCGCACCGGGCTCGGCGTCCACGCCCGTCCTGCACTGCGCGAGCGCGTGCCACTGACCGACGCCGGCCGCAAGGCCCGTCATCCAAGACAGAGAGCGATCATGCAAAACAAACCCACAACCCGACGTCAGTTCCTCGCCGATGCGTTGAAACTCGCCGGTGCCACCGCGATCACGGGCATGCTGCCCGACAGCATCGCGCGCGCGCAGGCCATTCCGGCGGCCACCGTCACCGGCACGATCCAGGACGTGAAGCACGTCGTGATCCTGATGCAGGAAAACCGTTCGTTCGACCACTACCTCGGCACGCTGGGCGGCGCGCGCGGCTTCGGCGATCCGCGGCCGGTCGTGATTTCGAGCGGGTATCCGGTGTGGCGCCAGCCCTGGATGCTGTCCTACGTGTTCCCGTTCAACCCGTCCCCGCCCTTCGGCACGGCGAACGGCGACACCTACTACGGCGACCTCCCTCACGACTGGGGCACCACGCACAGCGCCTGGAACAACGGCCGCTACGACAACTGGACCGGCGCGAAGACCAGCGGCACGATGTACTACTTCACGCAGAACGACGTCCCGTTCTACTACGCGCTGGCGAGCGCGTTCACGGTGTGCGACGACTACCACTGCTCGATGCTCGGCCCGACCGACCCGAACCGGCTGTATCTGTGGACCGGCTGCTGCGGCAACGTGCCGGGCTATTCGCCGTACACGGACAACACGATGACCGGCACCGGCTGGACGACCCTGCCGGAACGGCTGAACGCGGCCGGCGTCACGTGGAAGTTCTATCAGGACAAGGGCAACGGCCTGGATGCCGGCCATGCGTACGGCAATTCCAACAGCGCCGGCAGCACGCTGTGGTGGAACGGGAACTACGGCGACAACATCGTCCTCAACTTCAAGCAGTACCAGAACCTCGGCGCCAACGATCCGCTGGCGCCCGCGCTCAACGGCACGCAGATCGACCCGAGCGGCGGTGGCAAGGAATACGACACGAACCTGTTCAGCCAGCTGCAGGCCGACGTCGCGAACGACACGTTGCCGCAAGTGTCGTGGATCGCCGCGCCTTACGCGTACTGCGAGCATCCGTCGTGGGCCGCGAGCGGCGGCGAATGGTACGTGAGCAACGTGCTGAATGCGCTGACCTCGAATCCGAAGGTCTGGGCCAGCACGGTCCTGCTCGTGATGTACGACGAGAACGACGGCCTGTTCGATCACGTGCCGCCCGCCGTCCCGGCCAGCTCCGCGGCCGGCACCGGGCGGTCGACCGTCTCGACGGCCGCGGAATTCGTCGCCAGCAGCGGCAACGCATCGGACGGCTCGGCGAGCGGCGACGTGCCGATCGGGCTCGGGCCGCGCGTGCCGATGTTCGTGATCTCGCCGTGGTCGAAGGGCGGCAAGGTGAATTCGCAGGTCTTCGATCACACGTCGGTGGTCCGGTTCCTGGAAGCGCGCTTCGGGTTTCAGGAAACCAACATCTCGCCGTGGCGACGCGCGGTGTGCGGCGACCTGACGTCGGCCTTCGATTTCTCGAACGCCGACCAGACCGTGCCCGCGATCCAGCCGCCGGCGAGCAACATGAACCCGAACGGCCCGGCCGTCCTGATCCCCTACCCGACCACCACCGCGGTGCCGGCGCAGACCGCCGGCCGCAGCACGGCCTGCCGCCTGCCCTACGAGTTCTTCGTGCAAGGCAAGGTCAACCGTGCCGGCAACGCGCTGGCGCTGACGATGACCAACACCGGCACCGCGGGCGTGCACCTGCAGGCGTGGGTCGACGGCACGAGCACGATCCCCCGGCATTACACGATCGCGGCCGGCGCGACCCAGTGCGCGAACCTGTCGGATTCGCTCGCGCTGAATTGCGGTGGCAGTTACGACTATTCGGTCTACGGGCCGAACGGCTTCCTGCAGACGTTCCGCGGCAGCATCGGTTCGTCCGGCAACACGGGATCGAGCGCCGAAATCAGCCTGTGCTACGACGTCGCGAACGGCAACGTGCAGATCACGCTCGACAACTCCGCAGGGTCCAGCGCGACGACGTTCCAGCTCACCGACAACGCCTACGGGATGAACACGAGGCAGTCGTTCACCGTCGCGGCCGGCGCGACGCAAGCCGTCACGTGGTACGGCGACGGCGGCTGGTACGACGCCAGCATCCGCGATGCGAACGATCCGAACTTCCTGCGCCGCGTGGCCGGCTGCGTGCAGACGCAATCCGGCGCGCTGCTCACGGATTCGGCGATCGGCAATACCGGCAAGCAGTTCGTCGCGTCGCTCGCGTCGCAGGGCTCGACGTTCGGCACGCTGCGCTTCGACTACGTCGCGCCGCCGTGGAGCCACAGCCCGAAGAACTGGGTAGGCATCTTTGCGCATGGGGCGCAGCCGACCAAGGGCAGCTACAAATCGTGGGCGTACCTGCCGAAGAGCACCGGCTCGCTGCTGTTCTCGTCAACGGCCAACAGTACGCTGGCGTCGGGGCAGTACGATGCGTGGTACCTGTTCGACGATGGCTACACGCCGCTCGCGGGCCCCGTCACGATCAACATCTGACGGCCTGGCCAGACCGTGCCGGCCGCCCGCATGGGGCCGGCACTCACTCCGGCGTGACGTACCACGTTGCACCCGAATGCTTTTCCAGCCGATGGGGATGCGTTATACGAGCAGATCCTCGTAGAACGCGCCGAACGGCCGTGTCGGGTGCGCGATCTGGATTTCGAGGATCCACAGCCCGGCCGCCGGCGCGGCATCGAAGTCACCGAGATTGCCGGCCTTGTAGATCGCGTGCGGAAAGTCGCTGACGCGATGCCCCTTGATGTCGACGTTCAGCCGGAAGCCGTGCGCGTCGGCGCGTTGCGCGGCGAATTCGTACAGCGCGATACCCGCGCAGCCGGTGGTGCGCCAGTGACGTTCGACTTCGTCGTAGATCGCGCGCGCCGCACGCGCACACGCATGCATGTCGGGATCGTCGCCGCACACGAACGTCGCGCCCGCGTCGCCCTCATGCTTCGCCCACACCGCGCCCAGGTCGATGAAGAAGATGTCGTCCGCGGCGAGGACGGGGTCCGCCACCGAGCGCTCCTTGAACGTGCGCAGCGTGTTTTCCCCGAAGCGGACGAGCACCGGATGCCAGATCCGGTCCATCCCGAGATCCTTCAGCACGCTCAGCCCCAGCGCGTTCGCCTCCGATTCCCGCATGCCGGGCCGGATGCCCGCGGCGATCGCGTCGACGGCCTGCCATGTCATGGTTCTTGCGTGCTGCATCGCGTCGAGCGAAAAGGCTTCGCCGACGGCTTCGCGGTGCATCGAATTCAAGATGGTGCTCCCGTACGGGTGAAAGGGGGTGGGTTCCGTCGTTCGTCGTTTCGATATGCACAGGAGAATATATCGATTCGCGAACCGGTGCCGAGTCGCGCTTCTCCACACGCCACAGTAAAACGGGCGCCCCGATGGAGCGCCCGCTCGCGCGCGCGGTCGATCAGAACTTGTGACGCAGGCCGATCCGCGTGACGAACTGCGTGTTCGCGCCTGCGTTGCCGATGAACGATCCCGACGAGCCGATCTCGGCCTGGACCGGCACCGCGCGGCCGTTGATCGTGTTGCTGCCCGACGCCTTCTGGTAGGCCGCGCTCACGTAGACGTCCGTACGCTTCGACAGCGCATAGTCGACCGCGGCATTGACCTGGTGCCACTTGCCGTCAAAGCGGCCGTCGAGCTTCGAGAACGTATAGCCGAGCCCACCGCTCAGGGCCGGCGTGAACGCATAGCGACCACCGATTTCGTAGTTGTTCAGCTTCGACGATTCGCCCGACAGCGGCACGAACTTCGTATGCGTCCAGTTTGCCCACACGAGCGCCGCCGCGATCGCATAGCGTGCGCCGACGCCGACCGTCTCGAGGTCGCGCAGCCCTTGCGTGTTGATGTTCGCGATGCTCACGCCGAACGCGGGCTGCGCGCCGTTCGGGAAGCGGATGTTCGTGTACGCGGCGCCGATGCCGAACGGCCCTTGCGCATAGTTCGCACCGAAGCTGTACGCGCTCGACGAACCCTGCGCGCCGTTCGCACCGGTCGTGGTCGGCGTGCCCGCGAACTGCGTCGAGTTCGAGAAGCCGTACATCGCGCCGAACGTGAGACCCGCAAAGTTCGCACTCTGGAACTTCACCGCGTTGTTGATGCGGCTCGACGTCAGCTGGTCGAGGTCGTTGATGTGATACGCATAGTTGCCGGCCGGCGTCTGGCTGCCCATCGAATAGTTCGCGCCGATGTAGTCGGTCGAGAACGAGTACTGACGGCCGAACGTCAGCGAACCGATTCCGTTCTTCGACAGGCCGACGAACGCCTGCCGGCCGAACAGCGCGCCACCCTGGCCGATCGAGCCATCGCCGCTGCTGAAGCCGTTTTCCAGCACGAACAACGCCTTCAGCCCGCCGCCAAGATCCTCGGTGCCGCGGATGCCCCAGCGGCTGCCCGATGCGACGCCGTCGCCGTACTTGACGAGCTTGCCGTGCCCGCCCGACGTCGCGACCTTGTTCGAATACGTGATACCCGCATCGATCAGCCCGTAGAGCGTGACGCTGCTTTGCGCGTGGGCGGCGGTGCCGAACATCCCGAGTGCGGCCGCGGCCACGATGGTCTTTTTCACGTTCACTTCCTTTTGTTGTTGACGCACGTTGTTGACGCGCGCGCCTGCGTCGCAGCGCGACGCGCGGCGTGTTGACGAAGAACCGACTGACGAACAAGCGCAAGCCACGGGATCGCCGCACACACCTACCCCTCATGCGCGTGCACGATGCGTCGTTTCGATGCCAGTGTGGGCTTGCGGAAGCGGCATGCCGCAGGGCGGCCGCTCGTATTGCAGCGTCGGGAAGCGTGCGCACCGGTTGCGCATGCCGCGACGACGCATTGCTCCGGCGATGCCGGTCAGAATCTCTTCCGGCTTTCGTGGAGCGGGTGGACGACGTGGCGCCAGACGACGCCACGATCTTCGATATGTTTTGCGGAATATATCGAGTTGTCACGCAACGGTAAACATTTATTCGGGTTCCTGTCGTCTTTCATCCACATGCGATCGACGGCCATGCGGATCGGAAGCAAGACGCGCGGCAGCGGGCACCGCCCCGATGCCGGCCGCCGTGCCTACGCCGAAATCCCGCATAATCAGTCGGTTGAACGAGCGCCGCAGCCGGCGCGCGAACCCCGCACACGTTTGCGTCGCCGTTCGGTTCATGGCTGGCCCGCGTTCCGCGGTCACGGACGCAGCCAGTCTGTACCGGTCTCGCGCACGGCGAATTGTGCGGGCGCAAAAAATCGACACAAGAACAAACGCGATTCGGCGCCCATCACGACGCCGGCGATCGCGTGACGGACGACACCACGCCATCCCGAAGAAGACAGGACACCGACACATGGACCGAGCCGAACACATCAGCATCGAACAGACGAGCGGGCTGCCCGCCGACGAACTGGACCGATGCGACTTCTCGTTCGACATCGCCTGGGAATTGAACGCGCCGTATCAGGACTTGCTCGATCTCCGCGCGCTGCCGGCGCGCCGCAAGAATTACGGCTTCGATCCGGCCGGCTGGGCGGACGAGGCGTCCGGCAAAACGGCGCTCTTTCGCGCGACGGCCGGCGGTCGGCTCGCCGGGTTCGTGGCGATCGGCCAGAGCTGGAACGGGATGGCCGAGATCGCAGAGCTGGCCGTCGACCGCCACTGCCGGCGGCAAGGCATCGGGCAGTTGCTGCTGGCGGCCGCCGAATCCTGGGCGCGCGGACACGGGTTCGGCTTCATGCGGCTGGAAACGCAGTCGAACAATGTCGCCGCGTGCAGCACGTATGCGCGCTCGGGCTTCGTACTGGGCGGACATGATCGCCTGCTGTACGCGGACGACGAGAACGACGGTGAAGTGGCGCTGTTCTGGTACAAGGACCTGCGCGACGGGCAGACCGCGCGGATCCGCACGGTCGACCCGGAATCGATGCGGCCGGCGCGCTGACCCACCGCCGCCCGCGCTTCAAGGCCGGGTCATGGCTGAGTCATGGCCGCGTCGCGACGATGAACAGACGCGGGAACGGCAACAGCACGGTGCCGTCGGCGAGCGCCGGATAGCCGCCCGGCCCTGCGATCGCCTCGCGATACCGCGCGAGAAACGCCGCGCGCTCGCCGTCGTCGAGCGCTGCGAGGAACGGCCGCAGCGCGCTGCCCTTGAACCATTCGACGACCGCGTCGGCACCACCGCGCAGCAGGTGGTAATAGGTCGTGCGCCACACGTCCACCCGCGCGCACAGCGGCGACAGCAGCGCGTGGTAATAACGCGCGTCGAACCGCTCAGTGCGCGCCGCGCCTTTCAGCTTGTCCGCCCACGGCCCGGCCGCGGCAACCTCGCGCATCAGCCGGTGCGCGGGTTCGTCGAGGTTGTCAGGCATCTGTACCGCAAGGTGGCCGCCCGGCGCGAGCCGGCCGACGAGCGCCGGAAACAGCGTGTCGTGCGCAGGCACCCATTGCAGCACCGCATTCGCGAGAATCAGGTCGTAGCCGCCCGAATCGTCCCAGGTGGAGATATCCACGACATCGAAACGCAAGTCCGGCAGGCGCTTGCGCGCGGCGTCGATCATGTCCGCCGAGGCATCGATCCCGTGAACCGTGGCGTCCGGCGCACGCGCGATCAGCGCCTCCGTCGAATTGCCGGGCCCGCAGCCGATGTCGATCGCGGTATGGATCGGCGTGTCCGGCACGGCGGCCAACAGATCGCGGATCGGCCGCGTGCGTTCGTCCTCGAATTGCACATACTGGGCGGCGTATCGATCGAGTGGGGTCGTCATGTCGTTTCTCCTGGTCGGCGTGGACGGCCTTGCCTTCTACGCGGATGGGACGCCGCTAGCCGTCGAACCATCGCATTCTGCGATCGCAACGGAGTTCAGTAAAATGAATTTAATATCGTGATTGATTCATATATCTGATGAAAATCGATACGCTCGGTGTTCAGGCCTTCGTCGCGATCGCCGACGAAGGCAGCTTCCGGCAGGCAGCCGACACGCTGCACGTCACGCAGACGGCCATCACGCAGCGGCTGCGCAAGCTCGAAACTTTTCTCGGCGTCGCGCTCGTCGAGCGCACCACGCGCCGCACCACACTCACCGAAATCGGCCGCCGCTTCCTGCCGCAAGCACGCCGGCTGCTGAACGAGCTGTCCGACGCGCTCACCGAAATTCGCGAAACCGGCCTGAGCCAGCGCGGCGACGTCACGATCGCGTGCGTGCCGACGGTCGGCGTGCAATACCTGCCGCGCATCCTGCGCGCGTTCTCCGCGCACCGGCCACACGATCGCGTGAAGATCCTCGATCACGCATCGGCGTCGGTGCTGCAGGCCGTGCTGCATCGCGAGGCCGAGTTCGGCATCGGCATTGCCGGCGACCAGCATCCCGAACTGGTCAACGTGCCGCTGACGAGCGATCCCTATGTGCTGGTGTGCCGCGACGATCATCCGCTCGCGAAGCGGCGGCGCATTCGCTGGGCGGCGTTACAACCGCATCCGCTGATCTTCGCCGGCGAAGTGAGCGGCAATCGCGGGCTGCTCGACGGCGCGCTGAAGACGAGCGGCGTGTCGCTGCATTCGTTCTACGAGGTGCAGCGCAGCTCGACGGCGCTCGGGCTCGTCGCGGAGGGGCTCGGTGCGGCCGTGGTGCCGAAACTCGCGATCCAGAAGAACGCGTATCCGATGATCCGCACGATCGAGCTCGTCGAGCCGGCGGTATCGCGCACGCTCGTGCTCGTCACGCGCAAGAGTGCGCAACTGTCGCCGGCCGCCCGTGCCCTGTACGACATGATCGTCGAACAGGCGACACCCTGACGATAGTGTCAGGGGTGCGTCACGAAGCAGCGCCTTCGGAGTAGTATCGCCACACACGGTCGCGACGCCCGGTGCCTACCCGGCACCGCACGCATCATGCCACCGCTGCAACGGCCGTTCCTCACCACCCTGCACGGAGCACTGCATGGCCTATCGCAACTATCACAAGCGCAAGATTGCAGGCCGGGAACTCCATCCCGAAACCCAGATGATGTCGTACGGCTATGATCCGTTCCTGTCGGAAGGATCGGTGAAGCCGCCCGTCTTCCTCACGTCGACCTTCGCGTTCCGCACGGCCGAGGACGGCGCCGAATTCTTCGACGTCGTGGCCGGGCGCAAGCCTTCGCCCGAAGGCGAAGGCGCGGGCCTCGTCTACAGCCGTTTCAATCACCCGAACCTGGAAATCGTCGAGGATCGCCTCGCCCTGCTCGACGATTCCGAAGCGGCCGTCGTGACGTCGAGCGGCATGTCGGCCATCGCCGCGATCCTGCTGACGTTCCTGCGGCCGGGCGACTGCGTCGTCCAGTCCGTGCCGCTGTATGGCGGCACCGAAACACTGATCTCGAAGTTCCTGCCCGAGTGGGGCATTCGCTCCGAAGTGATCGCCGACGGGCTGTCCACCCACGCGATCCGCGCCGCGCTCGAAGCGGCCGCGCAGAAGGGCAACGTGCGGATGTGCTACATCGAGACGCCCGCCAACCCGACCAACGCGCTGTTCGACCTCGACGGGTTGCGCAACGAGATCGATGCGTTCGAAGCGCGCCACGGTTATCGCCCGCTGTCGGTCTGCGACAACACGCTGCTCGGGCCGCTGTACCAGAAGCCGTCGCGGCAAGGCATCGACCTGAGCGTGTACTCGTTGACGAAATACATCGGCGGGCACAGCGACCTCGTCGCCGGCGGCGTCACGGGCACCCGCGAGCTGATCACGAAGATCCGCTCGGTCCGCAGCACGCTAGGCTCGCAGCTCGACCCGCATTCGTCGTGGATGATCACCCGCTCGATGGAAACGCTCGTGCTGCGCATGCAGCAGGCCGCACGCAGCGGCAGCGCCGTCGCCCGCTGGCTCGCCGGCAATCCGCATCGCCCGGTACGCGTGCTGCACCCCGAGCTCATCGACGATCCGGCCTACCAGGCCGTCTACCAGCGCCAGTGCAGCGGGCCCGGCTCGACCTTCGCGTTCATCCTCGACGGCGGCCGCGAGCAGGCGTTCAGGTTCATCAACCACCTGACGCTCTTCAAGTCGGCCGTCAGCCTCGGCGGCACGGAGTCGCTGATCTGCCATCCGGCGTCAACGACGCATTCGGGCGTACCGGCCCAGGCGCGTGCGGCGGCGGGCGTGTCGGAAGGATTGATTCGTGTGTCAGTCGGGCTCGAACATCCGGACGACCTGATCGCCGACCTGTCGTACGCGCTCGAGCATTGCTGACGCGCGTGGCATGCGCCCCGCGGCGGTTCGCACGAAAGCAGTTCAGCCCGCGCGAGGGCGGGCATTCAGTGACGCCGCCCTCTCGTGGGGCCGGCGCCTGGATGCCGACGCCCGAACGCCGTCGTTCGCGCTGCGTCGGCGTGCGTGCCGCGCGGCGCGAACCGGCTGAAACGATTCAAAGCACCTTCACCATGAACACGCGCGACGTGCCTTCCGGCTCGCACGGCACTTCGCCGAACGCTTCGTAGCCCTGCTTCCGGTAGAAATCCGGCGCCTGGAACGAGATCGTGTAGAGCACCGCACGCGCGCATCCGCGTCGTTTCGCTTCCGCTTCGGCCTCGCGCAGCAGCCGGCTGCCGAAGCCGCCGCCGCGCAGCGATTCGGGCAGGTAAAAGAGATCGATGAAGAAGAGGCCGAGCGACGTGCGCCCCGTGAGGCCACCCACGATCTCGCCGGTCGCGGAATCGGTGACGTACACGTCGAGCGCGGCCGCGTCGGCGCGCCCCGTCATCGCATGATTGAATTCGCCGAGCTTGCGGCTGATGAGATCGTGTGCGGCCGGCTGCTCGGTGTCGGTCAGTTGAAGCGTAACGTCGGGAACGGTTGTCATCGGGAGAATGCACGTCGTTGAATTGTCCGACATGATGCCAGCAAAGCGCGCGGCACACGACCGACCGGTTACCCCGCCCTGCAAGCGAGCGCCCCACGCAAACGGCGGGCCCGTCACGCGCCCGCCGTCGCTTTCGTCACGCCATTACGCCCGACATCACGCCACCGCAAACGCCGCCTTCATGTCCGCCATGCGGCGCCGTTCACGCGCGATCATCATCCGGTTCACGACGA
>NZ_CABVQC010000053.1 GCF_902499175.1 Burkholderia aenigmatica
GGCGTGCCGCGCCGCCGGCCGTCGCGCAGCGGCTCGGCCGGATTCGCCCGAGCCGCATCGGCACCGGCGAATCGGAGGGCTTCCGGCCGGGCGTGCCCGCGTTGACGCATTTCCCGGCCGACGCATGGCGCCACGCGATCGACCGCGCGCTGCGCCGCGCCGGCCGCGACCTGCTCGGCTATGGCGACCCGCTCGGCGAGCGCGCGCTGCGCGAATCGATCGCGCGCCACCTGGCCGTGACGCGCGGCGTGCGCTGCGATCCCGAGCAGATCGTGATCACGGAAGGTGCACAGGGTGCGATCGCGCTGTGCGCGCAGTTGCTGACGAACCCGGGCGATACGGTGTGGGTCGAGGAGCCCGGCTATCGCGGCGCGCGCACCGCGATGCAGGCGGCCGACCTCGACGTCGTGCCGATGCCGGTCGACGCGGAAGGGTTGCGCGCGGATGCGGACGACTGGCGCGAGCGGACGCCGCGCCTCGTCTACACGACGCCGTCGAACCAGTTCCCGACCGGCGCGGTGCTGTCGATCTCGCGCCGGCTCGCGCTGATCGATGCCGCGCGCCGGCATCGCGCGTGGATCATCGAGGACGACTACGACAGCGAATTCCGTCACACCGGAGAGCCGATCGGTGCGATGCACGGGCTCGCACCCGATTCGCCCGTCGTCTATCTCGGCTCGTTCAGCAAGACGATGTTTCCGGCGCTGCGGATCGGTTTTCTCGTGCTGCCCGATGCGCTGCTGGCCGCGGTGCGGCCGGTGCTGCCGGAGATGCTGCGCGGCGGGACGCGCCACGTGCAGCTCGCGCTGGCCGATTTCATCGAGACGGGCGAGTACGGCCGCCATCTCGGCCGGATGCGCCGGCTGTATCGCGACCGGCGGCGGTTGCTGCTGGCCGCGCTCGACGGCAACCTGAGCGTGCCGCATGAGATCGAGGGCGGGCCGTGCGGGCTGCATCTCGCGCTGCGGCTGCCCGCGCGCTACCGCGATCGCGCGATCGTCGACGCGGCGCGCGAGCACGGCATCGGGCCGTTTCCGCTGTCGGGATTTTCGATCGATGCGGCATCGGCGGGCAACGGGCTCGTGCTCGGCTTCGGCAACACGTCGGCCGACGCGTTCGAGCCGATGTTGCGGTTGCTGTCGGCGATCGCGGAGCGGGTGGGCGGAGATTGAGGGCGGGGCGGGCACTGGAAAACCAACCCGTCGCCGGTGATTTTCGCTACCGTATTGCCTCCGATTTCCCCTTCTTTTCCTGATCGAACGTGCTCACGCCTTACAGATTCTTTGCGCTCGCCGGTACCGCATGCGCGTTGCTGGCGACCGCTGCCGCCCATGCGCAGTCCACCCAGGACGGATTCATCTGCGATACCGACAAGCATCACATCGTGATCGACCGCGCCGCGAACGGCACGCTGAACTACCGGGCCTGGAACAAGCCGCACTCGGTCGATCGCAAGCCGGACGTCGAGTTGCACGGCGGCACGGAGGAAACGGTCGGCACCGACCCGTGCGTCAATACCGACTGGACGTTCAAGCGCGGCAATGTCGAGTATTTCGTGTCGGACAACGCTCGCTGCTCGGAAGGCAAGCCGCCGCGCAATGCGAACGGGATGGTCGTCGTGTCGATCAACAAGGAATTTGCGGCGCGCTACTGGTGCATCAAGTAGGCGTCGCGCTACGCGACCTCAATCACCAATCGACCGAATGACCTTCGCCGGATTGCCGCCCACCAGCGTATTCGGCGGCACGTCCCGCGTGACTACGGCCCCTGCGCCGATCACCGCGTTTTCGCCCACCGTCACGCCACCGATGACCGTTGCGCCGGCACCGATCCACACGTTGCGCCCGATCGCGATCGGCTTCGCGACGACGGCGGCACGCCGCTTCGACGGTTCCAGCGGATGGCCGGACGTGATGAGGCTCACGTTCGGCCCGATCATCACGTCGTCGGCGATGTCGAGCCCGCCGAGATCGTAGAACGTGCAGTTCTGGTTGACGAATACGTTGCGGCCGACCGTGATGTCGGGCCCGCCGGTCGTATAGAACGGCGGAAGCAGCAGAAAGCTGTCGTCGACCGGCTTGCCGATCAGTTCGCCGAACAACGCGCGGACTTCGTCCGCATCGTCGAACGACAGGCGGTTGAGGCGGGCGGTGAGTGCCATCGCGCGTTTGACGTTCGCGAGCATCGTCGCCGATTCGGGCGTTCGTCGGGGAATGAGGAGGGTGCGGTCGTCATGCGGCATGCACGGGGATCCTGTCGGTCGGCATTCACTGTTCCGGGTTGACGCTGCGTTGTCTCGCTGCGCGGCCCGCTTCTGGAAGGCCGGTAGCGGCAAGCCGGCAGCCGTCAACGAGCCCGTTTTTCGTACAGCGGCCAGACGCGACAACCGGGGCCCGGAGCCCGGCTCCCGGTACGGCCCTGCGCGGATGAAGCCATGCGACCCGCAGCACGCGCATCACCTTGCGTTGTCGCGTTCGAGCCGATGTTGCGGATGCTGACGGCGATGGCGGCGAAGGTGGGCGGGGATTGATGCGCGGGTAACCTTACCCGTTGCCGGTGATTTCCGCTACCGTATCCCTTTCGATTTCACTTCGGGATTCCGACAAGAGAATTGCGTCATGAATGTGCGAACTGGCTCGGTGATAGCCGTCGTTCGTCTGGCCGTTTTCCTGGCTGCCTGCGTGACGGGAGCCGGGTGCTCTCGCGCGACGGATCATGCGGATCCGCAAGCCGCTACGGCGGCCGATGAGGCCGGGATCGGGCTGAAGCTGAACGCGCTGAACTACACGGACGTGCCGATCGGTACCTTCTATGTCGACGGTACCTGGGGCGGGAATGTGGCCGCCCGTATCGGCAGCGCCGGCGGCGGCATCACATGCTGTGTGTCCGTTCCGGAACAATGGCGCCAGGGATTGACGGTCGATGTCGAATGGCGCAACGACGAGATGTTCAAGCGCGATCCGCATGCACTGGCTAGCCGGGTCGTGCCGATCGAGCCGTATGGTTCGTTCTCGGACGGTTATCTGTGGATCGTGTTTTTCCCGGGGGACAGGATCAAGGCATACGCGTCTCCGTGGCTGCCGGGCGCACCGGAATTTCCCGAAGGATTGCAGGTCCCGGGCAAGGCGTGTCCGGGCCACTTCACGGTATTGAACAGCAGCCGTGACTGTCCGACACCGGACAAGGGAATGGCGGGGGCGGCGAGATGAATGTTCGTGTTGCGGCCGCCGGGCGGCCCGATGCCGGCGTAGCGATTCCCGGCGTGCAGGATGCGATGCCTCGCGGGCTTCATGACGACGACAAAAATGCTGCCCGGCGCGGGAGCGGTGAAATGAAAGTGCAGGTCATCGGTCTGTTGCTATGTTCCATTCTTGTCGGCGCGAGCCATGCGCAGGCGCCGGTATCGGGAAGCGTCACGAGCGCGGATGAAAGAGCCGCAGCCATTCGGCGTGCCTTCAGCCCGACCGCGCGTGTCGACGCATTCAAGTCGCACATCGATTTCGACCGGAAGTTCGCGACCGACGATGGCCGGAAGATCGTCGCGTTCGACTGGGGCAAGCTCGCGACCCAGCGCGTCCCGGGTTTGAAGGCGCTGAAGATCGAGCATTTCGAACAGCCTGTCGACGAAACCGGGCCGCTCAAGGATTTCCGGATGTTTGTCTTCAACGGCCGGTTCAACGGAGCACGCGTGTCGATCACGGTTGCGCAGGCCAAGGATCGCTTCAAGGCGGCGGATTACTTTCTCAACGAGACAACTTCGCCGACGATCTCGTACGTGCCGTTCGAGACGAATCCCGATCCGCTCGGAAGCGTGTCGGTCCAGAGTTCGATCCCCGGTCCCGGACTCGGACTCGTGTGGATCTACAAGAACCTGTGCCTGGTCGTGTCAGGGGCGCCCGCCGGCGCGGTCCGGGATCTGAGTCGACGCCTGCAAACGCTGGCGGAAGCCCACACGATCGATTCGATGTGATGGCGGGCGATCGCTCGCCTCCCGGAGATCGTCGGCCTCCACGGCGAGCGAAGCTCGACGTCGCGCGCATCCATGGCGCCGCCTGACACGCACCGCCCATCGCCATGCACGACAATCGGACTTGTGCGGATTGACGAACCGCGCACTTTGTTCGAAACGAACGCCGTCGCGGCTCCGCGCGTGATGCGCCGCCCCGTATTCGGGTTTCGATTCGTATGTTCGAACAGGCCGCTTGGACTATAAATGGATGCGTGTACCGGGGCTTGTCGGGCGCCTGCGCGTCTCGCGCATGTCGGCGCCGTGACTTCCCGGGGGAGGTGCACCGTGGTTCGCCAGACGCTTGCTCGCGCCGTGCTTCGCACCGCGTTGATCGGGGGCGTGTTTGCCGGGTGTTTGCTGCCCCCGCCGGCCGTCCTCGCCGGAACGGTCTCGCCGCCTGTCACGCCACACCCGATGAAGCAGCGGCCGGCTGCTGCGCCTTACGCGATGCCGGTCGATTTTCCGGCGATCGTCGACCGCTACGGCCCGGCGGTCGTGACCATCATGACCGCCGCGCCCGACCAGCAGGCCGGCGGCCCGTCCTTCGCAATCCTCGATCCCGACGATCCGCTCGCCGCGTTTTTCCGGCACGACGCGCCGCCGCCCGCGCAAGGCTCGCAGGCGCCGGCACCGGCGCCTGCACCCGACACGTCGCCGCGCGCGGTATCGGGCAGCGGCTCGGGTTTCATCGTCAGCGCCGACGGCCTGATCCTCACGTCGGCGCACGTGGTCGACGATGCGACCGACGTGACGGTACGGCTCACCGACCGCCGCGAATTCAAGGCGACGGTGCTGGCCGTCGATCCGCAAAGCGACGTCGCCGTGCTGCGCGTCAACGCGACGAAGCTGCCGTTCGTCCGTGTCGGCGATTCGTCGAAGGTGCGCGCGGGCGAACCGGTGATGACGATCGGCGCGCCGGACGGATCGGGCAACACGGTCACGGCCGGCATCGTCAGCGCCACGTCGCACCGGATGCCGGACGGCAGCGCGTTTCCGTTCTTCGAAACCGACATCGCGCCGAACCCCGACAACTCGGGCGGCCCCGTATTCAATCGCGCGGGCGACGTGATCGGCATCGCGGTACAGGTCTATACGGGCGCGGACCGCTACGCGAGCACGACGTTCGCGATCCCGATCGCGTTTGCCGCCAAGGTGCGTGCGCAACTGCAGAAGCAGATGCAGGCGCAACAGCCCCAGGCGCCGGACGCGTCGTCCGGCAACGCGCTCGGCGTCGACGTGCAGGATGTCGGCATCGGGCTGGCCGCGGCGTTCGGGCTGCCGCGGCCGGCGGGCGCGCTCGTCAACGGCGTCGCGCCCGGTTCGCCGGCTGCCGCGGCCGGCGTGAAGCCCGGCGACGTGATCGTGAAGCTGGGCGACAAGACGATCGGCCGCTCGGCCGAACTGAACGACCTGGCCGCCGCACTGCCGCCGGGCCAGAAGGCGCCGCTGCGGCTGATCCGCAACCGCGCGCCGGTGATGCTGACGATCACGGGCGCCGACGAGGCCGCCGGCAACGAGGGCCCGGCCGTCGGCACGGCCGCGCCGAAGGCGGCCGCACGACCGGGGCCGGGAGCCGGGGCGGGCGACGGCGGCGACCGTCTCGGGCTGACGATGCATGCGCTGAGCGACGACGAACGCCGTTCGACGGGGCTCGCGGTCGGGATGATGGTGGATGCGGTGCACGGCCCGGCAGCCAGCGCGGGGATCCAGCCGGGCGATGTCGTGCTGGAACTCAACGACAAGCTGCTCGAGACGCCCGACGACGTGCAGTCGCTCGAAGCGACCGGCGGCAGCGTGATCGCGGTGCTGATCCAGCGTAACAACGCACGGAAGTTCGTGTCGGTGCGTGCGCGTTAGGGCGTTGACGCGTCCGCCATCGTCCGTCTACGATCATCCGATATTGCACGTAGTCAGCCAGGCATTCAGGAGCCATCCGGCATGAAAACAGCACGCTTCATCGTCGTAGTCAGCAGGCGCAGGGTCCGGTAGCGGCACCGCGCCGGCACCCATGCGCCCCCGACTCGTTCGGGGGCTTTTTTTTGCATTGCGCACGGCCGTGCGGCACGTGCGCGGAGGGCATCCGCTTGCAATCGAACCTGCCGATCGCTTCCGAACGGGCGTCGCCGAGATACGCGACGCTGATCCTGCTGTGCGCGTGCTCGGTATTGCCGCTGAGTCTGTTCCTGCCGTCGCTGCCGGCGATCGCGCGCGACCTGCGCGCCGACTACGCGCTCGTCGCGCTGTCGCTCGGCGGTTACGCGGCGGTGGCCGCGTCGCTCGAGTTTGTAATGGGACCGCTGTCGGACCGGTTCGGGCGGCGGCCGGTCGTGCTGGCGAGCGTCGGCATGTTCGCGCTCGGCTCGCTCGGCTGCGCGATGGCGACCGATATTCGCGCGTTTCTGGCATGCAGGCTGATGCAGGCGGCGATCACGTCGGTCTATCCCGTGTCGATGGCGACGATCCGGGACACCGGTGGCGGTACGCGCGCGGCGAGCCGGATCGGCTATGCGGCGATGGCGGCCGCGTTCGCGCCGATGCTCGGCCCGACGCTGGGCGGCGCGCTCGATCAGACCTTGGGCTGGCGTGCGAGCTTCTGGCTGCTCGGCGCGGCGGGCATCGCGCTGTTCGTCTGGTGTGCGTTCGATCTCGTCGAAACCCACGCGAACCGGTCGTCGAGCCTCGGGCAGCAGCTTCGCGCGTATCCGGCGCTGCTTCGTGCGCGCCGCTTCTGGGCCTATGCGCTCTGCATGGCGTTTTCGACCGGCTCGTTCTACGCGTTCCTGGCCGGCGCGCCGCTCGCCGCGCAAACGGTGTTCGGTATCGCGCCCGCGGAGATCGGCTTCTACATGGGAACCATCACGGCCGGCTTCGTGTGCGGCAGCTTCCTGGCCGCGCGTTACGCGCGTCGCTACGCACTGGCCACGACGATCCTGTGCGGACGGGTCGTCGCGTGCGCAGGGCCGTTGATCGGCCTCGCGCTGATGTTCGGCGGCGCGACGCAGGCGATCGCATGGTTCGGGCCGTGCGTGCTGGTCGGCATCGGCAACGGGCTGACCAATCCGGGTGCGCATGCCGGCGCGGTGTCGGTGCGCCCGGAACTGGCTGGCAGCGCGTCCGGGCTGGCCGGCGCGATGACGATCGCCGGTGGCGCCGCGCTTTCGTCGTTGACGGGCGCGGTGCTGACGGCCGGCAACGCGGGCTATGCGCCGCTGGCGATGATGCTGCTGTCGGCCGCGATCGCGCTGGCGGCGGCCGTCTGCGTGCGGGTGTTCGACGCGCGGGACGTTGGGCGGTGAACGCAGGCGTGGTATCGCGCCGCGTGGAACCGGGGGCTGGTGTGGGCACCGCTACCGTGTCGCGGGCGATTGGCGGACAATCGGCCGGACACCGGGAGACGACGAACCCGCCGCGCACCGAGTGCTCCCCGGCGCGCGAAGGGCGACTGGACGAGGATGGGATGAGCGACTTTTCTGATTTCCAGCGGGAAATTGCCGACGCCGCGCGAGCGACATTCCGGGCGCTGCGGGCGCAGCACCCGGACGAGCATTTCTACGCGTTCGCGCTGTACACCGACAGCGGCGCGATGACGGTGGTGCCGGCGGCCAATTCGGTCGAGGGGCTGCGCCGGATCCGCGAGCAACAGGCCGTTCCGGACGACGACCCGTGGTATGCGTGGGGCTTTTCCGAATGGGCGTATGCGGCGGCGGAAGCGTCGCCGTTCAATGCGATCTGCGGCAAGCTCGCCGATGACCTGCTGAGCCCGCAGTTTGTCCGGTCGAGGTTCTCGGAATTTTCGCGACAACTGCACGCGGAGATGATCGGAGCATTGCGCCTGCTCGACCGCGAAGGCCTGTTCGGCACGGGCGACGAAAGGGCGGCGATCACGCTGTTCGTGTCGATCAGCGACGACGACGCTGCCGAGGCACTCGAAAACGAATCGGCGAAAGCGCTGAATCCGCCGGCCGTCGTCGACGCATTCCTGCGCCGCTACGACTGACGGCGATCGGGATATCGCACGGCGGCCCGAGGCGGGCGGCCGCCATGCGTACAGCGTGAGTTACGGCTTACGGCTTCGCGCCCACGACGAACTCGAACGTCGCGACGCCGTCGACGCCGCCCGTGACGCGGTCACCGGGCTGCAGCGCGCCGACGCCGGCCGGCGTGCCGGTGAAGATCAGGTCGCCGGCCTTCAGCGCGACCGAGCGCGACACATACGCGATGACGTCGGGAACGGCCCAGATCATGTCGGCCAGGTCGCCTTGCTGGCGCGTTTCACCGTTGACCGCGAGCCAGATGCGGCCCGTCGCCGGGTGGCCGGTGGCTGACGCCGCGCGCAGCGCGGTCACGGGGCCCGATGCGTCGAAGCCCTTCGCCCAGTCCCACGGACGGCTCAGCTTCTTCGCTTCGGCCTGCAGGTCGCGGCGCGTGAGGTCGACGCCGACGCCGTAGCCCCATACGTGCGACAGCGCGTCGGCCGGGTCGATCGACCGGCCGTCCTTGCCGATCGCGACGACTAGCTCGATTTCGTGATGAAGGTCGTTCGTCAGCGGCGGATAGGCGACGGTGCCGCTGGCCGGGACGATCGCGTCGGCCGGCTTCGTGAAGAAGAACGGCGGCTCACGGTCGGGATCGGCGCCCATTTCGCGCGCGTGGTCGGCGTAGTTGCGGCCGACGCAGAAGACGCGGCGCACCGGAAAGCGCGCGGACGACTGTTCGACTTCGATGGAAGGACGCTCGGCAGCGTCGATGACATATTCGGACATCGGATGGCCTCGTTCGGTGGGAAGACGGATGCGGCGCCCGTGCGGCGCACGGGCCGGCATGCGTGCAACGATACCCGACGCCCGTCCGGCCGGATGCGACGCAACTGCGTTTTACCGGGACAAAACTACGCGTCGGCGGCTGCCGGTGCGTCGTCGCCGTCCGGCAGCGCGGCATTCGCGTCGCGATACGCCTTCGGCGATACGCCGACCCGCGCGCGGAAGCGTCGCGCGAAATACCCTTCGTCGCGGAAGCCGACCGAGCGTGCGATGTCCGCGATGCGCCGGCTCGTGTGTGCCAGCAGCGACTGCGCGAGCGCGATCCGGCGCTCGGTCACGAGATCGGTGAAGGTGCTGCCGGTTTCCTTGCGGACCAGGTGCGCGAGGTAGTTGGGCGACAGGAACGCGGCCTCGGCGGTCGCGGCGAGCGTCAGGTCCTCGCGGGTCAGGTTGGCGCGTACATGCCGCAGCACGCGCGCGAGCGCGTCGCGCCGGCCAGCGCGCTGGGCGCCGCGCTGCGCGAGCTTGTCGAGCGCACCCGCGTACTGCGTGCAGACGAGCCCGATCAGTTGCAGCAGGTAGCCGCGCAGCAACGTGGTCGAGCCGAACGTGCGCACGCGATCGGTGTCGAGCATGCACAGCGCGAGGCGGCGCGCTTCGTCGTAGGTGTCGCCGGTCAGGATGAAGTCGAGGTGTTCCTGAAAGCGGAACGGCGTCAACTCGGGAAAGCGGTGCGCGGGCACGTCCTCGAGATCGAGCGGGTCGACGTCGAGATCGGCGCGCAGGAACGCCTGGCTGAAGTTGATCACGATGAAGTGCGCACCTTCCGGATGCGGGATCAGGTGCTCGCGGTGCGGCAGCACGAACGCGAGCGCGCCGCGCGGAAACGGCCGCGTGACACCGCCGATCCGCTGCTCGGTGTCGCCGCCGAGATTGAACTGGATCTGGAAGTACGCGTGCCGGTGCGGCTCGGTGATCGCCTGGCGCGACGCCTGGTCGCGGATGTAGAAGTCGAGCCGGTCGCTGCGTTCGGGCATCCCGTACAGGCGCGGCGGGGCGGTGGAGGGCATGAAGGATTCTGCTGTTCGTGACGCGGTTGAGCCGCGATGGTACAGCGAACCGGGCGCGACGGCGATCTGTGCGGCCGTGCGGCTTGGCCCGGGGTCGGTCGCGGCGTGCCGCGCGTCGGTCGTGCTTTCGGGGGAAGCCGGGATAACGGGCACGCGGACTGCCGCCGCCGCCCAGCCCGCTTGCCGTGCCGACCGGCGCGAGCGTCTCCACCTTCGTCGCGCGGTTCGATATCAGTGATCGGGCGATGGCGCTGGCTGGCGCCGGCGCGCCCGGATCCTACCGGGCAACCAGCGGCGCGACCCGGCGCCGCAGCTCGGGCACGACCTCGGCGTCGAACCACGGGTGGTGCTTGAACCACGCCTGGTTGCGCGGCGACGGATGCGGCAGCGGCAGCACGTCGGGGCCGTAGTCGCGCCATGCGTGCACGGTGTCGGTCAGCGTGGCCTTGCGCGTGTCGCGCAGGAAATGCCGCTGCGCGTACTGGCCGATCAGCAGCGTGAGCCGGATCGACGGCAACTCGGCGAGCAACCGGTCGATCCACAGTGGCGCGCATTCGGGGCGTGGCGGGTTGTCGCCGCTTGCGCCGCGGCCCGGGTAGCAGAAGCCCATCGGCACGATCGCGAAGCGCGTCTCGTCGTAGAACGTGTCGGCGTCGACGTCGAGCCAGCCGCGCAGCCGCTTGCCGCTTGCATCGTCCCACGGGATCCCGCTCGCATGGACACGTGCGCCCGGCGCCTGCCCGACGATCAGGATCCGCGCGTCGCGATGGGCACGCACGACCGGGCGCGGGCCGAGCGGCAGGTCGGCTTCGCAGACACGGCACGCGCGGATTTCAGTGAGCAGCACGTCGAGCGGCGCGCGCGAGGGTTTCGGCATCGATTCTGAGCGGGGACGGAGTGGTCATGCGGCGTCGCCCGGGGGCGCGTGCCGGTCGCCGACAGGCGACCCGGACAAGCATGGCGCGGGCGCGCGCGCCGCCGGCATCACGCGGCCCGCATCACGCCCGCGACGGGCCCGCTGCGCCGCTTTCGGCGACCGCAGCATCATACAACGCAGTTTGCGCGATCGCGCGGGCGATCCCCGCGTCGTCGTGCGAACCGTCGAGCATGCCCCAGCGCCGGTACTGGGACAGGAACCACTCGCCTTCGCGCGGATCGGGGCGGTTCACGGCGCCGCCGTCGTGGAAGCGAATCGGCAGCGGCGGTACGGCGAATGGCCCCGAGCCGTAGTCGCCGAGCAGGCGCGGCGCGATCAACCGGGCCGGCACGCCGAGCGCGTCGGGCGACGCGAGCCAGTCGGCCACGTCGCGACGGTGCGCGGCGCTGTCGAGCCACGCGCAGGCATCGACGAGCGTGCGGATCAGCGCGCGGGCCGTGGCCGGGTACAGCGCGACGAAATCGCGCCGGGTCGCGAGCACTTTCTCCGGATGATCGGGCCAGATCTCGCTCGTGACGGCGACGGTTCGCCCCGCGCCGCAGGCGTCGGCCACCGCATGCCACGGCTCGCCGGCACAGAAGCCGTCGAGCTCGCCGCCGGCCAGCGCGGCCACCATTTCGGGCGGCGGGATCACGACGCTGCGCACGTCGCGCAGCGGATCGACGTCGTGCGACGCGAGCCAGTGGTTCAGCCACATCGCGTGCGTGCCGGTCGGGAACGTCTGCGCGAGGAGCGGCTTGCGGCCGAGCGTCGCGAACGCGTTGCGCACGCTGCCGCCGGCGCGATACGCGTCGGCGAGACCGCGCGACAGCGAGATCGCCTGGCCGTTGCGGTTCAACACCATCAGCGCGGCCATGTCGGCCTGCGGGCCGCCGATGCCGAGCTGCAGCCCGCAGACGAGTCCGTACAGCGCATGCGCGGCGTCGAGCTCGCCGCTCAGCAGCTTGTCGCGCACGGCGGCCCACGAGGGCTGGCGGCTGAGTTCGAGCGTGAGACCGTGCCGCGCGCCGAGGTTCAGGCGCTGCGCGACGATCAGCGGGGCCGCGTCGCTCAGCGCGACGAACCCGAGGCGAAGATGCGCGCGTTCCGGCGCGACGGGAAGTGAAGTATCCATAGCGGTCATGACTGGGGTGACGCGTCGAGCAGTTGTCGCGCGACGTCGACGATGCGCAGGCCATGATCCATCGCACGCTTGCGCAGCGCCGCATACGCGTCGTGTTCGGACAGCTTGCGCTGGTCCATCAGCAGGCGCTTCGCTCGGTCGATCAGCTTGCGCTCCGCGAGTTCGCGCTCGACGTCGGCCAGCCGGCGGCGCAGCGCATCGTCGTGGGAAAAGCGGGCGAGCGCGACTTCGAGGATCGGCGCGAGGCGCTCGGCCGACAATCCTTCGACGAGATACGCGCTGACGCCCGCGCCGACCGCCGCGCGAATCAGCGACTGGTTCGCGTCGTGGCTGAACATCAGCACGGGGCGCGGCGCGGTGGCGTGCATGACCGCGAGCTGCTCGAGCGTGTCGCGCGACGGCGAATCGGTATCGATGATCACGACGTCGGGATGCTGCTCCTCGACGGCGGCCGGCAGGCGCGCGGGCGTCGCGACGTCGTTCAGCATTTCGTAGCCGAGGTGCGCGAGCGCGTCGCCGAGCTCGCCGATCGGCTTGTCGGTATCGGTGACGAGCAGCACGCGCAGGCGGGCGGAGGAAGCAGGCGTACTCATGACGCGAACGGCGGCGGCGAAATCGTGGCGCGATGCCCGGATCGGGGGCGGTGGCCCCGCGCGCGCATCGGGTCAGTGCCGGGCGCGATGGCCCGGCGGCCGGTGCCGCTGTCTTCATGATAGGTGGGCGGCCGGTGCCGCGTGGTGTCGCGCATGCTATGCGGCCCGGGACAAGGCCGTTTCGAGCGCGGCGCCCGCGTCCGGCACGTGCTGCACGGCCGCTTCGCCGATCGCGCCGCCGACGAGGATCACGGCCGGGCTGCCGAGCCGCGCTTCGTCGATGCCGCGCGCGAGATGGCCGAGCGTGCCGGTCCAGCGGCGTTCGTCGGGCGTGCCGGCCCATTGCACGGCTGCGGCCGGCGTCGAGGGCGGCAGCGCGGCGAGCAGGCCGGCGGCGATGCTGTCGACGCGGCTCATCCCCATGTAGATCGCGAGCGTGGTGCCGGTCGCAGCGAGACGTGCCCAGTCGGGCTCGCCGTGGTCCTGACGGTGCGCGGTGACGAACGTGACCCCGTGGCAATGCTCGCGATGCGTGAGCGAGATGCCGAGGCTCGCGGCGGCGGCGAAGCCCGACGAGATGCCGTTGACGATCTCGACCGGAATCGCGGCGGCGCGCAGCGTCGCGAGTTCTTCGCCGGCACGCCCGAACAGCAGCGCATCGCCGCCTTTCACGCGTACCACGTGCGCACCGCGCAGCGCGTAGCGGCACATCAGCTTCTCGATGAATGCCTGCGGCGTGGAGCGGCAGCCGCCGCGCTTGCCGACGCGGATCACGCGTGCCTGCGGCGCGAGTTCGACGATGCCGGGCGCGACCAGATCGTCGAGCAGCAGCACGTCGGCAGCGGCCAGCGCCTTCGCGGCCTTCAGCGTGAGGAGATCGGGATCGCCGGGGCCGGCGCCCAGCAGCGTGACTTTGCCTGTCGTCATGTCGTGTTCCTGTGCCGCCTGCATGCGGCGGTCGATAGCGCGTTGTCTGCGCGGCGGCGGCGGCGGGCGGTCGAAACGCACCGGCATCCAGCCGTGCCGCGCACGGAGGGACACCGTTGTCCTGATCGGCCCGCCGGTAAGACGGGCATGGTTTGCGGGGACTGCCCACCGGCGCCGTTGCCGGTGTCATGCATCGAGTTCAGCAATATCCGGGCCAACCGGCATGGCACGTCGTGCCGGCACGGCGGGAACGGCGCGCACCGCGCCGCACGAGGGCCCCGCGCGTGCATGCAGCCGCCGCGCGCGGGCAACCGCAATGCCGCATCGGCGTGCATCGTGCCCCGTCAGCGCGCACCGCGATGTCGCACGGCGACAGTGCTGCAGCGCACCACATCTGTGCCTCGCTGCATCACGGCGCATCGCGCGCCACGTGTCGCCGCGCGCCGCACGACAGCCGGCGAGCCTTGCTCGACGGGGCTGCGGGCTTGATTCGCATCAACATGGCACGGCGTTTGCGTTAGGAGGTTCGGGCGGATCAACGGCGATTCGTCCGGCAGTACCGATTACTAGACGCGCCCGGCAACGGGCTTCATGGGCAACGGCGTCCTACGCATCGGGTCTCGACGAGACCGGGTGCGCAGGACGCCGTTTTTCGTTTGGCGGATGACATGACCGACAAAGCTACCCGTATCGATCTCTTCAGCTTCCGCACCGCGCCGATGCGCGCGTTCCACCTGACGTGGATGGCGTTCTTCGTGTGCTTCTTCGCGTGGTTCGCGTGCGCGCCGCTGATGCCGCTGATCGCACGCGAATTTCATCTGACGGCGGCCCAGGTCGCCAACATCAACATCGCCGCGGTGGCCGCGACGATCGCCGTGCGGCTGCTGGTCGGCCCGCTGTGCGACCGCTTCGGCCCGCGCCGAGTGTACGTCGGCCTGTTGCTGCTCGGCGCGATCCCGGTGTTCGCGGTGTCGTTCACGCACGACTACCTGTCGTTCCTGATCTGCCGGCTCGGCATCGGCGCGATCGGCGCGGGCTTCGTGATCACGCAGTACCACACGTCGGTGATGTTCGCGCCGAACGTGGTCGGCACCGCGAACGCGACGACGGCCGGCTGGGGCAACGCCGGTGCAGGTGCCACGCAGGCGCTGATGCCGCTGCTGGTCGCCGCCGGCCTGATGCTCGGTGTCGGCGAGGATTCGTCGTGGCGCATCGCGCTGGTCGTGCCGGGCGTCGCGATGCTGGCGATGGCCTGGGCGTACTGGCGCTTCACGCAGGATTGCCCGCAAGGCGACTTCGTCGCGCTGCGCAAGGAAGGCGTGACGGTCGACAGCGGCAAGAAGGGCGGCTGGGCGAGCTTCGTCGCGGCCTGCGGCAACTATCGCGTGTGGATGCTGTTCGTCACGTACGGCGCGTGCTTCGGCGTCGAGGTGTTCATCCACAACATCGCCGCGCTGTACTACGTCGATCACTTCAGCCTGTCGCTGAAGGACGCCGGTTTCGCGGTCGGCCTGTTCGGGCTGCTCGCGCTGTTTGCCCGTGCGCTCGGCGGCTGGCTGTCCGACAAGATCGCTGCGCGCCGTAGCCTCGACGTGCGCGCCGCGCTGCTGTGCGCGCTGATCGTCGGCGAAGGGCTCGGGCTGATCTGGTTCTCGCATGCGCAAAGCATCGGCGTCGCGCTTGTCGCGATGCTCACGTTCGGCCTCTTCACGCACATGGCCTGCGGCGCGACCTACGCGCTGGTGCCGTTCATCGACCGCAAGGCGCTCGGCGGCGTCGCGGGGATCGTCGGCGCGGGCGGCAACGTCGGCGCGGTGGCCGCGGCCTTCCTGCTGAAGGGCGTCGGCGATGTGCAGCACACGCTTAGCCTGCTCGGCCTCGCCGTCACCGCGACCGCACTGTGCGCGATGGCCGTGCGCTTCAGCGAAGAACACAAGGCACGCGAAGCCGAGTTGCGCGACCGCGCACTGGCTGCCAGCAGCGCCGCGAACTGATCGACCGAAGGAAACGTCACCATGAAACTCATCGTCATCGGCCACGGCATGGTCGGCTACAAGCTCCTCGAATGCATCGCAGCGGAAGCGGGCGCGCTGCAGGTCACCGTGCTCGGCGAGGAACCGCGCCCGGCCTACGACCGCGTGCACCTGTCCGAATTCTTCGCGGGCAAGTCGGCGGACGACCTGTCGCTCGTCGAACCCGGCTTCTTCGAACGTCATCCGCAGTTCGACCTGCGCCTGAACGCGCAAGTCGCGTCGGTCGACCGGGCCGCGCATACGGTCACGCTCGCGTCCGGCGAAACGCTCGCGTACGACAAGCTGGTGCTCGCGACAGGTTCGCGCCCGTTCGTGCCGCCGATGCCGGGGCACGATCGTGACGGCTGCTTCGTGTACCGGACGATCGAGGATCTCGAAGCGATGCAGGCGTGCGGCACGCACGCGAAGCGCGGCGTCGTGGTCGGCGGCGGGCTGCTCGGCCTCGAATGCGCGAAGGCGCTGCGCGACATGGGGCTCGACACGCACGTCGTCGAATTCGCACCGCGGCTGATGGCCGTGCAGGTCGACGACGGCGGCGGCCGGATGCTGCGCGCGAAGATCGAGGCGCTCGGCGTGACCGTGCATACGGGCAAGAACACGCTCGAGATCGTCGATGGCGAGGAAGGCACGCACCGGATGGCGTTCGCCGACGGCTCGCACCTCGACGCCGACATGATCGTGTTCTCGGCCGGCATCCGCGCACGCGACGAACTGGCCCGCGCATGCGGGCTCGACATCGGCCCGCGCGGCGGCGTCGCGATCGACGACGCGTGCCGCACGAGCGACGCCGACATCTACGCGATCGGCGAATGCGCGGCCTGGAACGGCATGGTGTACGGCCTCGTCGCCCCCGGCTACGACATGGCGCGCGTGGTCGCGAAGCAGCTCGGCGGCGATGCGAACGGCGAGGTCGAGGCCGCGTTCGCGGGCGCCGACATGAGCACGAAGCTGAAGCTGATGGGCGTCGACGTCGCGAGCATCGGCGACGCGCACGGCACGACGGCCGGCAGCCGCACCTACCAGTACGCGGACGAGCGCCGCCAGGTCTACAAGAAGCTCGTGGTGTCCGACTGCGGCAAGTTCCTGCACGGCGCGGTGATGGTCGGCGATGCTGCCGAATACGGCACGCTGCTGCAGATGATGCTGAACCGCATCGAGCTGCCGGAGTCGCCGGAATTCCTGATCCTGCCGTCGTCGGACGGCGTCGCGAAGCCGGCGATCGGTGTCGAAGCGCTGCCCGCGGCCGCCCAGATCTGCTCGTGCAACAACGTGTCGAAGTCGCAGATCTGCACGGCGGTCGCCGACGGCGCGACGAGCCTCGGCGCGCTGAAGACGTGCACGGGCGCCGGCACGTCGTGCGGCGGCTGCGTGCCGCTCGTCACGCAGATCATGAAGGCCGAGATGAAGAAGCAGGGCCTCGCGGTCAACAACCATCTGTGCGAGCACTTCCCGCATTCGCGCCAGGAGCTGTTCCACCTGATCCGCGTCGAGCGCATCACGACTTTCGACGAACTGCTCGCGAAGCATGGCCACGGCCTCGGCTGCGACGTGTGCAAGCCGGCGGTGGCGGGCATTCTCGCGTCCTGCTTCAACGAATTCGTGCTGAAGAAGGAGCACGCCGGACTGCAGGATTCGAACGACTACTACCTCGCGAACATCCAGCGCGACGGCACGTACTCGGTCGTGCCGCGCATGCCGGGCGGCGAAGTCACGCCGGAAGGGCTGATCGCGGTGGGCCAGGTCGCGCAGAAGTACGGGCTCTACACGAAGATCACCGGCGGCCAGCGCGTCGACCTGTTCGGCGCGCGCGTCGAGCAATTGCCGTCGATCTGGGAAGAACTGATCGCGGCCGGTTTTGAATCGGGCCACGCGTACGGCAAGGCGCTGCGCACCGTGAAGTCGTGCGTCGGGTCGACGTGGTGCCGCTACGGCGTCGACGATTCGGTCGGTCTCGCGATCGACCTGGAGAACCGCTACAAGGGGCTGCGCGCACCGCACAAGATCAAGTTCGGCGTGTCCGGCTGCACGCGCGAGTGTGCGGAAGCGCAGGGCAAGGACGTCGGCATCATCGCGACCGAGAAGGGCTGGAACCTGTACGTGTGCGGCAATGGCGGGATGAAGCCGCGCCACGCGGAACTGCTCGCGTCCGATCTCGACCGTGCCACGCTGATCCGCTACATCGACCGCCTCCTGATGTTCTACGTGCGCACCGCCGACCGGCTGCAGCGCACGAGCGTGTGGCGCGACAACCTCGAAGGCGGGCTCGACTACCTGATCGACGTCGTCGTGCACGACCGGCTCGGGATCGGCGCCGAACTCGAAGCCGACATGCAGCACGTGGTCGACACCTACGAGTGCGAATGGAAGAAGGCCGTGACGGATCCCGACACGCGCAAGCGCTTCCGCCACTTCGTGAACAGCGACGCGCCGGACACGACCATCGAATTCGTCGAGACGCGCGGCCAGATCCGGCCTGCGACGCCCGGCGAACGCGCGGGCGGCAAGCCCGTGTCGATTCCCGTCGTGGCTGAAGGCGTGACGCAAGCCGCAACCGAACCCGCAACCGTTTGACCCTGACCGACACCAGCGTCTTTTCCAAGGAGCCCATCATGAACGATCGTCTTCCGCTGTCCTGGACCCGCGTGTGCCCGCTCGACGACATCGTGCCGAACACCGGCGTGTGTGCACTCGTCAACGGCGAGCAGGTCGCGGTTTTTCACGTCGCACATGCTGAAGAAGGCGGCGTGTTTGCGATCGACAACGTCGATCCGGTATCGCAGGCGGCCGTGATGTCGCGCGGGCTGATCGGCAGCCTCGGCGAGCGTGTCGTCGTCGCGTCGCCGCTGTACAAGCAGCATTTCGACCTGCGCACCGGCGAATGCCTCGAGGCGCCCGAGCAGTCGGTGAGCGCGTATCCGTCGCGGGTCGAGGACGGCTTCGTGTGGATCGCAGCCTGACCGCCCCGGAGCGCGCATGACCGCCACCCCCGTCAAGAGCGTGTGCCCGTACTGCGGCGTCGGCTGCGGGATGGTGCTGCACGTCGAGGAAGGCGAAGTCGTCAAGGTGTCCGGCGACTCCGACCATCCGACCAACTTCGGGCGGCTGTGCACGAAGGGCTCGTCGGCGCACGTTGCGCTGCGCCGCTCGGGGCGGCTCGACCGCGCGTTCGTGCGCCGCGCGCGCGAGGACGACCTGGTGCCGCTGCCGGCCCGCGACGCGATCGCCGACACCGCGCGCCGCCTGCGCGCGGTGCTCGATACGCACGGGCCCGACGCGCTGTCGTTCTACGTATCGGGGCAGATGTCGATCGAGGCGCAGTACCTCGTCAACAAGCTTGCGAAGGGCTTCGTCGGCACCAACAACATCGAGTCGAACTCGCGCCTGTGCATGGCGAGCGCGGGCACCGGCTACAAGCAGTCGCTCGGCGCGGACGGCCCGCCCGGGTCGTACCAGGACTTCGACCGCGCGAACCTGTTCTTCGTAATCGGCGCGAACATGGCCGACTGCCATCCGATCCTGTTCCTGCGGATGATGGATCGCGTGAAGGCCGGCGCGAAGCTGATCGTCGTCGATCCGCGCCGCACCGGCACGGCCGACAAGGCCGACCTGTTCCTGCAGATCCGGCCGGGCACCGATCTCGCACTGACCAACGGGCTGCTGCACCTGCTGCACGCGAACGGGCGGACTGATGCCGCGTTCATCGACGCGTACACCGAAGGCTGGGACGCGATGCCCGCGTTCCTCGCCGACTACACGCCCGAGCGTGTCGCGGCGATCACCGGGCTCGCGGAAGCCGACCTGCGCACGGCCGCGCAGTGGATCGGCGACGCGCAGGAGTGGATGAGCTGCTGGACGATGGGGCTCAACCAGAGCACGCACGGCGTGTGGAACACCAACGCGATCTGCAACCTGCACCTCGCGACGGGCAAGATTTGCCGCACCGGCAGCGGGCCGTTCTCGCTGACCGGCCAGCCGAACGCGATGGGCGGGCGCGAGATGGGCTACATGGGGCCCGGGCTGCCCGGCCAGCGCTCGGTGGCGTCGGACGATGATCGCCGTTTCGTCGAGAACCTGTGGCGCGTGCCGGCCGGCACGCTGCGCAAGGAGACGGGGCAAGGCACGGTCGACATGTTCGCGCGGATGGCTGCGGGCGACATCAAGGCATGCTGGATCATCTGCACGAACCCGGTCGCCACGGTGCCGAACCGGCAGAACGTGATCGCCGGCTTGCAGGCCGCCGAGCTCGTGATCGCGCAGGACGCGTTCCTCGATACCGAGACCAACCGCTACGCGGACATCCTGCTGCCGGGCGGGCTGTGGGCCGAGGGCGACGGCGTGATGATCAACTCCGAGCGCAACATGACGCTGATGCGCGCGGCGGTCGCGCCGCCGGGCGACGCGCTGCCCGACTGGCGCATCGTCGCGGAAGTCGCGCGCGCGATGGGTTTTGGCGATGCGTTCGACTATGCGTCGGCGGCCGACGTGTTCGACGAGATCGTCCGCTTCTCGAATCCGGCGACCGGCTACGACCTGCGCGGCGCGAGCCACGCGGCGCTGCGCGACGGGCCCGTGCAATGGCCGGTTGCGCCGGGCACCGCGCGCGAGCGGCACCCGATCCGCTATCTGAACGACGGCGTGAGCCAAACGCTGCGTCCGGCCGCCGACGGCGACGATGCACCGCGCCTCGCGTTCCCGACACCGTCGGGCAAGGCGCGCTTCTTCGCGCGGCCGCATGTCAATCCGGCCGAGCTGCCCGACGACACGTTCCCGATCGTGCTGAACACCGGGCGGCTGCAGCATCAATGGCACACGATGACGAAGACGGGCAAGGTCGCGATGCTGAACAAGCTCAACCCGCGCCCGTTCGTCGAACTGCACCCGGACGATGCGAGCGCGCTCGGCATCGCCGCGAAGGACAGCGTCGAGATCCGCTCGGCGCGCGGCCGCGCGGTGCTGCCGGCTGTCGTGACCGAGCGCGTGCAGCGCGGTAACTGCTTCGCGCCGATGCACTGGAACGATGTGTACGGCGACGACCTGTGCATCAACGCGGTGACGAATGACGCGATCGATCCCGAATCGCAGCAACCCGAATTGAAATATTGCGCGGTCGCGCTGCGACGCGTCGAGACCGATGCGTTCGCATCCGCCGACGACGAGACGACGCAACCCGATGCACGCGCCGACGACGCGCGGCCCGCGCCGGTGCTGGCGCAGGCGACTGCTTCACAGGAATCCGACATGGCAGATATCGACACTTTCGCGGCCGCGCTCGGCGTGGCCGATCTCGCGCCGCCGCCGTTGACGGACACCGAACGGCTGTACGTGGCCGGGCTCGTCAGCGGGCTGAAGGCGAGCGCCGGCCGGCGCGAGGGCAGCGTGCCGGTGCTGCCGGCTGGCGCGCCGCTCACGCCGCCGGTGCGGTTCTGGCTCGACGGGATGCTCGCGGGGCTGTTCAGCCGCGCGCTGCCGGCGAGCTTGCCGGGTGCCGCGGCGCCCGCGCTGCCGGCCGATGCCGGCGCGTCCGGTGGCGTGCGGATCGTGCGCACGCGGCCGAAGGTCGTGCTGTTGTGGGCGTCGCAGACCGGCAACATCGAATCGCTGACCGAGGATTACGCGACGCAGCTGATGAACGCGGGCTTCGAGATCCGTACCGCGTGCATGTCCGACTATCCGCTCGCTTCGCTCGCCGGTGCGCAATACGTGCTGTTGATGACGAGCACGTTCGGTGACGGCGATGCACCCGACAACGGCAGCGAATTCTGGGAAGCGCTGCAGGCCGGCAGCGCCGCGCGCCTCGACGGCGTGCACTTCGCGGTGCTCGCATTCGGCGATCGCAACTACGACCAGTTTTGCGGCCACGGCCGCCGGCTCGACGCGCGGCTCGCGGAACTCGGCGCGGCGCGTCTCTGCGCGCGCGTCGATTGCGACGTCGAATTCCAGCGCGACGCCGACCAGTGGCTCGAACGCGTCGTCGCGCGGATCAAGGAGGCCGATGCCGCGCTGCACGCGGTGCCGTCCGGCGGGATGAGCCCGTCGGGACTGCTGCCGACGAAGGCGCATCCGGCGCCGTCGAAGCTCGTCGCGAACCTGCGGCTCAACCGTCCGGGCGCGGCGAAGGACACGCGCTACGTGTCGCTGTCGACCGAAGGCGCGAACCTCGAATACGAAACCGGCGACGCGCTCGGCGTGTGGCCGACCAACTGCCCGGAACTGGTCGACGAACTGCTGTCCGTCACCGCGCTGAAGGCCGATGCACCCGTGTCGGTGGCGGGCGTCGGCGACGTGCGCCTCGGCGACGCGCTCGCGCGTCACTTCGACATCACGCGCCCGCATCCGGACACGCTCGCCTTGATCGCGTCGCGCAGCGCGAACGGCGCGCTGAAGTCGCTGCTCGGCGACGACCGCAAGGGCGACCTGAAGCAATGGCTGTGGGGGCAGCAGCTCGCGGATGTGCTGCACGAATTTCCGGTCGAGCTGTCGGGCACGGAACTGGTCGGGATGCTGAAGCGCATGCAACCGCGCCTCTATTCGATCGCGTCGAGCCCGAGCGCGCACCACGGCGAGATCCACCTGACCGTGTCGGCCGTGCGCTATCACAACGGCCGGCGCGCGCGCAAAGGCGTTGCGTCGACGTTCCTCGCGGATCGCGCGGACGACGGCCGCGTGCCGGTGTTCGTGCAGAAGTCCGCGCATTTCCGGCCGCCGGTGAACGGCGACGTGCCGATCGTGATGGTCGGCCCCGGTACCGGCGTCGCGCCGTTTCGC
This sequence comes from Burkholderia aenigmatica, assembly GCF_902499175.1. Classification (GTDB taxonomy): domain Bacteria; phylum Pseudomonadota; class Gammaproteobacteria; order Burkholderiales; family Burkholderiaceae; genus Burkholderia; species Burkholderia aenigmatica. The sequence continues at coordinate 22,218 of NZ_CABVQC010000053.1, forward strand.
GGCTTCCTGCACGAACGGCAGGCGCGCGGCGCGCGTGGGCGCAACTGGCTGTTCTTCGGCGAGCAGCACGCACAGACCGATTTCTACTACGGCGACGAACTGGGCGCGATGCACGACAGCGGCTTCCTGACGCGGCTCGACCTGGCGTTCTCGCGCGACCAGGCCGACAAGATTTACGTACAGGACCGGATGCGAGAGCAGGGCGCGGAGCTGTTCGCGTGGCTGGAGGAAGGCGCGCACTTCTACGTGTGCGGCGATGCCGCGCGGATGGCGAAGGACGTCGACACGGCGCTGAAGGCGGTGGTCGCCGAGCACGGCGGCATGTCGGACGAGGCCGCGAACGACTACGTTGCGCGGCTCTCGAAGGCGCGCCGCTACATGCGGGACGTGTACTGAACGCGCGAGCGGCGGCGTGCCGTCCGCCGCTCCGCCGGCGGGTTACTGCTGCCGCTCCCACGCGCGTGCCTGTTCGGCGCGCACGAACGCTTCCGACGATTTCGGCAGCAGGTTGCGGAACGCGCCGCCGTCGCTGTCGATCACGTCGACCATCTTCGCGATCATTTCCTCCGGATCGTGCTGTTCGAGCGGGAACGTCAGCCGCTCGGGCGTCACGGTGTGCGCGGCCGGATCGCGCCAGCGTCGCGCCGTTTCCATCATCCGGTCGTTGAAGCCCGTGCTGTACGGGCCGGGGTTCACGACCGCGACCTTGATTCCGTGCGGGGCGAGTTCCGCGTGCATCGCCTCGGCGACCGATTCGATCGCGTGCTTCGACGCGCAATAGGCGCCCGTGAACGGCCCCGTGATCAGGCCTGCGATCGACGACACGAACACGATCTTGCCGTGCCGGCGCGCGAGCATGCCGCGCGCGATCTGCTGCGTGAGTTCGAGCGGCCCGAACACGTTGACGTCGAACAGCTCGCGGACGATCTCGACCGGCAGGTCCACCAGCGCGCCGGCTTCGCCGACGCCCGCGTTGTTCACGAGCACGTCGATATCGAGATCGGCCGCGCGGGCGCGATCGTGAGGCGACGTCACGTCGAGCTTGATCGCGCGCAGCGCCGTGCCGCGCTGCGTGGCGGCGGCCGTCAGTGCGTCGATTTCGGCGGTGACGCGTACGCCGGCCGTCACGTCGTGACCGCGTTCGGCGAGGCGCAGCGCGACTTCGTGGCCGAAGCCGGTGCCCGCGCCGGTGATGAGGATGCGTTTCTGTGCCATGTGCTTACCTTGTGGAGTGGAACGTTGCCGGAAAGCGGTCGCGGCAGTGCTGCGCGATCGCGGTGTCTTCGTCGACGCTGCCGCCCGAGATGCCGATCGCGCCGACGCAGCGCCCGTCGCCGTCGACGAGCGGTTCGCCGCCGCCGAACGTGACGAGCCCGCCGTGGCTGTGTTCGATGCCGCGCAGCGGACCGTCGCCCGACATCGCACCGAGCGCGTCGGTCGATGCGCGGAAGCGGACCGCCGTCAGCGCCTTGCGCTGCGCGAGATCGATCGCGCCGAGAAAGCAGTCGTCGGTGCGCGCGAACGCGAGCAGGTTCGCGCCGGCATCGACGATCGCGACGGCGATGCCGGCGACCTGCAGCGATGCGGCATGCGCAAGTGCCGCGTCGATCGTGCGGCGGGCGGCTGCGAGCGGCAGCGCGGCGGTGAGCGGGTTCATGCAAGGCTCCGGTAGGACGACAGTGCCAGTGTAGGCAGTTGCGGTATATGGGAGAATCCGCATTCCGCTCGAAGGAGTTTCAAGTTTTTTTAATGATGAGCAGACGCGATCCGATGGCCGGGCTGCACGTGTTCATGACCGTCGCGACGGCCGGCAACTTCACGCGTGCCGCCGCCGCGCTGGGCCTGACGCCGGCGGCCGTCAGCCTCGCGATCGGGCAGCTCGAGGGCGAGCTGAACGTGAAGCTGTTCAACCGCAGCACGCGCGGCGTGAGCCTGACGGAAGCCGGCCAGCGCTACTGGCGGCAGACGGAGCCTGCTTACCGGCAGGTCATGCAGGCCCGCGACGAACTGAAGGATGCACGCAGCGAGCCAAACGGGTTGTTGCGTGTGACCGCGCTGCCGCTGGCGCGAGCGCTCGTGATCGCGCCGGTGCTCGCCACGTTCCGCGAACGCTACCCGAAAGTCCGGCTCGAGATCCGCTACGAGAACGAACTGGTCGATATCGCGAAGGACGGGTTCGACGCGGGGATTCGCCTGGCCGACCGGCTGCAGCCGGGCATGATCGGCGTGCGGATCGCGCCGGCGTTGACGTGTGCGCTGGTTGCGTCGCCCGGTTATCTGGCACGGTATGGCGCGCCTGAGTCGATTGCGGCGCTCGAGCGGCATGCGTGCATCCGTTTCCGGTTCTCGGAGAGCGGACGCCTGCACAAATGGCTGTTGCGCGACGGGCAGCGCGACGTCGATCTCGATCCGGACGGCGTGTTCGTGACGAACGATGCCGACGCGGTGATCGATGCGGCGCGCGCGGGCGTCGGCATCGCGTTCGCGTTCATGCGCGAGCGGATCGAGCAGGACGTGCGCGACGGCACGCTCGTCGAGGTGCTGCCCGGGGCATGCCGCACGCTGCCGCCGATGTGGCTGTACTACGTCAATCGCAAGCACGTGCCGGCCAAGCTGCGTGCGTTCATCGACGTGCTGCGTGAACGCAACGGTGCGGACGACGCGTAGCCGCAGTAACGGGGGCCGAGTGTTCCCGGGGCGGAACAGGGCAAGCGCCGGTCACGCAGGCTACCCCGTCCCCATTTCCGAAGGGCCGCGCCAGCAGGTGAATCCGTCCTCGCCCGTGCCGTCCGGCCGGGAGAATTTCTCCCCAATCCGCCACCGGCCATTCATCCGATGAAAAATCGTGTCCGGTTCCCGGTATGATGCGCACCTTGCGTTTGTCGGACGCACTATTTTTGATGCGATTTTTACGCACGCGGCACGACAAATCCGCACAATCCGAACCTGAAAGATTCTGTAATATAAATTCCGTATACTCGTAAGTTCTGATCCAGGCGTCACCTGCCCATTCCTTCGGCCGACCGCCCACGCAGAACAACCAGATACGTCGCCGCCTGGCCGCCTTGCGCCGCGACTCGCTATGCACCACCACTGAACACGCTATGTCTTCCCGCCACTCTGGTTCGCCCGGCCGCGCCGCGGCGGTGATCGCCCGTGTCCGGGCGCTGATCCGCAACGAGCGTCTGCTGTCGCCGCTGCTCGCGCTCGGCATCGGCCTGCTGCTGATCGTGGTTTTCCAGCACCTGTCGGAATCCGTCGACTACCGGTCGGTGATCCGCGAATTGCGTCACATGTCCGTCGGCGAGTGGGGCGCATCGCTGGCCGCGACGGCTCTCAGTTATCTCGCGCTTGTCGCCCGCGACGCGGTCGGCCTGCGCTATGTCGCCGCGAAGGTGCCGCGCGTCGCGTTGTGGATCGGCGCGATCGCCGGGTCCGCACTCGGTAACGCGACCGGCTTCGGCGCGCTGACGGGCGGCGCGGTGCGCGCCCGCGTGTACGGCGTGTCGGGCGTCACGCCCGCGCAGATCGGCCGGATGACGGTGTTCACGAGCGGCACGCTGGCGCTCGCGATGGTGTGGATGACGGCGATCGGCATGGTCTGCGTGCCGGAGGCGCTCGCCGCGATGCTGCACGTCGCGCCCGGCGTGCTGACGTGGACCGGCGCGGTGCTGCTGGTGGGGCTGGCCGCGATGGTCGTGATGTGCGGCAACACCGCGCGCCCGGTCGTCACGCGCTTCAAGTGGCTGTCGTTCGACGTGCCGGCGCGGCGCGATCTCGTCGCGCAGGTCGTCTATGCGGTCCTCGACGTCGTCGCGGCGGGCCTGACGCTGTGGGTGCTGCTGCCGGCCGCGCCGGTCGGCTTCCCGACCTTCATTACTGTTTACGCCGCCGCGTTGCTGCTCGGGATGATCGGCCACACGCCGGGCGGGATCGGCGTGTTCGAAGCCGCGATGGTCTTCACGCTCGGCCGCGAAGTGCCGCCGCACGCGATGGTCGCCGCGCTGATCGCGTACCGCGCGATCTATTTCGGCGTGCCGCTCGTGCTGTCGGCCGGCCTGCTGGCCGGTTTCGAAGGCCGCGCGCTGCGGCGCCGGCTCGTGACGCGGCAGGCCGTGCGCGTGTCGCAGCTCGCCCCGGTGTTCCTGAGCCTCGTGACGTTCGCGGTCGGCGGGATGCTGGTGATCTCGAGCGCGACGCCCGCGTTCTGGCACCGGATCGCGATCCTGCGCCACCTCGTGCCGCTGTGGGTGCTCGAAGGTTCGCAGGTGATCTGCAGCGTGCTCGGCGTCGCGCTGCTGTTCGTCGCGCGCGGGCTGCTGCGCCGTCTCGACGGCGCATGGTGGATGACCTTCGCGCTGACGCTCGCCAGCCTCGGGCTGTCGCTGGTGAAGGGCCTCGCATTCGTCGAGGCCGGCGTGCTCGGCACGCTGCTGGTGCTGCTGCTCGTCAGCCGTCGCCGTTTCAACCGCCATTCGTCGCTACTGGCCGAGCGCTTTACCGTAAGCTGGTTCGTGTCGGTGGCGATGGTGCTGATGCTGGCCGTGTGGGTGCTGTTCTTCGCGTTCCGCGACGTGCCGTACACGCGCGAGCTGTGGTCGCATTTCTCGTTCGACGCGCGTGCGCCGCGGGCACTGCGCGCGACGCTCGCGGCCGGCGTGTTCGTCGCGCTGTTCGCGCTGTGGCAACTGCTGCGCCCGGCCCCCGGCCGTTTCGTGAAGCCCGTGGCGCAGGATCTGTCGGATGCCGAACGGATCATCCGCGCGCAGGAATGCAGCGATGCGGGCCTCGCGCTGATGGGCGACAAGTCGTTCCTGTTCTCGGAGTCGCGCCAGGCATTCCTGATGTATGCGAAGAACGGCCGCACGTGGGCCGCGCTCCACGACCCGGTCGGGCCGCGCGAGGAATGGCCGGCACTGATCAGCAAGTTCATCGCGCTCGCGCATGCGCATAGCGGCCGTGCGGCGTTCTACCAGGTGCGTGCGAACGCGCTGCCGCTGTATCTCGACGCGGGGCTCACGCTGATGAAGCTCGGCGAGGAAGCGCATATCGCGCTCGACCAGTTCGACCTGAAGGGCTCGAACCGGTCGCACCTGCGCTACGCGCTGCGCCGCGGCGACAAGGACGCGCTGACGGTCGAGGTGATCGCGCCGTGCGACGTGCCGGCCGCGCTGCCGGCGCTGCGCGACATCTCGGACGGCTGGCTCGACAGCCGCGACGCGCGCGAGAAGAGCTTCTCGGTCGCCGCGTTCCACGACGGCTATCTGGCGACCCAGTCGGTGATGCTCGTGCGTCAGGCCGACAAGCCGATCGCGTTCGTCACGTTCATGACGACCGACCTCAACACCGAGGCAACGGTCGGCGTGATGCGCCATCTGCCGGACGCGTCGCCGTATGCGATGGAATATCTGTTTACGCAGCTCGCGCTGCATCTGAAGGAAGCGGGCTTCCGCAAGCTGAGCCTTGGCATCGCGCCGTTCTCGGGGATGGGGGCGGCGAAGATGCCGTCGCCGTTGCACCGGATCGGCCTGATGGTCTGGCGCTTCGGCGGCCGCTTCTACAACTTCCGCGGCTTGCGCGCATTCAAGAGCAAGTTCGAACCGCACTGGGAGCCGCGTTATCTCGCGGCCTCGGGCACGGTCGGCGTGTTCGTCACGCTGGCGGATCTGTCATTGCTGGCTGGAGGTCGGCGCTCATGATGTTGAAGAAGGGAATCGCGCGGGCGGCAGCCGCCTGCGCGGGAATGATGCTGGCCGGCGCCGCGTGCGCCACGCAGCCAGCCGCAGTGAAGGCCGAAACCGTATCGGGCGGCCGCTATGGGCCCGTTACCGTCACCAAACCCAGCGGGCCGTTGCGCGGCTTCGTCGTGCTGTTCTCGCGCGAGGCCGGCTGGAATGCGGCCGACCAGCAGGCCGCCGATGCGCTGGCGAAGGCCGGTGCGATGACGGTCGGCGTCGATTCCGAGCGGTATGCGATGAATCTCGCTGCGAAGCAGGAGACCTGCCACCACCTCGACGGCGACGCCGAAGCGGTCAGCCACCAGCTCGAACGCCTTGCGCAATCGTCGCGCTACTTCACGCCGATCGTCGCGGGCGTGGGCCAGGGCGGCGCGATCGCGAAGCAGATCCTGTCGATGGCGCCGGAGAACACGATCGCCGGCGTCGTATCGGTTGATCCGGCTGCCAAGCTCGATCCGCGCTTCAAGCCGTGTCCGCCCGATCCGACGATCGTGCGCCGCGCGATGCCGGGTTTCGTCGAAACGGCTGCCGCGGGCGATAGCACGAAGCTCGTGTCGCTGGTCACGTCGCATCTGCGGGACACCACCAGCGGCGACGAGCTCGACGTGTCGGACCTGCCGCTCGTCGAGCTGCCGGCCAAGGGCGGCAGCGACCGGCTCGCGATCGTGATCTCGGGCGACGGCGGCTGGCGCGATCTCGACAAGACGATCGCCGAGGCGCTGCAGCGCGACGGCGTGTCGGTGGTCGGCATCGACAGCCTGCGCTATTTCTGGAGCGAGAAGCCGCCGGCACAGGTGAGCCGCGATCTCGCACGCGTGATGCGTACCTACACGGCGCGCTGGCATGCGAATCGCGTGGCGCTGGTCGGCTATTCGTTCGGCGCCGACGTGATGCCGTTCGCGTACAACCGGCTGCCGGCCGACCTGCGCGACAAGGTCGCCGTGATGTCGCTGCTCGGCTTCGCGCCGGCCGCCGATTTCCAGATCCGCGTGACGGGCTGGCTCGGCATGCCCGCGAGCGACAAGGCGCTGAAGGTCGCGCCGGAAATGGCGAAGGTGCCGCCGCAGCTCGTGCAGTGCTTCTATGGCGCGGAAGAGAAGGACACGATGTGCCCGGCGCTGGTGAACACGGGCGTCGACGTGATCAAGACGCAGGGCGATCACCACTTCGGCCGCGACTACATCGCGCTCGAGAAGAAGATCCTCGGCGCGTTCGGCAAGCCGGTGGCGGCGCGCTGAACGCCGGCGCCCGCTTCGCGGCGGGCACCGGCCGGTAGCGTCCGGTGCATCGTACGGGCGGCCTGCGGGCCGCCCGTTTCATTTTCCGGCGGGCGTGGCCGCGTCCTGCTGCGGCAGTGCCGTTCTCGCATCGCGCTGATAGAAGCCCGGGAACCGGTCGAGCTGCCGCCGCGCGGCCGTGATGTCCGTACCGTCGCCGAGCACCGCGCTCGAAAACCCCGTGCGCTCCATCAGCAGCACCTGGTCGACCAGTACGTCGCCGGTCGCGCGCAGGTCGCCGGCGAAGCCGTAGCGCTTGCGCAGCAGGTACGCCTGGCTGTACGCGCGGCCATCGGTGAACGACGGAAACTGCAGGTCGATACGCGCAGCCTGCGCGATTTGCGCGGCGAGCGGCGGCAGTTCCTCGTCGTTGCCGATCGTCAGCGTCGCGGCGTCGTGCTGCTGCGTGTCGCCGGTGTGTTCGGCCGGCGTCAGCAGCCGGATGCGTGCGGTCGGGTGTGCTTGCTTCATGCGTGCTCCGCCTGGTGGCGCGCGTCGTTCGCGGCGGCCTTGAAGGGTTCCGCGCCGATGCGGCGCACCGTGTCGATGAATCGTTCGCTGCGGCCGTCCTCATCGATCCGCGCGTCGAGATATGCGTTGACGATCGCATCGACGACATCGACGATCTCGTCCGCCGAAAACGACGGGCCGATCACCTTGCCCGGCCGCGCGGGGCCGCTCGCGGTCGAGCCGTCCGAACCGCCGAGCGTGACCTGGTACCACTCGGCGCCGTCCTTGTCGACGCCGAGGATGCCGAGGTGGCCGCTGTGATGATGGCCGCACGAGTTGATGCAGCCGCTGATGTGCAGGTCGATGTCGCCGACGTCGTGCAGCATGTCGAGATCCTGGAAGCGCTCGGCTATCGCATCGGCAATCGGGATCGAGCGTGCATTCGCGAGCGCGCAGAAGTCGCCGCCCGGGCACGCGATCATGTCCGTCAGGAGTCCGACGTTCGCGCTGGCGAGCCCGATCGCGCGCGCGTTTTCCCACAGCAGGAACAGATCGTCGACATGCACCCACGGCAGCACGACGTTTTGCGTGTGCGTGACGCGGGCCTCGCCGGCCGAGAAGCGGTCGGCGAGATCGGCGAGCGCATCGAGCTGGTCGGGCGACGCGTCGCCCGGCGCCTGCAGGCGGCGCTTGAACGACAGCGTGACGATGCGCAGCGCCGGGTCGCGGTGGCCGGCGACATTGCGGGCGAGCCAGCGCGCGAAGGCCGGATGGCGTGCCGCCTGGGCGGACACGCGCAGGTTCGCGTCGCGCAGGCTGGCCGTGCGCGGCTTGAGCCGCGGCGGGACGAACGACGCGGCGACGCGGTCGAACTCGACCTGCGGAATCGTGTGCGGCGCGCCGTCGTGATCGACGATCTGGCGGAACTCCTCCTCGACGTCATCGATGTAGCGCTGCCCCTCGGTCTTGACGAGGATCTTGATGCGCGCCTTGTACTTGTTGTCACGCCGTCCGTAGCGGTTGTACACGCGGACGATCGCCTCGATGTAGTTCATCACGTGTTGCCACGGCAGGAACGCGCGCAGCAGCGTCGCGATCGTCGGCGTGCGGCCCATCCCGCCGCCGACGCTCACGCGGAAGCCGAGCGCGCCCGCGTCGTCGCGCACGAGCTTCAGCCCGACGTCGTGCCAGTCGGTGGCCGCGCGATCTTCGGCCGCGCCCGTGATCGCGATCTTGAACTTGCGCGGCAGGAACGCGAATTCGGGGTGCAGCGTCGTCCACTGGCGCATCACCTCGGCGAACGGGCGCGGATCGGCGATCTCGTCCGGCGCGACGCCGGCGCGCTCGTCGCACGAGATGTTGCGGATGCAGTTGCCGCTCGTCTGGATGCCGTGCATGTCGACGGTCGCGAGCAGGTCCATCACGTCGGCTGCTTTCGCGAGCGGAATCCAGTTGAACTGCACGTTGGTGCGCGTCGTGAAGTGCGCGCTGCGGGTCGGCAGGCGCAGCGTGCCGAGCAACGCCTGCGCGTCGCATGCGGCGCGGTAGGTGGCGTCGTCGGGCACGTCGTAGTCGCGCGCGATCCGCGCGAGCACGCGCAGCTGCGCGCTCGACAGTTCGCCGTACGGCACGGCGACGCGCAGCATCGGCGCGTGGCGCTGCACGTACCAGCCGTTCTGCAGGCGCAGCGGCCGGAACGCGTCTTCGCTCAGCGTGCCGTGCTGCCAGCGTTCGAGCTGGTCGCGAAACTGGGCGGCGCGGCTGTGTACGAGCGCCCGGTCGAAAACGGTATATCGATACATGACGTGATACGCGAGAGGCGCCGCGGCGCGAAGCGCGCGGCTTGGGACAGACGTTGCGACGGGTGTCAGGCAACCGGAGACAGCGTAGGGAACGCGGTGCGGTGGGACAAGCAGCAGATCGGGACGAAAAGGGCGCAGCAGATGGCCGGCGTGGCGCCGGCGCGGGGCGGGCACGTGCATGCCCGTGGCGGGTGGTTATGCGTCGGCGTCGACGACGCGTGCCGGATCGAGCGCGCGGATGCGCTGGTCGATGAAGTAGCCGCCGCCTTCCTGGTAGCGCAGGAACAGGCGTGCGCACGAGCGGCAGCGATTGACGGTGCAGCGGTTGTACGGGAAATGGCGCAGGGCGATCGGCGCGTCGTCCGACGCGTAGTGCGTGCCGCCCGGATGATATTCGGCGTAGGTCGGCTCCGTCTCGCCGGGCGGCGCGAGCGTGGCGACTTCGATCAGTTGCGCGTCCTGCAGCGACAGCGGCAGGGTCGTCCAGCCGGCGAGCGGCGTTTTCGTGCAGGTGCACGATTGCGTGACGTGCGCGGCTTCAGCCGTCAGTTTCAACAGCGCGTCGTGATCGAGGTAGGGCAGTTGACTCATGGGAATTCATGAAGGACGGCGGGATCAGCACTGTAACCCGCGGGTGGATTGCGTGCATCACCATGCGCACCGTGTGCGATTCAACCGCCCTTGCGCACCGAAGGCTGCGCGACGAGCTCGCCGAGCACGCGGATCGCATGTTCGATGTCGCGGCTCCACGGATGGCCGAAGTTCACGCGCACGCAACGCTCGAAGCCATGCGCGGCTGAAAACAGCGGCCCCGGCGCGAAGCTGATCCCGCGTGCGATCGCCTGGCGATGCAGTTCCATCGCGTCGATCGCGTCGGGAAACGCGAGCCACAGAAAATAGCCGCCTTCGGGCCGTACCCACTCGACGCCGGCCGGCAGCCAGCGCCGCAGCGCGTCGTCCATCCGGTCGAGCTGCGTGTGCAGCGCGCCGCGCAGCTTGCGCAGGTGCCGGTCGTAGCCGCCATGCTCGAGATAGTTCGCGATGCCGACCTGCGCGGGAATGCTCGCCGACAGCGTCGTCATCAGCTTGAGCCGCTGCACCTTCTCCGCGAACCGGCCGGCGGCGGCCCAGCCGATCCGGTAGCCGGGTGCGAGCGTCTTCGAGAACGAACTGCAGTGCATCACGAGGCCGTGCCGATCGAATGCGCGCGCGGGCAGCGGATAGTCGGGGCCGAAGTGCAGCTCGCCGTACACGTCGTCCTCGATCAGCGGCACCTCGCGCGCGGCGAGCAACTCGACGAGCGCGCGCTTTTTCTCGGCGGACAGCGTGACGCCGGTCGGATTCTGGAAATTGGTCATGAACCAGCACGCGCGGATGTCGTGCCGGTCGAGCGCGTTCGCGAGCGCTTCGAGGTCGAGGCCCGTGCGCGGATCGACGGGAATCTCGACCGCGCGCAGGTCGAGCCGCTCGATCGCCTGCAGTGCCGCATAGAAGCCGGGCGCTTCGACGGCCACGACGTCGCCGGGCCGCGTGACGGCCATCAGGCACAGGTTCAGCGCTTCGAGCGCGCCGTTCGTGACGACGATCTCGTCGATCGGCTGCGAGATGCCCGTCGCGAGATAGCGCCGTGCGATCTGCTGGCGCAGCGCCTCGTTGCCGGGCGGCAGGTCGACGACCGTGCTCCACGGGCTGACGAGCCGCGTGGCTTGCGCGAGCGATTTCGCGAGACGCGGCAGCGGAAACAGTTGCGGCGCCGGGAAGGCGGAGCCGAGCGGCACGATGCCGGGTTGCGTGGCCGCGTCGAGGACGGAGAACACGAGGCTGCTGATGTCGACCTTGCGCGTGGCGCCGGCACGGCTTGCGCGGCGCTTGGCAGCCGGGCTCGCTGCCGGCGTGGCGCCCGGCGCGACGTAGTAGCCCGAGCGTTCGCGCGCGCGGATCAGCCCCCACTGTTCGAGCAGGTAGTACGCGCGAAATACCGTCGACTGGCTCACGCCGTGCTGCGCAATGATCTGCCGTAACGACGGCAGGCGCGTGCCGACGGCGAGGTTGCCGTTGCGGATGTCGTCGGCGATCGTGTGGGCGAGGGTTTCGTAGCGTTTCATCGGCGAGGGTGGCGCGCGCCGTCGCCGCGCGCGGGCCGGAGCGGCGCCGCGCCGGCGGGCGCGGCTCATTGTCCGATGCGCGGCCCGAAAAGGAAAGCGCAGGCGCGTCGGCCGCGCTTTCCCGTTGTGTCAGGCCGCGTTCGGCTCGACGGTCTGCCCGTTCGCCGCGCCGCGCAGCGGCGGCAACGGCTCGACCTTGCCGACGATGAACAGGTACGACAGCGCGCCGACCACGCACAACGCGCCGGCCACCGCGAGCGGCACGACGAACGAGCCCTTCGTGATCGACAGCATCACGCCCGTGAACGTCGTGATGAAGATCCCCGCGAGGTTGCCCGCGAAGTTCTGGATGCCGCCGAGCGACGCGACATGCGCGGGCGTCGGTGCGACTTCGCCGACGAGCGTCCACACGTTGGCGCCCGCGAACGACAGGCTCGCATAAGCCAGCGCAAACAGGCCGAGGCAGGCCCACACGTTTTCGACGAACGCCGACAGCGCGATCGACGAAGACAGCAGCATCCCGATCACGAGGCAGGTCTTGCGCGCGGCGGTCGCGCTCCAGCCGCGGCGGAACAGGCTGTCCGACACATAGCCGCCGAGCCAGCCGCCCGGAATCGCGAGCAGCGCGGGCAGCATCCCCCACGTGCCGAGCGACGCGAGCGAGAAGCCGCGCGATTGCAGCAGGTAGCTCGGGAACCACGTGATGAAGAAGTAGATCGCGAAGTTCAGGCAGAACAGGCCGATCATCATCCCCCACACGGTGCGGTAGCGGAACAGGTCGAGCCACGACACCTTCGGGCCGTCGGTTGCGGCCGCAACGGTTGGGGCGCCGCGTTGCGCGAGCAGCGCATCGACTGCGTCGGGCGCAATCGCGCGATAGCGTTCCGGGTCGCGATAGACGAACCACCATGCCAGTGCCCACACGATGCCGATGCCGCCCGTGATCGCGAACGACCCGCGCCAGCCGACGATCGAGATCAGCCACGCGACGAGCGGCAGCGACAGCGCGGAGCCGACGCGCGAGCCGCTGTCGAAGATGCTGCTCGCGAGCCCGCGTTCGCTGCGCGGGAACCAGTTGAACGCGACCTTCGCGAACGACGGGATCGCGGCCGCTTCGCCGACGCCGAGCATCAGCCGCACGCCGACGAGTTGTGCGAGGCCGCGCGCGGCGCCCGTCGCGACGGTGAACACCGACCACCAGCCGACCGCGAGCGCGAGGCTCACGCGCACGCCGACCTTGTCGATGAACCAGCCGGCCGGCAGTTGCAGGAACGCGTAGGTCCAGAAGAACGCGCTCAGCACGAGCCCCATGCCGACCGCGTCGAGGCCGAGATCGGCGCGGATGCTGGGCGCCGCGATCGCGAGGTTCGCGCGGTCGATGAAGTTAATGACGTTGGCCAGGAAGCACATCAGGATCATGGCCCATCGGATGCGTGGCATGTGGTGTCTCCGCGCGGAATGTCGTGACGGGCGGCCGGCGATCCGCTGCGCCGGGCGCCTCGATGGGCGGGTTATCGGGGGGTGTGCGGCGGCGTGCGGTCGAACTTCGCGAGCGCTTCCCACAGGCCGTTCAGGTAGACCGCGCCGAGCGCGCGGTCGTAGAGGCCGTAGCCGGGCTTGCCCGTCTCGCCCCAGATCATGCGGCCGTGGTCGGGGCGGACGTAGCCGGTGAAGCCGGTGTCGTGGTAGGCCTTCACGATCGCGGCGATGTCGAGCGAACCGCAGCTCGACAGATGCGCGGTTTCCTCGAAATCGCCGTTCGCGTCGACTTTCACGTTGCGGATGTGCGCGAAGTGGATCCGGCCCATCGCGCCGAATTCGCGCACGAGTGCCTCGACATCGTTCTGCGGGCCCGCGCCGAGCGAGCCCGAGCACAGCGTCAGCCCGTTCGCGGGCGTGTCGACGATGCGCAGGATCCGCGCGAGATCGTCGCGGTTCTTCACGATGCGCGGCAGCCCGAAGATCGGGCGCGGCGGATCGTCGGGGTGGATCGCCATCTTCACGCCGGCTTCCTCGGCGACGGGGACGATCGCCTTCAGGAAGTATTCGAGGTTCGCCCACAGCGCCGCCTCGTCGACGTCACGATACTCGGCGAGCAGCGCCTTCAACTGGTCGGGCTGGTAGCTCGAATCCCAGCCCGGCAGCGCGATGCCGTCGTCCGGATCGATCCGGTCGACCGCGTCGGTGCTGAACGCGAGGCAGGTCGAGCCGTCGTCGAGCGTCTTCGACAGCTCGGTGCGCGTCCAGTCGAACACGGGCATGAAGTTGTAGCAGATGACGCGCACGCCGGCCGCGCCGAGATGACGAATCGTCTGACGGTAGTGGTCGATCAGGCGGTCGCGGCCCGGCTTGCCGAGCTTGATGTCCTCGTGGACGGGCACCGATTCGACGACTTCGAACTGCAGGCCGGCGCGCTCGATCGTCGCCTTCAGCGCATCGATCTTGTGCGCGGGCCAGACTTCGCCCACCGGTTCGTCGTAGATCGCGGACACGATATGCGTGACGCCCGGGATCTGGCGGATGTATTGCAGCGAGACCGGATCGGACTCGCCGTACCAACGGAATGACATCTTCACTGGAGCGGCTCCTGGCTGGCGGTTGTTGCATCGGGCGGGCGGGCGGCAGCGGCCGGCCCGTCTCCGGTGAGCGGATTATGATTGGTATGCCAGTTTGACGGGATAGTGGTTTACCAGTTGTCGGGGTCTGAACCGGCTGGCCTCCCGCTACAGGAAAGACCCAGGCACGCCAGCCAACACGGCAATCCGGATGCGGGCCGGAATTGGTGTACCATTTTGGCGATCCGGCGCCGCGACGGCGCCGGCCAGCCCGTTGCGAGCCTTTCGATGACCGATCTTTCCAGCCTGCCCGCCAGCCGCGATACCGATGCCGCAGACCGCTCCTATATCGGCCTGGCGCGTCAGATTCACGCGATGGTGGCCGCCGGCGCGTTCGAGGCCGGCGCGCGGCTGCCGTCCGAGCGCAGCCTGGCCGACCAGTTCGGCGTGAGCCGCACGCAGGTGCGCGAGGCGATCATTGCGCTCGAAGTGCAGGGGATCGTCGAGGTGCGGGTCGGTTCGGGTATCTATGTGTCCGCGGCCGATGCCGCGCGGCCGGTGACGTTCGAGGTGCCGCGCGGCCCGGGGCCGATCGAGACGCTGCGCGCACGCGGGCTGATCGAGGCGGAAGTCGCGGCGCTCGCGGCGACCGAACGCAAGGATGCGGATCTCGACCGGCTGTTCTTCTCGTTGACGACGATGCGCGAGCAGATGGACGACAAGGCCGCCTACGACGCGGCCGATCGCCAGTTCCACCTGCGTATCGCGGAAGCGACCGGCAACACGGTGCTGCTGCACATGGTCACGGCGATGTGGGACTGCGCGCGCAGCGATCCGCTGTGGGACAAGATCGAGGAGCATTTTCACTCGACCGCGCTGCGCGAGGCGTCGCAGGACGATCACCAGCGGATCTTCGCGGCGATCATGGCGCGCGACGCGGCCGCCGCACGCGATTCGATGGCTGCGCACCTGTCGCGCGTGATCGCGGAATTCACTCAGGCGTGGCGCTGACGCGCCGGCTGCTGGCCGCCGGCCGCCGCTAGACCACCTTCAAATCCCTTCGAACAACCCGACATGCTGGTCGTACGCGCGCTGCTGCCGTGCGTACGCATCGTCGAGATGCTCGTGCAGTGCGCGCTCGGCCGCATCGGGGTCGTGCCGCTCGAGCGCGTCGAGCACTTTCTGGTGCTGCGCAAGCGTGACCTCGCCGACGATCGGATCGCGGACGGTGACGTGCCGCACACGGTCGATCGGCGCGCGCACGATTTCGACGAGCTGCTGCACGCGCGGTAGCCGCGCGGCCGCGCTGACGGTGGCATGAAACGCGTTGTCGCATGCGATCGCCGCGACCGCGTTGCCGCGTTCGATCGCGCGCCGGTGCGCGTCCTGGATGTCGTGGAGCTGTTCGAGCTCGCGCGCGCTGATGACTTCGGCCGCGCGGCGGATCGCGGCCGTCTCCAGCACCTTGCGGATCAGCGCGCTCTCGACGAACTGCTCGCGCTTCACGGGCGCGACGAAGGTACCCGATTGCGCGGCGATCAGCACGAGCTCCTCGCGTGCGAGCTGCAGCAGCGCCTCGCGCACGGGCGTGCGCGACACGCCGAGCGCCTCCGCGATGGCGCGCTCGTAGATGACGTCGTTCGGAAGCAGCGTCATCGTCACGATCGCGTCGCGCAACAGCGCGTGAATCTGCACGGACAGGGCCTGCGAGCGGTCCAGTGTGAAATCGGCGGGGATCAGACGGGCGATGAAGGTGTCCTGGGTGGTGCGTTCTGACTTCATGAATAGGCTAGAGGGTGGCAGGCGGGCCGGCATGCATCGATGGATGCCGGTCGACCAATATATTAATGCGCATCTCGATATCGGCGGATCGGCGGGGATCGCCGGTCGACTGATTTCCGGGTTTACCCCCGTATCGACACCGGGAGGCATCTCTATAATTGCCAACTAATATATTAGTTGGCCAACGCTTCGAAGAAGGCGTGACCGGCGACTCATCCCCACAGGAGACACGTATGCACCTCGAAGACTCAGCAGGCCCCCGCCCGACGGCCCGGGCCTCGACCGCCGCGCCGACCGCCGTGCGCTGGCGGATTTTCTGGCTGCTGTTGTTGCTGTCGTCGATCAACTACATCGACCGCGCGTCGCTGTCCGTCGCGCTGCCGATCATCTCGACCGAATTCAGTCTGTCGCCCGCGATGGAAGGGGTGCTGCTCAGCGCATTCTTCTGGACGTATGCACTGATGCAGATCCCGAGCGGGCTGCTGGTCGACCGCTACAAGGCGCGCACCATCGTCGGCCTCGCGACGATCGGCTGGGGCGCCTGTCAGGCCGTCGCGGCCGTGTGCTTCAGCTGGGTGCCGCTGCTGCTGACGCGGCTCGGACTCGGCATCGCCGAATCGCCGATCATGCCCGCCGGCGCGAAGCTCGCGGGTTCGTGGCTTACGCCGGCCGAGCGCGGCCGCGGCGCCGCGCTGCTCGATGGCGGGGCACCGCTCGGCTCGGCATGCGGCGCGATCATCATCACGGCGCTGATCGCGGGCCTCGGCTCGTGGCGGCTCGCGTTCGTCGTCGCGGGGGCGGGCACGATCGTGGTCGGCATCTTCGCGTGGTGGTACATCCGCAACCATCCGTCCGAGCATGCCGGCGTGAACGCGGCCGAGCTCGAGCACGTGACCGTGCATGCGGCCGCGGCCCGCGCCGGCGAGCCGAAGGCGAGCGTGCCGTTTCGCGAGCTGCTGCGCGACCGTTCCGTGCTGTTCATGTTCGCGAGCTGGGCCTGCTACAACAGCGTGTTCTACGGGCTGATGACGTGGATGCCCAGCTACCTGCACAAGGCGCACGGCTTCGACCTCAAGCAGATGGGCGGCGCGACTTTCATCATCTTCATGTGCGGCTTCGTCGGCGAGCTGTTCGGCGGCTGGCTGGCCGACAAGTGGCGCGCGGCCGGCGGCGCGCCGAATCGCGTGATGCGCGTGATGTTCTCGGTCGCGGGCCTCGCGTCTGCCGCGGCGATCCTCGCGGTGAGCTTCGCGACGGGGCTCGTCAGCGTCGTCGTGCTGCTGTCGATCGCGTTGTTCTTCATCCGCTGGTGCGGGATGTTCTGGGGCGTGCCCGCGACGCTCGGCGGCCAGTCCCGTGCGGGCCTGCTCGCGGGCGCGATGAACTTCGGCGGCAATATCGTCGGCGTCATCGTGCCGATCCTGATCGGCCTCATCGTGCAGTTCACCGGCACCTATTTCCTTGCGCTGATGTTTTTCGTCGTCGCGGCGTTCGGCCTGGCCGTCTGCGCGAGCCTCATCGATTACCGCGACCGGGGCCTCGACTGAAGCCCGTCGCCCGATTCAACCGGAACCGAATCATGTCGTCATTTCCCACCGAAACCCGTCAGGCGCCGGCCGCGTCGCGCGCACGCACGATCCGGCTCGATCCCGCCGACGACGTCGTCATCGCCGTCGAGCAGCTCGTCAGCGGCACGCGCCTCGATGACGAAGGCGTGAGCGTCGCGGGGCTGATCCCACCCGGTCACAAGGTCGCAACGCGCGCGATCGACGCCGGCGCGCCCGTGCGCCGCTACGGCCAGATCATCGGCTTCGCGAGCCAGCCGATCCGGCCCGGCCAGCACGTCCACACGCACAACCTCGACATGGGCGAGTTCGCGCGCGATTACGCGTTCGGCGAAGGCACGCGCGACACCGCGTTCGTGCCCGACGCGCAGCGCGCGACGTTCGACGGCATCGTGCGCGCCGACGGCCGGGTGGCGACGCGCAACTACATCGGCATCCTGACGTCGGTGAACTGCTCGGCGACGGTCGCGCGTGCCATCGCCGATCATTTCCGCCGCGACATCCACCCCGACGCGCTTGCCGCGTATCCGAACGTCGACGGCGTGGTGGCGCTGACGCACGGCGTCGGCTGCGCGGTCGATCCCGACGGCGATGCGCTCGCGATCCTGCAGCGCACGCTCGGCGGCTATGCGTGCCATCCGAATTTCGCGGCGGTGCTGGTGATCGGGCTGGGTTGCGAAACCAACCAGATTCCGCGCCTGCTCGAAACCCAGGGGCTGACGGAGCACGCGCGACTGCGCACGTTCACGATCCAGGACAGCGGCGGCACGCGCAAGACGATCGAGAAGGGCATCGCGCTCGTCGAGTCGATGCTCGCCGCCGCGAACGACGTGCGGCGCGAGCCCGTCGACGCGAGCCACCTGACGGTCGGCCTGCAATGCGGCGGCTCCGACGGCTATTCGGGCATTACCGCGAACCCTGTGCTCGGCGCGGCGGTCGACCTGTTGGTGAAGCACGGCGGGACCGCGATCCTGTCCGAAACGCCGGAGATCTACGGCGCCGAGCATTTGCTCACGCGTCGCGCGGTGTCGCGCGACGTGGGCGAGAAGCTGGTCGAGCGCATCCGTTGGTGGGAGGACTATTGCGCGCGGCATCACGCGGCGATGAACAACAACCCGTCGGCCGGCAACAAGGCCGGCGGCCTCACGACCGTCCTGGAGAAATCGCTCGGCGGCATCGCGAAGGCCGGCAGCACGAATCTCGTCGACGTCTACGAATACGCGATGCCGGTTCGCTCGAAAGGGCTGGTGTTCATGGATACGCCAGGCTACGACCCGATCTCCGCGACCGGGCAGGTCGCGGGCGGCGCGAACCTGATCTGCTTCACGACGGGGCGCGGCTCCGCATACGGCTGCGCGCCGACGCCATCGCTGAAGCTGGCGACCAACAGTGCGCTGTGGCGGCGGCAGGCCGACGACATCGACCTGAACTGCGGCGACGTGCTCGACGGCGGTGTGCGCATCGACGCACTCGGTGCGACGCTGTTTCGGATGATGCTCGATGCGGCGTCCGGCCACGCGACGCGCAGCGAGTTGCATGGCTACGGGCAGAACGAATTCGTGCCGTGGCAGATCGGCGCGATCACCTGATTTGAATTCCCTGCGGCAAGGAGTGCCATTGATGCAATCGAACAACTCATCCACGCGCTATCGGGGCGTGTTTCCCGTCGTACCGACGATCTTCACCGACGATGGCCGTCTCGACCTCGACGGACAACGCCGCTGCGTCGACTTCATGATCGATGCGGGATCGAACGGCCTGTGCGTGCTCGCGAACTTCTCCGAACAGTTTTCGCTGGCCGACGACGAGCGAGACGCGGTGATGCACTGCGTGCTCGAGCACGTGGCCGGTCGCGTGCCGGTGATCGTCACGACGTCGCATTTCGGCACGACCGTGTGCGCGCAGCGCAGCCGCCGTGCGCAGGACGCGGGCGCCGCGATGGTGATGGTGATGCCGCCGTATCACGGCGCGACGTTTCGCGCGGGCGAGGCGGCGATCGTCGAGTTCTTCCGCAGCGTCTCCGATGCGATCGACATCCCGATCATGATCCAGGATGCGCCGGCGAGCGGCACGTATCTGCCGGCCGCGCTGCTCGCGCGGATGGCGATCGAGATTCCGAACGTGTCGTACTTCAAGATCGAGGTGCCGCAGGCGGCCGCGAAGCTGCGCGAGTTGATCCGGCTCGGCGGCGACGCGATCGTCGGGCCGTGGGACGGCGAAGAGGCGATCACGCTGATGGCCGATCTCGAAGCGGGCGCGACGGGCGCCATGACGGGCGGCGCGTATCCGGACGGGATCCGCCGGATCGTCGACGCGTGGGCTGCCGGCCGTGCGGACGAAGCCGAGCGCGAGTACGCGCACTGGCTGCCGCTGATCAATCACGAGAACCGCCAGGGCGGCATCGCGACCGCGAAGGCGCTGATGAAGGCGGGCGGCGTGATCGCGTCGGACGCCGTGCGTCATCCGCTGCCGACGATGCACCCGGACACGCGGGCGAGCCTGCTGCGGATCGCCCGCTCGCTCGATCCGCTCGTGCTGCGCTGGGGCCGCTGAGCGCGGCGCGCGACGGCACGGTTCGACGCTTTCACGATTCAACGATGTTCAATGATGTTCAACGAGGACGATTCATGCAGATTTCTGGCGCTTCCCTGATCGGTCGGCGCAGCGTGGTCGGCGCCGCGGGATTCCAGGCGATCGACCCGGCAACCGGCGCGGCGCTCGCCCCCGTGTTCGGCCGCGCGTCGGCGCAAGACGTCGACGCGGCCTGTGCGCTGGCGGCACAGGCATTCGATGCGTATCGACATACGTCGCTGCACGCGCGCGCGGCGTTGCTCGACACGATCGCCGAGGGGCTGCTTGCGCTCGGCGATTTACTGATCGAGCGCTGCGTCGCGGAAAGCGGCCTGCCGCGCGCGCGCATCGAGGGCGAGCGCGCACGCACCGTCGCGCAGCTTCGAATGTTCGCGCAGGTCGTGCGGGCGGGCGATTTCCTCGGCGTGCGCATCGATCCCGCGCAGCCGGCGCGTCAGCCGCTGCCGCGCGTCGACCTGCGCATGCAGCACGTCGCGCTGGGCCCGGTCGCCGTGTTCGGTGCGAGCAATTTCCCGCTGGCGTTCTCCGTCGCTGGCGGAGACACGGTGTCGGCGCTGGCGGCCGGCTGCCCGGTGATCGTGAAGGCGCATCCCGCGCATCCGGGTACGTCGGCACTCGTCGGCCGTGCGATTCGGGATGCCATGGACGCATGTGCGATGCCGGATGGCACGTTCTCGCTGCTGTTCGACGACGGTTACGACGTGGGCGCCGCGCTCGTGCGCGATCCGCGCATCCAGGCGGTGGGCTTCACGGGCTCGCGCCACGGCGGCGTTGCGCTGATGGCGCTCGCGGCTGCGCGACCGCAGCCGATACCCGTCTACTCGGAGATGAGCAGTGTGAATCCGGTGTTGCTGTTTGCGCATGCACTCGACGCGCGTGCGGAGGCGATCGGCCGCGCGTTCGCGGCGGCGCTGACGCTCGGCGTCGGTCAGTTCTGCACGAATCCGGGGCTGATTCTCGGCGTCGACGGCCCCGCGCTGCGACGCTTCGAGGCCGCGGCGGCCGCCGCGCTGACCGATCTGCCCGCGGCCGCGATGCTCACGCCTGGCATTCACCGCGTGTACGACGAGGCGGTCGCGCGGCTGGGCGCGCAGGCCGGTGTCGAACTGCTTGCGCGCGGCGCGGCGGCCGGTGACGGGATCCGTCATGCGGGCCGCGCCGCGCTGTTCGCCACGCAGGCCGACCGGTTCGCTCGTCAGCCCGAGTTGCACGACGAAGTGTTCGGCCCCGCCTCGCTCGTCGTGCGCTGCCCGGATCTCGACACGATGCATGCGCTCGTTGAGCGGCTCGACGGGCAGCTCACGACGGCGCTGCATGTCGACGACGGCGATCACGCCGCGGCGCGCGCCTTCATGCCGCTGCTCGAGCGGCGCGCAGGGCGCATTCTCGTGAACGGCTTCGGCACGGGCGTGGAGGTCGGGCATGCGATGGTGCACGGCGGTCCGTATCCGGCGACGTCGGACGGACGCTCGACGTCGGTGGGCAGCCTCGCGATCGGTCGTTTCCTGCGCCCGGTCTGCTATCAGGACGTGCCCGACGCGCTGCTGCCCGATGCGCTGCGCGACGCGAATCCGCAGGGCGTGCCGCGCACCATCGACGGGCATCGCGACGCGCAGGCGTGACGGGTCCGTTCCCGAACGGGCGACGCGGTGATGGCGTACTTTCGACTGATGATTGGCCGCTTGCCCGACGGCCTTTGATGCACGTGCAACGAAGCCGGTGAGGCGGCGCCGTCGCCGCCGTATACGGCTTCTTCCGATTGCGCGACCGTAGGTTTTATGGTCTTGTTGCGGGATATCGCATCGACTCGAAAAAGGACAGTCGAATGCAGCCGGGCGATTCACACGGGGACCGATTGATCAGGGGAATCGGCGCACGTACGCGCGTACGTATCGCCGTGTTCGGGCTGCTCATCATTTTGACCGCGGGCTTGGTTGCCGCTGCGCTTGCGGCGTTCGCCGCCCCTCCCGAAGCCGTCAACGACAACGTGCTGCGCGTGCTTGCATGGCCGGGCTATGCGGACAGCGACGTCGTCAGCGCGTTCGAGGTGCAATTTCACGTACGCGTCGAAGTGACGTTCGTCGATTCCGACGAGGCACTGTGGACGCGGATGCACAGCGCCGCGCCACCGCCGTACGACGTGTTGGCCGCGAACACGGCCGAGATCCAGCGCTACGCGCACGAACGTCTGCTCGCGCCGATCGACCTGTCGCGCGTCCCGAACCGGCGGCGGCAGTTGCCGAACTTCCAGCAGCTCGCGACGATCGGCGGGCTCGTGGAAGAGGGCGCCACGTACGCGATCCCGTTCACGTATTCGTCGATGGGGCTGATCTACGACCGCAAGCAGGTGCCGGTTGCGCCGCACTCGATGCGGGAATTGTGGAATCCTCGCTACCGCGGCAAGGTGCTCGACTTCAACAGTGCGCAGCACAATTTTTCGTTCACGGCGCTGGCGCTCGGCTATTCCGATCCGTTTCGCCTGTCGCCCGCGCAGACGCTCGTGGTCGCGCACAAGCTGATCGACCTGCGCCGCAACCTGCTGACGTACTACACGCTTCCTGAAGAGGCGACCGCGCTGTTCGTCCAGCATCGCGCGGCGCTGATGTTCGGCAACTACGGCACGCAGCAGGTCGAACTGCTCAGGCGCGCCGGCGCGGACGTCGGCTACGTGATCCCGGACGAAGGCGCGCTCGCGTGGCTCGACTGCTGGGCCGTCACGCGCGGCGCGCAGCATCCCGAGCTCGCGTTCGCGTGGATCAACTACATGCTCGAACCGGCGATCGGCGCGCTGCTGACCGAGCGCCAGGGCCTCGCGAACACGCTTGCGCCGCCGCCGGGCCTCGACACCGGGCACCAGCATCTCGTCTGGCTCCAGCCCGTCGAGGACATCGCGCGACGCGAATCGTTGTGGAGCCGCATCGTGTCGGGCGACCGTCCGGAGCGATTCGAAAAATGATCCGGCTCGGACTCACGTCGAAACTGTCGGTGCTGTTCGCATGCATCGGCGTGATCGCGTCCGGCGCGACCGGCTATTACACGTATCGCGCGAACCGCGCGATGCTCGTGCAGGAAGCGCAGCACAGCCTGCTGATGTCGACGCAACTGCTCGGGCAGCGCTTTACCACTGCGCTGTCCGACGTTGCGGACGATGCGCTCGTGCTCGCGCAGTTGCCGTCGTGCGCGCTGGTCTCGGACGGCGACAACCGGGATGGCGCGCCACGCGCACGGCTCGAGCAGGTGTTCTACAGCTTCATGAGGAATCACCCCGAATACCTGCAGATCCGGCTGATCGCGCGCGGGGATTTCGGGCTCGAACGCATCCGCGTCGATCGCGACGCGCACGGCATCGTCGTGCTGCCGGACAGCGTGTTCCAGGAGAAAGGACAGTTTTCCTATGTATTCGATACGCTCGCGACCGCGCCTGGCCATATCTACCTGTCGCCGATCGTGATCAACCACGAGACGGGGTCGCACGCAGCCGAAGGGCTGCCGATCCTGCGCGTGGGCACGCCGGTCGTCGACACGTCGGGCCAGACGGTTGGCGCGCTGGTCGTCGACGTCGAGCTGTCGCGCGTGTTCGACCGGCTCGAGCGCGATCTGCCGGAAGACTATGGGGTGTATCTCGCGAACGAGTGGGGCGATTTCCTCGTGCATCCCGATCCGTCGCAGACGTTCGGCTTCGATCGCGGCCGGCGCGTGCTGATGCAGGACCGCTTTGCCGTCACGCGCGCGCTGTTCGACAGTACGCGCGTCAACGCTACGGTCAATGGCCTTGCCAATCCGGCCGAGGCACCGGGGCAGATGTTCGCCTTCGCGCGCACGCCGTTCGGGCACGACGAGGGCAACCGCTTCGTCGTGCTCGGGATGGCGCGCCCGCTGGGGGACGTGCTGGCGCCGGCCGGCATGCTCGGCGAACGGATCGTCCGGATGGTGCTCGTATCGAGCTTGTTCGCGGTGATCCTCGCGATCCTGTTCGCGCGTGCGATCACGCGGCCGCTGCAGACGCTCGCGCGCGCCGCGACGCACGTGTTCGACGATCCGGCCGCCGAGCAGCTGCCGGTCGGGCGTGCCGACGAGATCGGCGTGCTCGCGCGCTGTTTCGACAGCATGCGCGTCGAGATCCGCACGCAGGTCGCGATGCTGCGCGCGAAGCAGCTGGAGCTCACGCACCTCGCGGGCCACGATGCGCTGACCGCGCTGCCGAACCGCCTGCTGTTCATGGAGCATCTCGACGCCGCGATCCGGCGCGCGGCCGCGATGCACGAAGGGCTGGCCGTGATGTTCGTCGATCTCGACCGCTTCAAGCAGATCAACGACCAGCATGGGCATTCGGCGGGCGACCGCGCGCTCGTCGCGGTCGCCAAGCGGCTGAGCCTCGTACTGCGCGGCGGCGACATGGTCGCGCGGCTCGGCGGCGACGAATTCATCGTGTTGATTGCGGACGTGCGTTCACCGGCGGTGATCGGCGACGTCGCGTCGCGCATCCAGCTCGTGATGGCCGAGGAACTGGAATTCGGCGACCGGCGTATGGCCGTCGGCGCGAGCATCGGCGTCAGCGAGTTTCCGGACGATGGCGCGTCGGCCGAGGAACTGCTCGTCAAGGCCGACGCGGCGATGTACGCGGCGAAGGCGTCCGCGCAGCGCGCGTTCGTGCGTTATCAGGAACTGGTCGGCAGCGGGAGCGGCACCGGCAGCGGGACGGACGAAGCGGCCGGCCGGGTCGCGTCGGGCGGCAGCCGGTGACGGCCGGCCGCTGATACGCGCGAAGCAAACGCGACGAGCCCGTCGCGGGACGGGCTCGTGGCCGGTGCGGACTGCGCGCGAAGGCGCGCAGTGGCGGGCTTAGTGGCCGAAGTAGATCGAGTCGCGCGGGTTTTGCACCTTCACGGCCGGTGCGCCGCCCTGGACGGCTGCGGCCGGTTGCGCACCGTAGCCGCTGTTGTCGGCGCCGTGCACGCGGGCTTGTGCAGCCTGGATGTCGGCCGGGTAGTGCGGGCTCGACTGGCTCGGCTTGTAACCGACGCTTTCAAGCTGGACCAGTTCGTTGCGCACTTGAGCGCGGGTCACGGTGCTTTGGGCGAATGCGCCGAACGAGGCGGACAGGGCGACAGCGGCAACGACTGCGGAAACGAGCGATTTCATGATGACCTCCGATGTTTATTGGCTTCCGCGTTCGACACCATGTCGTAAGCGGTTGATTACATCGTAGGCGTCGGGTGACCTAGGGTAAACGTGGGTTTTAGTGAAAGATCGTTGCAACCGGGGCAATAATTCCAAGACAAACGCCTTCTGTCCCTATTCGATGTTGCCGGATTTGCAAGGGCGAGGGGGTGGATGCGCGCGGCACGGGGGGCGTGCACGGATGGGCGCCCGGCGGCGAAGGCGCGGGCGGAGAGGACGAGGCCGGGGCTGCGATGCTGCCGGATCAGACGTCGTCGTCGATTTCCTTGCGTTCCCGGCGTTCCTCGTTGCCGCGGCGCGCGCGCAGGCGCTGGCGCGACAGCACGGCGATCACCTGCTGGGTCGGCGCGCCGGACGGCAGTTCGTTGCGGATGCGATCGGGCACCATGGGCAGGCCCGCCCGCTGCCGACGCAGCGCCTTGGCGATTGCCCGGCGGCATTCGTCACCGTGGCAATCCCATTCATCGCGGATTCTCTGGCAATAACGGCATTGTTCCATCCGGACAGTCTAACGCGTCTTCGGGAACGGGGCGGGGCGCCGGCCCCAACGTGTCACGCGCCGGGTGCGGTAGCGGCGAGCGCTTGCGCATGCGACTGGAAGCGGCGGTGCTCTTCCGGCGGCACGAGCGAGCCGCCCGTCGCCCAGATCACGTGCGTCGACCGGCGCAGGTCGATCGCGTGGCGATGCACGTAGTCGCGACCGGCCGGGGACTGCGCCAGCCAGCCGGGACCGCCGACGGCAGCGGCGGCCGACGGCTCGAGTGCCACGCCCGTCGCGTGCTGAACCGCGAGCAACTGGGCGTAGAGCTGCGCGTCGCTGACGGTGAAGACGCCCGACAGCAACGACGCCATCAGCGGACTGACGAGGTGCGATGCCTGCGCGACGGCGAGGCCATCGGCCTCGGTCCGATTATCGAGCCCCGCGTCGTAGACGGACACCGGCTTGCCAGGGCCGGCGGCCAGCTGGACCAGCATGCACGGCGAAGCAACGGGTTCGGCAAAGAAGCAATGCACGTGCTCGCCGAACAGTGCCTTGAGACCGTACGCGATGCCGCCCGGTGCGCCGCCGACGCCGCACGGGATATGGACGAAGAGCGGGTGCGCCGCGTCCACGCGGCGGCCCGCCGCGGCGAGCTGCGCGGCGAGAGGCCGGGCGCTGGCCGCGTAGCCGAGGAACAGCAGCAGCGAGCCTTCGTCGTCGACGAAGTGGCTGCGCGGCTGATTGCGTGCCTGCGCGCGTCCGGCCGCGACGGCTTGCGCATAGTCGCCGTCATGCTCGATCACGCGAACGCCGCGTTGTCTCAGGCGCGCCTTCTTCCACGGCTTCGCGTCGGTCGACATGTGGACGACCGACGCGAACCCCAGCGCGGCGGCCATCACGCCGATGCTCAGGCCGAGATTGCCGGTGCTGCCGACGATGACGGTGTGCGCGGCAAACCGTTCGCGTGCGGCGGCCGATGCGAGGATCCGGCGGTCGCCCGCGGATTCGAGCAGTCCGTGCTCGATCGCGATCGACTCCGCGAGCGCGAGCACTTCATGAAAGCCGCCGCGCGCCTTGATCGAGCCGGCGACCGGCAACGCGTCGTCGCGCTTGATGAACCAGGCGCCGTGTGCGTCTGCCAGGAGCGACAACCTGCGCTGCAGGCTGTCGGCCGGCATCAGCGGCGACTCGATTTTTCCCGCGCTCGCCGCGAGTTCGGGAAACAGCTCGGCCATCAGCGGTTCGCAACGCGCCAGCCGCGCTTCGGCCATCGCAATCGCGTCGAGCGCCGGCGCGTCGGGCGGCAGCGGGCTGCCGGCATGGGGATTCAGCCACAGCAACGGGTGGCGGGCTTGCAGTTGGGCTAATAGATCGGCGGGTTGGAGCGTGACGGTCATGGGTCGGTCTTGCATTGGGTAAGCAGGGAGAATGGCGGGAATGCTACGATTCCGGCAGCCTGCGCAAAAGCGCCGATTTCTAATGAATCCATTAGCCTGACTGATATCTATGCGACTCGACGGTTCGCTCCTGGGGGCGTTGCTCTGCTTTGAAACGGCGGGCCGGTTGCTGAGCTTCACGAAGACGGCACAGGCGTTCAACCTGACGCAAAGCGCGGTGAGCCAGCAGATCCGGAACCTGGAGGACCGGCTCGGTTATCCGCTGTTCGTGCGCCAGGCGCGCGGCCTGAAGTTGACCGAGAAGGGCGGGATCCTGCTCGGGACGATGTCGGGCGCGTTCGTCGACATCAATCGCACGCTTCAGACGCTTGGCATGTCGGATGCTCCGCTGCAGGTCAGTTGCCTGCCGTCGCTCGCGCTGCAATGGCTGATGCCGCGCCTGTCCGAATTTCACCGGCAACAACCGAACGTGCCGGTTCGCGTGAAGGCCGAGTTTCAGGTGCTGGATCGCCAGGCGATGGAGACCGACGACATCGATGTGGCCGTGCGCTACGACCCGGTGCACTACGCGCGGCTGCATGCCGAGGCGATTCTCGACGAAATCCTGTTTCCGGTCGCCACGCCCGCGTATCTGGCGCAGCATCCGTTCTTTGCGAGCGGGGAATCGCTGGACGGCGTCGTTCTGCTGCACGACGCCGCACCGTGGGGCGGCGCACCCGAGTTCGTGGAGTGGCGCACGTGGCTGGAGGAGGCCCGTCCGGTGTGGACGGCGCATCTCGACGGCCCGCAGTTCAATTTCTCGAGCCTTGCCATCACGGCTGCGCTGAACCATCAGGGGGTCGCGATGGGGCGCGCCGCGCTGGTGCACGACGAAATCGCGAGCGGACGGCTCGTGGATGTCTTCGGCACACACGTGCGTGCGCCGGCGCGCTACATGCTGTTGTCGCGCAATCCCGACGATCCGCGTACCGCCGTTTTTTCGGACTGGCTCAAGGCCGAGTGCGCGCGCTTCGGTGCCGCCCGATCGCGCTTGCTGTCGAACGGAAGCCGGCACGAGTAGGCGATGCTGCCGGACAGGTGGGTCGGAGTGCGAAATAGTTGGGCGGAGGGTACAGCCGTCAACTACAATTTCCCGTCCATCTCCCTACGGATGGCTTGCGCGCGGACGGGCCTGGCGAGCGTTACTTGAGCTGCCAGATACCCCAGATGGCGATCAACAGGCCAAGGCCGAATCCGCAGCCGAGCAACACGTAGGTTTCCATTTCATGCCTCTGAAAGCGCGGCAGTGCCGATGTGGATATCGGCGTGCGAGCAGCAAAGTCGGTGACGTTTCGTCCGAACCGTTGGGCGGGGCGATACGCCGGGTCCGCGAATACTACGCTTCGCAGCTTTCAGAACGCATGCGCGATCGATGGCGGAGCGCCACCGGCTAGGGCGTGAACAGGCCCTAGTGTTTGCCCGTTTGCGCGTTGTTCATCTGGGTAACGTGCGATCCGCCGTGCCGGAGCACGCCCGATTTCCAGATCATCTGCGACGCCGCGGCGAGCACGAACAGCAGCACGACCATCCTGAAGATCCGGGGCGACATCTTGTCCCGCAGCGGGCGAACGAGCCACATGCCGGCAATGGCCGGCAGGCTGGCCGCCGCCGAGATCGCGAGGTCGGCGCCGCTCGCGTGCGCGGCGCCGCTGAACGTCGTGATCAGCGTGACGATCGACACCACCAGGATGATCGCGATCTGCTTCGTGAAGACACGCCCGGTCGCGCCGGATGAAATCAGGTACGTGGCGAGCAGCGGGCCCGGCACCGACGCGATGCTTTCCATCAGCGCGGCGCCGAAGCCGAGTGCGAAGCCGACGGGTTTTTGCCATGCGTCCGGCAGGTTGAGTTTCGGCGCGGCGAGCATCAGTGCCGCAGCCACGATCAGCAGCGCGCCGGACGCCGCTTGCGCATGACCCGGGTTGAGCGAGAGCAGGATTGCGACACCGACGATATTGCCGATCACGGTGCCCGCGATCGGCGCGGCGATCTTGCGTGCCGTCGCCAGCACCTGGCCGCCTTCCAGCGCCTGCGGGATGTTGCCGAGGATGATCGGCATCGACAGCAGCAGCACCGCATGCCGGATCGGCAGGAACTGGCTGAGAATCGGCATCGCGATCAGCGGCACGCCGATGCCCGTGATTCCCTTGGCCATGCCGCCCAGCAGCAGCGCGACGGCGATGCCGGCCAGATCGAACGCGCTGAGCCCCTGCAGGCTGGAGACCAGCACACCTTCAGTCAGATTGAAATGCATCATGGAATGGCATGTCGCGGCCTATCCGGCAGCGAGCGCTGCCGACGGAGCCTGTTGCGGTCGCGTGCATGGTGCACGCAATTGTTCTGGTTGGGCTCGAACCGGAAGTCGATCGCATGGCGCCGCGCCGTTGTGCGGCCGGGGCCGCAGGCAATCGGCACGCGGTTCGAGGATGCATCTTACCTGAGCGGCGCGGCGGACATTCGACGCGGGTCGCGGCGCACCACCGGTATCGTCGGCCCGATCAGGTTCGCGGTTCAATATAATTCACGATAGCTTGCCGCATCATGCACAACATACATATCCCGGAATGAGGAGACCCGATGACCCTTGCCCAGTTGCAGGCCCTGGCGGCCGTGGTCGAACTCGGTTCGCTCACGGCCGCGGCCGACCGGTTGAACCGCAGTCAATCCGCGATCAGTCATGCACTGACCGAGCTGGAAGACCTCACGGAGGTCAAGCTGCTGTGGCGCGACCGGCAGCCGGTCGTCCTGACGGCGGCGGGCGAACGCCTGTGGCCGTCCATCCAGAACGTGGTGCGCGAAGCGCAGCTGTTGCGCCAGCAGTTCAGCCTGTCGCGCGGCAAGCTGGAAGGGAAGCTGGTGGTCGCGTCGCTGCCGAGCGTGTCGCTGGCGTTCGTCGTGCCCGCGCTCGAGGCGTTGAAGGAGATGCACCAGGGCGTATCGGCGGTGCTGCTCGAAGGCACGGACAGCGAAGTCGAAGGGTGGATCGACGACGGGACGGCCGATATCGGCGTGGTGGCCGGCACGAAGACGTTCGCGCACAATCTGCCGCTGCTCGACGAGGACTTTGTCGCGGTGGCGGCGGACGGCATGTTCGCCAACCGCAAGAGCGTGTCGGCAAAGCAGTTGTCCACGGCCCCGTTCATTTTCTCGAAGGCAGGATGCGGGCCGGTGATCGCGGATTACTTCGCGCGCAGCGACGCGCCGCTGCGGGCCGCGTTCAACGTGGTCGAGATGCGCACCATCCTGTCGATGGCAGAGGCCGGCATGGGCGTGTCGATCGTGCCGCGCATCACGCTCACGTACACACCATTCGGTGGCCACGTGCTGGAGCTGTCGCCGAGGCTGCATCGTTCGGTGCGGTTGTCGTGGAATACGGCGGGTAATGCGGTCGCAGACGAGTTCGTGCGGCTCGTCGACGCACAGCGTGCGAAGGCAGGGAAGGCGCTTCACACGCGCGCGAAAAAGGGCAGGTAGCGTGCGGCCGGTGCGATGAGCAGCGTTCATGAGCCGCTTGCAGTTTATTCATGACGATGTCGATCGAGATGCAGTACATTGTTCGAACTCGCCCCTGACCGCTTTGCCCCGAAGGAGATTGCCGTGCCGGCCTTGCCCACCTTGCTTGCTTTCGGACTCGTGTCGCTCGGCATGGTGCTGACGCCCGGGCCGAACATGATCTACCTGGTTTCGCGTTCGATCTGCCAGGGCCGCCGTGCCGGGCTGGTGTCGCTCGGCGGCGTCGCGCTGGGGTTCGTGTTCTACATGGTGTGCGCGGCGTTGGGCATCACCGCGCTGGTGATGGCCGTGCCGTATGCGTACGACGCGTTGCGCTTTGCCGGCGCGCTTTATCTCGCGTACCTGGCGTGGCAGGCGCTGAAGCCGGGCGGTCGCTCGGCGTTCCAGGTCAGGCAGTTGCCGAATGACAGTCGCGCCAGGCTCTTCACGATGGGTTTCGTGACGAGCCTCGCGAATCCGAAGATCGCGGTGATGTATCTGTCGCTGCTGCCGCAATTCATTTCGCCGGGCCACGGCAGCGTACTCGCGCAATCGCTGGCGCTCGGTTGCGTGCAGATCGCGGTGAGCGTCAGCGTGAATGCGCTGATTGTGTGCATGGCCGGCGCCATCGCGGGCTTTCTGGCGGGGCGGCCGGTCTGGGCGTCGGCCCAGCGCTGGTTGATGGGCACGGTGCTGGCCGGACTGGCCGTGCGTATCGCGCTGGAGTCGCGCTAGCGCGAGTGACGGACGGCTTACAGGACCGCCGGGGGCGTTCGCGTTGCAGCGCGACGAAAGCGCCCGGTACCGTCAGCCCTGGCAATTGCCCTGCGCATCGTTGCCGACCCGAACGGGCGCGGCTTTTTCACGGCGCCGGCCGCGCGTCGCGAGCCAGCACAGGATCGACCCGCCGCATACCATCGATGCGCCTTGCCAGAATTCGATCGACAGCGGCGCATGCAGCAGCGTAGCGGCAAGCATGGCGGCGAGCACCGGGGTGAAGTACGACGCGCCGACGATGACCGTCACGTTGCCGTGCATGATGCCGGTGTTCCAGGCCGCATAGCCGAACCCCAGCGCCGATGCCGCCAGCACGATGTAAATGACCGCATGCAGGCTGAACGTCATGCCGCCGCCGCCTTCGATCGCGAACTTGATCCAGAGCACCAGCGCAACCAGCATGAAGAACGGCGTGACACCGTTCTTGCCGTCGGCGATGCGCGCCGTCACCGTGCAATAGGCGGCCCAGATCAGCGCGCCGACGAACGCGAGGCCGTAACTCAGCGGATTGTCCGTGACGTTGTGCAGCATGCCGGCCGGATCGAGGCCCTGGTCGCCGCCGAGCACCCGGCAGATGCCGAGCATCGACAGCAGGACGCCGGGCACGACCAGCAGGTTGGCGCGCTGCTTGTTGAACACGATCGCCGCGACCAGCGTGAAGCTCGGCCACAGATAGTTGACCATCGCGACTTCGATCGCCTGCTGGCCGTTGTTTGCATAGCCGATCGACAGCGACAGGCACAGCTCGTATGCGACGAACAGCAGCCCGCCCCACAGCAGATAGTTTTTCGGGAACCGGCTCAGATCGGGGAAGCCGACCGAAAACAGCAGAAGCACGGATGCCACCGTGTAGATCATCGCGGCGCCGCCGGTCGCGCCGAGACTTTCGCTCACGCCGCGAACGAGAGCGACGACGGAGGCCCACAACAACACCGCGCCGAGCCCGGCGAGCGTTGCCTTATTCTTGCGCTTCATGCTTCCTGCCTGTTTCAACATTCAAATTCGATTTCAGATGATTCGGTTCCGCCCGCACGTACCGCGATGGCGGACGGAATGAGCCGGTTGGCGCCGTCCCGCGGGGCGGCGCCAACCGGCAATCCCATGCAGCCCGCTTACGCGGGGTCCACGGGTACGTCGATCCAGATGGTCTTGATCTCGGTGTACTGGTCGTGCGCCCAGATCGACTTGTCGCGGCCGCCGAACCCGGATGCCTTGTAACCGCCGAACGGCGTCGTCACGTCGCCTTCGCCGAAGCAGTTGACGGTCACGACGCCCGCGCGGATCTCGCGCGACAGCCGGATCGCCTGGTTCAGGCTGCCGGTGTAGACCGAAGCGGCGAGCCCGTACACCGAGTCGTTGGCCAGCGTGATCGCCTCACCGATGTCGGTGAACGTCGTCACCGACAGGACCGGGCCGAAGATCTCCTCGCGGAACAGCCGGCTGTGCGGGCTCACGCCGTCCACGACGGTCGGCTCGACGAAAATGCCGCCATCGGTCTGGCCGCCGAACGCAACCTTCAAGCGTTCCGCACCGGCCTGCTCGAGGTACGAGCGCACTTTCTCGAAGTGGGCCTTGCTGACCATCGCGCCGATCCGGTGCGCCGGGTCGAGCGGGTTGCCCATCGACCATTCGCGCATGTGCGTACCGATACGGAGCAGCAGTTCGTCCTTGATGTCGGCATGGACGATCAGCCGCGACGACGCCGAGCAGTTTTCGCCCATGTTCCAGAACGCGCCGTTGACGATGTGCTGCGCGACCGCGTCGAGATCGGGCGCATCGGGCAGCACGACCGCCGGATTCTTGCCGCCGCACTCTAGCACGATGCGCTTCAGGTTGGATTCGGCTGCGTACGTGAGGAACTTCCGCCCGGTATCCGTCGACCCGGTGAAGCTCACCATGTCGACGTCCGCATGACGGCCCAGCGGCTCGCCGACTTCCTTGCCGCCGCCCGGCAACACGTTGAAGACGCCGGCCGGCACGCCGGCTTCGTGAGCAAGTTCCGCGACGCGCAGCGCCGTGAGCGTGGTTTCCTTGGCCGGCTTGACCACGATCGAGCAGCCGGCCGCGAGCGACGGGCCGATCTTCCACGCGAGCATCAGCAGCGGAAAATTCCACGGCAGCACGAGGCCGACGACGCCGATCGGCTCGCGCACGACGAGCGCCAGCGCGTTGCCGCCGACGGGGGCCGTGTTGTCGTAGATCTTGTCGATCAGCTCGGCGTGCCAGCGGATCGTATGAATCGTCTCCGGCACGTCGGTGTTCTGGCATTCGCGGATCGGCTTGCCGCTGTCGAGGCTTTCCATCGTCGCGAGTTCGTGCGCGTGCTGCTCGAGCAGGTCGGCAAACTTCAGCAGGACGGCCTTGCGGTGCGACGGCGCCAGCTTGCGCCAGCGACCGTCCTCGAACGCCTGCCGCGCATTGGCGACCGCGATGTCGACGTCGGCCGCATTGCATGCGCCAATCTGCGCGAGGACGGCGTCGGTGGCCGGATTGACGGTCGCGAACGTATCGCCGGAGCGGGCCGCGCGGAACGCGCCGTCGATGAACGGCCCGGTCGGGAAGCGCAACGCGGCGGCCAGCGCCGCGTATTCGGACGCGCTGAGCAGGTCGGTCATCAGGCTTGGCCTCCGGTGACGGCGGCGACTTCGCGCTTGATGCCGGCCACGATCGCGGCCAGCGCCTGCTTTTCCGGTTCGTCGAGCCCGCGCAGCGGTGCGCGCACGCCGCCCGCGCGCAGCCCCACGAGTTCGCAACCGTACTTGATCGACTGCACGAACTTGCCGCCTTCGAGGAAATCCATCAGCGGCATCATCGCGGACATGATCCGGCGGCCCTTGTCGAAGTCCTTCTCGATCGCGCACGCCTGGTACAGCGCGATATGCTCGGCCGGCAGGAAGTTCGAGCCCGCGCAGACCCAGCTGCGCGCGCCCCACGCGAAGAATTCCAGCGCCTGGTCGTCCCAGCCGCACGACACGCTGATGTTCGGGAACTCGCGTACCAGCATGTGCAGCTGGCCCGTCTGGCCCGAGCTTTCCTTGATCGCGACGATGTTCTTCGACGCGTCGCAGACGGTGCGGAAGAATTCACGGTCCATCGACACGCTCATCCGGCCCGGGTAGTTGTAAAGCATGATCGGCAGGCCGGCCGCGCGATCGATCTCCAGCGCGTGCGCGGCATTCTCCTGCTGCGTGGGCAGCGCGTAGGGCGGCGAGCCGACCAGGATCGCGTCGGCGCGCACGGCCTTGGCCGCCTTCGCGTATTCGACGGAATCCTCGGTGCGCACCGCGCCGGTGCCGATCACGAGCGGCACGCGCGAACCGATCACTTCACGCGCCCAGGCGCCGAGGTCGAAGCGCTCCTGCGCGGTGTGCGCATAGTATTCGCCGGTCGAGCCGCCGATGATGATGCCGTGCACGCCGGCCGCGACCAGCGATTCGATCACGTCGGCGAATGCGGTCTTGTCGATCTGGCCGGCGGCGTTCAGGGGCGTGATGGCCGGGGTGTAGATGCCTTCGAAATTCATGATGTTCTTCCGCGGAAAGGGAAACGGTCGGGTTGACGAAAGGTGCACCGTCGTAACGGCGCACCGGTAACGGGTATCAGTGGTTGAGTGATGCGGCTTCTTGCAGGCTGAGCGAGCGCGTCTCGGGCGCCAGCGCGAGCGATGCGATCAGCCCGACGAACGAGACGGCCGCCGCCGCGTACATGGTGTTGCCGATCCCGACGGTCTGCAGCGCGATCGGCACGAGCCAGGTGCCGACAGCCGCGCCGATGCGTGACAGCGATGCACCCATGCCGACCGCGAATGCGCGGATGTCGGTCGGGAAGATTTCATTCGGGTACACGAGCTGCAGCACCTGCGCGCCGCCGATCAGCACCGCATACGCACCGAACAGCACGAGGATCAGCACCGCCGAGCCGCCGGAGCACGCGCCGAGGCCCAGCAGCGCGAGGCCCGACCAGAGGAAGCTGTGGATCACCATCGCGCGGCGACCGAGTTCGTTGATGATCCACGTCGCGATGATGCAGCCGACCACGAACAGCAACGTGATGGCCACGGAGCCGAGCGATTCCCACTTGCCGGTCAGGTGCAGCGCTTCGAGCACGCGCGGCGCGAACGAGTAGACGGCGAACACGGGAATCACGGAGCAGCTCCAGAACACCGACACGAACAGCATCCGCTTGCCGTAGCCCGAGTGCAGCAGTGCCCACAGCGAGATCTTCTTTTCGGTTTGCTCTTCCGGCAGGTTCTTCACCGAGAACGACGGGCCGTAGACTTTCCGGATCACGCTGTCCGCATCCGCCACACGCCCCTTGCTGAGCAGCCAGCGCGGCGATTCGGGCGTGCCGATGCGCACGACGAACAGCGCGAGACCGATCACGGCCGGGCTGGCCAGCACCCAGCGCCATGCATCGGGGCCGCCGCTGCCGAGGATGATGTTGCCGACGATGTACGCGAGCGCCGCGCCGAAGAACCAGATGATCGTCAGCATCGCGAGGCGCGGCCCGCGATACTTGCGCGGCATGAACTCGACCAGCAGCGAGCCGGCGACCGGATATTCGATGCCCACGCCGATACCGATCAGGAAGCGCAGCACGAACAGCGCTTCG
This sequence comes from Burkholderia aenigmatica, assembly GCF_902499175.1. Classification (GTDB taxonomy): domain Bacteria; phylum Pseudomonadota; class Gammaproteobacteria; order Burkholderiales; family Burkholderiaceae; genus Burkholderia; species Burkholderia aenigmatica. The sequence goes on from NZ_CABVQC010000053.1 coordinate 58,062, forward strand.
CCCGACTGGACCCAAAACTGCGCGAGCGAGCAGACGAAGAAGATCACCGGGCCGAAGAAGTAGGGCTTCTGCCGCCCGAGACGGTCGCTGAGCCAGCCGCCGATGAAGCCGCCGAAGAAGATGCCGATCAGCGCGGACGCGGCGACCATGCCTTGCCAGAAGCCGGTCAGGCCAAGTGCGTCGGAAAACTGCACCATCGCGACGCCGATGATGCTCAGCACGTAACCGTCCATGAGCCAGCCGCCGCCCGAGCGGATCGTGAGCAACTGGTGGAATCCATTGAGCGGAACATCCTCGATGGAAACGTGATGCGTTGACATTGCCTGTCTCCTTCCATGAAATTGCGCACGGAACACCGTCGCGCGATCTATTGATATGGTCTACTAAGCGTGATGCATGAATCGGTATCGTTGTTATGGTGCTTCCTGGCGGGGGTACGCTCGTCGCGGCCCGGTCAGCTTTCGAGTCCCGCCTTGCGCTGCCCCCACCAGAGCGTCGAGTTGACGCCGATCGACAGGAACGGCTCCGGCGGGGTGCGGTTCGGTCCGGATGTTTCCAGCAGGAAATCGGCCAGCTCGCTGCGCTTGCCGGCCAGCCAGTCGGCGAGCAGCGTGCCCGTCACGGTGCCGCGCGTGATGCCGAGGCCGTTGCAGCACAGCGCGCCGTAGACGTTCGGCGCAAGCTGCCCGAAGAATCCCTTGTGGTTCTGCGACAGCGCCAGCGAACCGCTCCACGTGTACTCGAACTCGACGTCCGGCAACATCGGGAAGCGGCGGTCGAACGACAGCCGGTGCCGGTCGGCGAAACGCGGCAGGTACTTTTCGCGCGGGCGGCCGTCGGGGTTGAAGCTGAAGCTGTTGCGCACCAGGATGCGGTTGTCGTGCGTGCGGCGCAGCGTGCTGCCGAACGGGTCTGCCGGAATCACGCCCCAGAACGGCTTGCCGCCCAGTTGCGCCTGTTCGGCGCCGGTCAGCGGCCGCGTCAGGCTCGCATACAGGAAGACCGGCAGCATCGTGTGCTGCAGGAAGCCGAAGCGCATGCCGAACGCGTTGTTCGCGAGCACCAGCTGGTCGACCGCGATCCGGCCGTTGCGGTGCGCGAGTACGATCCTGTCGCCGTACTCGACGTCGGTGATCGGCGTGTGCTCGTACAGCGTCACGTTCGGCGGCAGGCAGTCGGCCAGCCCCTTCACGAGCGCCGACGGCTGGATCAGCACGGTGCCCGGCGTGAACAGCGCCTTCCGGTAGAACGACGTGCCGATATGCGCAGGCAGATCCTTGCCCTCGATCATTTCGTACGGCTGGCCGAGCTTGTCGAGACCGCGGCGGTAGGCGTCGAGCACGGCGATCCCGCGTGGCTCCACGGCCGCCTGGTATTTCCCGGACGCACTCATCGCGCAATCGATGCCGTGCTCGGCGACGAGCCGGCGCAGGATCGTCTGGCCGAGCACGTTCAGCTTCAGCGTCGTCCGGGCGGTGGGGATGTCGCCGATGTAGTCGTCGGCGCCGATGTCATGCGGCAGGTCGATCGCGAAACCGGCGTTGCGCCCCGAGGTGCCGAAGCCGACTTCCTGGGCGTCGACCAGGACGATCTCGTCATCCGGAAAATTCAGCGCGAGCTGCCGCGCGGCGGCCAAGCCGGTGAAACCCGCGCCGACGACGGCCCAGCGGGCGCTGGATTCCCCGCGGTGCGATGGCCTGGGCTGACGCTGCCGGCTGGTGTGGTACCAGCCGCACATCCTGTCGTCGGCTGGAAGCGACGTGATCTTATGCATTCCTAAATCCAATATCAGTAAAGAGTCCTGATCGACGGCGTGGGAAGGCGGCGCACGTGAAAGCGTGCGCCGTCTGGTGCAGCCGTTAAAACTGGATGGGTACGTCGAGGCCTTCCGGGATCACGTACTCGGCCATGCGGCGGCGCGACAGCTCCATGTGGCTGCGGACCAGCTCCCCGGCGCGCTGCGCGTCGCGCTGCGCAATCGCTTCGATGATCTCGTCGTGCTGCCTGACGGCGGTTTCCAGGTCCTGCTGCATGTCGCTCGTCTCCGGCGAGCGATAGAAAATCTTGCCGAGGCGGGCGTGATCGATCAGCACGCGGCGCAGGCTTGGCATCAGGTAGGCGTTGCGCGCGATCCGGCCGATCTCGAAGTGGAACGCATCGTTCTGCAGCACGCGCGCCTGCAGGTCGTTCTCCTCGATCGCGGTGCGAAACTGCGCCTGGATCGCCTTCAGCCGTTCCACTTCCTCCGCCGTCGCGTGGCTGGCCGCCAGCTGGGTCGTCGCGACGTAGATCAGCGGCGCAGCCAGGAAAAAGCTGCGCAGCGACTGATAACCCATCGGCGACACGCGGGCCGGCCGGTTCGGCTCGAGCTCGAGATAGCCTTCCGCCGCCATCTGGCGCATCAGTTCGCGCACCGGCGGGCGGGAGAGCCCGAATTCCTCGCTGAGCGCGAGCTCGTCGACCACGGCGCCGGGCGCGAGCTCCATGCTCACGATCCGTCGCCGCAGTGTCTCCGCCATTACGTTCTTGCGATCCGCCGAACCGCCGGATTCGGCATCCGGTGAGGCGGTCTGAAGCTTCTGTCTGGACATGATTTCATTGTCTACAAACTGTAGACACAGTTTAGGTTGAGAATAGACCAAGCAAAAATAAGGGTTTACACCTTAACTCGACGAGCAGGCGAGGTCGGTGAGGGCGCGGGGTGGCGTGCCCTGACATGCGTAGCTTAAAGGGACGAAGCAGGGAGGGGCGAACGGCGGGCATCGGCGGGGCGCCGGCTCTGCGTGCGGGGCCGATTCAGGCGAGCCCGCGAAAAAGGGGCCGCCGGTCATGCGTCGTCGATATGCCAAGCCGCGCCGATTGCGGACAACGCGCGGCCGATCGAGTCGAGCATCGTGTATCGCGTCCGCCCGAGTGTCGTGGCCAGGAAGAAGCCGTCGTCGTCGGTCCACAGGTTGACCAGCGGCCAGCCGCTGGTGTCGCCACTGACTTCAAGCTGTCGTCGGTCGGGATCGATGTCGATGTCGTCATGCGCTTGCCGCAACGCATTGGCGATAGCATCGAATGCGTCGGCCGACGGGATCGTGTGGATGCGGTATTCGAAACTCATCTTCATGGGCCGGTGGGGGAGGCGGGCAGTCTAGCGCGTGTCATGGCGCAACGCCTTGCAATGGGTGTGTGACAGGCGCCTGCGCGCCGTCGCGGTATAGTCACGCAGCCGTCGTCGCATGCATCGAATCCCATAAGACCAACCAGAAGATCCATGTTGAATCGCTCACTGCTCGCCATTTCCGCCGCCGCCTTCGCCGCGCTTTCCGGCGTCGCGCGTGCCGACGCGTCCTACCTCTACGCATCCGAAGTCACGCGCTGCACCCGGATCGGGTCCCGCGACGTGCCGTACCCGGCCAGCGCGCGCTGGGCTCGGCAAAGCGGGGAGGTGACGGTCGGCGGCGTCTTGCTTCCGGACGGGACGGTGTCGGACGTGACGCTGCTGGAGAGCAGCGGGCATGCGGAACTCGACGCCGTGGTGACCGCGGCGTTCATGCGCATTCACTGTACCGCCGACGAGGGCGCACGCCCGATTCGCATGAAGGAGAAGATCACGTTCTCGCTGATGTAGCGAGCCGCCCGCATCGTGCTTTCAGAGAGGGAAGCCATGAAAGAAGTGCCGTATTTCGCGCAATGGGAATCGTCGCACCTGGTTTCGCGGTTCGTATCCCGCGAACTGCGCTCGGAGGACGACCCGTTGTGGCATCGCTCCGGCGCGAGCACGCCGGAAGAATATGCACAGTGGAGCCCGAGCATTTGCGGCATTGCGTGCCTGAAGATGCTGCTCGCGCACCGTTCGAATACGATCGTGCCGTTGCTCGAACTGGTACGCGAAGCCGTCGGGTTCGGCGTGTACCGGCCTGAACTCGGCGACACCGGCAAGCGCCTGCATTACCGGCCCTTCGTCCACTGGGTGCGCGAGCGGTATGGGATCGACGGCGACGTCGTGGAAGGGATCGATTCGGCCGCGCTTGAACCGAAGCTGCATGACGGCCACATGCTGATGGCATCGGTTCATCCCGGCATCCGGCACGACGGGTTCGAGCCGCCGTCGCGCGGCGGGCATATGGTGCTGGTGTTCGGCGCGAACCGCGACACTGGCGACTGGTTGTTCCACAACCCGTCCGGGTTCGACGTACGCACGCAGCAGAACGTAGCGATGCCGCGCGCGATGTTCGACCGCTATTTCGCGAACCGCGGCATCCTGATTGCCCCGTAACGTTGCGCATGCAACGAGTCGCGCGTGTGCCGCAGCAGGCGCCCGTTGCAGCGGGCGCCCGCCCGATCAGCGTTCGTTCCGCTTCTTGCTCAGTTCGATCGTCTCGAACAGCTCGTAGTCGGCGGTCGGGTGCTGGTCGGCGCCCGGTGCGTGGTAGTAGCGCATCGTGATCGTCGTGTGTCCGTCCGGCTTGCCCGGCTCGTAGTCGAACACGGCGATCCCGTAGCCGGTGCCGGTATCGCGCCGCGCGGACCAGATCGCATCCTCGAGCGCATCGGCCGGCTCGCGCACGAACGTATTGGGCGCCGTGCCCGGCACCGGCCGGTTCGGCTTCGTAAACACCTTCGCGCGCGCAAAGCCGGTCGCCGGGTTCTCGCCGTACACGTCGAGCGGCGCGCTGGTGCCGCCGCCGCCGAGGATCAGGTGGATCGTGCCGTGGCTCGTGTCGAACTTCGTGCGATCCGGGTCGTTCGAGCCGACCGGGCGCGGCTGCAGCGTCTCGACGACTTCGCCGGTCGTCGCATCGACGCCCGCACGGTGATTGCAGCCGCGCACCGGGTAGCTGCGCTCGTAGTCGTGATCGTGGCCGCACAGCACGAGGTCGACGCCGTAGCGGTCGAACAGCGGCAGCCACGCTTCGCGGATGCCCTTGTCGGAACCGTTGCCCGTCTTCGACGAACTGAGCGCGTCCTGGTGCATCTGCACGACGATCCAGTCGATGTCGTCGTCATGCGCGGCATGACGCAGCGTGTGTTCGAGCCAGCGCGTCTGCTCACCATTGCTGTAGCCGCGCACGTAGAACGACGTGCCGGGCTCGATCGGCGGGCGGCCCGTGCTCGCGGCCGGCACGAGCGGCGCGGGGCCGCCGACGAACGCGGCGGCGTCCTGGTACACGACGTCGTCGGCGTCGAGCGACACGAACAGCACCGAGCTCACGCGGAAGCTGTACCAGCGGCCCGGGAAGCGTGTGCCGTTCTCCGGCAGCGTATAGCGCGCGAGATACGAGTCGAGCCCCTGCGGGCCGTTGTTGAACTCGATCTCGTGATTGCCGGGGCACGGCATCCACGGACGATTGGCGGCCGACGTCTGGTTGTTGTTGCCGAAATCACGCCACACCTCGGGCTGGTGCGCGGGGTTCAGGTTCGCGTAGCAGAGGTCGCCGTTCAGCAGGTGGAACAGCGGCTGGAACTGCTCGACCGCCTGCACCGCGAAGCGGCTTTGCGGCGACGACAGCACCCACGCGCCGTTCGGCGTCGCGAGATCGCCGTAGCTCGTGAAGCGGAACGGCGCGCGGCCGCGCGGCGCGGTCGAGAAATTCGCGGAGAACGGCTGCGCGGCGTTGCTGTCGTTGTCGGCCGTAATCTCGTAGCGGTAGCGCGTATTCGGCTTCAGCCCGTGCACGCGCGCGTGGTACGCGAACACGGTCTCGCCGTTCAGGCCGTCGGTGTACAGGCGCTGGACGCCGTGCACGGTGCGCGGCGGCTCGCCGTCGGCGACGATGCGGGCGCGCGGATTGACGGCCGACGCGAGCGACGCCCACGAGATCACGACTTCCGACGTCGGGTCGTTGCCCCACGTCAGGTGGACCTGTTCGGGCGTGCCGTCCGGGTTCGACGCGGCGGCCCTGGCTGCCGCGAGACCGCCGGCGGCGGTGGCGAGGCCGGACACGCCGGCGAGTTTCAGGAAGCCGCGACGCGACACGGACGCGGCCGGCTCGTTCGGCTGGATCGGGGAGTTGTCCTGGTTCGACATGGTCGGTGTTTTCGTTGGTGGAGACGCGAGATGTGGAACCGCCTGACCGTGCGCAAGCGTGGCCGGGGCGTGGGCCGGAAACGAGCGGGATCCCGGTGCCGAACATTGTCGAAGGGCAGTTTTGCCGGGTTGTGACAGCACGGCAACCCCGCGCAAGCGTCGGCACATGCCCGGGCTTGTGCATCGCGCCATCCGGCCCGCGCCGACGGGCCGACGCGCGTCCGGTTCGTTCGAAATTTTTTTGCCGACATTGCGACAGATTCCGTTTGCCCGCGCCGTTTAACGCATGAACGGCCGCTTCCGGTCGATACCCGCTACTTCGGAGTCTTTCATGAAGCTTTCCATTCCATTGCGGTTTGCCGCGGCATGCGTGGCCGCGCTGGCTGCGTCCGCCGCGTTCGCGCAGGCCGTCATCGTCGCGCCTTACGCGCCGCCGCCGCCTCGCGTCGAAGTGATGCCGGCGCCGCGCGCGGGCTACGTGTGGGACCAGGGCCACTGGCACTGGCGGCAGGGCCGCTACGTGTGGATTCCGGGCCACTGGCAAGTGGTTCGTGTCGGTTATCACTGGGTGCCGGGCCACTGGGCCGCGCGCGGTCCGGCGTGGCGCTGGGTTCCGGGTCACTGGGCCTGATGCGCATGCCGCCGGACGGCACGCGGTGCCGGCACGGCGGCTTCTTCCCGCAACGTCATGAGTCGCAGCCATGCCTTTTCGAACCGTGGTGATCCTGGCGGCCGCAGCCATCGTGCTGGCCGGCTGTGTCGTCGTGCCGGCGCGCCCGGCCTATTACCGGCCCGCGCCGGTCGTCGTATATTGAGCGCGCCGGCCGCCGCTCACGCGAACGCGTCCGGGCGGCCGGCACCCGATCGACACGATCGCCATGCGGCCTGAAACGGATGTCGATGAAACGGATCTTGCCGATGCCGTGCGCGATACGTGCGGCGATTCCGAACCGCCGGTGTGGCGGGGCCGGGTAATGGCGCGGCGCATGCAAGGAGAGCATGACGATGAACTTCAGTCTGCCGGCGGGCGCATCGACGATCGCGCCGCGGCACAGACGCGCGTTGCGCTGGAGCGCCCCGCGTTGAGCGACGGCGATCCGGACGCGGCACTGGTGGCACGGGTCGGCGCGCGCGACGCGTCGGCCGTGCGCATGCTCGTCGCGCGCAAGCTGCCGCGGCTGCTCGCGCTCGCGACGCGCATGCTCGGCGACCGCACGGAAGCCGAGGACGTCGCCCAGGAGACGTTCTTGCGGATCTGGAAACAGGCGCCGGGCTGGCGCGAAGGCGAGGCGCGGTTCGACACGTGGCTGCATCGCGTCGTGCTGAATCTGTGCTACGACCGCTTGCGCGGCCGCCGCGAGGAACCGGTCGACGTGTTGCCCGACGTGCCCGATCCGCAACCGGAGCCGGCCACCCGGGCGGAGACCCGCTCGCGCGACGCGCGCGTGCGGCAGGCGCTCGCGGCGTTGCCGGCGCGGCAACGCGAAGCGCTCGTGCTCCAGTACTATCAGGAAATGTCGAACGTGGAGGCAGCCAACCTGATGGGCATTACCGTCGACGCGCTGGAAAGCCTGCTCGCGCGCGCCCGGCGAAACTTGCGCGCGCAACTGGCCGGCGATTCACCTAGCGAGGACATCCGATGACACCCGAACGATTTCGTACCATCGTCGCCGCGTACGGCTCGGATGCGCGGCGCTGGCCGGACGGCGAGCGCGCGGCCGCCGAGGCCTGGGCGCGCGCGCATCCGGGCGACGCATTGGCGGCGCTGGACGATGCCGCCGAACTCGATGCGTGGCTCGCCAACGATACGGTCGCACCGCCCGCGCCGGCGCTCGTCGAGCGCATCGTCGCGACGGCGCCCGCACC
>NZ_CABVQC010000054.1 GCF_902499175.1 Burkholderia aenigmatica
GCTCCAATGCAAACCAAAGTAGACGTTGGAGGCAGGCGATTCATTTACGTTCAATCAAGAATCGAACGCTACACTAGTGGCAAAACTTTACATAATTGACTCTCTCGTCAGACCGCATGCGAGCATCATCGCGGCTTACAGGGCGAGTCCCGAACGCAACCGAGCCCGTGAGGGCAACTTTTGGGGAATTTTGGCGGGAAACTGCTCGGCGTCCCTTTGCCATCAGGGCATTGCGGTCGATATTGGATTGCCGCTGAGCCCAATATGGGTAGGATTGTGGGTAGGAGACTATCCGCAACTGCGGGAGTCTTACCTGGCGCGTCTCTGCGAGTGATAGTTGTAGTCGGCTGCCTTCCGCCACAACGGTTTTCCGCGATGCGCGCCCCGGGTGGCGTGCCGTGTATTGCGCGTTCGACGTGGCCGACTCGTGCGCGAGCACGCGACCTGCCATGTCGAAGTCAATTCCTCCGTCGATTCTTTTCGACGCGGCGCGATGCCGCCGGTCGTGACAGGGACATCCTTCCCTCCCGAGTAGCAGGTGCGAAATTCTTCAAATTCGCATTCCGAAGTAAATGGCGGCGTGAATTGCCGCGGGCCTGGTTTGGACAGCAGGATTTCAGCGATTGCATAATAAATGGGCTTGATTGTGCATTGCGGAAATTTTCCGGTTTACATCAACTTGATCGATGATCCGCGCATCGAATCCGAATGCCTGGATAAGTGAATAAGTGAATTAACGTGGCGATTAAAACGCTGGCGCGATTGTGTGATTTACAGAAATTATCAATCTGATTGCTGAGCGTATTTCGATTGGGAATGTTTTGTGACATCGGCTTTACAAATCCGATGCATCATCCGGCTGGACGGCAGTCTGGCGGCGCGTGAGCCCCGATGCGCCGCGTGCAACGAGATTTTCGACCTCCTGATTTTTCCCTCGAAATCTGTCGAAAATGTAAGGCGATTACAAACCGAAATCGCGGACTGATTATTTCGGTTGCTGTGTGTGACTTTATTTGGCAGGATTTTCATCTGGTTGCTCGGTTCAAAAACAACAAAGCGGTCGACAATTCAATTAACCGAAATGACACGCTTCCGGAAGAGCAACGGTTTGACAGACGGATGACAAAAACAGGTGGCGAGGCGGCGAACAGGCGACATCGTTCGCAATTGGTGAATCAATCGCTTGCCCGGCAGTGTCGATGCGTCACTGCATCGATCCGGGCGAATCCGACGCGGGGCGGTCATGGCGATACTCAAGAACGGTTCTTCCGGAGAAGCGTGCCTGCTCCGCGCATATCACGTGTTCGGTCGCGATGCCGCGCGCTGCGACACGGTCATCCGGGATGCGTCGGTGTCTCGCGTCCACGCCCATGTCCGCTGGAGCGGCGGGCAGTGGGAACTCCACGATCACAGCAGCAACGGCACGTTGGTTTCGGGCGTTCCGTTGCGCGACGGCGAGCATGCGGTGCTGCAACCCGGCGACGTGATCCGGTTCGGCCGGGCCGGTCTCGCACCCTGGCATGTCGATGCGCTCGACGATCCGGCCGATACGCTGTGGCCGATACGAGGCGCGGCGCCGCCGATCGTGCTCGCGCCGAGCCAGATCCTGCCGGCCCGCGCCGCACGGCCGGTCACGATCGTCCGGTCGGCGGCCGGTGAATGGCTGTGCGACGACGCGCTTCCACCTCGCACGCTCCACGACGGCGACGAAGTGTCGACCGGCGACTTCACGTGGCGCGTGGCGCTCGTGAGCAGAGGCTCGACGATGATGCTTGCCGTGCCGGCCGATCCGGCCACGCCGGCGCAACTGCTCGAATTCTTCGTCAGCCGTAACGAAGAGCACGTGCGCATGCTGCTGCACGTTCGCGGCGGCGTGGTCGACCTCGGCGAGCGGGCCCATCACTACAGCCTCGTCACGCTCGCTCGCGCACGCTCGGCCGACATGCAAGCCGGTTACGACGCCGCCTCGCAGGGCTGGATCGACCTCGGGCGGCTGGCGCACATGCTCGGCATCGATCCATCCCATGTCAACGTGCAGATCCACCGCGCCCGGAGCCAGTTCGCGGCGCTGCCGGGGCTCGACGCGAGCCTGCTCGTCGAGCGCCGGCGCGGCAGCGTCCGCTTCGGCGATTGGCCGTTCCGCGTGATGCGCGGCGAGCATCTCGAATGCCAGTCGGTGCCGGGCGTCGAGCTGCGGATCGGCGCGCATCGTCCGGCGCCGGGCCAGGTCGTCCATTACTCGTGAACGCGGACGAGCCAGCCGTGATGCCGACCGTGTCCCGCGCCCCCGTCGTGCCGGGAATGCCTGAATCGTGGCAGCCCGCCGCGCCTTTCGCGGCGCTGGCCGGCAAGTGGCATTACCGGCTCGGCGCGCTGCTCGGCGAAGGCGGCAACGGCGTAGTGTTTCGCGCGACCTGCGGCGAAACAGGGCAAGCGGTCGCGATCAAGCTGATGCGCGACGACGCCGGGCGGACCGCGGCGGAGCGCGCGCGCCAGCGTGCGCGCTTTCGGCGCGAGACGAGCCTGTGCGAAGCGCTGCGGCACCCGAACATCGTGGCGCTGCTGGACCAGGGGGAAGCGCCGGACGGGCGGCTGTTCGCGGTATTCGAGCTGGTGCAGGGCCGGACCCTGCGCGACCGGCTCGCGGCGGAAGGGCCGCTGTCGGCGGTCGACACGGGGCGGCTGATGACGGAGGTGCTCGACGCGCTCGCGGCCGCGCATCGGCGCGGCATCGTGCATCGGGATCTGAAGCCGCAGAACATCGTGATCACGATGGCCGATGACGGCCCGCACGCGAAGCTCCTCGATTTCGGTATTGGTGCGCTGTTGCCCGGCACGCAAGACATCGCGCGCCAGACCGCGACGTTGGAGACCGAGGTGCTCGGCTCCCCGTCATATTGCGCCCCGGAGCAATTGCGCAACGAGTTGCCCACGCCGCGTAGCGACCTGTATGCGTGGGGCCTGGTCGTGATCGAATGCCTGACGGGCGACGTCGTGATGCACGGCGCAAGCGTGGCCGACATTCTCTATCAGCAGCTCAGCCCGGTGGATGTCGCGCTCCCGCCTTCGATCGCGTCGCATCCGCTCGGTTCGGTATTGCGGCGCGCGCTGAACAAGAATCCGGAGCAACGCGCCGCGTCGGCCGACGAACTCGCGGCGCAGTTCCGCGCGCTCAACTTCGCGGCGCTCGTCGGCCGGTTCGAGGCCAGCCGCGCAAGCCGGCGGGTGCATCAGCACCCGTTCGCACCGCGCAGCGAGACGATCGAAGCGGCCGACGAGTACCGGCAGGTCACCACGCTGTGCTGCTGCGTGACGATCGCCGGGGAGGGCAGGCAACGCCATGCGGGGCCCGATCACGGCGATTTGCTCGACGGTTACGAGGAGCAATGGCTGACGAAGTGCGCCGACATCGCCGTCGGCTATGGCGCGCACGCCGGCGGACGGCTCGGCGACACGCTGTTGTTCCACTTCGGCTTGCAGGGCGACATCGACCGGCCCGAGCGCCGCGCGGCGCGCGCGGCGCTCGACATGGTACGGGTGGCCGAGCGCGCGCGGCTGCCGGTGCCGGTGACTGCCGGCGGCATCGGCGGCGGCGAAGGCTGGCGTGTCGAAGTGGCCGCCGCGATTCACGTCGGGCAGGTGCTCGCGCACGCATCGCACATGTCGGGCGTCTCGACGTCCGCCGCGGCGTCGCGATTGCTGAGGCTGGCCGGACCCGGGCAGATCCTGATCAGCGACGATGCGCGGCTCGCGCTCGAACGGCATGCGGACCATCGGCCGACCGCGATGCGGTTGACGCGCGCCGGCCTGGTGCCGCAGCCGGTTCACGAATTGCTCGGCGAGCGGCGCGCCGATACGCCGTTCGATGCGCTCGACACCGGCATGCGGGCGCCGATGGTCGGCCGCGCACGTGAACTCGACGCGCTGTTGCGCGCATGGCAGGAGACGCTCGCACGGTATCGCCGCGCGATGCGAGGCGAGCCGGCATCGCACGGCATGCCGCGGCTGGTCGTCGGCGACGCCGGCATCGGCAAGTCGCGCCTCGTGCACGAACTGTGCGAGGCCGTGCGGGGCCAGGGCCACGCGTTCGCCCATTGCGGGTGCCTGCCCGAGCGCGAGAATCATGCGCTGTTTCCGATCCTGAGGTTCATCGGCGCGCACTGGCATATCGATGCCGACAGCCAGGCCGGCGGCGCGCTCGCGGCGATCGACGCGATGATCGCGCCGCTCGAATGCGATCATGCGGCGGCCCGCGCCGCGCTCGCGACCTGGCTGGGGGTGCCCTGCGATGTACAGGGGTTCCTGTGGTCGAGCGCGCGTGAACAGCACGCGCTGTTCGACGTCCTCGAGCAGCTGATCGTGTCGCTCGGCAACGGCGCGCCGGTGTTGCTCGTCGTCGAGGACGTCCAGTGGCTCGACCGCTCGACCGAGGATTTTCTCGCGCACCTGCAGCGCTCGCCGCGCGCCGCGGCGCTCGCCGTCGTGTTCACGTCGCGCCCCGCCAGGCTGGAGCGCTGGCGCGGCGCGACCGAACGCCTGGTGCTGCGCCGCCTGCCGCGCGACGACGCGCAGCGCCTGATGTCCGCGCATCTCGGGCGAGGTGCGTTCGATCCGGCCTGGCTCGACCAGCTGGCCCACCGCACGGCGGGCATCCCGCTGTTCATCGAGGCCGTCGCCCGCGAGCTGATGGCGAGCGGCGCCGACGGCTCGCTCGCGGGGCTGCGGGCAGCGGATCCTTATCCGCTTCCGCTCAGCCTGGGCGGCATGCTCGGGCTCGCGTTCGACCGGATCGACGACGCGCGCGACACCGCGCAGCTCGCCGCGACCATCGGGCTCGAGGTGGATGCGCAACTGCTCGCCGACGCGTCGCCACATGATCGGGCCACGCTCGACGCGCACCTGCGGCTGCTGCTCGAAGAGCGGATCGTGTATGCGCAGCACCGGCGCGATCGGGTGTTCTATGCATTCCGCCACGCGTTGATTCGCGATGCGGCCTATGAATCGATGCCGCTCGCGGTGCGGCGGGGCAACCATGCGCGGGTCGGCCGTGCGCTGATCGCGGAAGCCGATCGCGGTGCCGGTGCGCACACGTTCGGTGTCGCCGGGCACTTCTCGCGTGCGGGGGCCCTGACCGACGCAATCGCCCACGGCATCGACGCGTCGCGTCGCGCGCTCGCATGCTCGCGGTACGACGATGCGATCCGCTATGGGCAGTGCGTGTTCGACTGGCTTGGCAACGCCGACTACGCGCAACGCGAACATGACAGCGCGCGCATCCGTGCGACGTTGACGCACGCGACGATGGCGCGGTTCGGCTGGGCGGATCCGCAGGTGCGCGAGCATGCGGAGCAGCTGTTGCGACAAATGCAGACGCTCGACGACCCGGAGCTCGAGATCAGCGCGCTATGGACCTTGTCGACCTACTACCACGTCGCGGGCGATCGTCCCACCGTGCGCGGGATCGGCGTGCGGCTCGATGCGCTCGCGAGCGAGCGCGGCGACGCCGGGGTTCAGGTCGCGGCGGATGCGATGCGCGGCATGAGTCTGTGGGTCGACGGCCACTATGCGCGCGCCCGCGCCGCGTTCGACGCGGTGCTGGCAGGTTACGACGTGCGGCGCGACGCGGACCACCGGCGCATCCTCGGGCTCGACACGCGCGCGTGGACGATGGCGGCGCTGGCCAGCGTGCGCTGGTGCATGGACGACGATCCACAGGCCGCGCTCGCGTTGGCGCGCGACGCGGTGTATAGCGCGACCTGCCTCGACCATTTGCCGACGCTCGGCGTCACGATGATGTACCTCGCGCGCACCTACCAGCTCGCGGGCGATCGCGATGCGGCGCTCGCGCTGTCGGAAGCGATCCTGCGCCTGTCGGAGGTCCACCGGTTACGCGCGGTCGGGCACTACGCGGCGATCATTCGCGCGTGGGCGCAAGGGGATCGTGCGGGTGTCGTCGCGCATCTCGATGCGCAGCGGCAGTCGGGCGGACTGCTCGGGCTGACCTATTACGCGTCGCTGCTTGCCGAACTGGATGCCGCGCGCGGCGATTACGGCGCTGCGCTCGCCCGGATCGAACAATGCCTCGCATCGTGCGAGTCGACCGGGGAGCGCTATTACGAAGCGCAATTGCTGCTGAAGAAGTGCGAGTACTTGCGCCTGGCCGATCCGCGATGCGGCGGCGTGGCCGCGCTGGACGCGTGCCGGCGCGCAGTTGAAATTGCAACAACGGCGGGCATGGGCCGCATCGCCCGGTTCGCCGGAGCGCTGTTGCAGTCGTTGCCGTAAGTGGTTCCATTCGTCAATCAGGAGAACAGAGAGATGAGCAAGGATCTTCGATTACCGACGTACGAACAGTTTCTCGAATACCGTGCCACCGTCATCCGGGCGATTGCGCTGGCGTGGCATTCGCCGGCGTTTCTCGACGAACTCGAGGCCGATCCGATCAAGGCGCTGCGCGAGCATTTCGACTATCACTTCCCGTTCCGGCTCGACCTGAAGGTGCAGCCCAAATCGTCGGTGTGGACGCCGACCGTCAACGGCGACTGGACGGCCGGCCGTAGAAACAAGCTCACGCTGTACTTGCCGCCCGCGCCGGCGGACGAAGCGCAATTCGCGCAGGCGCTGGCCGCCTACAACGCGAACCACATCACCATCATGGAATGACCTCGGGGAAACCGACATGGCAAACAACAACGCCAATCCGACGCTCGAATCGATGCTGGAGTTCCAGAAGGTCTACCTGCGCGCCATCGCGCTCTCATGGCGGGACCCGGAATTCAAGGGCGAGCTGCTGGAGAAGCCGCTGGAGACGCTCGCGAAATACTTCGGTTACCAGTGTCCGTGGATCGTCGACATCGAGGTCGTCAAGACGCCCGGGGGGCATGGCTGGACGAACCACGGCAACGGCAGCGGGAGCTGGAACCTGCCGCGCAACGTGATGACGGTCGGCATACCGGAGCAGCCCGCGATCCTGGACGAGGAGGCCGTCGCACTCGCGGCCTATTGCGACGCCGGGCCGAGCTACCTGTTCACCTGCTGCTGACGCGGCGCGGCTGCGCCGTGTGCCGTCGCGCGGCCCCGAGGCAGGCGCCCCGGGGTCGCGCGACGCTCGTTTACCATGCCGCATGGAACCCCACGATGCTCGATGACCTTTCGCGCGTGTTGCGCTTCAAACCGCATTTGCTCGTGCTCGATGCGGGGCCCGAGACCCTGTTCGTCGTCGACGAATTCAAGCGCGTGATGCTGTCCGGCGCGATCTTCGTGCAAATCGCGGCCTGCTTGCGGGCGCGGATGACGATCGCCGAGATCGTGACGTCGCTCGCCGGTGCGTTCGGCGAATGGGACGTGCTCGCGCGTCTCGATCAACTGGTGCGTCGCGGGTACGTGCGCGCCGACGCGCCGCACGACGACGATGCGGCACGCGGCTTCTTCGAGCGCGCCGGGCTCGACGGCGACGCGGCCTGCACGCACGTCGCGCAATTGCGCGTCGCGGTCGAGCGGTTCGGCGCCGACGATACGGCGCTCAAGCGTGCGCTCGACATGGCCGGCATCGACGTCGTGACGGATGCCGGGCTGACCGTCGCGATCGCCGATACGCACGACCGCGACGATCTCGCCGCGTGTGCCGCCCGCGTTGCGGCGCGCGGCGGGGCGTTGCTCATCGTGGCGGCCGGCGGCGTGCAGACGCTGATCGGGCCGTTGCTGGCCGGCAGCGGCGCGCTGGCCGACGCGCCGTGCATCGAATGCGTGCGCTACTGGATTCGCATCAACCGGCCGGTCGAAGCGCTGCTCGCGCGCCGTCATGGCAACGACGCGACGCGTCTGCCCCAGGCCGCGTCGCGTGCCGCGGCGTCTGCCGCGGCGGCGCTCGTGGCGGCGACGGTCGAGCAGATTGCCGTCAATCCCGCGGCATCGGAACGGGCGCAGACCCATCTCGTGGCGCAGCGCATCGACACGCTGGCCGCCGAGCGGCACCGCGTGCTGAGGCGCCCGCAATGCCCATGCTGCGGCAATCCCGCGTGGATGCGCGAACAGGCGGCGCGGGCGCCGCGCCTGACCAATGATGCGCCGCTGGCGCGCGCCGACGGCGGCTATCGCACCGCCGATCCGCAACAGGTGTTTGCGCGTCATGCCCACCTGATATCGCCGGTCAGCGGCGCGATCGCGTATCTGCATCCGATGCCGAAGCGGCACGCGGGCCTGCGCAAGGTCTACGCATCGGGCTTTCTCGTGTGCCCGGCCGCGGTGCCGGGCAGCAACCGGTTCGACAGGATCTGCTCCGGCAAGGGCCGTACCGACGAGCAGGCCCGGGCGAGCGCGCTATGCGAGGCGCTCGAGCGATTCAGCAGCGTGTATCAAGGCGACGAGGCGACGCTGACGGGAAGCATGGAAAGCCTGCTCGCCGATCCGGCGTGCGACGCCGCCCCGATCCACGTGAACGACCTTCAGCAGTTCAGCGACCGGCAATTCGACACGCGCGAGGCGATCAACGCGTTGACCCGCGATGTGCGCAAGCAGGTGCCGCCGCGCTTTACGGCGCGCGACGTCATCGACTGGACGCCGGCCTGGTCGCTCGTGACCGGCCGGCGCCATCTCGTGCCGCTGAGCTACTGCTATGCGGAAACGCCCGACAGTGCGCAGCCGGCGGCCGCCTGCGTGCACAACCCCAACGGCTGCGCGGCGGGATCGAGCGTCGACGAGGCGATCCTGCAGGGCATGCTCGAATTGATCGAGCGCGATGCGGTCGCGATCTGGTGGTACAACCGGATTCCGCGCCCGGGCATTGAACTCGCGAGTTTCGAGGATCCGTATTTCGATGCGCTCGTGCGTGAGTACGCGACGTTCGGATGGCGTTTATGGGCACTCGACATCACCGCCGATCTCGGCGTGCCGACCGTGGCCGCGCTGGCGGAAAACCCGCAGGACGGGCGCTTCTCGATCGGCTTCGGCTGCCATCCGGACGGCCATATCGCGGTGCAGCGGGCGCTGACCGAAGTGAACCAGTTGCTCGATGTCGCGGCGGATGCCCCGCACCCGTGGGATCGCGACAAGCTTTCGGATACCGGATTCCTGTATCCGGCGACGGATGTGCGTTGCACGGCGCGCTCGACGTGGCAGCCGATCGACGCCGCGTCGTTGCCGGCGGCGATCGCGGATGGCGTCGGACGCATCGCGGCGGCCGGCATGGATGTGCTCATCGTCGACAAGACGCGGCCCGACATCGGTTTGTCCGTGGTGCAGGTGATCGCGCCGGGGCTGTGCCATTTCTGGCCGCGTTTCGGCGCGCCACGGCTCTATTCGGTTCCCGTTCGGCTGGGTTGGCGCGGGCAGCCGTGCCGTGAGCCGGAATTGAACGAGGCGCTGCTGTTTCTTTGATGCGCCGATCGCCGCGAGCGGGCGGCCCGGCACCGCCGCGACCGCGGTCGTACGGCGGCGCTCGGCCCGCTTGCCCGAGTGCCGCCGCACGGTGTCGCGTCAATGCCGGCCGGTGCCGCGACGATCGACCGGCGTCACGCCAGCGCCTGGGCGGGAAGGCGCTTCGCGACGGCCTCGTCGGACTTCAGCGACGCGGCCAGATGCAGCGCGGTCGTCGTCATGCCGCCCAGGCCGACGATGACGAGCAACGCGAGGAGCGAGATGCCCTCGGTCGAGGCGACCACCGCCTTGACGCCCAGGAAGCGGAACACCTGGCTGGTGATCGTGTCGACGAACAGTTCCGCCGCCTCGACGCCATCCAGTTCCTCGCCGCTCTTCACGGCCCACACGATCCCCAGGGCCAGCCGCGCGCAGCCCCACAGGTTGACGGTGACCTGATCCACTTCCGCGGGGATCTTGTATTTCTTGCCGGCGATCTTGAGCGCCCCGGCCCGTCCATAGCCCACGACGGTGTTCAACAGCCACAGCAGGTTGTTGAGCCCCTTGGCGTCGTTGCACGAAAAGCCGCCCGCATCGCTCGCGATCATCCACGGCACGCTGAAGAATGCGGAGCCGAAGCCCATGAACAGCGAGCCGGTGCCGATCGCCTCGACCTCGACCTCTTCGGTTTGCAACGCGATCTCGATGGTGTCGAGAATGGTCGCGGCAAAGATGCAGACCGACGCCGACACGCCGAAGAAGATCGAGATGGCCGATTTCTGCTCGGCGCTGACCATCAGCGACACTTCGGACTTCGGTGCGATCCCGCTCTGCTCGGCCAGCCACTGCGCGGTGAACGACGACTTGAAGCGGGTCACGCTCGCGGCGTCGGGGAACGGCGCTTCATGTTTCACCAGCTTGTACAGCAACGTGCCGGGAATCGCGACGATCGTCGAGAACAGGTCGCACACCTTGAAGCTCAGCGACGAGCCGGTGATCAGCTTGTAAAGCTGCGACACGAACGGGATTTCCCATTCCGTGTTGAACAGCGCCTTGATCGCGCCGATCACGTCGCCGACCAGGTCGAGAATCGTCAGGACCAGCCCCTTGGCCGCGCTCAGTGCAAACTGGGTGACGGCTTCCATCACCTTGACGGTGCCGGCGAACAGCAGGTCGAGCACGCGATCGGGGGTGCGGCCGATTTGCTCGAAGTACGTGGCGGCGTCGTGGAACGCGTTCTTGCCCTGACCGAACTCGAAGTTGTCGGCGACGTCCTTCAGCTTCTCGCACAGGTCCTGGAGCGGATCGGCGGCGAGGGCCAGCGCATCGCCGCGCGCCAGCACGCGGGTCGATTTGTAGTTGTCCGAAAACGCGTTGAGCAGCACGTTGTGGCTGGTCGATTCGTCGATGCGCGGGTCGGGGCGATCGACGTCGTCCGCGTACTGGCCGATCGCGAGCTTCGGATCCAGTTGCGCGAGGAACGTGTTGACGGCCTTGTCGATCTCCGTCTGCAGGTGATCGAAACCGGCCGCCACCTGGCCTTTCACGGCATCGACCGCCAGGAGCAGATAGTCGAAGGTCGCGTCGAACGTATGGCGGGTCGCCTCCGCCGACCGCTTGATGTCGCCCCATGCGAAGAAGAAGGCCAGCCACTCGTACAGTTCCTTGAAGAACACCTTGATCTTGTTCCAGATGCCCTCGACGATGTCGAACGCCTGCTGGAAGAGCTTGATGGTCTTGTCGATCAGGTACGTCACGCCGTCGATGAGGAAATTGAAGACGACCTTGATCTCGTTCACGAGGCGCGTGACCGGATCGACGATGGTCGTCACGACGAATTCCTTCAGGCCGTCGACGATGCGGCCGACGCCGTTCTTGATCGCGTTCCAGATATCGCCCCAGTCGATGCCGAGGAAGCCGGCGTTCGCCAGGGTTGCATCGCCGGACGACGCCAGCGTGCGGGAGCGCAGCAGGTACGCGCCGGCCTGGTCCGCGGTCAGGTCGTCGTAGTGCACGCCGGTATCGGTGAACGACACCCGCCAGTGCTGCGCGGGGACGTCCTCCGGCACGAGCGCGAACGGATCGGCGGTGCCGCGCACCGTATGCCGCAGCCCGACGACGGAGCGGTTGGCGCCGAGGTAACGCCGGCTCCGGGCCGCCGCGTTCGCCGGCATGCCGAACGACATCGACTGCCGCATGATCTTCGCCATGTTCTCGGCGTTGTCGCGGGTCCGGAATTCCCCGGTCAGCAGGTAGGCGCCGGAGGCGGTCTTCGCGTTCCAGACGGCATCGGCGTCGACCGCGTGCATCTTCTCCTGCAATGCGCCGTTCGGCTCCACGGTGACGCCTTCGCCCGGCTGCATGTACTGCGTGCGGACGTGGTAGCTCGGGCTCGCGAGGCTGTTGGTGAAGCGCTCGATCACCACCTTGCCGCCGCCGCCCGACAGCACCGGGATCGTGTAGTCGGGGCTGGCCTGGTAGTACAGGCCGTTGATGCGCAGCGGTACCATCGACGCGGCATCGATCTGGACCTGCGCATTGACGGCCAGCTGACCCGCGTCGTCGAGCACCGTGATTTCCGTTGCATGGGTCGGCACCGACGTCATCTCGCCCGAGCCCTGCAGGCGGATTTCCTCGTTGGTCCACTGGGTCGTCTTCGGATCCTGCCAGAAGCGATACAGCTTGCTGTCCGACGACACGGAATACGCTTCCGAGTAGCCGGCGGCATTGCGGCCGACGGTGAATTTCGTGTTGGGCACCGGGTTGCCGAGTTCGAACAGGCTCGACCAGCTCACCTTGTTGAGCCCGCTGCTGATCTGCCGCGTATGGTAGAGCCGCTGATCCTTGCCGATCGCGAAGATCTCGAGCAATCCGCCGGCGTTGATGACCGCCCGCAGCGACGTCACCGGGGCCGCGTTGCTGACCAGCACCCAGTCGTCGAACTGGATGCCGGACGTGCTGTACTTCTTCTCGCGCTTTTGCCAGATGCCGAAGTCGGTATCGACGATGAAGATGTTCAGGCGCTTTTCCTGATCGGACACGACGGCGAGGTCGATCGCCTTCTTGTAGCCGAGCGTCGTGAAGTAGGAGAACCGGAAGTCGCTCTGAGCGAACAGCACGGCGTTGTCCGGGCCGATGGCGAACAGCGACTGCTGCACCGGATCGTTCGCGCACATCGCGATGCGCTTGACGGTGGCGTTCTCCGTGCTGTCCTGGCTCTTGCGGATCGGCACCCAGTCGGTCGACCCCCAGGTGCCGTCCTTCCTCAGGTAGCTGCTGCCGACTTCGTCGTTGTCGAGCACGACGTTGACGTAGACGTTGCCGAAATTCCGGGTTGACAGCATCTGCTTGAGCGGGCGCTTGGCGCCGGCGGGCTGGCAGTCGGCCTGCGCGTAGCGGCCGTCCTTCCATTGGCTGAGCGTCAGCTTGCCGTTGGTGCCGATGCCCAGGAGGTTGGGGTTGTCGTAATCGTCGCTGCGCGCGAGGTAGGGGCTGACCTGGCTGGCGGTGACGCCCAGGTCGGCTTCGGCCCAGCCGGTGTCCGACTGGTTGTCCGCGCGGATCCGGTAGACCTTTTGCGCGGTACCGGACGAATAGATATCGAGGCGTCCGGCGGAATTGAGGAACGTCGAGATGTCACTCGCGCCGGTGACCGGGCGGACGATCTCGTAGCTTTCCATCAGACGGGTGCTGACCTGCAGGCCCGATTTCGGATCGGGTGCGTTGCCGTAGAGCGAAGCGGACAGGGACGGCGGGACGGTATGAACGCCAGGCATGGAATCTCTCCAGTTGAAGGGGTGGGCGGTGACGGCTAGGGCGTGTCGCGCGTGAGCGTGCGCGCCGTTTGCAACAGGGGCGCGGTCCAGAGCCAGCGCCGGTCGGTGGACGAGAAGACGGTGGCGTGCGCGCCGGCATGGGGAGCGAGCATGCCGGCCAGCTGCGCGGCGGCGGGTGCGAAACCGGCCACGCCGCGCCGTGCGCCGCGGCGCAGCGCATGCACCAGTTCCCACAGGTCGGGGTAGAACGCAGTCAGCCGTGCGCGATGCGCGGGGTTCTCCGCGACGAACGCGATGGCGTCGAGCACGGTGTCGCGCGCCGCGCGGCAGGCTGCGTGGCCGGCGCAGCCAAGCGAGGTCAGCGCCGTCGCGACGTTCGCGTTCACGCACGCATCCACCGGATTGGGCGCCGCACGGCGGTCGAGCCAGGTCCGGCATGCCCCTTGTGCAACCCAGGGATCGACGGACTCCGGACGGTAGTGCAGCCGCCACGGATGCAGCGCGCGGTCCAGCGCGTCGACGGCCTGGGCCGCGCTGCGTCGCCCGAACCGGGCGAGCAGCGTCAGCGCGAGCGCGGTGTCGTCGGCGTCCGCGGGCAGATCGACGCCCAGCCAGGACGGCATGCGGTCGGGCGGGTAGAAATGAAACGCGCCCGCGCAGGTCCGCGATGCGCAGTGCTCGAGGAAGTCGAGGCCGCGGGCGATGGCGCGATCGGCCGTGCCGGCCGGCAGGCGCGCCAGCTCGTCGAGGACCAGCGCCGTGACGAACGCATTCTCGTCCGCGTAATGGCGGTCGCCGACGGTCACGCTCGACGGGAACGCGCCGCTCGGCCGTTGCGCGGCGATGAGCGCGTCGAACGATGCGCCGGCGACGCGGGCGGGCAGCGTGGCGCTCATGACAGCGTCTCGGGCTGGTCCGGCGTCAACCCGATGGCCACGGTCGCGGGCTGGTCCGACGCCACGACGATGCCGAACATCCCGTGCCGTGTCACGAACCCGCTCGCGTCGGCCAGCGGTTCGCTCAGCGCGCGATAGAAGTGCGTGTTCCATCCGCGGGCGGCGGCGACACGGAGCACCGTTTCGCGGATGCGTCCGTCGCCGCCGAACAGGTCGTTGGCGACCGCGTACAGCGTGAAGGTCGACGTGCCGTCCGGGCCGGCGCCGATGCTGACGCCGAAGTCGGCCGCCGGCAGCGTGGCCTCGATGGCGCTGCAGCAGGCATCCTGCAGCAGACCGAGGACTTCGTCGGCGCGGTGCGCGAGTCGCGCCGACGCCATCAGCAGCGGCACATCCGCGCGGAACAGCCGGCGCGTGCGGAGATAGAGCTCGGCCCGCCGGCCCGCGGGCTGCCAGCCGGCCATGACGGGCCACGCGCCGCGCCGGACGATGCCGGACAGGTCGCCGAGATGGCGGGTGGCCCAGGCCAGCGCGTGCTCGGCGCCGCGCTCGGGTACTTCCGCATAGAGCTTGAAGCGGGGCTTGCCGTCGCCGTGCCGGCCGCCGATCCACGCGCCGTACGCGAGCGCCGCGTTGCCCTGGAAGGACGCGATCGCCGCGAGATCCGCCGGTTCGATCGATTCGTCCGATAGCGCGGCGATGGCCGCGGCCGCGCGGCTCAATCGGCGTGCAGGCGGAATGTCGGGGCCGGCGGGCTCGACGGTGTAGCGCAGTTCCGGGCGGCCGAACGCGATGGAGATTTCCACCGGAAAGCCGCTGCGTCCCAGCTTGCTGTCGTTCCAGGCTGCGGGTTCCGCCGGCGAACGGTCGCGCAGCAGGTGGCGCAGCGCGGCGTCCGGCGCGGGTGCTGCGACCTGGCGTGCCGGCGTCCCGTACGAGGACGCCAGCGCCAGCGCGCGCTGCACTGCCGGGTGGAGTTCGGCCATGGCCATGGTGGGCGTTCGTGCGTGAAGGCCGCGGTCAGGATACGGTCGGCGGCAGCGACAGATTCGGGTTGTCGCTGGCCGTCGGCGCCTTGTGCAGCGGCGATGTGCCGTCGGCCGGATAGTAGGTCGCCGACCACCGGAACGTCGGGCCGTAGGTTCCCGACGGCGGCAGGTAGGCCCACCACGCATCGCCGCTGTTGCGGTCGAAGGCGATGGTTTGTTCGTTCTCCCGTTTCGCATCGCTGCCGGTCCACAAGGTCGCTTCCACGCGGACGTAGCGCCCCCAGGAGACCGATTGGGCGGACACCTGGACCGTCGCGATCTTGATCTCCGGCCCCGCGGGCGTCATCTCGAATGGTGACCGGGTTGGCACGATCTGCTTCGTCTTGCCGCCGCCCTCGGGCGTTGCCATACCCGAGAAAAATAGCGCGACCCGCTCCGGGTCGACCGCGGCGACACGCGTTTCCCAGGTGGGTGCGCTCGGGGTGAGGCTGATCGGCAGCAAGGTGGTCTGGAGCTGCCAGCCGGAACCGACTTCCCGCGTCTGGGCCGACGTGAGCGTGATCGCGCTGTAGAGCGGCGGCGTGGTCATCATGCCGGGCGCGAAGACACGCACGAGCCGCGTGCTGAGCGGATAGGGCACCTCGAAGCGGCCCTGCGGCACCGCCTCGCCCGCGAGGTTCGTCGACCCGCTGGACAGCGCATAGGTCAGGCCGGCGACCAGCGGCTGCGCACGATCGTAGTCCTGGCCGGGGCGCAGCAACAACGACCGCTGCACGCGCGACAGCTCGGCGGTCTTGGGTTTGCTGTCGTACTGCCAGGACAGCGTCACGGTCTGGACCACGTCGAAGTCGATCTCGTCGCTGGCCAGCAGGATGCGGCCGACATCGTCGAGTACGATCGATTGCGCGCCGTCGCTCGAGCGGGCGGGCGCCGTCCACGCCGGCGTGCCGTCGGTATAGGTGACCGTCCAGTCGTAGACGAACCACGTCTGTTTCGGCGGTGCGAATGGCAGCGAAAGCGTCACGCTCGGCTGCGTCTTGCCGAGTGTGGCAGTCCTGACCACGCCGTCGTAGCCGGTCACGCACAGCGCGACGGCGGCGACCGCGAACGCGTCGAAATCGGCCGCGACGATCGAGAAGCTGACCTCGGCCGGCGGCGCGGGGATGACGGCGACGCCCTGCGTGGCGACGCCCGTGCCGGAGCGCCGGGTGCCGTCCGTCATCGTGTAGTCGGCGGTCCATTCGACGATGCCGGGACTGGGCAACGCGAAGCACCACGCATACGGCCGCTCGCGGGAGAACGTGTGGGACTTCCCGCCGACGGTGACCCGAACCGAGGCGACGGCGCTCCAGTCGAGCGTGTCGAGCAGCGCCATGACGGAGACGGGCTCGACCGGTCCGCCGATGGTGGCCTCGGTGCCGGTGAAGGCGACCGGGGGGCGCACGACCTGTTCGCTGGCCTCGTAATCGAGCACCGAGGAATAGAACGCCTGCCCGGTGTCGGCCGCGGTCACGTCGACCTGCCACGTGCGCTGTGGCGTGTCGGCGTCGAGGACGAGCGTCGTTTGCCGGTAGGCGTCGTTGACCGGATCCTTGAACTCGAGCAGCAGCGTCGCACGCCGCGGGGCGGGAGGTGACGCGGAGCCGGATTCGGTCGCCAGGTTGACGGTGTAGGTGAGGGTCGTCATGGTCGTGCGCCTCGGTCGGTCAGGATGGCGGTCAGGCCAGGTCGGTCTCGTCGGCCTCGTCGGTCTCGGCGAGGTCGCGCGTCATGACGTCGCTTGCCGGCAGCGGTACCGAGTAGACCGGCTTCGTCCCGCCTTTCGCGTCGTGGGGCAGGATCAGTATGTTGCTGTCGTAATTGCCCGCCGGGCCGGGGACGCCGCGTTCGCTCCCGACTTCGAAGTAGGTCAACGCGTAGTGGAATTCCGTCGTCGCATCGACTTCGCGCGAGAAGGTGTAGTAGTAGGGCGACGGGAAGACCGTGGTGCCGTTCGGGAGGGTCACGGGGTTGAATTTCTGGGAATCGATGTCGGTCTTGCCGTATTTCGACGTGCGGTACACATCGACCGTGACCTGGACATACGCCTTCCAGTCGACCAGTGACGGATCGAAGGTCACGGTGAAGGGCAATTCGACCGGGAACAGGTTCAACGAGAATGCCGGCTGGTTGCCGTAACGCACCTTGCGGACCGCCACGGTTTTGCGCGTGTTGTTCTGGTCGCGGTAATAGACCGTGCCGTCGACCTGAACGGTCGAGGTGTTTCGCTGGACGTTCTGATATGCCCAGGTGCTCGTGTAGGTTTCTTCGATCTTCAAGTTGGTGAAGTTGTGCGTCTGGTGGTCCGGGCTGTCCGGCTGGTCCGTGTAGTCGGTCGACAGCGAGATGCCGGTGATGGCCGGCCGCGCAATACTGCCCCCCGGGATCGTGTCGTTCGTGACGTTGACCGTGAAGTAGGCGGGGCCGATCATGCTGTAGACGGTCTGGGTCTTGCTGTTCACCACCGGGTACGCCGACTGCGGCTGGTTGACGATGATGTTGCCGTTCGTCAGCACGTAGGTGACGGTGTAGGTATAGGCCGCGCCACTCGGCTGATAGCTGTGGCTCCTGAATTGCACGGCCTCGCGGTTCTTGATGACCTTGCGTTGATCGACGTACAGCTTGCCGTCGGCGGTCGGCAGGTACGTGAAGTCGATCAGCACGAAGTCGACCTCGTTCTTCGGGTTTTCCGACGCGAACGCGATGTTCGAGCAGATGAACTCGGCTTGCTGGTAGCCGAGGTCGGTGTTGGAGATCTGAAGCTGGTTGCTGCTGCTCTTGAGCTTCGGCGACGTGAAGCCATCGCCGCTTTCGGGCTCGACCTGGTACCAGTACGTGTATTCCGAAACGAATTTCTTGCCGGCGTCGAAGAAGCCGTTGGAATGGTAGGACCACGTATTGGCGCTGGTGGCCGTGAATGCGTTGGATTCCGCCTGACCCTTGCCCGGATAATCGATGGTCACGGTGACCTTCTTGATGCCCGCGCTCTTCAGGTCGGCCGACATCGTCACGGCCACGTCCAGCGTGCGGTTATCGACCGTCTTGTCCAGCCGGCTCCAGACATTCTTGTCGAAGGTCGGCAGGAAGCCCTGCGGCATGATCGTCCAGTCGATGACCTCGTTTTCCTCGTAGACGCGCGTGAACGAGCCGATGGAGTTGATGCTGAAATCGTCGGCCGCGCTCGCGCCGAGGCGGCGCGCGACGTCGTCCGCGGCTGCCTGGACCAGCCCCTCGAGCGTCGTGAACGCCCAGTCGTGGACGCGTTGCCGGAACTCGTCCGACGGCTGCACCGACCAATCGAGTTTGACCTTGCCGGAATCCGACTTCTGCATGTATTCGCGGATCGTCGTGCGCCGCCCGGTCTCGCTGCCCCAGACGTTGCGGTCGATCTGGACCGTCTTCTGGTAGCTGGCGGCGATGGCGCAGTCGTAGGTCACGGTGGCCTTGACGGCCGGCAACTGGCTCAGCGTCGTGGCGACGTACTGGATCGACCAGGTCGACAGGCCGACGCCCGTGTCGAAGATGTCGCGGATCGTCTTGACGTCGGCGGCGGTTTTCAGGTCGATGATGAACGTCGCCGCGTTGCTGCCGAAGTTGGACGGCGTCACGTTGATCTGCGTGTCCGGCTGGCCGGACGGGAGCGTGAGCGTCAGGAAAGCCTGGGCGTCGTTCCACGTGAACTGGCCGAATTCGATGCCCTGGCCCAGGGCGTTCTTCACGGCCTGGTAGGCCTCCTGGTCGATCACGAGCTCGGCCGTGAACGTCACCGTGCCGGCCGAGCCGCTGTTCGTCCTGAACTCGGTCAGCGAGAAAGCGGGGAGCGTGATGCCGTCGACGGTCTGGGTGGCCAGCTGGGGCTTCGGCACGATATACCAGAGATTGGTGTTCTTGAAATCGCGATAGACAGTGACGCTCTTCTTGTCGTTGTCGTACTTGATGACTCGGGAGTCCTGAATGTTGATCATTTCCATCTCCGGTTGAGAACGTGCGGTGTGTTATATCGGGGCCGGCAGGGATTCGCGCGCGGTGTGGCGCGAATCCCCGCCTCGGATCGGAGGCCGGGTTAAGGTGCCGATTTTCTGAATTGCCCTGTTCCGGACAGGTGCCGGGTTGATGCGCAAAGCTCGCGGATCCTTCGGGGCGATCGAGCGGGTTGCATCGGCGCGCCGAATGTACAGGTGGAAATTAGGCAGTTTGGAGGGGCGGTTCAATTACACTCGATTACGCCTGGGGCGACAGCGTGAAATCGATCGGCGGACAGGCGCGGCGCGCGGGCCGGAGGCGGGCGGCCGCGGCCGGGAAAACTTGATCGGTGAAAGCCCTGAAGCGCCGTGAATTGTTTCCCGGCTATAGTGGGTGCGCTGGCGGCAGGCGTGGAGCTTTTTACCGATGCCGGCCAAGGAATGACTGTAGACGGGTGCTGTATGAAAAACAAAACCGACAAGACCACCGGACCGATCTGGGGCGTGGCGGCAGGATTGCTTCTTGCTGTCGCCGGATTGAGTCTCGGCATTTTCCCCGAAGCCCTGCGCCATTCGGGAGGCGCAAACGACTTCATGGCGTCCGGCGCCGCGATGCTGGGCATCTTCCTCGTCGTCTATTCCACACGCGAACTACGCAGAAAGCGCGCGCACTGAGCGCCCGCGCGTCCGCCGATCCACGAAAAACGACTTGAGCCGGCCGCCGGCTCAGGCGTGCACTCGTCCGTCGCGCGCTACGCCTTGGTGATTTCGTGTTGATAAACGAGTTCGACGATTCGCTTCGTCGGAATGCTTGCGCGCAATCCGTCGACGCTGTCGATCGGAAACCACTTGCATTTCTCGATCTCGTTGTTCGCCTGCGGCGTCTGGTCCGGGGCGACTTCCGCGAAGAACACGTGATGGATCTTGGCGAGCCCGGTGAACTGCATCGAGTACACGAGAGGCTGGCCGGTCATGCCGGTTTCTTCGCACAACTCGCGATGTGCGGCTTCGAGCGGCGTTTCCCCGCGCTTGATCGTGCCGCCAGGAAGGGCCCAGCGCGACGCCGCGCGGGCGACGAGCAGGACGTGTTCGCCGCGGTAGCAGACGATGGTCGCGCGTTCCTTGACCGGGACGGCGCTCGTTTCGGGGGCGGTGTTGGGGGCGGGGGCTTGGGGCATGCCGTGATTCTAACCAGCACGAATCGATCGGCCAAGGCGACCTGACCGGGTTTGACCTTTGAGCGCCGACGGCACGTTCCCGGACGAGCCGGACGACGCGGTCGTCAATCGGGTGAACGTCAACATCACGGCCACGCGGCTGCTGCTCAAGCGCCTGGTGCCGCGATTTCTGCAATCGGTTTTGAGCGTGATGCGCCGCCGCGTGCAGCCGGGGCAATGGGGGGAGGCGGAATCGACCAGTTGGCGAAGCGCCGATCGCGTTGCCGGAACCGGCAACCGCGGGGGCTGGCTGGTACGACACGCGGTGCGGCCCGTCAGGCGCACCGCGCGTCGCGCGGTTCATGCGCTTACTTCTTTTCCGGCAGGAACCAGTTCATCACGAGCGCGCAGATGCCGCCCGTTGCCACACCCGATTCCAGCACGTTCTTCAGCGCGTGCGGCAGGCTGTTGAGGATGTCCGGCACCTGCGACACGCCGAGGCCGAGCGCGAGCGACACCGCGATGATCAGCAGTGCGCGACGATCGAGATGGACGCCCGCGAGGATGTTGATGCCCGATGCGGCCACCGCGCCGAACATCACCATCGCCGCGCCGCCGAGCACGGGCTCCGGCACGGCCTGCAGCACGCCGGCGACGACCGGGAACAGGCCGAGCACCACGAGCATCCCCGCGATCCAGATGCCGACGTAGCGGCTCGCGACGCCGGTGATCTGGATCACGCCGTTGTTCTGCGCGAACACGGAGCTCGGGAACGTATTGAACACGCCGGCCAGCAGCGAGTTCGCGCCGTTGACGAGCACGCCGCCCTTGATCCGTTGCATCCACACCGGGCCTTCGACCGGCTCGTTCGAGATCTTGCTGGTGGCTGTGACGTCGCCGATCGCTTCGAGCGACGTGACGAGGTAGATGATCAGCATCGGCACGAACAGCGACCACGAGAAGCCGATGCCGAAGTGCAGCGGCGTCGGGACCTGGAACAGCGCGGCCTGGTGCATGCCGGTGAAGTCGAGGCGGCCGAGGAACGCGGCCGCGAGATAGCCGATGACGAGCGCGATGACCAGCGCGGTGCTGCGCACCCACACGATCGGCACGCGGTTCAGCAGGATGATCGTGCCGAGCACGAGGCCCGATAGCGTCAGGTTCTCCGCGCTTGCGAACGTGCCCTTGGCCATCGCGCCATAGCCGCCGCCCATGCTGATGAGGCCGACCTTGATCAGCGTGAGGCCGATCAGCAGCACGACGATGCCGGTGACGAGCGGCGTGATCAGGCGCTTCACGAACGGCAGGATGCGCGACACGCCCATCTCGACGAACGACCCGGCAATCACGACGCCGAAGATCGCGGCCATCACGGTTTCGACCGGCGTGCCTTGCTTGACCATCAGGCTGCCGCCGGCGATCAGCGGGCCGACGAAGTTGAAGCTGGTGCCCTGGACGATCAGCAGGCCGGCGCCCAGCGGGCCGAAGCGCTTGCACTGGACGAAGGTGGCGATGCCGGAAATGACCAGCGACATCGACACGATAAGGGTCGTATCCCGGCTGGACACGCCGAGCGCCTGGCAGATCAGCAGGCCGGGCGTGACGATCGGCACGATGATCGCCAGCAGGTGCTGCAGCGCGGCGACGAAGGCGACCATCGGCGCCGGCCGGTCGTTCGGGCCGTAGACGAGGTCGCGGGCCGAATCGGCGGCGTCGGCGCCGTGGGCGGCGGGTTGGGCGGGGGAGGCGGGTTGCATGGCGAGCGGGCCGGACAAGGTGGAAAGTGCGGCATTTTAGCCGAACGGCCCGCCGCCGCCGTCAGGGGCGCTGCAATAGCGGGGATTCGACGAATCGGGAAAACGGTGGCGGATCGGCACCCGGGCGGCCGTGAACGCAGCGTCCGTCCGTCAGCGGGCCTGCCGCGACGCGGGCGCGGTCGGGGTGGTGGTCGGGGCGGTGGTCGTCCGGAACCCGGGTAGCTCGGGAATCCGCCGCTCCATGAACTGCAGGAACGTGCGGGTCCGGAGCGGCAGATAGCGGCGCGACGCGTACACGAGGTGCAGTTCGTGCGGCGGCACCATGCCCCACTTCGGCAGCAACCGCACGAGCCGCCCGCTCTCGATCAGGTCCTGAACGAGCCACGCGGGCCCGCTGCCTACCGCGTTTCCCGCCAGGAAGCACTCCCGCAGCGCCATCGAGCTGTTCACGCGATACCGGCCGTGTACTGGAACGACGACCTGCTCGTCGCCGCGGGCGAAGGTCAGTTCGTTGCCGATGTCCGCGCGTGCGTAGCCGACATATTCGTGCCTGGCCAGGTCTTCCGGCCGGCGGAGTTTCGGCGCCTGCGACACGTACCCCGGCGTGGCGACCAGCAGGCGCGGCGACGACGCGATGTGGCGCGCCACGGCATCCGGCGGCAGCAGGTGGCCGAGGCGAATGGCGACATCGACGCCTTCTTCGACCAGGTCGATCACGCGGTCGGTCAATTGCAGCTCGACCTCGATCTCCGGCCACGCGGCGAGGAATTCGAGCACGAGCGCGTTCAGCCTCAGCTCGCCCAGCCCGAGCGGCACGTTGACGACCAGCTTGCCGACCGGCCGCACCGTTTGCCCGCGCACCTCGGCGACCGCGCTCGCATATTCGTCGATTACGCGCTTGCAGCGATCGTAGAACCGGCGCCCTTCGTCGGTGGGCGCGAGGCTCGTGGTCGAGCGTTCGAGGAGGCGAACGCCCAGTTCCTGTTCGAACGCGGCGACGATCTTGCTGATCGTCGGCTGGCCGGTGCCTTCCTCGCGCGCGACCGCCGAGAAATTGCCGAGTTCGATCGCGCGGACGAACACGCGCATGGCTCGCAGCGAATCCATCTTATTCCTTTATGGCATGAAGCTTATTCAAGTCTCCCACGTTCCTGCGCAACAGGGAATGGCCTAACGTTCGTGAACCTTCAACCCCTGATGAGGAGTCGACATGAACGAGGCAACGCAATCTTCTGCACTGGACGGTGCGCACGTCGTGGTATTCGGCGGGAGCTCCGGAATCGGCCTCGAGGCGGCGGCCGCCGCGAAGGCGAACGGCGCGAGCGTCACGCTGGTCGGCCGGACCCGCGCGAAGCTCGAGGCTGCCGCGCAAGCGATCGGCGGCGCGCGCATCGCAGTGGCCGACATCGCGGACCGGCATGCGGTGCAGGCCGTCTTCGACGCGATCGCGCGCGTCGATCACCTGGTCATTACCGCCGGCCGCTTCATTGCCGGCAAGCTGAACGAGACCGATCCCGATCACTTGCTCGTCGCGCTGCAGGAGCGGATCGCCGGGCCGGTCTACGCGATCCGGGCCGCGTTGCCGCTGATGCCCGCCACCGGCTCGATCGTGCTGACCGGCGGGCAACTGTCGGATCGTCCGGCCGCACACGGCACGTCCGTCATTGCCGCCGCCGTGCGCGGCGTCGAGGCGCTGGCGCAGTCGCTCGCGCTCGAATTGAAGCCGATTCGCGTGAACGTCGTCGCGCCCGGCTTCGTCGAAACGCCGCTGTATGACGCGTTCGGCACGGAAGCGCGCGATACGATCCTCGCGGGCGCGGCATCGGCGCTGCCCGGTGGCCGTGTGGGGCGTGCCGATGAAGTGGGGGAAGCGATTGCGTTCCTGCTCGGCAACGGCTTCATGAATGGCGAGATCCTGCACATCGACGGCGGCGGCAGGCTCGTTTGAGCTGTGCGTCAGCCTGCCGCGCGCGTGCCGGTGCGACGCACCGGTGGGCGCGGCGCGCGGCCATCCGGATACGCGCGCTGGCAGACGGCGATGATCGCATCGCGCAGGCGGCGATGTACCGGGTCGCCGTGCATGCGCGGATGCCACAGCGCGGAAACGAGAATTTCGGGCAGGTGCTCCGGGATCTCGAAGCTGCGCAGCCCGAGGGCCTCCGTGAGCCCCGGCGAGAACGCGTTGCCGAGACTCGAGCGCGGCACGAGCGCGATCAGGTCGGTGCTGGCCGCGACCCGCATCGCATCGGGGTAGCCCGGTACGACGACCTGCACGGTGTGGCCCGGGCGGGCCCTGTCGGTCGAGTCGTCGGCCGGCCCGCCGAAATCGCCGAGCTGCGACGCGATCACGTGACGGCAGGCCGCATAGCGTGCGGGCTTGATCCTGCCCGACGCGAACAGCGGATGCCCGGCGCGCGCCACCGCGACGTGCCAGTCGTGAAACAGCATGCGCGTGTGCAGCTCGGGGGCATCGTCGCCGCGCTTGCCGATTTCCAGGTCGACGGTGCCGTCGCGCAGCGCTTGCGGATCGCGGTCGGGCTTCGGGACGAAGCGGATGCGCACCTGCGGTGCGATTTCGCCGAGTGCGGCGACCACCGGGCCGGACAGCATTTCCATGAACGATGCGGCCGCGCGGAGGGTGAACGTGGATGCGTGCGTCGCGATGTCCACGTCGGCCGTCGCCGGCCGCAGCACCGCACGCGCATCGCTTGCGATGGCATGCACGCGGTCGCGCAACGCGGCCGCGTGTGGCGTCGGCACGAGCTTGCGCCCGGCGCGCACGAGCAACGGATCGCCGGTGGCGATCCGCAGCCGCGTGAGCGTGCGGCTCATCGCGGACGTGCTCAGGCCAAGCCGGCGTGCGGCACCGGTCACGCTGCCTTCCGACAGCAGCACGTCGAGCGCCGTGACGAGATTCAGGTCGATGGCTTCCATGCCGACAGGATACGCCACCGTGCGATTTGACACGGCGTTCAGTGCAACTATAAGTTGAATCGGGTGCGTCTGGCGCCTGTCGTGATGCGCACCTATAGTGGCTGCATGACGAAACCCGGCAAAGGCGGAAACCATGCAATCAACTGTATCGAACGGAAATGTGCCCGCGATCCTGCTCGTCGCGGCCTCGCGCGGCCTCGGGCTCGCGATGGCGGAGGTGTTGCTTGACAAGGGGTGGCGCGTAACGGGCACCGTGCGCGCAGGATCGGGGCGCACGAAGCTGCACGACCTCGCCGGCCGGTTCGACGGCCGGCTCGACATCGAGACGCTCGACATCGGCGAGCCGGTGCAACTGGCCGCGCTGCGCGAGCGGCTGTCGGGCCGGCGCTTCGACATGCTGTTCGTGAATGCGGGAACGACGAACGAGCCAACCGAAACGATCGGCGAAGTGACGACCGACGAGTTCGTGCGCGTGATGATCACGAATGCGCTGGCGCCGATGCGCGTGATCGAGATGCTGCAGGATCTCGTGACCGCGGACGGCCTGATCGGCGCGATGTCGTCGGGGCAGGGCAGCGTCGCGAACAACGTCAGCGGGATGCGCGAGGTCTATCGCGGCAGCAAGGCCGCGCTGAACCAGTTCATGCGCAGCTTCGCGGCGCGTCAGGCCGATACGCGGCGTGCGATGGCGCTGATGGCGCCCGGCTGGGTCCGCACGGAGCTGGGCGGGCCCGATGCGCGCCTGACGATCGAGGAAAGCGTGCCGAGTCTGGTCGACGTGCTGATCGCGAAGCGGGTGCGGCCCGGGCTCGAATATCTCGACTATCTGGGGCGGACGGTGCCGTGGTGAACGGCGCCTCGCGCGGGTAGCGGGCAATTACGATCCGCCATGCCATGCCATGCCATGCCGTGCCGTGCCGTGCCGTGCGATGCCGCGCCGTGCGATGCCGTGCGGTGAACGGGGTACGGGATTCTCCACGTTTTTGTGGCCCAATGTCGTCACTGCGAACGCCGCGCCGATTCAATACAATGCGACGACCAGCCAGCGACACGGCGTTGCGCCGTCGCGTCCGGATCCCTCCGGTTCGCCGCGCGTGACGTGCGTCCCCGTCGTGGCGGGCCCTAGTCGAACACGGAGCGCACCATGAACGAACCTTACCTTCAGGTCATCGCGCATTACTACGCGAAGCCCGGCAACGGCGACCGCGTGATCGAATTGCTCGCCGAGCTCGCGCCGCCGACGCGCGCCGAGCCGAAGAATCTCGACTATGGGTATTTCCGGTCGCCGGAAGACCCCGACCACATCGTGATCCTCGAACGCTACCGCGACGCAGACGGTCTCGACGTGCATCGGGAAACGCCGCATTTCCAGCGGATCGGGATCGGCGCGATCATTCCGTTGCTCGATCGCCGCGACGTGTCGCGCTACATGGTGCAGCCGGACACCGGCACGGCGACGCCACCGGGAGGCACCCGATGAACCCGTTTCAATTCCGTACCGTTCCGACGCAGGTCGTCGAATTCGGCGCCGCGCGCCGGCTCGGCGCGTTGTTGCGCGAACGCTTTCCGGCGCTCGTGCGGCTGTGTGTCGTCACCGACGGTTTCCTGCATCGCAGCGGCGTGCTCGCGCCCGCGCTGGAGAGCCTCGCCGCGCACGGCTGGCAAGTCACCGTGATCGACGACGTGATCGCCGATCCGCCCGAGCACGTGGTGCTGGAGGCGACCGAGCGGGCCGTCGCGGCCGATGCCGAGATCGTGCTCGGCCTGGGCGGCGGATCGTCGATGGACGTCGCGAAGCTGATCGCGGCGCTCGCGCCGGGGCAGCAGGCGCTGGCCGACATGTACGGCGTCGACAAGGTCACGAGCGCGCGGCTGCCGCTCGTGCAGATGCCGACGACGGCCGGCACCGGTTCGGAAGTCACGGCCGTGTCGATCGTCACGGTCGGCGAGGCGCGCAAGATGGGCGTCGTGTCGCCGCACCTGTTCGCGGACGTCGCGATCCTCGACGCCGAACTGACGCTCGGCCTGCCGCGCGCCGCCACGGCAGCGACGGGGATCGACGCGATGGTGCATGCGATCGAGGCGTACACGTCCGCGCGGCTGAAGAACCCGGTGTCCGACATGCTGGCCGTGCACGCGCTGACGCTGCTGTCGCGCAACCTGCTCGCGGCGTGCGACGACGGCGGCAACCGCGACGCGCGGGAGGCGATGCTGGTTGGCGCGATGTTCGCGGGGCAGGCGTTCGCGAATGCACCGGTCGCGGCCGTGCATGCGCTGGCCTATCCGGTCGGCGGGATCTTCCATGTGCCGCACGGACTGTCGAATGCGCTCGTGCTGCCGCACGTGCTGCGTTTCAACGCGCCGGCTGCCGCGCCGCTGTATGCGGAGCTCGCGGCGATCGTCGCGCCGTCGGCGACGGGCAGCGATGAAGCGCGCACGCACGCGCTGATCGCCGAGATCGACCGGCTGATCGTCGCGACGGGCATCCCGCGCACGCTGCGCGACGTCGGCATCGGCGAGGGCGACCTGCCGAGGATGGCATCGGACGCGATGCTGCAGACGCGCCTGCTCGTGAACAACCCGCGCGAGGTGACGGAGGCCGACGCGCTGGAGATTTACCGGCAGGCGTGGTGACGCGGCGGCGCGTCGACGGCAGGCAGGCGACGGCACGCTGTCGTTTGCATGCCGCATCGCGTTACTTCAGGTCGCGATCCTTGCAGGTCGGCTCGAGGTCGCCGTCGAAGTATTGATACAGATGAACGAGCAACTTGCCGTTGCCGACCTTGCGTCCGAGATAATGCGTGCCTTCCGTCGACGTGCAGGTCGAGAACGCGAGTGGCAGACCGCCGTCGAGTACGGCTTCCGGTTGGGCACCCTGACGCACGAAGCGAGCGGTGCCGACGACGCCGAAGCCGCTCGCGTCCGCCGGCACGGACTTCGGCAGCGACAGTGCATACGCGACGATCGTCCGGCCTTCGCTCCGGTCGTCGTGCAGGTTGTCGTATATCTGATTGGCCGGCTTGCTCGCCGGCCCGGTAATCGTGGCGCAGCAGTGCGCGATACCCTTGTCGTCGTCCGGCACGATCTGCAGCGATGTGCCGGCCTTCAGGTGCGCGTTCGGCGTGTAGTAGACACCGAACGCGACGACGCCGACCTGCTGCGCATGTGACGCAACGGAGACGGAGAGGGCGGCGGCGGTCAGCAGCGGACGGAGCGAACGGATCGGCATGATGGCGGCGATGATACACGCCGACCGCGCGATCGGCGAGGCGGCGCATTCACGATGCGCGCGCCGTTTGCCGCACGGGCTACACCGCCACCGGCCGCCTTACGCGCGTGACGCGTCGGCGCCGGCCGCCACGACGTACGCCGACGCCTGCTTCGTGCCATCCGGCAGGGTTTGCAGATAGACACCCTGGATTTCCGGCTCGAAACCCGGCAGCGCGTTGATCCCGGCTTCGAGCGCGCGGAAGTAGTCGAGCGCCGGGCCGCCCCATACTTCGCCGGGCACCACGCAGAAGATGCCGGGCGGGTAGGGCAGCGCGCCTTCGGTCGCGATCCGGCCTTCGATGCGATCGAGCGTGACGAGCTCGACGTTGTTGCGGATCAGCTCGGCATTCGCGGCCTGCGGCGAGATCGCCTGCTTCGGGAATTGTGCGCGCCGGAACATCAGCTTCTGCAGATGCTTCATGTCGTGGCTGCGGTAGAAGTCGTGCATCCGCTGGCACAGTTGCCGCAAGCGCATGTTGCCGTACAGCTCCGGATACGCTTCGCACAGCGACGGAATCGCTTCGCGCAGCGGCGTGTCCTGGTCGAGATGCCGTTCGAACTGCGCGAGGTGCGCGACCAGATGCTGCAGCTTGCCGAAGCTTTCCGACGGCGTGAGCAGGAACAGGATCGTGTACAGGTCGGCCTTCTCGGGCACGACGCCGTGCTCGCGCAGGTAGCGCGCCAGGATCGGCGCCGGCGCGCCGAACGGCGCATATTCGTGCGTGTCGCGATCGATGCCGGGTGTCGTCAGCAGCAGCTTGCACGGATCGACGAAATACTGATCGTCCGCATAGCCTTCGAAGCCGTGCCACGTATCGGTCGGGTGGAAGCGGAAGAAGCGCAGGTCGTCGACGATCTGCTCGGTCGGGTAATCGGCCCACGGGCGGCCGTCGATCTGTTGCGGAACGAACGGGCGAATCTGGCGGCAGGTCTTCATCAGCAGCTTGCGCGCGTCGACGCCGTGCGCGACGCAGTCGCGCCACAGGCGTTTGCCGGCCGGGCCCGCATGCATCTGCGCGTTCACGTCGAGCGCCGCGAACATCGGGTAGAACGGGCTCGTCGACGCATGGATCATGTACGCGTTGTTGAAGCGCCGGTGATCGCAGAAGCGCTTCTGGCCTTCGATGTGACTGTCCTTCTTGTGGATCTGCGACGTCTGTGAGAAACCGGCCTGCTGCTTGTGCACCGACTGCGTGACGAAGATGCCGGGATCGTCGGGGCCGAGCGTGAGCATCAGCGGCGAGCAGTCCTGCATCATCGGGATGAACTGCTCGTAGCCGACCCACGCCGAATCGAACAGGATGTAGTCGCACAGGTGCCCGATCCGGTCGACGATCTCGCGCGCGTTGTAGATCGTGCCGTCGTAGGTGCCGAGCTGGATCACCGCGAGCCGGAACGGGCGCGGCCGTTCGGCGCGCTCCGGCGCGACGTCGCGGATCGCGTCGCGAATGCGGGCTTCGTCGAGCGCCGCGCTGTCGACGCCGCCGATGAGGCCCCACGCGTTGCGCGCGGTTTCGAGGTAGACCGGCCGCGCGCCGGACAGCACCAGCGCACCGAGGTGTACCGACTTGTGGTTGTTGCGATCGAACAGCACGAGATCGTCGGGGGCGAGCAGCGCGCTCGTGACGACCTTGTTCGACGTCGACGTGCCGTTCAGCACGAAGTAGGTCTTGTCCGCGTTGTAGATCCGCGCGGCATTGCGCTGCGCTTCCAGCGCGGGGCCTTCGTGGATCAGCAGGTCGCCGAGCCGGACGTCGGCGTTGCAGAGGTCGGCGCGAAAGATCGTTTCGCCGAAGAAGTCGAAGAACATCCGGCCGAGCGGGTGATTCGAGAAGAACTGGCCGCCCTGGTGGCCCGGGCAGTCGAACTCGACGTAGCCGCGCTGCACGTAGTCGCGCATCACCTTGAAGAACGGCGGCAGCAGGTTTTCGCTGTAGATGTCGGCGGCGGCGGAGATCTGCCGGCCGTAGTAGTGGCGGCCGCCGTGGCGGAGCTGGATCACGCCGCTCGCGCTCGGCAGGATCGACGGCGGCACTTCCTGGTTGGGCTCGACCGCAATGAAGAATGGAATCGCGAACCCGGTTCTTTCGACGGTTTTAAGCACCTGTTGCGCCGATTCGATTCCGACGACGATTGCCGCGATATTCGTGAAATCGGTCTGAAATACATCGACCTGTTCATGCGTGGTGAGGAAGGCGCCAATCAGCGCCGGCTCGACTGCGATTTTCAACAGGCTCACGCGAACTCTCCCGTAAATGTGCGGATGCGGGAGCCACATTCGCACGGTTGCGTAATCTGCGTAATCCGATACGCGCTGCAGCCGATTGAAATGCTCCCGCGGAATGCTGAATACCGATTGGCGCGCCGCACGAAGAAGCCTTGTCCGGCGAGGCACAGCCGCCATCGGTCAATGCACGGCGCAGCCGATCGTAGCAACAAAACCACGCAAATTCAATCGACCGGAATCGACAATCTCAGTGCAGGATGAGGATGATCAAATAATCAGGAATTGACATGCTGCAATGCACATCAAAATGAACCAATCGTGAAATACTATTTGAAAACAGCCACCAGTTTCGCCGAATCGCCTGCTTTTCATCGAATGGCATCTATGGCATAGTCGGCACCGAATTGGATGGCGAATCAAATCGGATTTGCGAGCGTCTCACGCCGCCGCCCGTGGCCTGCTGTCCGCGTGCTCGTGAGACGCATCACCCCAACGAAGCATCGGAACAACGAGGGCAACAACATGAATACGTCCGTCGGTGGCATTCGCCGTCTCGGCATGCGCGCGCTTTTGGTCGACGACGAGATCACCCAGGAAACCGCGACCGGGCGAGCGGTCCGCACGCTGAGCGCGGAGCTCGCGCAGCGCGACATCGACGTGCTCACGGCAACCTCGGCCGACGACGCGATCATGCTGATCCGTTCCGATCCATCGATCCAGTGCGTGCTGCTCG
Organism: Burkholderia aenigmatica; assembly: GCF_902499175.1. GTDB lineage: Bacteria > Pseudomonadota > Gammaproteobacteria > Burkholderiales > Burkholderiaceae > Burkholderia > Burkholderia aenigmatica. The sequence goes on from NZ_CABVQC010000054.1 coordinate 31,095, forward strand.
ACTGGGATCTCGGCGTGGACGGCCACGGGCCGTCCGAGGCCGTGGTCGACGCGGTCCGGCATCGCAACGGCAACGTGCCGATCTTCCTGCTGGCCGACCGCAGCGTCGCGTCGACGGTGCCGTCCGCGGTGATGGGCCAGGTCGACGATTTCGTGTGGCTGCTCGAAGATACGGCCGACTTCATCGGCGGGCGCATCCATGCGGCGATCGAACGCTATCGCGCCACCGTGTTGCCGCCGATGTTCGGCGCGCTCGCGAAATTCTCACGCGTCTATGAATACTCGTGGCATACGCCCGGCCACACGGGCGGCACGGGCTTCCTGAAATCGCCGGTCGGCCGCGCGTTCTTCGAATACTTCGGCGAAGCGCTGTTCCGTTCCGACCTGTCGATCTCGGTCGGCGAGCTCGGCTCGCTGCTCGACCACTCGGGCCCGATCGGCGAAAGCGAGCGCTACGCGGCGCGCGTGTTCGGCGCGCATCGCACGTATCACGTGACCAACGGCTCGTCGACGTCGAACCGCATCATCCTGATGGCGAGCGTGAGCCGCGACCAGATCGCGCTGTGCGATCGCAATTGCCACAAGTCGGCCGAGCATGCGATGACGATGTCGGGCGCGATTCCGACTTACCTCGTGCCGACGCGCAACCGCTACGGGATCATCGGACCGATCGCGTCGGAGCGCCTCACGCAGACGGCGATCCGCGAGGCGATCGCGTCGAACCCGCTCGCAGCCGAGCTCGCCGACCGTCAGCCGAAGCATGCGATCGTCACCAACTCGACGTACGACGGCCTGTGCTACAACGTCGCGCGCGTCGAGGAACTGCTCGGCGCGAGCGTCGACCGGCTGCATTTCGACGAAGCCTGGTACGGCTACGCGCGCTTCAACCCGATCTACCGCGATCGCCATGCAATGCACGGCGACCCGCGCGATCATCGTGCGGACCGTCCGACGGTGTTCGCGACGCAGTCGACGCACAAGCTGCTGACCGCGCTGTCGCAGGCGTCGTACATCCACGTGCGCGACGGCCGCAACCCGATTCCGCATGCCCAGTTCAACGAAACGTTCATGATGCATGCGTCGACGTCGCCGAACTACGCGATCATCGCGTCGAACGACGTCGCGGCCGCGATGATGGACGGCCCCGGCGGTGCGGCGCTCACGCACGAGTCGATCGAGGAGGCCGTCGCGTTCCGGCAGATGATCGCGCGGATGAACGGCGAGTTCAGCGCGAAGGGTGACTGGTTCTTCGAATGCTGGCAGCCCGACACCGTGCTCGAGACACGCACGGGCCGCACGCTGCCGTTCCATGATGCGCCGCCCGAGCTGCTCGCGAGCGACCCGTCGTGCTGGGTGCTGCGCCCCGGCGCGCAATGGCACGGCTTCGGCAATATCGAGGACGGCTACTGCATGCTCGATCCGATCAAAGTGTCGATCGTCACGCCGGGCGTCGCGCCGGCCGGCGGCCTGATGCCGGTCGGCATTCCGGCGAGCGTCGTGACCGCGTATCTCGACGCGCGCGGGATCGTCGTCGAGAAGACGACCGATTTCACGATCCTGTTCCTGTTCTCGATCGGCATCACGAAGGGCAAGTGGGGCTCGCTCGTCAGCGCGCTGTGCGATTTCAAGCGCGACTACGACGCGAACCTGTCGCTCGACATGGCGATTCCGTCGCTCGCGAAGGAACATGGTTCGCGCTATGCGGGCATGGGGCTGAAGGACCTGGCCGACACGATGTTCGCGGCGATGGAGCAGCTCGGCACGACGCGGCTGATGTCGGAAGCCTTCTCGATCCTGCCGAAGCCGGAGATGAGCCCGGTACGCGCGTACGAGCATCTGGTGCAGGGCCGCGTCGAGCAGGTCACGCTCGAAGAGCTGGCCGGACGCACCGTCGCCACCGGCGTCGTGCCGTATCCGCCGGGCATTCCGCTGCTGATGCCGGGCGAGAACGCGGGGCCGGCCGGCGGCCCGGTGCTCGGCTACCTGAAGGCGCTCGAAGCGTACGACCGGCGCTTCCCGGGCTTCGCGCACGACACGCACGGCGTGGAAGTGGAAGACGGCACGTACCGCGTGACCTGCCTGACGGCCTGAGCATCCGGCCGGACGAACGGACGAACATGCGACCGGCCGCTCTGCGGCCTCACATCGAAGGATCGACATCATGGAAAACACAGCGCGCATGTCCGGCGCGGCCTCGGCGGCCGCGCCGAAGAACCGGATGAATGTCTGGCAGCTGACCATCCTCACGGCGGTCAACATGATGGGCTCCGGCATCATCCTGCTGCCGTCGAAGCTCGCGCAGGTCGGCACGATCTCGCTGCTGTCGTGGATCGTCACGGCCGGCGGCTCGCTCGCGCTGGCCTATGCGTTCGCCCGCTGCGGGATGCTGAGCCGCAAGCCGGGCGGGATGGGCGGCTACGCGGAATACGCGTTCGGCAAGGCCGGCAACTACATGGCGAACTACACGTACGGGCTGTCGCTCGTGATCGCCAACGTCGCGATCGGCGTCACGGCGGTCGGCTACGGCACCGTGCTGTTCGACGCGACGCTGTCGCCGCTGCAGACGTGCCTGTGGACGATCTTCCTGCTCGTGCTCACGACGGTCGCGAACTTCGGCGGCTCGCGCATCACCGGCCGGATCGGCTCGGTGACCGTGTGGGGCGTGATCATTCCGGTCGTCGTCGTGTCGCTGATCGGCTGGTTCTGGTTCAGCGGTGCGACCTGGGGCGCCGCGTGGAATCCGCACAACATGCCGTTCGGGCCGGCCGTCGGCAGCTCGATCGCGGTGACGCTGTGGGCGTTCCTCGGGCTCGAATCGGCGTGCGCGAACTCGGACGCCGTCGAGAATCCGGAGCGCAACGTGCCGATCGCCGTGCTCGGCGGCACGATCGCGTCGGCGATCTTCTACATCGTGTCGACCAACGTGATCGCGGGGATCGTACCCAATGCGATCCTCGCGGCGTCGAACGCGCCGTTCGGCATCGCGTTCGCGACGATGTTCACGCCGACGGTCGGCACGATCGTCACCGCGCTGATGGTGATCGCGTGCATCGGCTCGCTGCTCGGCTGGCAGTTCACGGTCGCGCAGGTGTTCAAGAGCTCGGCGGATGTCGGCTACTTCCTGCCGGTGTTCGCGCGGGCGACGCGCACCGGCACGCCGATCGTCGGGATGGTGATCCTGCTGGTCGCGCAGGTCGCGCTCGCGCTGATGACGATCAGCCCGGAGCTGAGCAGCCAGTTCCAGAAGATCGTCGATCTCGCGGTCGTCACGAACCTCGTGCCCTACGTGATGTCGATGGCCGCGCTGATTACGATCCAGAAGGTCGCGAAGGTGCCGCCGGCCAAGGCGCTGCTGACGAACGTGATCGCGATGGTCGCGACCGCGTACAGCTTCTATGCGCTGTTCAGCTCGGGCGAGCAGGCGCTGATGCTCGGCGGCCTGTGCGTGTTCCTGGGCTGGACGCTGTTCGGCTTCGTCAGCGCGCGCTTCTACCAGATGGAAGTCGATGCGCACGTGAAGGAGCCGGGGAAGTCGCTGCAGGCGTGATGGGGGCGGCGGTCGCCGCCGTTATCGGGCAGGGCGGGCCAGCAGCGGCGGAAGGTCCTGCTTCAGCAGTTCGACGACGGCCCGCACGCGCGGGGGCAGCGGCCGCTGCGCGTGCACGAGCACGTTGAGCGCGAAGTCGGGAATCGCGTACCGCGGCAGGAGCTCGACGAGCGTGCCGGCCGCGAGCGCGTCGGCGCAGGCCGGCTGCTGGACCACGCCGATGCCGCCACCGGCCACGATCGTGTCGAACATCGGGCGCCAGTGGCTCGTCGTCATGATCGTGCGGATGCGCACGGTTTCGAGCGCGTCGCCTTCGCGCTGCAGCGGCAGCCGTTCGCTGGCGAAGACCCCTTTCACGCGGATGAACGGATGGTTTGCGAGATCGGCCGTCGTGTCGATCGGGCCGTGCCGCTCGAGATACGACGGCGCGGCGACGAGCCGGCGGCCGACCGCGCCGACCGGATGCGCGACGAACCCGCCGTCGCCGAGCTGGCCGACGCGGATCGAGATGTCGACGCCTTCCGTGACCGGATCGACGATGTCGTCGTTCAAGACCAGATCGATGTGCAAGCCCGGATACGCGCTGCGGACATGCATCAGCACGCCGGGCAGCACGACCTCGCCGACGCATTGCGGCGCCGCGAGCCGGATCGTGCCGTCGAGTGCGTTTTCCGTCTTCGAGACCGAGGCGACGGCATCGTCGGCCGCGTCGAGCAGCGCCTTGCTGCGTTCGTAGAAGATCCGGCCTTCTTCCGTGCACACGAGGGTGCGCGCACTGCGCAACAGGAGCCGTGTGCCGAGATGCTTCTCGAGTCGCTCGATGCGCTCACTGACAGCCGGCTGGCCCATGTCGAGATCCCGCGCCGCGCCGGACATCGTGCCGCGCTCGACGACCCTGACGTAGATACGCATCGTCGCCAGCAAATCCATGAAGTCGCGCCCCTTGTCCGGTTCCAGTTGATGCCGATCGACGGATGGTACCAAAGCAGGGCGGCCGGAAGGTGCGCGGCGAACCGATACTGACCATCGGTTGCCGATGCCGCGTGTGTTCGCCAGCGCGATGCGCGACAATCCGCTTCCGTGCGAACGACTGGAGGCGACGACATGACGCAACAGGATGAAGCGGTGCGCACACGCTGCGTCGCATGGCAGATCGTGCAGACGTGGCAGGCCGCCGAATGGTGCCGGCTCGTCGAGTCGCGCACGGGAATCGACCTGTCGGGATCGGTGGCGGGTGCGATCGACGGCGCGCCGTTTCGGATCGATTACGCGATCGCATGCGGCGCCGACTGGCGCACGCGCTCGGCACGCATCACGCAATGGGGCGGCACGCAGCCGCCGCGGCAGTGGGCGATCGCGTGCGACGCCGGGCGGTGGACGATCGACGGCGTCGACGTACCGGCGCTCGCGGGCGCGACCGACCTCGATCTCGGGTTCAGCCCGTCGACGAATACGCTGCCGATCCGGCGGCTCGGGCTGGCCGTCGGCGAGGCCGCCGTGATCCATACGGCGTGGCTGCGCTTTCCGGATTTCGGGTTCGTGCGAGGCGAGCAGCGCTATACCCGCACGGCAGAGCACGTGTACCGCTACGAAAGCGGCACGTATGCGGCCGATATCGCGGTCGACGAAGCGGGCCTCGTCACCGACTACGACGAATGGCGGCGCATCGGCTCCGCACCCGTGCGCTGACGCATGCGTACCGCGCCGTGCATCAGCGTGCGCTCGCCACCGACAGCTTGCCCGGAATCAGCTTCAGCGTGCTGAACGCGTCGGCGATGTTCTGCTGATACGCGAGCGTCGCATCGCTGATCGGCTGCACGCCGTAGCCGGCGCGCTTGAGCGCGACTTCGAGCGTCGGCGCGTCGAGGCCGACGAGCGGCGACAGTTGCGCCGCGACTTCCGGCACATGGTCGCGCGCCCAGCGGTCGACCGCGTCGACTTCGTCGAGCAGCGCGCGCAGCACCTGCGGGTGTGCGGTCGCGTATTTGCGTGCGGCGAGGTAGTACTGCGTATTGCGCACGAGCCCTTCGCCGTTCGCGATCACGCGCGCGCCGATCTGCCGCTCGGCGGCGGCCAGGTACGGATCCCAGATCACCCATGCATCGACGCTGCGCTGCACGAATGCAGCGCGTGCGTCGGCGGGCGTCAGGTAGATCGGCTGGATGTCGGCGTACGTCAGGCCCGCGTGTTCGAGCGCCTTCACGAGCAGGTAGTGGACGTTCGAACCCTTGTTGAACGCGACCTTCTTGCCGCGCAGCTGTGCGACGGTGCGGATCGGCGAATCGGGCAGCACGACGATTGCCTCGCCCTGCGGCGCGGGCGGCTCGTTGCCGATGTAGACGAAATCGACGCCGCCCGCCTGCGCGAAGATCGGCGGCGTCTCGCCGACCGTGCCGACGTCGATCGCGCCGGCGTTCAGGCCCTCGAGCAACTGCGGGCCGGCCGGAAATTCGAGCCATTGCACGGTGACGCCCTGGCTCGCGAGCCGCTTTTCCAGCGTGCCGCGCGCCTTGAGCACGACGAAGTTGCCGTATTTCTGGAAACCGATGCGCAGCCGCGTGCCGCTGTCTTGCGCGTGGGCAGGCAGGCCCGCGAGCGGGCCGAGCGCGAGCCCGGCCAGTCCGGCGGCTGCGCCTTGCAGCCACTGGCGGCGATGCGGGTTCGCCGGTGTCGGTTCAACGTCTGCGTGCGGTGTGTCGTTCATCGAGGCGTCCTGCGTGCGGGTTCACGGGCCGCGCGAAAGGCGGCGCGGCCGGCGCAGGGCGGGGCCCGAAGCGGGCGATGCGCGCCACGGACCGGCCCGCGCCGGATTCAGGACGATACGGCCGCGCAGGCCGGCGGCCAACCAACGAATCCGCATATGCAAATCAGCGGCGGAGTCGGTGGCTTCGGTCGGGCGGGTGACGAGCACCGGAACCGGCCGGAACTAGCCGGCACGAGCCGGCACGGCGGGCCGCGCAGGCTACATTGCGGCCTCGCACGCGCGGCCGCCTGGCGCGCGACGCACGGCTGCCGCAAGGCTCAATCGGAGCCGGCCGGGCTTTCCTCGATCGAATCGACGCGATCCGGATAGAACGCGAGATGCCCGCGGATCGCATCGACGGCCGGATAGGGCGCCTCGTAGGTCCAGACGGCATTGACCGCGCGCTCGCCGCCGACCGGAATCGAGTAGTAGGCCGCGTCGCCCTTGTACGGGCAGTACGTCGCGTGATTGGTACGCTGCAGCAGCGTCAGGTCGGCGTCTTCGCGCGGGATGTAGAGCACGGCCGGGTAAGCGGCTTCGCGCAGCGCCAGCGCGCGGCGCGTATCCGCGACGACCCTGCCGGCCGCCTTGACCACGACGCGCCGCGGGTGCGGTTCGACCGTGATCGGGTGATCGGGGCCCGGCGTCTTCACCGGGCGAGCGGACGTATCGGAGCTGACAGGCATCGTGAGTCCTCCTGGAATCGGCGGCGCGGCAGGATGCGCGCCGGCGTTGGCCAGCCGATACGATGCGCCATTTCGCGCAAGTCTGCAGGGGGCCGGAAGACGGCGGCGCGAGCAGGCCGACCGGCGCTCGCGTGGACGTTTTCATGCACGGGCAGCGGGATGCATCCACGACGATAAGCAACGCGAAATTAATTGGTAAGCGATCGACGTGAGGCGCGCGAAGATCGGCGGTCGTCATGTGCATGACAGCCCTCTCTCATCTCCGCCACCATGAAGAACGCTTTCGTTTCGCCTGCTGCGCGTCGTGCGCGTGGCATCCCCCATGCCGCAACGGCCCTGCGCTGCATCGCGGCGTCGCTGCTGCTCGCCGGCGCGGCGACGCAGGCGCTCGCCGCACCGGCCGGCAAGACGCTCGTGTATTGCACCGAAGGCAGCCCGGCCGGTTTCGATCCGGGCCAGCACACGACGAGCACCGATTTCGACGCGAGCACGTACCCGGTCTACAACGGGCTCGTGCAGTTCAAGCGCGGCACGCTCGATCTCGAACCGGCGCTCGCGACGAGCTGGGACGTGTCGCCCGACCAGCGCACGATCACCTTCCACCTGCGGCACGGCGTGAAATTCCAGACCACCGCGTGGTTCAAGCCGACGCGGCCGTTCCAGGCCGACGATGTCGTCTTCACGTTCCATCGGATGCTCGACCTGGACGATCCGTTCCGCAAGGCCTACCCGGTCAGCTTCCCGTATTTCAGCGACCTCGGTTTCGACCGTAACGTCGCGCGCATCGACAAGGTCGACGACTACACGGTGCGCTTCGTGCTGAAGACGCCCGATGTCGTGTTCGTGCGCAATCTCGCGATGGCGTTCGCGTCGATCCTGTCGGCCGAGTATGCGTCGCAGCTCGCGGCGCGCCATCGCGAGGCCGACATCAACCAGTTCCCGGTCGGCACCGGGCCGTTCCTGCTGCGCGCGTACCAGAAGGACGCGCTGATCCGCTACGACGCGAATCCCGACTACTGGAAGCCGGACGACGTGAAGCTCGCCCATCTCGTGTTCGCGATCACGCCCGATCCGGCCGCGCGCCTGCAGAAGCTGGTGGCCGGCGAGTGCCAGGTATCGGTGTTCCCGCGGCCGGCCGACCTCGACACGGTGCGGCGCGACCCCAAGCTGACGTTGTTCTCGGGGATGGGCTTCAACGTCGGCTTCGTCGCGTACAACACGCAGCATGCGCCACTCGATCGCGTCGACGTGCGGCGCGCGCTCGACATCGCGATCGACAAGTCGGCGATCGTGAAGACCGTGTTCAACGGCGACGCGAAGATCGCGACGAACCCGATGCCGCCCGCGCAATGGTCGTACAACCCGCGCCTGAAGGATGCGCCGCGCGATCCGGCTGCCGCGAAGGCGCTGCTCGCGCAGGCCGGGTTCCCGAATGGCTTCGACCTGACGCTGTGGGCGATGCCGGTGCAGCGCCCGTACAACCCGAATGCGCAGTTGATGGCGCAGCTGATCCAGCAGGACTGGGCGAAGATCGGCGTGCGCGCGAAGATCGTCAGCTACGAATGGGGCGAATACAACCGCCGCGCGAAGCACGACGGGCAGCACGACGCGATCCTGTACGGCTGGTCGGGCGACAACGGCGATCCCGACAACTGGCTCGGCACGCTGCTCGGTTGCGACGCGGTGCACGGCAGCAATCTTGCGAAGTGGTGCAACCAGGATTTCGAGAAGCTGGTGGACGCGGCGCGTTCCAACGCGGACGTCGCGAAGCGCACGGCACTGTACGAGCAGGCGCAGGTCGTGTTCAAGGATCAGGTGCCGTTCACGCCGATCGCGACGTCGATCGTGTCGCTGCCGGTGTCCAAACGCGTGCACGGGCTGACGTTCTCGCCGCTCGGCGGGCATCGCTTCGATGGGGTCTGGCTGGATTGACGGGAGAGCCGCGTGGACGATGCTTTCGTCCGCGTGGCGTGACGGCGGGAGCGGCCGGCGCGATGCAGTGCGCGCCGGCCTTTCCCACCTTCAGGTCAGGTCGGTTCAGTTGAGCGCGACCGCCGCCGCGGCTTCGACCGGCGAGCCTTCGAGCGCGACCGACGGTCGGCCGTCGGGGCCGACCGGCACGTCGCCGGTGAGCGTCGTGCGATAAAGCTGGCGGTCGAAGTCGAGATCGAAGATGTCGACGGGCGCGAGGTGGGCGGTCGCGCGGTTGTCCCAGAACGCGATGCTGCGCGGTTCCCACTTGAAGCGGATCGTGAATTCCGGCCGCGTTACGTGTTCCCACAGCAGTTCGAGCAGTGCCTGGCTCTCGCGCGGCGTCAGCCCGACGACCGATTTCAGGAAGCTCGGGCTCACGTACAGCGCACGTTCGCCGGTCTCCGGATGCACGCGCACGAGCGGATGCTCGGTCACGAGCGGGCGGCGTTCGACCGCCTCGTCGAACGCGCCGGTGGCGCGCGCACCGGCCGGCGGCGTGAAGCGATGAAGGCCGCGCAGCCCGTCGACGAAGCCGCGCAGCGGCGCGGACAGCGTGTCGTACGCCCGCACGAGGTTCGTCCAGTGCGTGTCGCCGCCGTATGGCGGGATCGTTACGCCGCGCAGGATCGACGCCCACGGCGGGTTCACGGCGGCCGTCACGTCGGTGTGCCAGCCGGTCCAAGGCCGGCGCACCGGCTCGCCTTCGAAGCGCGTCGCCTTGCGATGCTTGGCGACCGAATAGACGGCCGGCTGCCCGTCGACGTGCCCGAACACCGGATGGCCGACCGTCGGCTCGCCGAACTGCGCGGAGAACGCGACGTGCTGCTCGTGCGTGAGGAACTGTTCGCGGAAGAAGATGACGCGCCATTGCAGCAGCGCGGCGCGGATCGCCGCGATCTGCGGCGTGGTCAACGGTTGCGTGAGGTCGACGCCGCGGATTTCCGCACCGATATGGGCGGACAGCGGGATCACGTCGACCGGCTGGGCGGCGGGTTCGAGTAGGGCGCTCATGCGACGCTCCTGGCGGAAGTGAACGGGATGGCGGGCCGACATCGTTGCGCGTGCAGGCGTCGGTCTGGTGGCGGAAAGGGCATGGTCGCGTGTCCGGTGGCGGAAAGCGGGGTAGGCACGGCGGCGCGCACAAGGCGCCGCCGCCGCGGGATGCGGGCGTTATTGCAGCGTCGCGCCCGGCCCCTTCAGCACGACGCTCTGGCGGCCGTCGATGCCGACCGGCACGTCGCCGTGCACGGTCGCGCGGCGCACGACACGGCGCGCATCGCCGTAGTCGTTGATCGCGTAGTGCTGCGTCGCGCGGTTGTCCCAGATCGCGACGTCGCCTTCCTGCCAGTTCCAGCGCACCGTGTTCTCGAGACGCGTCACGTGTTCGTGGAACACCTGCAGCAGGTGCGCGGAATCCTGCGCCGACAGCCCCTTGAGTCGCTGCACGAAATGCCCGAGCACGAGCGTGCGTTCGCCGGTTTCCGGATGGACGCGCACGACCGGGTGCTCGGTTTCGTAGACGGTCGACGTGAACACTTCGCGGTAGCGCTTCAGTTGCGTATCGTCGGCATGCACGTGCGTCGACGCGTAGTCGTACGCGTTCGTATGCAGCGCCCACAGCGTGTCGGCGAGCGCGCGCAGCGGGTCGGGCAGGTGCGTGTACGCGGCGGCCGTGTTGGCCCACACGGTATCGCCGCCGAACGGCGGAATCACGACCGCGCGCAGGATCGAGATCTTCGGGTACGCATCGACGAAGGTCACGTCGGTGTGCCACGAATTGGCGCGGGCGCCGTGTGCGGAATCGAGTTCGAGCAGGTGCGCGCTGCCGTCGACGGACGGCACGGTCGGGTGCGCGACGGTATTGCCGAAGCGGCGTGCGAACGCTTCCTGTGCGGTGTCGTCGAGATGGTGCTGGCCACGGAAGAACAGCACCTTGTGGCGCAGCAGCGCGGCCTGGATCGCGTCGAACGTCGCGTCGTCGAGCGTGCCCGACAACCGCACGCCGGCGATCTCGGCGCCGATCCGTCCGGCGACCTGGCGAAGCTGGAGCGGCGTGGCGGCCGTGCGCGGCGCGGCGTGCGAAGCATGCGAAGACGGGTGAGCGGCGTGCTGGACTTCGGACATCGGGAGTCTCCTGGAGGCGGGTCGGTCGAGTCCCCATTCAAGCAGGGACCGCGCGCAATCGGAACCGATGAATCGTCACAACCTTAGCGTGTGCGCAGCGACGATCGATATGCGTCGTGATGCTGAGCCATTCGGCGCGTCGGGCGTGTTACCACGCAAGCCGCCATTCGCCGATCCGGTGCGGGCGCGGCGGGTCGATGCGCTTGCCGCCCGCGCGATCGTCGCCCGGCGGTTCGCTGTCGTCGAAATCGGCGAGCACGGTGTCGCGCAACCGCGCGAATTCCGGCGAATCGCGCCGGCGCGGGCGCGGCAGCGCGACCTCGACGATGCGTTCGATGCGGCCCGGGCGCGGCGCCATCGTCACGACGCGGTCGCCGAGACACACGGCTTCGTCGACGTCGTGCGTGACGAGGATCATCGTGATGCGCTCCTGTTCCCAGATGCGCAGCAGCTCGTTCTGCATTCGCGCACGCGTCTGCGCGTCGAGCGCGCCGAACGGCTCGTCGAGCAGCAGCACGCGCGGGCGGTTCACGAGGCCGCGCGCGATCGCGACGCGCTGCGCCATCCCGCCCGACAGCTGATTCGGATACGCGTGCTCGAAGCCGTTCAGCCCGACGAGCGCGATGTGATCGGCGACCGCGCGCCGCTTCGCGGCCGCGTCGAGCGGGGCATTGCGCAATGCGGCCTCGATGTTCTGCGCGACGGTCAGCCACGGGAACAGCCGGTGATCCTGGAACACGATCCCGCGCTGCAGCGACGTGTCGCGCACGCGCTCGGCGCCGGCCCGGATCTCGCCCGCGTAGTCGGCGTCGAGCCCGGCGATCAGCCGCAGCAGCGTCGACTTGCCGCAACCGCTTGCACCGACGATCGTGACGAATTCGCCGGCGCGCACGTGCAGCGACACGTCGTCGAGTACGGCGAGCGTGGCGCCGCGTTGCGCGTAGTGCTTGCTCACGTGGAGAATGTCGAGCGAATCGGAGGCGAGGGTCGTCATGGCGGTGCGAGGAAGCGTGTGGGGGGGAAGGGAAAAGGCGATCAGCGCGTCAGGTCGCCGCGCCGGGCCAGCACCTTGCGCTCGATCGCGCGCGCAATCGCGTTCAGCGCCCAGCCCGTTATGCCGACGACGATGATCCCGAACAGCACGAGATCCATCCGGAACTGCTCGCTGCCGTCGATCAGCGTGTTGCCGATTCCGCTGCCGGCGACCAGCAGGTATTCGGCGCCGAGCGTCGCGAGCCACGAATAGATCAGGCCGAGATACAGCCCGGTGAAGATCGACGGCAGCGCTGCCGGCAGGATCACGTGGCGGACGAGCTGGAGCCGCGAGTAGCGCAGCGCGCGGGCGACGTCGACATATGCGCGCGGCACCGCATGAATGCCGTCGCAGGTGTGCGCGGCGACCGGCAGCAGTGCGGCGAGCGACAGGAATACGACCTTGGCGACGTCGCCGAGGCCGAACCACACGGAAATCAGAGGAATCCATGCGAACAGCGAGATCTGCTTGAACGTGTCGAAGCTCGGGCCGACGATTCGCGCGGCGACGCGCGACAGCCCGAGCGCGGCGCCGAGCAGCAGCCCGCTCGTCGCGCCGATCGCGAACCCGCAGGCTTCACGCGCGAGCGACGCGGACAGCGCGCGGCCGAGTGCGCCGCTTGTGGCTTGCGCCCATGCGGTGCGTAACACGTCGGCCGGCCCGACGAGCAGCCCGCTGCTCACGAGGTGTGTGGAAGCGATCGCCCACCACAGCGCGAACGCGACGAGCGGCAGCACGAAGCCGCGCCAGTCGGGCGCGTGCAGGCGGCGGGCGGTCGTGGTGGCGGGCGGGGTGACGTCAGGGGCGGCAGCAGAATACGTCACGGGTGAATCTCCTTCGGTTACGCGGGTAGGGCGTGGGGCTCAGCCGCGGAACGCGGACGGCACGCCGCGGCGCAGGCGCGCTTCGAGCGCGTCGAGCAGCCGGTTGATCAGCAGGCCGACCGCCCCGACGACGATCACGGCCGCCATCACGAGATCGAGCTGGAACAGTTGCCGCCCGTACACGATCAGGTAGCCGAGGCCTTCGGACGACGCGACGAGTTCGACGACGACGAGCGCGAGCCACGACTTCGTGAACGCGAGCCGCACGCCGGTCGCGAGCGTCGGGATCGCGGCGGGCAGCACGACGTGCACGATGCGTTGCCGGCGCGTGTAGCCGAACACGCGTGCGACTTCGTCGAGCGCGGGCGGTGTCTGGCGAAACCCTTGCAACGTGCTCAGCGTGACGGGGACGAGCGCCGCATGCGCGATCAGCAGGTACTTGAGCGGTTCGCCGACGCCAACGAGCAGCAGCAGGAACGGCAGCCAGCCGAGCACCGGAATCTGCACCAGCGCATTGAAGCTTGGCAGTACGTAAGCTTCCAGCGTGCGCGACAGGCCGAGTGCGACGCCGGTCGCGAAGCCGAGCAGCGTGCCGGCGGCGAAGCCGACCAGCACGCGCTGCAAGCTGATCAGCGTGTGGCGCACGAGATCGCCGCTCGTCGCGAGATCGGCAAGTGCGTCGAATACGCGTTCGGGCGGCGGCAGGATTTGTGGCGCGATCCAGCCGCGCGCGCTGCCGATGCTCCACAGCGCGAACAGCAGCGCGGGCAGCAGCCACGGCGCGAGCCGCCACGCCCACCGTTTCACGCCCGCCGCACGGTGCGGCGGCGTGGTGAGCGCGTGGCGCTCGGATGACGGGATGGAAAACGCGGTGTCGCTCATCGGGAGGGTCCGGGTCAGGACAGCGGCTTGCCGGCCGCGTCGTAGCGTTGCCAGTAGCTTTCGAGCTTCAGCGTGCGCAGCGCATTGTCGAGATACTTCGGTTCGAACCAGCCATCGACGTCGACCGGCTGGCGGATCAGCTTCAGCGCGAGCGCATCCTGCGCGACGGACTTGTAGCGCGCGACGACGAACGGATCGATCAGCGGCGACAGGCGATCCTTCAGGCGCTGGTTCGCATAGTCGGCCTGCCACGACGAAACCGGCACGCCGCTCTTCGCCCACAGCTTGAACAGCGCATCGCGATTCGCCTCGTCGGACGACCATTGTGCGCCCTTCACGAGCGCGGTGACGACGCGCTGCACGATATCCGGATGCGCGCGCTCGAAATCGTCGAGCACGAGCAGGTGGGTCTGGCGCGTGAGTTGCGGCCCGTCGTTCTGCGATTCGTAGATGATCTTCGCGAGCCCTGCGTCGCGCAGCTTGTACAGCTGGTAGTCGCCCACCGACGCGTCGATGCCTTTCGACGCGAGTGCGGCGAGCGAACTCGCGGAGTCGAGGTTGATCACGCGCAGGTCGCGTTCATTGAGGCCGTTTTTCGCGAGCGCGTTGTCGGCGACGAGCTGCAGGTTGGTGCCGCGGAAGATCGACACGCGGCGGTCCTTCAGGTCCTTGATCGAGCGGATGGTGGAGTCCGGCGGCACCGCGATCTTGACGCCCGAGCGCACGCTCGCGGCGAGCAGGAGGCGCGTCTTGATCCCGTTCGCCCGCGCGAGCACGGCGGGCAGGTCGCCCTGGTACGCGAAGTCGAGCGCCTTGTTGGCGATCGCCTCGTTGACGGCCGGCCCCGCGCCCTTGAAGAACAGCCACTGCACCTTGATGCCGTCGGCCGCGAATTCCTTTTCGACCAGTTGCTGCAACTGCGCGGTGGCGGCGCTCGATCCACCGAACGTCGGCGGATCGCCGGCGCCTTGCTGGGCGACGCCGATGCGGATGGTGGCGGGCTTGTCGGCGTGCGCGGCAGCCGCCGGCAACGCAATGAGGGACGCGATCAGCAGCGATCGAAGCAGGCGCAGTGGAAGCATGAATCGATGGATCCGGAACGTTGGAGGAAGCAAGGCCGGGCCGCAGCCCGTCGACGCATTCTCGATGGCGTGCCGGGGCCGGACAAGCAACGATTTGAACTATGCTTATCGCGGTGCGGCCGATGACGATACATGCCGCGCGGGCACCCAACTGGTGCGGCTGCGCGCACAACGGCCGGGATGTTTTTCATCGCGACGGCGACGATGGAGGCGGGCATGCAAGTCCAGGACCTGACAGGCGCGGCGCTCGACTACTGGGTGGCAATGGCGGAGGATCTCGACGCTCCCCGCGCCGACGCATCCGGATGTACGGCGATCCGCGAACCGGGCGGCGCGCCGGCTCCGTTTGCGCCGTCGTCGTCATGGGCCGACGGCGGCCCGATCGTCGAGCGTGTGCCGTTCGCCGCATTCGAGCGCGACGGCGGGCACGGGGCGTGGCGGGCGGTGCTGCACCGTGCCGTGCCCGCCGCCGGCGAGCGCTGCACGTTTAACCAGTCGGGGCCGACGCTGCTGGTCGCCGCAATGCGTACGCTCGTCGCGTCGACGTTCGGCGACGACGTGCCGGATCTCGACATGGCGCGGCCACGCTGAACGTAGCCGCGCGCGGCATCGTTCAGGCGGAGACGTTCCGGATCGCGATCGATGCGAAGTCGACGTGCCGTGGCAGGATCGCGCCGGCGGCCGTGACGGCGGCAAGACGCTGCAGCATGGGGCGGCGCGCCGGGGTGGAGGATTGGGTCATCGGCGGGGGGGGCGGTGATCCGCGAGCAGGCGAAGCGACTATCGGGCAGGTGACGGATACGGTTTCTGGCCGACAAACATTGAATCGTGCAATGCCTATTCGCGCGGCGACGGCCGGCCTGGCCGCCATCGACGGGCACGGGCGCGTCACGGTGCGCGTTACACGGCCGACGGAACCGTCCGCAGGAACGCGCGTACCGCCGGCGCCTTTTCGAAGCGCCGGTGCGCGAGCGCCAGTTCCGACGTGATCGGCTTGCCGGCGATCGGCCGGTACACGACGCCCGGCAGCGACACGCAGCCGGCGAGCGCATCGGGAATCACCGCGACCCAGCCGTTCACCGACACGCACGCGAGCACCGCGAGCAAGCCGCCCGGGCGGGCGGCGATCAGCGGCGCGAAGCGGCCGCGGCGCGCGACTTCGAGCGTGCCGCGCTCCTGTTCGGGCACCGCGAAGCGCGCATCGGCGAGGTCGGCCGCACGAATGGCGGCCATCGACGCATAGCGCGACCCGGCCGGCACGGCCGCGACGAATACGTCCCGTTGCAGCGTGACGATCCGCAGGCCGCCGGGCAGCGGCAGCGGCGGGCGCACGTATGCGAGGTCGAGCCGGCCCGTGTCGAGCTGGTTCGCGACGTCGTCCATCGGCACTTCGCGCAGGTTCAGCTCGATACGCGGGTGCGCGTCACGAAATGCGCCGACCGTGCGCTGCAGCGTGCCCGAATAGACGGCCGACGACACGTAGCCGATCTCGATCCGGCCAAGTTCGCCGCGCTCGGCCAGCGCCGCGAGTTCTCGGCCGCGCTGCAGGTGTTCGACCGCGGCGCTGGCCTCGGCGAGATAGGCTTCGCCGGCCGCGCTCAGCGTGACCGCGCGGCGCGACCGGTGAAAGAGGCGCACGCCGAGCACGCGTTCGGCCTCCTGGATCTGCCGCGTGAGCGCGGGCGGCGCCATGTCGAGCGCTTCGGCCGCACGGGCAAAATGCAGGTGCTGCGCGACGCTCAGGAACGCGCGCACGTGACGGAATTCGAGCCGGTCCATGATTGCAATTTTCGTCAATAAAACAGCGTCGGAGTGTCAATGACAGGCAATACGGGCCAAGCCTAGCATACGGCTCGTTCTTCCTGTTCCGGAGTAGCCGATGTCCCAGTCTTCACCGGCGTCGCGCGCGGGCGCGGCGGCCGCCCCGCGCACCGGCGCCCGCCTGCCGGCCGCCGCGACGCTCGCCGTCGCGTCCGCAACCTGCTCGCTGATCGTGCTCGACACGAACGTCGTCGCCGTGTCGCTGCCGAGCATCGCGCGCAGTTTCCATGCGAGCTTCGCCGAGATCGAATGGGTCGTGAGCGCGTACATGACCGCGTTCGCCGCGTGCCTGCTGCCGGCCGGCGGGCTCGCCGACCGCTTCGGGCGCAAGCGGATGCTGGGCGCGGGGCTCGCGCTGTTCTTTCTCGCGTCGCTCGGCTGCGGCGTTGCGCCATCGGCCGGCTGGCTGATCGCCGCGCGAGCGGTGAAGGGCGGCGGCGCCGCGCTGCTGCTGACGGCCGCGCTTGCCGTGATCGCGAACCGTTTTCCGGACGGGCGCGAGCGGGCGCGCGCGTGGGCGATCTGGGGCATGTGCATGGGGATCGCGACGGCCATCGCGCCGCTCGTCGGCGGCGCGATCACGCAATGGATCGGCTGGCGCTGGGTGTTCCTGCTGAACCTGCCCGTCTGCCTGCTGCTCGCGGCCGGCGCGCGTGTCGCGATCGACGAGTCGCGCGATCCGCACGCGAAACGCGTGGATGCGGCCGGCAGCCTGCTGTTCGGCGCGGCGCTCGCGTGCGCGATCGCGGCGCTGATCGGCGCACCGTCGCACGGCTGGCTGTCGGCCGCGACGCTCGGCCGGCTCGCGCTCGCCGCCGCGCTGTGCGCGGCGTTCGTCGGCGCGGAGCGCTGGCAGGCGCGGCCGATGATCGATCTCGCGCTGTTCCGCCAGCCGCGCTTCGTCGGTGCCGTGCTCGCGATGTTCGGCTATGCGGCGTGCGCGCAGGTGATGATGACGTTCCTGCCGCTGTACCTGCAGAACGCGTTCGGGATGTCGGCGATCGACGCGGGGCTCGGCATGCTGCCATTCGCGTTCGCGATGATCGCCGGGCCGTCGCTCGGCGCGGCGCTTGCCGCGCGCGTGTCGTCCGGCGGCGTGCTGGCGGGCGGGCTCGCGCTGATCGGCGCGGGCAACCTCGCGACCGCGGCGCTGACGGCCAGCGGCGACTACCGGCTCGTCGCGATCGGCATGTTCGTGACGGGCTGCGGCGCGGGCATCATGAACGGCGACACGCAGAAGGCGATCATGGCGTGCGTGCCGCCGAACCGCACGGGCATGGCGTCGGGCATCAGCACGACGACGCGCTTCTCGGCGATCGTGACGGCCGTCGGCGTGCTCGGCGCGGTGCTGGCGGCGAGCACGCAGGCGCGGCTCGACCGGCTGCTGTCCGCCGCGCCCGGCCTGCGCGCGTTCGCCGACGCGCCGTTCATGTCGAGCCTGCTGGCCGGCGACCTGGCGCGGGCGCTCGAGCGCGTGCCGTCGTCGGCCGCCGGTGCGCTCGCGCAGGCGGCGCCCGTCGCGTTCGCGAGCGGGTTCGCCGATGCGCTGACGGTGAGCGGCGTGCTTGCGCTGGTCGCGGCCGTCGTTGCCTACAAGTTGCTTACGCAACCGATGCGCGACGGCGCGTGACGCACGGCGCGGCACGCGCCGCGCATTGGACGCGACCCGGCGGAACCATTAAGCTGGCGCGTTCCGGTTTCACGCAGCGTATTCAAGATGTCATCGACGATCGAGATTCTGTTACCCGTGTTCGGGCTGATCGCGGCTGGGTTTCTGTGCCGCCGGCGCGGCGTACTCGGGCCCGCCGCGGCCTCGGAACTGAACCGGGTTGTCGTCTGGCTCGCGCTGCCCGCGCTGCTGTTCCAGATCATGGCGCACGCGTCGTGGCACCAGCTGTATCAGCCGGCCTTCGTGGCGACGTTCGCGCTGACCTGCGCGCTCGTGTTCGCCGGGGTGCTCGCGTGGCGCCTGTTCGCGGGGCGCGGGCTCGCCGATGCGAGCATCGACGCGATCGCCGCGTCGTATCCGAACACCGGCTATCTCGGCTTCCCGCTGTGCCTGCTCGCATTCGGCACCGACAGCCTCACGCCGACCACGATCGCGACCATCCTCGTGGCGTGCGTGCTGTTCGCCGGTGCGATCGTGCTGATCGAGATCGGACTGCAGCGCGACCGCGCGCCGCTGAAGCTGATGTGGAAGGTGGTCGGCGCGCTGCTGCGCAATCCGCTGATCGTCGCGCCGCTGGCGGGCGTTTGCGTGTCGGCCGCGCGGGTGCCGCTCGGCGCGCCGGTCGAGACCTTCCTCAAGCTGCTCGGCGCGGCCGCAAGCCCGTGCGCGCTCGTCAGCCTCGGGCTGTTTCTCGCGGAAAAGCGCGACCCGACCGGTGCCGCGCCGCGCGGCAGCATCGCGCTGACGGCGGTCAAGCTGTTCGTGCAGCCGGCGCTGGCGTGGTGGCTCGGCGTGCGCGTGTTCGCGATGCCGCCGGTGCTCGCGCAGATCGCGGTCGTGCTGGCGGCGCTGCCGACCGGCACGGGGCCGTACATGCTCGCCGAGTTCTACGGCCGCGAAGCGCACGTGACGTCGCGCACGATCCTGTTGTCGACGCTCGGGTCGATCGTCTCGCTGTCGGTGCTGCTCGTGATCGCGCGGCATGCGTGAGTTGATGCGTACCGCCGGCGGGCGTCGCGCATCGCGATCTCGTCAGCGCCGCAGCGCGTCGCGAGCGGCCTGCGCTTCGTGAAGATCGCGGACGGCCTTGTCCAGGTCGTGCTGTTTGTTCGCGAGCTTGCGCTGCGCCTTCGCGGCCTTGCGGGCGTCGCCGCGCGCGTCGGCCGCGTGCAGGTCCGTTTCGGCCTGATGCCTGGCGTCCTGCGCGTTGCGGACATCGCGCTGGCGGTCGTCGACCTTGCGCTCGACACGGGCTAGCTGGCCGGTGTCCGTGCAGTTGGCCCTGACGCGTTCGAGCGCGATCTGCTGGTTCATCGCCTGCTGCGTGTTGCCGTAGCGTTTCGCGTAATCGATCTGCGTCTGTCGTGCGCGGATGCGCGTCGCGCAATCCTGCGTTGCTGCGAACGCGCTCGAATGAACGAGCAGCATGAGCGGGAGGGCAGCGGCGATCAGGGTTCTTTTCATCGTATGTCCTGGTGGGTATTCGGTGCTGCCTGGTGTGCATCCGTCGGTTGGTACTCTGCCGACTCGGCCACGGCCGGGTAAATCAGACGGGTCTGGCAACCGGTGCGCATCGGGAAGCGCAACTGTTACTTGCGCGCGCGCATTTCATCGAGACTGTCGGTTGACGATCTGGTTGCGTTCGAACCTGCGGGGGACGTATCGGCCTGTACGGCATCGGACGCTGGACCAGAATCGCACGCGACGTCACCCGAACACGCACCGACGCGCACCGTGCGGGTGTCGGCGTCAGGATTGCCGTCGTCGCCGATCAGCGAGAAGGTGACGCGCGCGACCGCGCCAGGGGATGCACGCCATGCGTCGAACGTGACGGTCGTGCGGGAAAGCGGCGCGATCATGTCAGGAACCGCTTGCTTCGCGGCGTCGCCCAGCGAGACCTGCACCGCGCCGATCGTCGCGTAATACGGAGTGGGATTGTCGATCGTCAGCGCGAGCCCGCGGCGCGCGGGCGCGAGCGACAGCACGAGTTTCCGCAGTCGGCTCGCGCCCGGATCGGCGAGACCGGCCGGGCGAACGAACAGCTTGATCTGGGTGCGCATCGTGACGGTTACGGTCTGTTGGTCATGCCCCCAGTCCTTCGGCGTGGCAGGGATCTCGTACAGGTTGAGCCAGCGCAGCGATTCGCGGTCCGTCGGCAGCGGATCGCCGGCATTGATCAGCCGCAGGCTCGTCTGGTCGTGCGGCGCCATGCGGAAGATCGGCGGCAACGCGACGACCGGCGCGCTCGACGATTGCGGTATTGACCGGATGTCGCCGTCGTCCACCCAGGCCTGAACGAGCACGGGGTACGTGTTCAGGTTGTAGAGCTGGACCGACTGCTCGGCTGCGTCGGCGGCGAAGACGATGCGGGAGACTTCCGGCGTCACGCCCGCGACCGCAGAGGCGATTGCGCCGACGCACAGCGCGGCGCACGCGATGTGGCGGCCGGCTCGTTGCGCGCGCGATGCCCATCTCCAGGCGCCGTGCAAACGGGCCGATACGACGGCCGCACCCCGTCGAACGTCATTGCACACGGACGATCACCTGCGCGCTGGCTTGGTAGCGGCCCGCCGTCACCGGCGTCGAACCCGGTGCGAATGCCTTGAAGGTCGCATTGATGACGCGCGTGTAGCTCGTCTGCCCGTTGACGGTCGATTCGGCCGTCGTGTCGTTCAGCACGGGATCCCAGCCGTCCGCGGCGCCGCCCGTCGTCACGTACTGGTTGCTCAGGAAATCCAGCGTGGCGCCGCCCGGCCGCGACAGCGCGACGCCGACGCCGGTCGCGACGCCTGGGTCGGTGCCATAGCCGTTCGACAGCAGGTACGTGACGGCACTGCCCGAGGTCTTCAGGCCCGCGTTGATCGCCTGCTGGACGTTCGCCGGCGCTGCGAGGATCCCGAGCGCGGTCTGGTTGGCCGCCGTTCCGCTCACGAAGGCGCTCATGCCGCTCGGCGTCACGCTCTGGCATTCGATCCGTACCGTGATAGGCAATTGCCGGGAGCCACCCTGTGCCAGCTCGCTGACCGACATCGTCGGAAACAGGATCATCGGCGTCGTATTGGTGACCGCGCACGTCGCGGCGCGCCGCACGGTGATGTTGCCGTACGGATTGATCGCGGCCGGCCAGTCGCCGTACCAGCCCGAATAATTGGTCGCGGAATCGGCACCGACGAACAGGCCGCTGGCGGGAATCGTGCCGGATGCGCCGCCGCGAAACGCGCTGTACGCGAACGGCTGCGATTCGGCCCACGCGCCCGTCGACCGGTTGCCGCCGTTCGGGCAGTTGCTGCACTTGAACAGCTCGACCTTGTACGCGCTGAAGTTCTTGGTCTTGACGAGGTACCAGCCCTGGCTATCGACGTCCAGGCCGGTCAGCGGCCGTGCCTGCCAGTAGCGTGTCGTGGTCTGGCCCGTCGTCATGTTCGTGACGCGGAACACGACGCCGGCATAGCGCGACTGGTACGTGCCCGGGACACCCGAGATGGCGCTGACGTCATTGCCGCCGGCGCTCGCGTTGTCGCCGTTGGTCGCGAAGTATTCGAACATCGTGCCGGCGGAATCGGGCGAGCAGCGGTACAGCACCTGCTCGGGGCCGTAGCTGCCGGTGCCGTTCGAGCCGAGGTTGTAGACCGGCGAGACGAGGCTGGCGAGCAGCGTGCCTTCCGGGACGAACGATGACGTATCGATGTTGATCGTCATCTTGTACGCGCCGGCGCCTGCGGTGTCGATCGCACCGGACCAGGGCCGCGCGATCGTGCCCGGGTCGGTGTAGTACGGTGAATTGACGCCGGTGGTCAACCCGGTGATCCTGAAGCAGCCGCGGGACGTGGATTGCGCGCGGGCCGGCGAGACGCCGATGGCGAGCGCCGCGATCGCCAGTGCGGCGAGCAGCGCACCGCGGTATCGCCGTGCGACGGATCGGCCTTCCTGGGTCGAACGGTACGACATGAATGACACTCCTCCTGAGGTCGATCGCGACGTGCGTCGCGACCCGTTTCGATGGATGCCGCGCGGGGGCGAGCGGCGGTGGTCCGCGCAGCCGGTCATTTCAGCGCGAGCGGCAGGCATTGCGCGCGGATGCGCATGATCGGCGCCTTCGCCGCCGACGGCGCGGGCAGGTCGTAGCGCATCGCGCACTGGTCCTCGCGCCGCTTGCCCCAGCGGACCTTGACCGTGCCGTGCGCCGACGGCACGCGCGCATAGGCAAGCCCGCCTTGCCCGACCACGCCGATCGACGCGCCCTTGTCGTCCAGCACGTCCGCGCCCAGCGGCAGTCGTTCGCCGTCGGCGCGCGCGCCCTGGATCAGGACCGCATGGCCGGTCAGCGTCGCGAACTTGAGCAGCACGGCCGAGCCCGCATACGGCGCGACTCGTACCTGGTTGCCGGTCAGCTCGGTGTCGCGGTCGATGCCTTGCGTGTCGAGCGCAACGTCCGTGTAGCGGTAGGGCGTGAGCGACGGCACGATCGCGTAGCCGAAGCGGTCGACGCGCGCGCCCATCCCGCTGCGCACGGTCGCGCCTCGCGCGCCCTTGGCCTCGACGATGCCGAACGTATCGCCGAGATACGGCCCGAGCGTGACGCCGCCGCGGTGCGCGACGATCGCGCCGCGTGCGGTGGCGCCGGCCTGCCAGAAATGATCGCCGTTCGAATAGCTGGCGCCCGCCGTGATCATCGACAGGTTCTTCTGCAGGTTGCCGCTGTAGGTGCGCGCGCCGTTGCGCGTTTCGCCGGACAGGCTGAGGCCGTAGCTGAGCGTCTGCGCACGGTCGGCAATGCCGCTGAGCGATGCCTGGTACGACGTGCCCTGATCGTTGCCGTGCGACACGCTGCCCGACAGCGATGCGGTGCGCGGCCCCGACCCGAGCGGGATCGAGAGGGTCAGCATCAGCACGTTGCTCGTCCGCATGTCCGCGCCGGCCCGCCCGTAGCCGGGCAGCAGGTTCTGCATCGGCCCGCTGTCCGGCGCGACGGCGGTGGCCGTCTTCTGCCGGACGAACGACAGGTTGTAGCTGATCGACCGGTAGTGGTTGTTGTAGCTGAGCTGGACCTGCGTGTCGTGCGGCCGCGATTCGTAGTAGCTGCTGGTCGTGGCGGACAGCGACAGCGCGCCGTACTTGCCGAAATCCTGGTTCACGTTGAGCGTGAACTGGTCGCGCTGCTGGTAGGTCGACGACGCCCAGGTTTCGCCGCGCCGGTACGCTTCGCGCGCGCTGAGCGCGTCGATGAACTCGCGATAGCCTTTCGTCGAATAGCGATAGCCGGCCAGCGAGAAGGTCGTCTGGGTCGGCGTGAAGGTGTGGCTGTACGTGACGGAGCTCATCCAGCCATTCAGCCAGCCGCCCTGGGCGTTGCGCGCGTGGGACCAGGTCGTGTTCCAGCCGAACGCGCCGATCCAGGTGCCGAGCACGGCGCCAGCCAGCGCCGACTGATAGTCGGGCGAGACGCGTACGGCACCGTTGGCCGTCAGCGAATTGGTCAGGCCGCGCTGGTAGGTCAGGTCGGCGAACTTCGCGTGCGAGCCTTCGATCTGCCGCACCTGGCCGAGCGTGACGCTGTAGTGCGACACGCCGGGGCGCATCGAATTCGGCACCGCGGAGAACGGCACCGTGAAGCGCGACACCTGGCCATTCGCCTCGTGCACCTCGACGTCGAGATCGCCCTGGTAGCTGGTCGGGTTCAGGTCCGCGATCCGGAACGGGCCGGGGGCGACCGTTGTCTGATAGATCACGTGGCCGTTCTGGTTCACGACGACGCGCGCGTTGGTCTGCGCGACACCGTTGATGACCGGCGCATAGCCGCGCATCGAGTCGGGCAGCATGCGATCGTCGGATTCCAGGCGGACGCCCGTATAGCCGACGGTGCTGAACAGGCTGCCGCTCGTGAAGCTCTGGCCGACGGTGAGCTGGCTGCGCAGGCCGATCAGCGGTCGCTCCGCATAGGTGCGGATGTTGTTCCAGCGGCTGATGCTGTTGCCGGTGCCGCCATTGTAGGTGAACGACGACTGCTGGCGCACCCGCCACAGGTCGACGTTTACACCGGCATTGAGGCCCGTGTAGACCGAATTCGCGCGCACGCCGTACGCCGACGACGTGTAGTAGCTCGCGTCGTAGTTCACGTATGCGGCGGTTTCGCCCGCGTCCAGCGACGCTGGATCGACTGCGCCGCGTGGCGCGACCTTCATCTCGAGTTGCGGGACGCTGATGTCGAGCCGCAGGCGAGACAGGTCGAACGTGGTCCGCGCGTCCGGCACGCGCTTCGTCAGCGGGCCGCAGAATGCTGGCGGTGCATCCGCCGGGGGCGTGTCCGCGTGATCGGGTGTCGGTTCGGGCAAGAGCCGCGTATCGTCGGGAGCGTCCTGCCCGGGCGCGGCGTGTGGCATGCGGGCATCCGCGACGTCGCGCAGCAGCACGCCCGCGGACGTCAGCAGCGCATCGCTCAGGCACGGGTAAAGCTCGCCGTCATCGGCGTTGCGGAACGTGATGTCGCGCCGCGAAACGAAGCGATCGTTCACGTACAGATCGACCTGGTATCGCCCGGGATCGGCGGCATGCGTGCGGTTGAAACGCTCGATGTTGGCGACGCCGAGCGGCGTGCCCAGCAGCAGCCGGCTGTCGAAGTTGTACGCGAGCGTGGTTGCGCCGTCGGCCTCGCGGCCGACCGGTGCTGCCTGGAGCGCGTGGGCGGGGGGCGCGAGGACGAGCGCGACGGCGAGCAGCGACAGGCGTGCGTAGCAGGGTGCTTCGCCGGTCGAACAGGCTGCGCGGACCGGCGTGGCGCGAGGTCCGGTGCGGCGAGTTTGTCGCGGGTTTCGATGGGTCCGCGTCATTTATCGGGCTGGCCGGTCGAGCGATATTCGTGCGTGTCGATCGCGCCGTAGTCGTTGACGTAGCGAATCGTGATTTTTGCTGCATCGGGGCCGGGCAGGCAGGCGCCGTTCAGCACCCAGCGCGCACCCGAGCGCGGCGCGACAATATCCGCGGTGAACGTGGCGACCTGCGTGCCGCACATGGCGCTGCCGCCGAGGACCGACACGAAGTAGCCGGTGGGGTTGTCCAGCACGACGCGCGTCTTGCCGTCGTGCCGGTCGAGACGCAGCGTGAGCTTGTCCGGCGCCGTTTCCGGCGAGCCTTCGATCGTCGCGGGACGGTAGAACACCTTGATCCGGTTGCGCAGCATCACCAGCATCCGGTTCTGGTTCGAGTAGGCCGCATTCAGCGACGGAATCTGAAGGCTGTTGAGATAGAAGATAGATTCGTGATCTTGAGGAAGATCTCGGCCGACGAAGATCAGCCGGACCGTCTGCCCGGTCTTCGGTTCGATCCGGAAGATCGGCGGATTGACCACGAACGGCGCGTTGGCGGTATCGGGCGTCGAGTTCGCATCGCCGGCGTCGACCCACACCTGCATGACGCTCGGAGAATCGTCCAGGTTCGTGAACTGAAGGTTCTGTTCTTTCGCGTTGCCTGCAAAGATCACGCGTGTGTTTGTCATCACGACGCTGGCGGCGGCAACGCTTGCGTGGCAAGCGCAAATCGCCAGCAGCGCCGAGCCGAGCACATTCAGGGTGTGCGGTCGGTTCATCGGCTTCCCCGCGGGTGGTCTGGTTTTTGTCTGGTCTGGAGGGCGCGCAGGAGCGCGGCAGCTACGCGCGAGGTTCCGAGGCAGGAAGGCGAAGCGCCGCGTCGAGCGATTACTTGTAGTTGATCGCGTACTGCACGCTACCGAGCACCGAGCCGGCCGTCGCGCTGCCGTTCTCGGTGATGTAGCGCACCGCGAAGTCGTGCGACGCCGACGTGTCACCGACCGCGAGGCTCAGGCCCGGCGCCGCGTAGCCGGATGCACCGCTCAGGTTGAACGGCGTCGTGGCATTGACCGGATCGAGCAGCTGCAGCGCGACGTTGGTGGCCGTGCCGGTGTTGCCGAGGTTGCCGTTGGTCGTCACCTGGTTGCCGACGAACACCGTATTGATCGCGCGGGCGGTGGTGGTCGGCGCCGTGCAGCCGCTCAGGCCGATCGTGAAGTGGGTTTCACCGGCCGTGCCGCCGGCAGTGGCCAGGTCGGCCGTCGACACGGTCGGCAGCAGCACGGTCGGGCTGGACGCATTGCCGTTGACCGCGACCGAGCAGGTCTGGTCCGTCACTTCGCCCTGGAACTGGATGGTGTTGCTGCTTTGTGCGAAAGCTAAAGCCGGCGTTGCCGCGAGCATCAGGACAAGAAGATTCTTTTTCATAAGCGTGTCTGTTTTCGTTTGATTGATATGAGTGGCCCGGTCCGGGTGGCCGCCGGAGCGGCGACGCATGACGCGGCCGGCCTCGAAGAAGGTCAGTGCTTCGAGTGGTATTGCGGTATCCCAGGTATGTTGTACTCCTTATCGATGAAAGATGATCGGCATGACGTCGCCCTGGTGAAGGACCGGCTTCGAGCCGGTTGTGAGGCGAATTCATCTAGCCATCAATGTTATTTTTCGCGGGTGATGCGAGAAATGGGAGTGCTCCGAATATTTGTTAAATCGACTTGTCGATTCGACGGTGTGCAGGCGCCTGCGTTGCCGGTGGTGGCGCAGCGTTCAGTTCGTCGCGTGTTGCGCTTCGCCGTCGCTTGCCAGGTGCCGCTCGCGCAACGACGCGAACATGCGCCGGTATTCGTCGTCGGGTGCGCCGCCGGTCGCCAGGCACGCGTGCAGGCGCATGCATGCGTTTGCCGTGAACGCATCGCCCATGATCAGCGCGGCGCCCCTGATCCGATGCAGGATGGCAAGCGCCGCCGTGCGATCGGCCCGCTGCCGTGCCGCGTCCAGCGTGTCCAGGTCCGCCTGCAGCAGCGCTGTATAGGTGTTGGCGAGATCCGTTGGGTCATTGGTCGATGCCGGAGCGGGCGGCTGCCGGCGCAGGTCGAGGTCGCACCACAGCGAGATGACCGTGCGGAGTGCATCCGCGCGGATCGGTTTGTCCAGCAGGCCGTCCATGCCGCATGCAAGTGCGCGTTCTTGATGGTCGGGCTCCGACGAGGCCGAGATCGACACGATCGGCGTATGCGTACCGGTGCCTGCTTCGAGATCGCGGAAGCGCCGGGTCAGCGTGAAGCCGTCGATGTCGCCGAGATCGAGATCCATCAACACGAGATCGAAGCGGGCCGTCGAGAACGATTCGAGCGCTTGCCTGCCGGTTTCCGCGAGCACCGGCACGCATCCCGTCGCGCGGATCTGGCGATCGAGAACGGCGAGATTGGTGTGGTGATCGTCGATCACCAGAATTACGGGTTGGCGGTGTTCTCGCGGTGGCTCGAACGTGCCGTCGCCCGTTGCGCGTGGCAGCGCAGGCGCGTCACCGGGCACGGGCGCGTCGGAGGCCGCGGCAACACTGCAGGCGGGCAGCGTGACGGTAAACACCGAGCCGACGCCAGGCGTGCTCCGTATCGCGATCGCGCCGCCCATCAGTTCCGCTAGCATCTGGCAGATCGTGAGCCCGAGCCCCGTTCCGCCTTGTCGCCTGGCCGGGCCCGATTCGACCTGCCGGAACGCGTCGAAGATCGCGGTCTGGTCGGCCGGTGCGATGCCGATGCCCGTATCCGACACGGCGATCGTCAGCATACCGGGCTGCGACGGCGCGTCGGGTGGCGCGAACGACAGCGCGACGTCGATCGCGCCGGTTTCGGTGAAGCGGATCGCATTCGAGATCAGGTTGTACAAAATCTGCCGGACCCGCGCGGCGTCGATCAGCAGCGCAGCCGGCAACGCCGCGTCGGGCGTGATGGTCAGTGCCAGGTCCTTTTCCCGCGCGCGGATCCGCATCACGTCGGCCGTCTGGCGCGTGAGTTTGGCGATGTCGGTCACGGTGCGGCACAAGCGGATCTCGTTGGCTTCGATCCGCGATAGCGCGAGGATGTCGTTGAGCAACGCGGACAGCGCTTCGGATGCGGTGCCCGCGATGTGCAGCAGGTCGGTCTGTGCACGCGAGAGTGTCGTCTGCTGCAACAGCTCGAACGAACCGATGAGCGCATTGAGTGGTGTGCGGATCTCGTGGCTCAGGACGGCGAAGAAGCGCGACCGGTTGTATTCGCTGCGCCGCGCGCGCTGACGCTGCATGTGAGCGTGGAAGGTCGCCGCGACGAGCGTGAGCACGAACAGCACCGACAGCGCGACCTCTTTCGCGCGATACCTGACGATCGCGCTGAGCGTCGGCGAACCATAGTCGGTCTGTTCGACCCAGCGGCGCGCGATTGCGTTGGCCTGGCCGACCGAGATCGAATCGAGCGACTTGTCGAGAATCGATTTCAGTATCGCGTCGTCGCGGCGCACGCCCATCGAAAGGATCACGGGCAGGTCGGCGATCGGTCCGCTCGCATGTAGCTCGCCAGCGTACTGACGGTGCAGGAACGGTTGCGCCGAGCACGCGCACAGCAACGCGAAATCGGCCTGGCCGGATTTCACGTCGCGCAGCGTTTCCTCGGTCGTGTCGCGCAAGAGCGTCCGGATATGCGGGAAGCGTGCGTGCAACATCCGCTCGTTCGCGCCGCCGCGCCTGATCGACACGGTCTGGCCGTCGAGGTCCTGCAGATGGAAGATGCGCACTTCGGACGTACGTCCGACGAGCACGGTCGAACTGATGAAATATTCGTGCGTGCGCAGCACGCGGCCTTCGAGCAACGGCGGGAGCGTCTGCGCCGACAGGCTCGGCATCAGGTCGATCCGGCCGTCGACGAGCGCTCGGTGGCCGTCGGTCCATGTGCGTGTCGGCGCGAGTTCGAAGCGCAGGCCGGTCATGTCGGCGACGGCCGCGAGGTAGCCCGCCGCCACACCCTGCATCCGGCCGTGGCGAACATATTCGATGGGCCGCCAGTCGCGATTGAACGATACGCGCACGACCGGATGGCGTGCGATCCACGCGCGTTCCTCCGGCGTGAAGGCGGGCGCGGTGCCGTGTGCGGGAGGGCTCAGGCCGAAGAGCGGCAGGCACGCCAGCACGATCGCGATCGCACGGCGCAGGCGCGGTACGCAGGACAAGAAGGAGGCCATCGGCGGTCAGTCGAGCTCGTCGGCGATCGCGTAGAGCTCGAAATCGGTCCGGATGCCCAGTTTCCTGTAGGCCGACTGCTTTTGCGAGCTGATGGTCTTGAGGCTGCGGCGGAACTTGGCCGCAATGTCGGACACCGACATGCCGGTCGCGAAACAGCGCAGTACCTCGCGCTCGCGCAGCGTGAGGGTTTCCGGTGGCTGGCTTGCAGAGGACGTCCCGTTTTTCGCCGTGGCCACGGACGTGGTGCGATACACGTCCGATTCGGCGTCGCGCAGTGCGTTGACGCAATGCGCGCCGCGCGCGACCTCGCGCACGACCGTCACGAGTCGCTCGAGCGGTTCCTCCTTGCCGACGAAGCCGCGTGCGCCCGCGTTCATCGCGAGCATGACTGTCGACAGCGTGTGGAATGCCGACGACACGACGATCTTCACGGCGGGCATCTTGATCTTCAGTAGCCTGATCAGGCTGATGCCGTCGATGTCGCCGGGGCGGAGCTGATAGTCGGTGACGAGTACGTCGATGCGCAGGGTCCGTGCGTTGAAGGCCGCGATCAGGTCCATCGCCGATGCATAGCAGCCGACGATCGCGATGTCGGGTTCGTCCCGCAGGCGCAGCGTGAGCCCGAACGTGACGATCGGGTGATCGTCGAGTAGCGCGACGGCAATCTTTGTGTTCGGTCTATTCATCGTTTTCCTGTTCCATGTGTAATCCGGCCGCCCCGTTCCCGCACGGGACGTGCGGCGGATGCTCGGCGCAGGGGGGCCAGGCGACCCGCCGACGCATGCATCGCAAGGCACCGGGAGCGATCGTGTGGAAGTCGGCGTGCGGCCGGAATCGGCACGACGATGCGAATCCGCAGCGGAAAACCTTGCTCATTCGTGGTCCGTGCCTGGAAAGCCGGATTCCGGCGGCGCCCCTTATCCCAAAAAATGAAAATAAGGCACCGGTGATGAACCTTCCACCTGGATTGCTCTTAAAAAGTGTCAAGAAATCTTTAAGCGCCGGAATAGCGCGTAATTCGACTCGTCGGTGCAGGTGAGTCGAAACTGGGCACGACTGGCTCGCGTCGGGGCCGTATGACGGGGTGCTCGGGGTGAAACGCAACGCTCTGAAAGGGAAATTGGCGTGAAGTGATTTTTTTCAATCCAATGACGTTTGATATTCGTCAAAGAATTGATCGCCTTTCTCAAAAAAGGGTTTGATATTTTTTATTTATTGGTATGAGGAATGCGTGAAATATCGAGCGTATTTCGAAGGGAAACCGAAAACCGGATCGTCGACCGGCGCGCTTGCGTCGATCAGTGCGGCTTGGTTGCGAGGCGATGGATGCGCGCCGCGCGCGCGACGCGCCGTCGGTGCGATGCGCCGCACTGCGATGCCGGCTGGCGGCGCACGCGCGACTCGGAATGGGGCGCCTCGGCTGCCGGCGGTAGTGCGCTGTTGCCGGCCGCGTACGCCGTCGCCGCTGGCTGCGCGACCTCCGCTTCGAGCCAGCTGCGCGTCGCTTCGGCGATCAACCCGCGCAACCAGCGCACGCCGTCGACGCACGACCCCGATTCGTTCCACGTCATCCGGTACACGATGTCCGGCGGTTCGGCCGGCAGCGCGACCGCGCCGAGCGGCAGCAGCTTCGCGTAATGGCGCGCGAGCCGGTACGTGGTGGTCAGGATCAGGTCGGAGCGCACGAGCGCATGCGCGGCAAGTTCGAAGTGCGGCAGCGTGACGACGATCCGCCGCAGCAGGCCGACGCGTTCGAGCTGCCGGTCGATCGCGCCGGACGCTTCGAGCCATGACGGCGTGGGGCACAGCTGCGCGGCCCGCGCGAACGCGTCCGCCGTCATCGCGCCGTGCCGCGCGAGCGGATGCGTCGCGCGCATCAGGCACACGACGCGATCGTCGAACAGGTCGTCCTGGCGGAATCGCGACAGGCGCGCCGCGCGGTTGTCGATCACGATGTCGAGCTCGCCGTCGGCGAGCGCGCGCTCGTCGTCGAAGCCGTCGCCGAGCGGATGGAACACGAGCTGCGCGTTCGGCGCGCGTTCGCGGAACAGCGCGACGAGCTTCGGCACGAACAGCACGTTCAGGTAGTCGGGGCAGCCGATCCGGTAGGTGCGCACCGATGTGCGCGCATCGAACGTCGGCTGCTGGATGCGGATGAAGTCGATCACGCGCAGCGCGTTGCGCAGCGGCTCGATCAGGCGCGCGCCGAACTCGGTCGGCACCATCCCGTAGCGGCTGCGCACCAGCAGCGGATCGCCGAGCAGCGTGCGCAGCCGCTTGAGCGCCGCGCTCGTCGCGGGCTGCGACATGTTCAGCCGCACGGCGGCGCGCGACACGGTGCGCTCGGTGAGCAGCACGAGCAGGATGCGCATCAGCCGCGCGTCCAGCACGTCGAGCGCGCCCGTGGCGTCGCACGCGTCGGAGGGAGGGCTGGTCGGTGCCGGTGCGTGCCGCATGTCGCTACGCGTTCGCGCGGCCGGTCATTTGGCGAAGGTGCCCGGCCAGCCGACGATCCGCTTCGGGCGCGGCGGCGCATACGTGCGGACCTTCGACGTTTTCAGCTTCAGGCGTACCAGCGACTCGGCGAGCGCGACCGCGGCCGATACGCCATCGACGACCGGCACGCCCGTGCATTCCTCGATCTGCCGGTCGAGGCCGGCCATCCCGCCGCAGCCGAGGCAGATCACTTCCGCGTGATCGTCCTTCACCGCGCGCTGCGCTTCGCCGACGATCGACTCGATCGCGCGGGCCGGATTCTCTTCGAGCTCGAGCACCGCGAGGCCGCTTGCGCGCACCGACGCGCAGCGCGCATCGAGCCCGGCGAGCTTCAGGCGATCCTCGATCAGCGGCACCGTGCGGTCGAGTGTCGTGACGACCGAGTAGCGATGGCCGAGCAGCATCGCGATGCTCGCGGCCGCTTCGGTGATGTCGACGACGGGCACCGTCAGCAGTTCCTGCAGGCCTTCGCGGCCGTGTTCGCCGTAGCCGGCCTGGATTACCGCGTCGTACGGCTCGTCGTAGCTCAGCACGCGATCCATCACGGCGATGGCCGCGAGGTAGCTCTCGAAGTTGCCTTCGACCGATTCCGCGCCGAAGCGCGGCGTCAGCCCGACGATCTCCGTGCCCGGCGACGCGGCGGCCTGCGCCTGCGCGGCGATCGCGTCGGTGATCGACTCGGTTGTGTTGACGTTGACTACCAGGATCCTCATTGCGACTCCGTATGCATGTGTTTCAGTGTTGGGCGCAGGCGACTGCGATATGTTCGCCCGAGCGCTCCTCGTAATGCCGATTGCGATCGGCCAGCAGCCAGTACACGCTGCCCGCGATGGCCGCGCCGAGCAGCCACGAGAACGGCGTCATCGCGCTGAAGGCCGGCACGACGGCGAGCGTGATCGAGATCAGCGCGGACGGCACGAGCGCTGCGAGCGCCTTGCGGTTCACGCCGCGCGTGTAGAAATAGGCACCGGTCGGCGCTTCGGTATAGAGGTCGGGCACGTTCACGCGCTGCTTGCGCACGAGCCAGTAGTCGACCGTGATGATCCCGTACAGCGGGCCGAGCAGCGCGCCGAGGCCGGACAGGAAGTAGACGATCACGATCGGGCTGTTGTACAGGTTCCACGGCAGGATCAGCACGGCGACCGTCGCGCTGATCAGGCCCGCGCGGCGGAACGACAGGCGGTGCGGCGCGAGGCTCGTCAGCACGAAGGCCGGTGCGACGAAGTTCGCCATGATGTTCACGGCGACCGTCACGATCAGGAACGCGAGGCAGCCGAGCACGAGGAACAGCTTGTTCGGCACCGTCGCGATGATTTCCGTCGGGCTGTGGATGATGTGGCCGTTCAGCTTGAACTGCGCGCCGGCGAGCACGAAGCTGATCGTCGCGAACACGAGGATGTTGACCGGCAGGCCCCAGAAGTTGCCCACGCGCACCGTCTTCGCGCTCGGCGACGAGCGCGCGAAATCGCAGAAGTTGAGCACCAGCGTGCCGTAGATCGCGAGCCACAGCGAGCCGCCCGCAAAGATTTCCGTCCACATCTTGAAGCCGGTCGGCGGCTTGCCGATCGACATCGCGAGATGGCCGCCCGTGCGGCTATACATCCACGCGGCGAGCGACAGCGTCGTGACGAGGATCACCGGGCCGGCCAGCCCCTCGTACTTGCGGACCATTTCCATCCCGTACGTGAGGATGCCGATCTGCACGAGCCAGATCGCGACGAACGTGACCCAGCCGAGCGTCGACAGCCCGAAGATCGCGTTCTGGTCGAATGCGGCGAGGCCCGGCCAGATCGCGGTGAGCAGCACGCGCAGCACGACCGACGCGAGATAGGTCTGGATACCGAACCAGGCGATCGCGATCACCGCGCGGATCATCGCGGGCAGCAGCGCGCCGTAGATGCCGAAGCTCATCCGGCTGATCACCGGGAACGGCACGCCGGTCTTCTGGCCCATGTAGCCGGTGAGGTTCATGAAGCAGTACACGAGCACCGCGCCGATCGCGAGCGACGCGAGCATCTGCCAGCCCGACAGGCCGAGCGCGAACAGCCCGATGGCGAACGAGTAGTTCGCGATGTTGTGTACGTCGTTGGTCCACAGCGCAAAGATGCTGTAGCGGCCCCACGTCCGGCCCTCGGCCTTGGTCGGCGCGAGGTCGGAGTTGTGCAGCCGCGGGCTCAGCGCGGCGTCGCGCGCGGCCGAATCGGTTCGATGCGATGCGTCGTCCGCGCCGAGCACGAGGCCCGGGCGGTGGGTGGCTTCCAGTTGCACGCCGTTGTCTCCTTCCATGTGCGGGGCGCGAAACCGGCAGCGTGGACACGCTGCGCCGGCCCGGCCGCCGTGGACGTTATGTCTCGGATTTGTTCGCGAGTATGGAAGGCCGAAACGGTGATGGGAAATTAAATATTCGGTTAGGCGTCATTTGAAAAATGAATGGAATTCGGGTGGCTGCTGCGGCGGCGCGGCACGCGAATTGCTCGCCTGCGGGCTCCATCCACATCGACATCAGCGGAGGTGTCATGCAGCGATATTCATTTCGTCATGTATCGCGAGCCGTCTTCGCCGGCATCCTGATTGCGGGCCTGGCGGCAGGCGCGGGTTGCCAGAAGAAGAGCGATAGCGAAAGCGGCGGCGCGAGCTCGGACACGAGCGCCACGGGCGGCATGTCGGCCGCGCCGTCGGCTGCGCCGAGCAGCGGCGCGGCTGGCAGCAGCGGCGGCGAAAGCGGCGGCGCGAGCATGCCGGGCGCGGCCTCCGCGCCGGGTGGT
>NZ_CABVQC010000055.1 GCF_902499175.1 Burkholderia aenigmatica
ACCCCTCGATCCGGGCCCGGCACCCGACCGCTCGCGCGTGCGGACGTTCGCACTCGACAGCCGCGTGCTCGAATACCGCCTGAAGCGCTCCGCGCGCCGCACGATCGGCTTCACGATCGACGGCAGCGGACTGTCGATCACCGCGCCGCGCTGGGTCACGCTCGCTGACATCGAGGCGGCGATCGCCGAGAAACAACGCTGGATCTTCGCGAAGCTCGCGGAGTGGAAGACGCGCACCGAGCAGCGCGCGTTGCCGCAGATCGACTGGCGCGACGGCGCGCAACTTCCCTATCTCGGCAAGACGGTGACGATCGCGCTCGGCGCGGGCGCCGTCGCGTTCGATGGCGACGCGCTGCGGCTCTCGCTGCCGTTGCCCGTGCAGGCCGACATGCAGCAAATCAAGGATCGCGTGCAGGGCTGGCTGCAGGGCGAAGCCAAGCGGATCTTCGGGGAACGCCTTGCGGTCTATGCAGAGAAGCTCGGTGTCTCGTATTCGATGTACGCGCTGTCGTCGGCCGCGACGCGCTGGGGCAGCTGCTCGAGCGACGGCAAGATCCGCCTGAACTGGCGGCTGATCCATTTCCCGATGTCGATCATCGACTACGTCGTCGCGCACGAGTTGTCGCACCTGCGCGAGATGAACCACAGCCCGGCCTTCTGGCAGACCGTCGAATCGATCTTTCCCGAGTTCCGCGAGGCGCGGCACACGCTCAAGCATCACCCGCCCGAACTGCTGCCGTCGCTTTGACGCGCACGGCTTCGCCGCCGACGAAAAAGGGCGATGCGGGTCACCCCGCATCGCCCTTTTTTGCGGCCGCGGCGCACATCGCGCGCCGCAGCCCGGGTCATCCGGCGCTCAGTGCGCCTTCTTCTGGATGAACTCGATCTTGTAGCCGTCCGGATCCTCGACGAACGCGATCACGGTCGTGCCGTGCTTCATCGGGCCCGCTTCGCGCGTGACCTTGCCGCCTTGCGCCTTGATCTTGTCGCAGGCCGCGTATGCGTCGTCGACTTCCAGCGCGAGATGGCCGAAACCCGTGCCGAGGTCGTACGACGGGGTGTCCCAGTTGTGGGTCAGTTCGATCACCGTGTTGTCGCTTTCATCGCCGTAGCCGACGAATGCGAGCGTGAACTTGCCTTCCGGATAGTCGTCGCGGCGCAGCACCTTCATGCCGAGCAATTCGGTGTAGAACTTGATCGAGCGGTCGAGATCGCCGACTCGCAGCATCGTATGCAGCAATCGCATGGGTTGTACTCCTGTGGGGACTTTCCAGAACCGGGAACTCTACCAGAGTCGGGTAAATTTCGCCGGGGGCGCCTAGCCGGGGACGGCCAAGCCCGGAGGCGCCAGGCCGGAGCTCGGCCGAACCGGCTCATCGATACCGATCGGCGCGAGCACCACGCCGGAAAACGGCACGATCCGGCTCGCCCGGCTACCGCGCCGATCGGGTAACATCCTTCCACCTCGCACCAAAAGCGGGCATGTGACCCACCGCCCGAACGCGACCACCCACGCTCCCTACCACTACACTGCCGTGCGAAACCGCCGATTCGAGCGCGCCGGATGCGCCGCCCTCCCGATCTCGCTGCCGCCGTCCCGAACCGGCGAGGTTCGCCGATGACCACGCTCGCCGCTGCCCCCGTGCGCCGCGCGCTCGATACGCGTGCCGTCGGCCTGATGCTGCTGCTGTGCGCGATCTGGGGCTTCCAGCAGGTCGCGATCAAGAGTACGAACGCGGCGATTGCACCGATGTTCCAGGCCGGGCTGCGCTCGGTGATCGCGGCGGTGCTGCTATGGGGCTGGGCCCGCTCGCGCGGCACGCCGCTGTTCCAGGCCGATGGCACGTTCGGCCCAGGCCTCGCGGCCGGTGCGCTGTTCGCCGGCGAATTCATCTGCGTGTTCTTCGGGCTGACGCTGACGAGCGCGTCGCACATGGCGATCTTCCTGTACACGGCGCCGTGCTTCACCGCGCTGGGCCTGCACCTGTTCGCACCCGGCGAACGGCTGCAGCGCACGCAGTGGGCCGGCGTCGGCCTCGCCTTCGCCGGCATCGCGCTCGCGTTCGCGGACGGCTTCCTGAAGCCGCGCGCACCCGGTGCATCGGTGCTGGCCGGGCTCGCCGGCGACGCGCTCGGGATACTCGGCGGTGCGATGTGGGCCGCGACGACGGTCGTCGTGCGCTCGACGACGCTCGCGCGGGCAAGCGCGAGCAAGACGCTGTTCTATCAGCTCGCGGTGTCGGCGGTCGTGCTGGTCGCGCTGGCCGCGCTGTTCGGCCAGGTGTCGTTCGCGCGCGTCACGCCGGTCGCGATGGCGAGCCTCGCGTACCAGTCGGTGATCGTCGCGTTCGTCAGCTACCTGTCGTGGTTCTGGCTGCTGACGCGCTACAGCGCGTCGCGGCTGTCCGTCTTCACGTTCCTGTCGCCGCTGTTCGGCGTCGCGTTCGGCGTGCTGCTGCTCGGCGAATCGGTCGGCTGGCGCTTCATGTCCGCGGCCGCGCTCGTGCTGACCGGAATTGCACTCGTCAACGCGCCGCAGCGCAGGCGAGCATGACAA
This sequence comes from Burkholderia aenigmatica, assembly GCF_902499175.1. Classification (GTDB taxonomy): domain Bacteria; phylum Pseudomonadota; class Gammaproteobacteria; order Burkholderiales; family Burkholderiaceae; genus Burkholderia; species Burkholderia aenigmatica. The sequence continues at coordinate 2,558 of NZ_CABVQC010000055.1, forward strand.
CCCTGCGCGACACGCGCGCGTCCACGCGATAAAAAAGGCTGCCCCGCAGGGCAGCCTTTTTCGTCCATCCGGGCCGGCTCGCGTGACCGGCCTTGACCCGCGTCAACCGGCCTTGCGCACCGCCGCGAGCGCCTGCGCGACGCCGACGTATTCGGCCACGCTCACGTCCTCCGCGCGGCGCGCGAGATCGAAGCCGAGCGCATCGAAATCGATCGTCTCGCGATAGTCGCCGAGCGTATTGCGCAGCATCTTGCGGCGCTGCGAGAACGCAGCGGTGACGACTTCGCCCAACAGCACGGGATCGACGTCCGGCAGTTCATGCGGCTCGTACGGAATCATCCGGACGATCGCCGAATCGACCTTCGGCGGCGGCTGGAACGATTCCGGCGGCACGTCGAGCATCTTTTCCATCACGTAGCGGTACTGCAGCATCACCGACAGACGCGAAAACGCCTTCGTGCCCGGCTCCGCGACCATCCGTTCGACGACTTCGTTCTGCAGCATGAAGTGCTGGTCGATGACCGCGTCGGCGAACGTCATCAGGTGAAACAGCAGCGGGCTCGAAATGTTGTACGGCAGGTTGCCGACGATCCGCAGCGACGGCTTGTCGCCGGGCGCCGCGAGCGAACGGAAGTCGAACGCGAGCGCGTCGCCCGCGTGCAGTTCGAGCAGCGGGCCGAAGCGTTGTTGCAGGCGCCCGATCAGGTCGCGGTCGAGCTCGACCGCATGCAGCGGCGACTCGGGCGTCGCGAGGCGCTGGATCAGCGGCTCGGTCAGCGCGCCGAGCCCGGGGCCGATCTCGACCATGCGCTGGCCGCGCGCGGGGCCGATCGTCGAGACGATCGAATCGATCACGCCGTGATCGACGAGGAAGTTCTGCCCGAAGCGCTTGCGCGCGAAGTGGCCTTGGTGCTGTCTGCTGTTCGACATCGACTGAGTAAAACGAAAAATACGACGAATGAGGTGAAGCCGGGCCGCGTCAGGCCGCGCGGCGATGGCGCGCCATCGTGACGGCCGTGTCGAGCGCGGCGATCATGCTGCCCGGATCCGCGCGGCCCGTGCCGGCCAGATCGAGTGCCGTGCCGTGATCGACCGACGTCCGGATGATCGGCAGCCCGAGCGTCACGTTGATGCCCTCGCCGAACGTCGCGTACTTCAGCACGGGCAGACCTTGGTCATGGAACATCGCGAGCACGCAATCGGCATCGGCGAGATGGCGTGGCTGGAACAGCGTGTCGGCCGGATACGGGCCGCGCGCGTCGATACCCTGCGCGTTCGCGCGGGCCAGCGCCGGCGCGATCACGTCGATCTCCTCGCGGCCGAGATAACCGTTCTCGCCCGCGTGCGGGTTCAGGCCCGTCACGAGGATGCGCGGCGCGGCCAGACCGAAGTCGCGCCGCAGGTCGCGATCGATGATCGCGAGCGTCTCGACGAGCCCGTCGACCGTCAATGCGGCCGCAACGTCCTTGAGCGGCAGGTGCGTGGTCGCGAGCGCGACGCGCAGCGGCTTGGGGCCGGTACCGGCCAGCATCATCACGACACGCGGCGTATGCGTGCGCTCCGCCAGGTATTCGGTATGGCCGGTGAACGGCACGCCCGCATCGTTGATCGTGCTCTTCTGCAGCGGCGCGGTAACGATCGCGTCGTACCGGCCTGCCAGCGCGCCGTCGATCGCCGTATCGAGCAGCCCGAGCACGTACAGGCCGTTCGCCGCGTCCAGCTTGCCCGCCTGCGCGGGCACGGCGAGCGCGTGATGCGCGACCGACACCGGCCCGCCACCGGCCAGCGTGGCCCGGTCGGCACCGACGGCCGCCGCCCGCGCATCGAGCAGCGCCGCATCGCCGAGCACGGTGAAATGCGCGTCGGGCCAGCGCTGCGCGGCATCACGCAGCGCCTGCACGGTCAGCTCCGGGCCGACCCCCGCCGGTTCGCCGGTGGTGATTGCGATCTGCAGCGCGGGCGTGGTCATCTGATGCTCGCTCAGTTCGCCGGACCGGCGCCGCCGAACTTGTACTGCACGTACGACGAATCGCGCAGCTCGCGCAGCCAGTCGGCATACGCCTGTTCGGCCTTGCGCTGGCCGATTGCCTGACGCGCGATGTCCATCTGCTGCTGCACCGAGCCTTCCGCTTCGCGGCGGCTCAGCACCTGGATCAGGTGATAGCCATACTCGGTACGAATCGGCTGGCTGACCTGGCCGTCCTGCAGGTTGTTCATCGCGCGCTCGAATTCCGGTACGGTCTCGCCCGGGCTGATCCAGCCGAGATCGCCGCCCTGCGACGCCGAACCGTCCTGCGAGTAGGTGCGCGCGAACTTCGCGAAATCGCCGCCGGCCTCGACCTGGTTGCGGATGTCGGCCAGCTGCTGGCGCGCCTGGCCTTCCGACTTGCCTTCGCCCACGCGCAACAGGATGTGGCGCACGTGCGTCTGAACGATCTTCGGTGCCGCGGCGGACGCGCCCTGGCTCTGGCGACGATCGACGAGACGCACGATCTCGAAGCCGTCCGGCACGCGGATCAGCGTCGGGTTGACCTGGCCCGGGCGCAGCTTCGATGCGGCGTCGACGACGTCGGCCGGCAGCGCGCTCGGCGACTTGAAGCCGAGGTCGCCGCCCTTCTTCGCGTCGTTCGCTTCCGAATTGTTCTTCGCGAGCTTTTCGAAATCGGCGCCCGACTTCGCCTGCTGCAGCAGCGCATCAGCCTTCTTCTGCGCGGCTTCGATGTCGGCCTGCGGCGCGTTGGTCGGCGCCTTGATGAAGATGTGCTGGAAGCGCAGGTCCTGCTGCTGCGACGCGTTCGGCCCGCGCTGGCTCGCGATGTAGTTCACGACCTCGGCGTCCGATACGGTGATCTTGCCGTCGACCTCGCGCTCGCGCAGCTTCGACAGCATCAGTTCGGTGCGCGCGTCGCTCGTGAAGATGCTCCAGGGCACGCCTTGCGCCTCGAGACGCGCGCGGTACTGCTCGAGCGTCATCCCGTTCGCCTGCGCGAGACGCTGCAGCGTGGACTGCACGGTCGCGTCGTCGATGCGGATCCCGTCGTCCTTGGCCTTCTGTACCTGGATACGCTCGAGCACCATCTGGTTCAGCACCTGTGCACGCAGCTGGTCGACCGGCGGCACCGGCGCGTTCTGCTGCTGCAGCCGGCGCGCGATCAGGCCTGCACGCTGGTCGAGTTCGCGGCCCGTGATCACGTCGTTGTTGACGACCGCGACGACTTCGTCGGCGAGCTGCGCACCTTGCGAACCGAGCGCCTGCGCCGCAGCCGGCGCGGCGGCGAGCAGCGCGGCGGCCGCAGCGAGGCTGGACACGACTGCCGCGAAACGAAGGGTTTTCTTCATTGCCACTGGAACTCCATTGAAATCGTGCTGACCGGTGCAGACAAGCCGGCGTTACTCGTAGTTGCTGAAGCGGGACATCGGCGGCGGCGCCGGCGGCAGCGGCGTGTAGCCCGGCACACCGGCACGGAACGCGGACACGAGGCCGTTGTCGACCGTCGACAGGCCCTTGAGCGTCAGCTGCATCATGACTCGCGTCGACGAATTCTGCTGTCCCGACGAATTGATGCCGTTCGCAAACCGCTGCACCCCGACCCCGAGCGCCCAGCAATCCGCGTCGTATTGTAAGCCGACCAGACCGTCGATCACGCGATTGCCGGCGATGTCGTAGTTGAAGCGGCCGATCGCATACAGGCTGCGCGTGAGCGGCCATTGCGCGGACACCAGGAACTGGTTGATCGGCTGGTTGTCGAGCGTGGTGTTCGATCGCGTATAGCGGTAGCCGACGTTGATCACGCGGCGCTCGCCCGGGCTGTAGCCGAAACCGACACTCGACTTCACGAGCTGGTTGTTGTTCTGGTTGTACTGGAACGCCGTCTCCGACATGAAGCCCGAGCCGAGCTTCAGCGCGGCGCCGACGATCAGGTCCGAGTGGCGCGCCTGTGCGGCGGCCTGCCCGGAATTCAGCGTGACGCGCTGATTGGCGAAGTAGTACTGCTGCGCGATCACGAAGCGCGCGCGCTCGTCGCCGGTGCGCGGATCGATGAAGCGCGACGTCAGGCCGGCCGTGATCCGGTTCGCATCGGCAATCCGGTCGTTGCCGACGAACGTGTTCGGCTGGTAGATCTCCGCGAGGCCGAAATCCGATTCCGCGGTGTCGAACAGCGGTGCGTTCGACTGGTTGCGATACGGCGTGTACACGTAGTACAGGCGCGGCTCGAGGGTCTGGATGAAGTCCTGGCCGAACAGGCGCACCGAGCGGTCGAAGATCAGGCCCGAATCGAAGCTCACGGTCGGGATCGACTCGGTGAAGCGCTTCGGGCTGTTCGGCGTGGTCGACGACAGGTAGTTCAGGTCGTACGACGCGAGGTGGTACTGGATCTTCGGCACGACGAAGTAGCCGGGGCCGTACACGCCGTACGCGATATACGGGTTGAAGACGATCCGGTCGCCTTCCGTCGCATCGGCCGTCGTGATGCGGAACCGCGAATAGTCGGCTTCCGCGCCGAAGTCGAAGCCGCCGACGTTGTACTTCGTGTACTTCACGTTCAACTGCGGCTCGCGGCTGTAAGGCGCGATCGACGGCGGCAGCGTCTGCCAGTGCTGGTAGCGCGCGAGCACCGACCACGGGCCGTTGTTGTACGTGAGACCCGCTTCCTGCTGGTACAGCGTCTGCGTCCCGTTGACGAACTGGTTCGTCGACCCGAGGTCTTCGGGATACGTGTTGTCCGAGACCTTGTTGTAGTAGACGTAGCCGCCGAAACCACCGCCGAAGTTCTGCTGGTGCTGCCAGTAGATCGCGTAGCGGTTGCGGTGCGCAAGCCGGTCGTCCGGCAGGTAATTGGCCGTAAACGTGCCCGAATACGACGGCGACAGGTAGCGGAACGTCGCCTCGGCCATCACGCCGCGCCGCGAGATGATGCGCGGCGTGAGCGTCAGGTCGCGGTTCGGCGCGATGTTGAAGTAGTACGGCAGCGACAGCTCGAAGCCGTTGTTCGAGCTCATCGAGAACGTCGGCGGCAGCAGGCCGCTGCGCCGCTCGCCCGACAACGGGAACGTCATCCACGGGCTCGCGAAGATCGGCACGCCCTGGAAGAACAGCACGCCGTTGCGCGCGGTGCCTTCGTCGGCGCCCGTATCAAAGTCGAAGCGGCTGCCCTTGATGTACCACGCGGGGTTCGTCGAGCACTGGCACGCAGTGTAGGTGCCGTTGACGAACACCGAGCGCTCGTTGTCGACCATGTCGACGCGCTCCGCGCTGCCCGAGCCGCCCGTCATGTTGAAGTGGTACTTCGGCGCCGTCATGAAGCCCTGGTTCGCTTCGATCTTCAGGTGCGCCTCGGGGCCTGCGAACGACGTACCGCCATTGACCACCTTGACCTGGCCGTACGCATCGGCCATGTCGGTATCCTGATCGTAGTGGATCGCGTCGGCCTTCACGACGGCGTCGCCGCGCCGCAGCTCGGCCGAGCCCTTCGCGGCGAGATCCTGCTCGGCCGTCCCGCTCGTGTGGTCGGCGATCACGAAGGCGGCCGGCTTCGCGCCGTCCTTCAGCGGATGATCCTCGAGCTGGGGCGCGAGACGCAGATCCCACGGCGAGTCGAGCAGCTGCGGCTGCGCGGCCGCGCCCGACAGCTGCGCGTACGACACGGCCGGCACGAGGCCGGGCACGGCCAGGAGCGCGAGCGCGAGTCGCCGTTTGCGCGGCGCCCCGTCACCGGGGAAAACATTCGGGAATAGCGGTTTGGGCGGCATCTATCGTTTGGCGAATCGCCCCTTGTCAACCGCGCCGACGCGGCACATTCGCGCACGGCGGGCCGCGCCGTCGCACCGCGACTGCGGCTGAGCGCAAACCGGGGAGGCGATCGGGCGACGGCGCGACAGGCGGCGAGCCGGCACGGCGGAAAGCTGACGCGGGGCGCGTCAAAAAAGTCGTGGGGTATTATATGGCAAGACGTTCCCCCCTCCTCCGAGTTTCATGACGCCCCCATCCGCCGCATCCCAGCCCGACGCCCGCCTCGAAGCGCTCACCGCGTGGCTGCACCCGCTCGCCGACCGCTACGCACTCGACCTGTCGACCCTCGCGCCCGCCTCGTCGGACGCCAGTTTCCGCCGCTATTTCCGTGTCGCATCGGCCACGAGCGCCGGCGGCACGCTGATCGCCGTCGACGCGCCGCCGCCCGAGAAGTGCCGTGAGTTCGTCCAGGTCGCGCAGCTGCTCGCCGCGGCCGGCGACCACGTGCCGGACGTGCTGGCCCACGATTTCGACGCGGGCTTCATGCTCGTGACCGATCTCGGCCGCACATCGTACATCTCGGTGCTCGATCCGGCCGACCCGGCCGCCGCCAAGCCGCTGATGCGCGCCGCGCTCGACGCGCTGATCCGCTTCCAGCTGACGTCGAAGCCCGACGTGCTGCCGCCGTTCGACGAGGCATTCCTGCGCCGCGAGATGGAGCTGATGCCCGAATGGTTCGTCGGCCGCCACCTCGGCAAGCCCGTCACCGACGCGATGCGCGGCACGCTCGACCGCACCTTCGCGCTGCTGGTCGCCAGTGCGCACGCGCAGCCGCAGGGTTTCATGCTGCGCGACTTCATGCCGCGCAACCTGATGGTCTGCGAGCCGAACCCGGGCATCCTCGACTTCCAGGACGCCGTCTACGGGCCGCTGACGTACGACGTCGTGTCGCTGCTGCGCGACGCGTTCATCAGCTGGGACGAGGAATTCGAGCTCGACTGCTTCGCGTACTACTGGGAAAAGGCCAAAAAGGCCGGCCTGCCGGTCGACCCCGATTTCGGCGAGTTCTACCGCCAGCTCGAATGGATGGGGCTGCAGCGCCACATCAAGGTGCTCGGCCTGTTCGCGCGCATCAATTACCGCGACGCCAAGCCGCACTACCTGAACGACCTGCCGCGCTTCATCACGTATGCGCGCAAGGTCGCGCTGCGCTACCGCCCGCTCGTGCCGTTCGCGAAGCTGCTTGACGAACTCGAGGGCAACGCGCCGGCCGACGTGGGCTACACGTTCTGACCGTTCCGACTCTCCTGATACCCGGCCGAACATGAGCAACACCCTGACCACGGCGATGATCTTCGCCGCCGGGCGCGGCGAACGGATGCGCCCGCTCACCGACACCCGTCCGAAGCCCCTGCTCGAAGCGGGCGGCAAGCCGCTGATCGTGTGGCAGATCGAAGCGCTCGCGCGCGCAGGCATCGAGACGATCGTGATCAACCACGCGTGGCTCGGCGAGCAGATCGAGGCCGCGCTCGGCGACGGTTCGCGCTGGGGCGTACGGCTCGCGTATTCGGCCGAGGGCGACGCGCTGGAAACTGCGGGCGGCATCGCGCAGGCATTGCCGCTGCTCGAGCGCGACGGCCAGCCGGCCGTGTTCGCGGCGGTCAGCGGCGATGTGTACTGCGCGTTCGACTACCGGACGCTCGCGCCGCGCGCCGCGCGGATGGCCGCGCTCGACGCGCCCGCGATGCATCTCGTGATGGTGCCGAACCCGCCGTTCCATCCGGCCGGCGACTTCGCGCTCGGCGACGACGGCCGCCTGGCGCTCGACGGCGTCGCGCGCTTCACGTTCGGCAACATCGGCGTGTACGACACGCGGATGTTCCGCGATCTCGCACCCGGCACACGGCGCGCGCTGACGCCGTACTATCGCGCGGCGATCGAAGCCGGCCGCGCGAGCGGCGAACTGTATGAAGGTATCTGGGAGAACGTCGGCACGCCCGCGCAGCTGGGCGAGCTCGACGCGCGGCTGCGCGCCGCGAAGTGACCCGCTGATGGGTCGTCAGGTTGATCGATCCACTGGCGGGTTGATCGACCGGTCAGTTGGCCGGCTGGTTAGCTGACCGACTGGCTGGCTGACCGACTGGCTGGCTGACCGGCGAACTGACCGGGTTGGCTAGGCCGTCCAACCGATCCAGCGCCCGCCGGGCCATCGTGCCGGCCCGACTCCGCCCATCGAGCAAGCCCCTCCCGCTGTGCGCCCCCGCGCGCAGCACCGCCGCTCACGCGGCCTCGGCCTCTTCCCCGCCCGCCGCCGCGCGCTGCTGCTGCAGCGCCCACATCTGCGCATACAACCCGTCGGCGCGCACGAGTTCGTCGTGCGTGCCGCGCTCGACGATCCGCCCGTGGTCCATCACGAGGATCTGCTGCGCGTGGACAACCGTCGACAGCCGGTGCGCGATCACGAGCGTCGTGCGATGCCGCGCAATCTGGTCGAGCTCGTGCTGGATCGCGCGCTCCGAGCGCGAATCGAGCGCCGACGTCGCTTCGTCGAACAGCAGCACCGGCGGGTTCTTCAGCAGCGTGCGCGCGATCGCGACGCGCTGCTTTTCGCCGCCCGACAGCTTGAGCCCGCGCTCGCCGACCGGCGTGTCATAGCCCTTCGGCAAGCTTTCGATGAAATCGTGGATGTGCGCGGCACGCGCAGCCGCGATCACCTCGTCGCGGGTCGCGGCCGGCCGCCCGTACGCGATGTTGTAATAGATCGAGTCGTTGAACAGCACGGTGTCCTGCGGCACGATCCCGATCGACGCGCGCAGCGAATCCTGCGTGACGTCGCGGATATCCTGCCCGTCGATCCGGATCGCACCGCCGGCCTGCCGGTCGAGATCGTAGAAGCGGAACAGCAGCCGCGACAGCGTCGACTTCCCGGAGCCGCTGTGGCCGACCACCGCGGTCGTCGTGCCCGCGTCGATCGTGAACGACACGTCGTGCAGGATCTGCCGCGCCGGCTCGTACGCGAAATTCACGTGCTCGAAGCGCACCTGCGCGCCGGATACCGCAAGCGGCCGCGCATCGGGCAGGTCGGCCACTTCCTTCGCGGCCGACAGCAGCCCGAACATCCGGTCCATGTCGGTGAGGCTCTGCTTCAGCTCGCGATACACGACCCCGAGGAAGTTCAGCGGAATGTACAGCTGCAACATGAACGTGTTGATCAGCACCAGATCGCCGAGCGTCAGCTTGCCGGCGAGCACGCCCTGCGTCGCACGCCACAGGATGAACACGAGCCCCGTGCCGATGATCGTCTGCTGGCCGAAGTTCAGCACCGACAGCGAGTTCTGCGAGCGGATCGCAGCCTTGCGGTAGCGCTTGAGGTTCTCGTCGTAGCGCTGCGCTTCCCACTCCTCGTTGCCGAAATACTTGACCGTCTCGTAGTTGATCAGCGAATCGATCGCCCGCGAGTTCGCGCGCGAATCGAGCTCGTTCATCGTGCGGCGGAAATGCGTGCGCCAGTTGGTGACCTTCACCGTGAACACGATGTAGGTAACCAGCGCCGCAAACGTCACGTACGCGTAATAGGCCTCGTACTTGACCACGAAGAAGCCGAGCACGAGCCCGACCTCGACGAGCGTCGGCAGGATGCTGTACAGCGAATACGAGATCAGCTGCTGGATGCCGCGCGTGCCGCGCTCGATGTCGCGCGACATGCCGCCCGTCTGGCGCTCCAGGTGAAACCGCAGCGACAGCCCGTGCAGGTGCCGGAACACCTGCAGCGCGAGCTGGCGCACCGCGCTCTCGGTGACCTTCGAGAACAGGATCTCGCGCAGCTCGGTAAACAGTGAAGTCGACAGCCGCACGAGCGCATACGCGACGACCAGCAGCCCCACGCCGCCCGCGAGCACGATGCCGGCCGACTGTTCGGCGCGGCCGATCGCGGTGATCTGCTGGACGTAGGACAGGTGGTCGACGATGCGCTTCATCACGACCGGCACGCCGAGGTTCGCGACCTTCGCGCCGATCAGGCAGCCGAGCGCGAGCGCGACGCGCCATTTGTAGGTGGTCAGGTACGGCAGCAACGACCGGATGGTCTGCCAGTCGTTGCGGGGCCCGGTCGAAGCCGGCGCGGGCTCGCCGGAAGCAGGAAATCGGCGCATGGGGGAAGGATCGGCGGCGGTGCCGGGCGCGTGCATCGGCGGCCGGCTCGCTCACTTTCTCGTACAATTTGCGAACGTTGTATTGTCGCAGAAGCCGCTTCGCGCCGCTGCCGGCGCCCTCGCCGGCCGGCCTGCGCGTGGCGGCCTATTTATTACAGGATGAAAGCCCCCGCCATGACCGATTCGACCCTCGACCTCCCGCAAAAGCAGCCCGCGCTGCGCGTCGTCCCGCAACCGCATGACGCGAACGTCCACGGCGACGTGTTCGGCGGCTGGATCATGTCGCAGGTCGACATCGCCGGCTCGATCCCCGCGAGCCAGCGCGCGAACGGCCGCGTCGCGACGGTCGCGGTCAACTCGTTCGTGTTCAAGCAGCCGGTGTTCGTCGGCGATCTGCTGAGCTTCTACGCGACCATCACGCGCACCGGCAACACGTCGATCACGGTCGACGTCGAGGTGTACGCGCAGCGCATGCGCCTGATGGGCGAGGTCGTGAAGGTCACCGAAGCGACGCTCACCTACGTCGCGACCGGCCCCGACCGCAAGCCGCGGCAACTGCCGCCGCTCTGACCGGCGCGCGCCGCGACCGCGCGACGCACGGCCGCGTCAATGCGTGGCCGTCAGCCCGAACTCCCGCATCGCGGGCAGGAAATCGTGGTTCAGCTTCGGCTTGCGCGACAGCTTCACCAGCACGTAGCGCTGGAACGGCGCGAGCCGCTGCCACTGCGCAAGCTCGGGCGCCATCAGCCCGGCCAGCGCGCTCTGCTGCACGAGCGACTCCGGCACGATGTCGGTGGCACGCCAGGTCGGCTGCTCGTCCGGCTGGAACCACGACGGTTCCAGATCGGCATGCGTGCGCAGCATTTCGAACAGCGCGTGATCGAAGTTGGGCTCGATCGCGGTGTCCTCGTCGGCCGGAAAGCGCGCGAGCAGCTTGCGGTCCTCGAGCGGCAGCAACTGCCACTGCTCAAGCGAGATCCGCAGACCGAAACGGTCGAGATTGAAACGCACGATCATCGGAATGTACGTCAAATTTTCCGACGAATCGTGTTCGAAGTTGAATAGCAACGGAGCGTCGCTGAGTCCCATGGTCGTTACCTGACGTGGCGGATGCCGGCGCGGCCGGCCTGCCTGAGGTATTTTAGAACCTCTGCGCACGGGCGGCGGACACGATTGTCGCCGCCCGTGCTTCGAATCAACGGGAGTGCTCGTGAATCCGACCGAAACAACCGAACCGCGCGGCGCGATCGAATTGTCCGTGCGCCGCACCCGCGGCGGCACCGTCGAAGCCGCGCACGACTACGTGGGCCAGGAATGGCCGGTCGCCCTCGTGTTCAACGGCATCTCGCACGCGGTGATGATGTGCACGCCGTGCGACCTCGAGGCATTCGCGGTCGGCTTCGCGATCTCGGAAGGGATCGTCGCGCGCGGCAGCGACATCAAGGACATCGAGGTGATCCTGCACGCCGACGCGCCGCTGCCGCATGCGGAAGTCCATCTGGAAGTCGTGCAGCAGGCGTTCGCCGCGCTAAAGGACCGGCGCCGCGCGCTTGCCGGGCGCACCGGCTGCGGCGTATGCGGGATCGAAAGCATCGACCTGCTCGACCTCGCACCCGAACGCGTGCCCGATACGGGCTTTCTGGCTCGCCTCGCGCCCGACGCGCTCGCGCGCGCGGCGCAGGCGCTGCCGGCTCACCAGGCGCTCACGCGGCTCACGGGCGGCCTGCACGCGGCCGCGTGGTGCGACGCAACAGGCGCGATCCGGATGGCGTTCGAGGACGTCGGGCGCCACAACGCGCTCGACAAGCTGATCGGCTCGCTCGTGCTGTCGCGCGCCGACACGACCGACGGCTTCGTGTTCCTGTCGAGCCGCGCAAGCTACGAGCTCGTGCGCAAGGCCGCGCGGGTCGGCATCCCGCTGGTGGCGACGATCTCCGCCCCGTCGTCGCTCGCGATCGAGATCGCGAAAGCGGCCGGCTTGCGGCTCGTCAGCTTCTGCCGCGAAACCGGCCACGTCGACTACGGCACGGCCTGAGCGCGATCGCGGGCGCGCGCCGGCGGCTCGCCGCCGGCGTGGCCTGCTCCGTCAGTCGAACTGACGGAAATCCGGCTTGCGCTTCTCGAAGAACGCCGTCATCGCCTCGCGCGCTTCCGGTGCACGCAGCATCGCGGCGAAGTGGCCCGCTTCCTCGGCCATCCGCGCCGACGTCGCAACACCACCCGTGTCTTTCAGCAGCGCCTTCGTCACGCGCAGCGACGACGCCGGCAGCGCCGCGAGCTTCGCCGCCTGCTTCGCCGCGAACGCGTCGAGTTCGGCGGCCGGCAGCACGCGGTTCACGATGCCGATCCGGTGCGCTTCCAGCGCATCGAACGCCTCGCCGAGCATCAGCTTCTCGGCGGCGACCTGATGGCCGGCCAGGCGCGGCAGCAGCACGCTCGATGCGGCTTCCGGGCACAGCCCGAGCTGCGCGAACGGCAGCGAGAACGTCGCCGTGTCGGCCGCGTACACGAGATCGCAATGCAGCAGCATCGTCACGCCGACGCCGATCGCGATGCCCGGCACCGCGGCCACGATCGGCTTGCTCGCGCTGCTGATCCGCGCGAGAAACTGGAACACCGACGCGTTCTCGTCCTTCGGCGGCGACTTCAGGAAATCCTCGAGATCGTTCCCCGCGGTGAAGTTGCCGTCGCCACCGCGCAACAGGATCACGCGAACCGCCTTGTCTTCCTGGGCTTCGGCGAGTGCGTCGGCCATCGTCTGATACATCGCCGCCGTCAGCGCGTTCTTCTTCGCCGGGCGCGCGATCGTGATCGTCATCACGCCATCGGCGCGTTCCACTTGAATTTCGGCCACAACCGTCTCCTTTGACTTTCCTCTATCGGAATGAAAAAACGGTGCGCGAGCTCGTGGCCCGCGCACCGTCGTCGCTGTTCGTCCCGCTCCGCTTACAGGCGTTCGATGATGCCCGCGGCGCCCATGCCGGTGCCGACGCACATCGTGACCATCCCGTACTTCAGGTTGCGGCGACGCAGGCCGTGCACGACGGTCGCCGCGCGGATCGCACCGGTCGCGCCGAGCGGGTGGCCGAGTGCGATCGCGCCGCCCATCGGGTTGACCTTCGACGGGTCGAGGCCGAGATCACGCATCACCGCCAGCGATTGCGCGGCGAACGCTTCGTTCAGCTCGATCCAGTCGAGATCGTCCTGCTTCAGGCCGGCGGCCTTCAGCGCGGCCGGAATCGCTTCCTTCGGACCGATGCCCATGATTTCCGGCGGCACGCCACGCACCGCGAAGCTCACGAAGCGCGCGAGCGGCGTCAGGTTGAATTCCTTCAGCACCTTCTCCGACACGACGAGCAGCGCGCCCGCGCCGTCCGACGTCTGCGAGCTGTTGCCGGCCGTGACCGAGCCCTTGTTCGCGAACACCGTGCGCAGCTTCGCGAGGCCTTCGATCGACGTATCCGCGCGCGGACCTTCGTCGAGCGCGATCTCGCGCGTCTTCACGTCGACTTCACCGGTCGCGAGGTTCGGGAAGCGCTCGGTGATCGTGTATGCGGCGATCTCGTCGTTGAACTCGCCGGCCTGCTGCGCGGCGAGTGCCTTGCGGTGCGACTCGACCGAGAACGCGTCCTGGTCTTCGCGGCTCACCTTCCACTGCTCGGCGACGCGCTCGGCCGTCAGGCCCATCCCGTACGCGATGCCGAAGTCTTCGTTGCGATCGAAGATGTGCGGCGACATCGACGGCTTGTTGCCCATCATCGGCACCATGCTCATCGATTCGCAGCCGCCTGCGAAGATCGCGTCCGATTCACCGACGCGGATACGGTCGGCCGCCATCGCCAGCGCCGTGATGCCCGACGCGCAGAAGCGGTTGACCGTCACGCCGCCGACCGTCTGCGGCAGGCCCGCGAGCAGCGCGCCCATCCGCGCGACATTCAGGCCCTGCTCGGCTTCCGGAATCGCACAGCCGATGATCGCGTCTTCGATCAGCTTGGTGTCGAAGCCCGGCACCTGCGCAACCGCCGACTTGATCGCGTGGACCAGCAGCTCGTCCGGGCGCGTGTTCTTGAAGACACCGCGCGGGGCCTTGCCGATCGGGGTGCGGCTGGCGGCGACGATGTATGCGTCTTGCAGTTGTTTGCTCATTTGAAGCTCCTTATCCGCTCGCTCAGTTACGCACCGGCTTGCCGGTCTGCAACATGCCCATGATCCGTTCCTGCGTCTTCTGCGTGCCGAGCAGCTCGACGAACGCACGGCGCTCCAGCGCGAGCAGCCACTGCTCGTCGACCAGGCTGCCGGCTTCGACGTCGCCGCCGCACACGGCTTCGGCGATGCGGCTCGCGATCAGGTAGTCGTGGTCGCTGATGAAGCGGCCGTCACGCATGTTGACGAGCGATGCCTTGATCGTCGCGATCGCCGAACGGCCTGCGACCGGCACGTCCTTCGCGCGCAGCGGTGCGCGGTAGCCGGTTGCAGCCAGCGCGCGCGCTTCCTTCTTCGCGGTGTCGAGCAGCTCGAACACGTTGAAGATGATCGTGTCGGACGGCTTCACGTAGCCCATCGCACGTGCATCGTGCGCGGACGCCGACACCTTCGCCATCGCCGCGTTCTCGAACGACTTCGTGACGAACTTCAGGATGTCGGTGGTCGCGTTCGCGGCCGTGGCGGCATCCGCTGCGCGCAGCGCCGCTTCCTTCAGGCCGCCGCCTGCCGGCACGAGGCCGACGCCCACTTCGACGAGACCGATGTAGCTCTCGACGTGCACGACGCGCTTCGCGCTGTGCAGCATCAGTTCGCATCCGCCGCCGAGCGCGATGCCCGACACGGCTGCGACGACCGGCACGTTCGCGTACTTCACGCGCAGCATGCCTTCCTGGAACTTCTTCACGAACGGCTCGATACCCTTCGCGCCGCCCATCATGAACGCGGGCATCGCCTCTTCGAGGTTCGCGCCGGCCGAGAACGGGCCGCCCGGCGTGCCGAGCTTCAGCGACGTCGGTTGCCAGATCACGACGCCCTTGTAGTCCTTCTCCGCGAGTTCGATCGCCTGCACGAGGCCGTCGATCACGCTCGGTCCGATCGTGTTCATCTTCGACTTGAACGACACGATCACGACGTCGTCTTCACCCGCACGGTCGTCGACCCACGCGCGTACCGCGTCGGTCTCGAACAGCGTCTTGCCGTACGTCTTCGGATCGGCACCCGCTTCGCCGAGCAGCGGCGCGCGGAATACCTGCTTGTTGTAGACAACGAGATCCGAACGCGGCACGAAGCGCTTCGCTGCCGGCGCCCACGAGCCTTCGGCCGTGTGCACGCCACCGTTCTCGGCAACCGCGCCTTCGAGCACCCACGACGGCAGCGGCACGTTTGCGAGGGCCTTGCCGGCCGCGATGTCTTCCTGCACCCACTCGGCGACCTGCTTCCAGCCGGCAGCCTGCCAGCCTTCGAACGGGCCTTCGTTCCAGCCGAAGCCCCAGCGGATCGCGAGATCGACGTCGCGCGCGTTGTCGGCGATCGACTCGAGATGCACGCCGATGTAGTGGAACACGTCGCGGAAGATCGACCACAGGAACTGCGCGTGCGGATGGTCCGTTTCACGCAGCAGCTTCAGGCGTTCTGCCGGCGGGCGCTTCAGGATGCGGCCGACGGTTTCGTCCGCCTTCGCGCCCGAATCCACGTAGGTGCCCGTCTTCGCGTCGAGCACCTTGATCGCCTTGCCTTCCTTCTTGTAGAAACCGCCGCCCGTCTTCTGGCCGAGCGCGCCCTGCTTCACCAGTTCGGCGAGCACGGCAGGCGTCTGGTAGACCGGGAAGAACGGATCGTCGGCGAGGTTGTCCTGCATCGTCTTGATCACGTGCGCCATCGTGTCGAGGCCGACCACGTCCGCGGTGCGGAACGTCGCCGACTTCGCGCGGCCGAGGCGGCTGCCCGTCAAGTCGTCGACTTCGTCGAAGCGCAGGCCGAACTTCGCGGCCTCGGTGATCACCGCGAGGATCGAGAAGATGCCGACGCGGTTCGCGATGAAGTTAGGCGTGTCCTTCGCGCGCACGACGCCCTTGCCGACGATGCTCGTCAGGAACGTCTCGAGCTGGTCGAGGATCTCCGGACGCGTATGCGCGGTCGGGATCAATTCGACGAGGTGCATGTAACGCGGCGGGTTGAAGAAGTGCACGCCGCAGAAGCGCGACTTCAGCTCGTCCGAGAAACCTTCGGACAGCTTCGTGATCGACAGACCCGACGTGTTGGTCGCGAAGATCGCGTTCGGCGCGATGTGCGGTGCGACCTTCTTGTACAGGTCGTGCTTCCAGTCCATCCGCTCGGCGATCGCTTCGATCACGACGTCGCACTCGGCGAGCTTCGCGATGTCGTCTTCGTAGTTCGCTGCTTCGAGGTACTTTGCGTCGTCCTTCACGCCGAACGGCGCGGGCGACAGCTTCTTCAGGTTCTCGATCGCCTTCAGCGCGATCGCGTTTTTCGGGCCTTCCTTGGCCGGCAGGTCGAACAGCAGCACCGGCACGCGCGCGTTGATGAGGTGCGCGGCGATCTGCGCGCCCATCACGCCGGCGCCCAGCACGGCGACCTTGCGAATCAGGAAATTGCTCACGGGATGTCTCCGGATAGTGTCGTGCAGCGCGGGAGGGGTGGGCTGCACGGCGAAGTGAGTACCAGGAACCGTTGCGTTCGGGCGGCGCGCATCGCGCCCCGCCCGGTCTCGCGTCAGAACAGCGATTCGTCGACTTCCATCATCGTCTTCGAACCGGCGCGTGCGGCGCGGATCGTCGACGCCGTCTCGGGCAGCAGGCGCGCGAAGTAGAAGCGTGCAGTCGCGAGCTTCGACTTGTAGAACGGATCGCCCGACGCTTCCTTGTCGAGTGCGAGGCGCGCCATGCGCGCCCAGAAGTACGAGAACACCAGGTGGCCGACGGTGCGCAGGTACGGCACGGCGGCAGCGCCGACTTCGTCCGGGTTCTGCATCGCCTTCATGCCGATTTCCATCGTCAGCTTCTGCACCTTGTCGCCGATGTCGGCGAGCGGGTTGATGAACTCGGCCATTTCCGGCTTCACGCCTTCGGCTTCCGCGAATTCCGTGACGAGCTTGCCGAACTTCTTCAGCTTCGCGCCCATGTCGCCGAGCACCTTGCGGCCCAGCAGGTCGAGCGACTGGATCGAGTTCGTGCCTTCGTAGATCATGTTGATCCGCGCGTCGCGCACGTATTGCTCCATGCCCCACTCGGAGATGAAGCCGTGGCCGCCGTAGATCTGCATCGCGTGGTTGGTCGACTCGAACGCGTTGTCGGTCAGGAACGCCTTGATGATCGGCGTGAGCAGCGCGACGAGATCGGCCGCCTCCTTGCGCACCGCTTCGTCACCGTGCGACAGTTCCTTGTCGATCTGCAGCGCGGACCAGTACGTGAACGCGCGCGCGCCTTCGGCGTAGGCCTTCTGCGTGAGCAGCATGCGGCGCACGTCCGGGTGCACGATGATCGGGTCGGCCGGTTTGTCCGGTGCCTTCGGGCCCGTCAGCGAACGCATCTGCAGGCGTTCCTTCGCGTACGTGAGCGAGTTCTGGTACGCGACTTCCGTGAGGCCGAGGCCCTGCATGCCGACGCCGAGACGCGCGGCATTCATCATCACGAACATCGCGTTCAAGCCCTTGTTCGGCTCGCCGACCATCCAGCCCTTCGCGCCGTCGAGGTTCATCACGCACGTCGAATTGCCGTGGATGCCCATCTTGTGCTCGATCGAGCCGCACTTGATGCCGTTGCGCTCGCCCGGCTCGCCTGCTGCGTCGGGGATGAACTTCGGCACGATGAACAGCGAGATCCCCTTGGTGCCCTGCGGCGCTTCCGGCAGGCGCGCGAGCACGAGGTGGACGATGTTCTTCGACATGTCGTGCTCGCCGCTCGAGATGAAGATCTTCGTGCCGCTGATCGAGTACGAGCCGTCGCCGTTGGGTTCGGCCTTGGTGCGCAGGATGCCGAGGTCGGTGCCGCAGTGCGGCTCGGTCAGGCACATCGTGCCCGTCCATTCGCCCGTCACGAGTTTCGGCAGGTAGCGTTGCTGCAGTTCCGGCGCGCCGTGTGCGTGCAGGCACTCGTAGGCGCCGTGCGACAGGCCCGGATACATCGTCCAGGCCTGGTTCGCCGAGTTCAGCATTTCGTAGAGCGCGTTGTTCACGAACGCGGGCAGGCCCTGGCCGCCGTAGTCCGGATCGCAGCCGAGTGCCGGCCAGCCGGCCTCGACGTACTGCTGGTAGGCTTCCTTGAAGCCGGTCGGGGTCTTCACGACGCCGTCGCCTTCATACGTGCAGCCTTCGCGGTCGCCGACCTGGTTCAGCGGGAACAGTACCTCGGAGCAGAACTTGCCCGCCTCCTCGAGGACCTGGTTGATCGTGTCGGCGTCGAGGTCCGCATGCTTGGGCATTTGCTTGACTTCGGCTTCGACGTTCAGAAGCTCGTGCAACACGAATTGCATGTCGCGCAGCGGCGCGGCGTACTGTCCCATGACTCTCTCCAAAGGTGGGCAAAACGGCTCGAGCTCCTGGCGGGCGGATCACGCGCCGCTAACGGCTCTCGCTCTGATACGAAACAATCGTCTTTTCCAGCGCGGCCCACGTGAGGCGCACGGCGTCCGGCGAATGCAGGAAGCGTGCGTCGTGATGCAGGCCGAGCGTGAAGCTGTACAACTCGAAGAGCATCAGGTCCGGATCCGTATCCGCACGCAGATGGCCTTCTTCCTTCGCCTGCGAAATGGCACGCAGCATCGCGGCACGCCAGGCCGTCACGCTTGCGATCAACTGCTCGCGCACGGGGCTGTCAGGCCGGTCGTCGTACTCGACGGCACCGCTGATGTAGATGCATCCGGTCGTCACCTCCTGGATGCGCTTCTCCGTCCAGCGGGCCAGCATCGCCCGAAGGCGCGGCAAGCCTCGCGGCTCGCGCAGGCTCGGAAAGAACACCTCGTTTTCGAAACGATGGTGATACTCGCGGACGACCTCGACCTGCAGGTCCTCACGCGATCCGAAGTGCGCGAACACACCGCTCTTGCTCATCTGCATGCGCTCGGCCAGCAGGCCGATCGTCAGCCCCTCCAGCCCATCACGGCTGGCGAGGTCCAAAGCAGCTTCAAGTATCGCGGCACGCGTCTGTTCGCCTTTTCGCATAGCTATTTCTGTAACCGTTCGGGGGTTCGAATAAAATCGAACGGCCGTACTATTATTGAGTGCGGCCGCTCGCGAAACAAGGAAATTATTAGAAACCGGTGTCTAACCGAGCCGCTATTTTGCGCGATTCCGGCGGGACCGGAGCGGCTTTTCCGCACGAACGTGCGGACAGATTTTTTGAAGCGAACGCTTAGTCTTCGTCAGTCGTAACCACCGACCGTCAGCGCCTTCATCACGACGCGATACGCCGTATAGGCGAGCCAGTTCAGCATGCGCTCGATGCGCGGGCGCGCGGCGAATCGAGCGGGGTCGATTTCCCGACCGTCGGCGAACGCGGCCGCGATCGCGTCGCGCAGTTCGTTCGTGACCGCATCGTAGCGCACCAGCACGACATTCGCTTCATTGTTCAACATCAGGCTCAGCGCGTCCAGGTTCGACGAGCCGACCGTCGCCCAATTATCGTCGATCACGGCCACCTTGCCGTGCAGCATCGTCTTGTCGTATTCGGCCACGCGCACGCCTGCACGCAGCAACGCGTGATAGAGGAACGGCACGGCCGTATCGAGTGCCGCGAATTCCTTGCGGCCGATCAGGATCCGCACGTCGACGCCGCGTCGCGCGGCGCCCGTCAGCGCCCGGCGCAGCTTGCGGCCGGGCATGAAGTACGGATTGGCGAGCAGGATCCGCTGCCGCGCCTGGCCGATCGCCGCGAGATATGCCTTCTCGATCGCGCGGCGGTTCACGACGTTGTCGCGCGCGACGAACGCGACGCTCGGCTCCGTCACGACCCGCAGCGCGCCGGCCTTGATCCAGCGGTGGCTGCGCATCCAGCGCCGGAACATCTCGGGGAACGCTTCGCCGCCATACAGCCCGGCCGCGTATTGCGCATACGGCTTGTGACCGAACATGATCCGGTGCCACTGCAGTTCGAACGCGGCGCGCACGTCGGACACCGCGGGCCCTGCCATCTCGACCGCGAAATCCCAGCGTGGAAACGGCAGCGTCGTGCCGCCCTGCGCGTAGTCGTCGATGATGTTGATGCCGCCGCAGAACGCGACCGCGTAATCGATCACCGCGAGCTTGCGATGCGTGCGCGAGAAGCCGAAGCGGCCGAACAGGAAACGGTTGTAGATGCAGTGCTCGACGCCGGCCTCGCCCCACGTGTCGAACAACGGCAGGCGGGCAGTGCCGATGCCGTCGGTGATCACGCGTACGCGCACGCCACGCTGCGCCGCGCGGATCAACGCGTCCGACACCGGCCGGCCGGCCGCGTCGTCGCAGAAGATGTAGGTTTCGAGCATCACCTGCTCACGGGCGGCATCGATCCGTTCGATCAGCGCCTGGAAGAATGCGCCGCCGCCCTCGCACAACCGCACGGTGTTGCCCGACGTGAAGGCGAGCCGCGACGCGGAACCGCGTTCCTGCAGGAACATCTGCCGCAATTGCGCGAAGCGCTTGCGGGCTTCCGCCGTCATGCGGACGAGCCGTGCGGCGCGCGCGACAGTGCCACGCGCGCGGGCAATTGCAGAATCGCCTCGGCGTTCGACGGCGAGAAGCAGCGCGCGGCCGCCTCGCGGAACGGCAGCCACGCATGGTCGACATGCTCGCGCGGCGACAGCGTCACGTCGACGCGATACGGCACGCACAGGCCGAACCAGTGCTCGGTGTTGCGCGTGACGCCCGGCGCATAGCGGTGCAGGTATTGCGGATAAATCGCGTATTCGATCCGGTGGCGCCAGTCGACGAGCGCGCCGGGCGGCACGTCCGGCGTGCCGATCGTGATGCCGGTTTCCTCGGCCACTTCGCGCGCGGCGGTGACCGCGAGCGGCTCGTCGAGCGCGTCCTTCGAGCCCGTCACCGATTGCCAGAAATCAGGCTGGTCGGCACGCTTGATCACGAGCACATCGAGGTCGGGCGTGTAGATCACGACAAGAACGGATTCGGGGATTTTCGGCGGCTTCGTCATCTTTATTTCATGCGGCACGGGGCCGCGCGCCGGGCAAATGCTCCGAACGGGCGGCAAGTGCTGCGACTGTACCGCAAAAAACGAAAAAGGCGCATCGCTGCGCCTTTTTCATGTGCGTCGTGTGCGCGTGAACGCACACACGACCGGGTACGAAGCGCGTTACGCCTTCGGTTGCTCCGGCTGACGCAGACGGATGTGCAGTTCGCGCAGCTGACGCTCGTCGACCGGGCTCGGTGCTTGCGTGAGCAGATCCTGCGCGCGCTGCGTCTTCGGGAACGCGATCACGTCGCGGATCGAATCGGCGCCGGCCATCATCGTGACGATGCGGTCGAGACCGAAAGCGATACCACCGTGCGGCGGCGCGCCGTACTGCAGTGCGTCCAGCAGGAAGCCGAACTTCAGCTGCGCTTCTTCCGCGCCGATCTTCAGCGCGCGGAACACCTTGCTCTGCACTTCCTCGCGGTGGATACGCACCGAGCCGCCGCCGATTTCCCAGCCGTTCAGCACCATGTCGTACGCCTTCGCGAGGCAACGGCCCGGATCGGTCTCGAGGTACTCGAGGTGCTCGTCCTTCGGGCTCGTGAACGGGTGGTGCGCAGCGACGTAGCGCGCATCTTCGTCGTCGTATTCGAACATCGGGAAGTCGACGACCCACAGCGGCTTCCAGCCGGCATGGACGAGGCCGTTCGCCTTGCCGAATTCCGAATGGCCGATCTTCAGGCGCAGTGCGCCGAGGCTGTCGTTGACGACCTTCGCGCGGTCGGCCGCGAAGAAGATGATGTCGCCGTCTTCCGCGCCGGTGCGCTCGAGGATCGCCGCGATCGATGCATCGTGCAGGTTCTTGACGATCGGGCTCTGCAGGCCGTCACGGCCCTTCGCCTTCTCGTTGACCTTGATCCAGGCGAGACCCTTCGCGCCGTAGATGCGCACGAATTCGGTGTAGCCGTCGATGTCGCCACGCGACAGCTCGCTGCCCTTCGGCACGCGCAGTGCCGCGACACGGCCGTCCTTCGCGTTGGCCGGCGTGCTGAACACCTTGAAGTCGACGTCCTTCATCGCGTCGGTCAGCTCGGTGAATTCGAGCTGCACGCGCAGGTCCGGCTTGTCCGAACCGAAACGCGCCATCGCTTCCGAGTACGGCATCACCGGGAAGGTCGCGTCGAGTTCGACGTCGATCGTCGACTTGAAGATGTGACGGATCATGTCTTCGAACAGGTCACGGATTTCCTGCTCGCCGAGGAACGACGTTTCGCAGTCGATCTGCGTGAATTCCGGCTGACGGTCGGCACGGAGGTCTTCGTCGCGGAAGCACTTGGTGATCTGGTAGTAACGGTCGAAGTTCGCGACCATCAGCAGCTGCTTGAACAGCTGCGGCGACTGCGGCAGCGCGAAGAACTGGCCCGCGTTCGTGCGCGACGGCACGAGGTAGTCGCGCGCGCCTTCCGGCGTGCTCTTCGTCAGCATCGGCGTTTCGATGTCGATGAAGCCCTGCTCGTCGAGGTACTTGCGCGCTTCGATCGCGACGCGGTAGCGCAGGCGCAGGTTGTGCTGCATCTGCGGACGGCGCAGGTCGAGCACGCGGTGCGTGAGGCGCGTCGTTTCCGACAGGTTGTCGTCGTCGAGCTGGAACGGCGGCGTGACCGATGCGTTCAGCACGTTCAGTTCGTGGCACAGCACTTCGATCTTGCCGCTCTTCAGGCCGGCGTTGACCGTGCCTTCCGGACGGTTGCGCACGAGGCCCTTGATCTGCACGCAGAACTCGTTGCGCACGCCTTCGGCGGTCGCGAACATTTCCGCGCGATCCGGGTCGCACACCACCTGCACGAGGCCTTCACGATCGCGCAGGTCGATGAAGATCACACCGCCGTGATCGCGGCGGCGCTGCACCCAGCCGCACAGCGACACGGTTTGGCCCAGCAGGTGTTCGGTCACGAGACCGCAGTATTCAGTACGCATCGACATGATGTTTGCTTTCGTTCGGTTTGATCAACGGGCGCCGCAACGCGCGGCCCGGGCGATGATTCTTTACTTACAGCGGCGGCTCGACGGGGCGGCGTGCAGGCGCCGGAGCCGGCGCCGGGGGCGCCACCACGCCCATCGAGACGATGTACTTGAGCGCGGCATCGACCGACATGTCGAGTTCGATGACTTCGCTCTTCGGCAGCATCAGGAAGAAGCCCGACGTCGGGTTCGGCGTCGTCGGGATATAGACGCTCACGTATTCTTCCGTCAGATGATTGAGCACGTCGCCGCCCGGCGTGCCGGTCAGAAACGCGATCGTATACGAGCCGCGACGCGGGTATTCGATCAGCAGCGCCTTGCGGAACGCGTTGCCGCTGCTCGACAGCAGCGTGTCCGACACCTGCTTGACGCTCGTGTAGATCGGCCCGACGACCGGGATGTGACGCACCACGGCGTTCCACCACGTGACGAGCTTCTGGCCGATGAAGTTCCGCGTGGCCAGCCCGACGACGAAGATGAACGCGAGCGTCAGCACCGCGCCGATCCCCGGCAGATGGAAGCCGAGCATCCGCTCGGGCTGCCACGATTCGGGCAGCAGGAGCAGCGTCTGGTCCATCGTGCCGATGATGAGACCGAGCACCCACAGCGTGATCGCGAGCGGGACGAGAACCAGCAGGCCGGTCAGAAACACCGATTTCAGGGTCGTCTTTTTCATCATCTGCCGTCAATGAACCGCGCCGGTGGCGCGGGTTGGTCGCAGCCCGGCCGGGCCGCGACGGTCAACTGCTGGCGGCGGGCGCTGCAGCCGGGGCAGGCGCGGCACTCGTCGTCGTGCTGGCGGAAGGGCTTGCTGCAGCCGGTGCGGCTGCAGCGGGCGCGGCTTCCGCCGGTGCGGCCGGGGCTGCGTCGCCCGACGCCGTCGCCGGCGCGCTGGTGCCGCCCGAACCGCCACGGAAATCGGTGACATACCACCCCGAGCCCTTCAGCTGGAAGCCCGCGGCAGTGACCTGCTTGCGAAATGTATCCTTCCCGCATTCCGGACACTGCGACAGCGGCGCGTCGCTCATCTTCTGGAGCACGTCCTTCGCGAAACCACACGCTTCGCATCGATAGGCGTAGATCGGCATGATATTTTTCCCGCGGAAACTGGAAACGGCTTGCAAAACCTTGAATTATAGCTGAAACCCTGGCGCACTCCGGCAATGGCCGCGACACGCGTGCATCAGCGGCGGCGCCACGTGAGCCAGCGCTCGTGCCCTTCGAACACGGGCAGCGAATCGGTCACGGGCAAATCCTCGATCAGCTCGAAGTGCGGCGCGAGCAGCGCATCGAGTTCGGCACGCTCGATTCCGAACGGCGGCCCCTTCGGTTTCGCCGTCAGGAAGAAATAGCCGGCCAGCAAACCGTCCGTTGGCAGCAACTCGGCCATGCGCGCCGCATAGTCGGCGCGCATGGCCGGCGGCAGCGCGCACAGGAACGCGCGCTCGTACACCCACTGCACGTCGAACGGCGGCCGGTACGCAAAGAAATCGGCCTGCTCGACGACGGCCGCATGCGCGCCGAGCTGCGCCTTCGCGGCAACGACCGCCTGCGCGGCGAAATCGATCGCACGCACGGGCCAGCCGGCCTGCGCGAGCCACCCGGCCTCCTGCGCACTGCCGCAGCCGGGAATCAGCACCGCGCACGGCTCGAGCCGGTGCGCGAACACACGGAAACCATCCGGCACGCCACCGAATTCCCACGGCGTCATGCCGCGCTCGAAACGCTCGTCCCAGAACGATGCGTCGCCGGGATCGCGCGTCGTGAAATCGGCGGCTGCCGGTGTGACGGGTTGCTTCGGATCGGACATCGCCCTGCTCCTTTCGATCATGTGCCGTACGCGAGCGCGAGCAGCACGCGCGCAACGAGCGCCCCGACGCCGACGGCGAGGCCGAAGATCAGCAGCGCCTGCATCAGCCGGTTCGTCCGCTTCTGCTCGACAAGGATCTGCCGCATCAGGTCCTCGCTCGCCGCGCGCGGCGCGTCATGGCGCGCCGCCATCGCGTGATGGATCAGGCGCGGCAGTTGCGGCAGCGTCTTGCTCCACTGCGGCGCTTCGACCTTGAAGCGCTCGTACCAGCCGCGCAGGCCGATCTGCTCGGTCATCCAGCGCTCGAGGTACGGCTTCGCGGTTTTCCACAGGTCGAGCTCGGGGTCGAGCGAGCGGCCGAGCCCCTCGACGTTCAGCATCGTCTTCTGCAACAGCACGAGCTGCGGCTGGATCTCGACGTTGAAGCGGCGCGACGTCGAGAACAGGCGCATCAGCACCTGGCCGAGCGAGATGTCCTTCAGCGCACGGTCGAAATACGGCTCGCACACCGCGCGGATCGCGCTTTCGAGCTCCTCGACGCGCGTTTCGGGCGGCACCCAGCCCGATTCGAGGTGGAGCGTCGCGACGCGGTGGTAATCGCGCTTGAAGAACGCGAGGAAGTTCTGCGCGAGGTAGTTCTTGTCGAAATCGGACAGCGCGCCGACGATCCCGAAATCGAGCGCGACGTAGCGGCCGAACGTGTTCGGATCGAGGCTCACCTGGATGTTGCCCGGGTGCATGTCCGCGTGGAAGAAGCCGTCGCGGAACACCTGCGTGAAGAAGATCTCGACGCCTTCGCGCGCGAGCTTCTTGATGTCGACGCCGGCGGAACGCAGCGTCTCGACCTGGCTGATCGGCACGCCGGTCATGCGCTCCATCACGAGCACCTGCGACGTCGAGAAATCCCAGAACATCTCGGGCACGAGCAGCAGGTCGAGGCCCGCGAAATTGCGGCGCAGCTGGCTGCCATTGGCGGCCTCGCGCATCAGGTCGAGCTCGTCGTGCAGGTACTTGTCGAATTCGGCGACGACTTCGCGCGGCTTCAGGCGCCGGCCGTCTGCCCACATGCGCTCGGTCCAGATCGCGATGTCGCGCATCAGCGCGAGGTCGGAATCGATCACCGACAACATGTTCGGGCGCAGCACCTTGACGGCCACGGCCTTGCCCGCATGCTGGCCCTGCTTGAGCTTCGCGAAATGCACCTGCGCGATCGACGCGCTCGCGATCGGCTCGCGCTCGAATTCGTCGAACAGCTCGTCGACCGGCGCACCGAGCGACTTCTCGATGATTCCGATCGCGACCGCGGAATCGAACGGCGGCACCTGGTCCTGCAGCTTCGCGAGTTCGTTCGCGAAATCGACCGACAGCAGGTCGCGGCGCGTCGACAGCACCTGGCCGAACTTCACGAAGATCGGGCCGAGGCTTTCGAGCGCGTGGCGCAGCCGCACGGCAGGCGGATCGGAATAACGGCGGCCGATCGTCGTGATCCGCAGCAGCAGCTTCACGCGCCGGTCGTCGATCCGGGACAGCATCACTTCGTCGAGACCAAAGCGGATGACGGTGTAGACAATCTTGATGAAACGGAAAATGCGCATGCCCTGCGGCCCCTCAGTGCGCGCCGCGCGGGCCGGAACCCGTGCGCGCGCCGATTTTTTGTTCGAGTCGCTCGACCCGCTTTTCGACCCGTGCGAGCGCATCGCGTGCGCGCGCCAGTTCGGCATCGAAGCCGCCGAGCGACGCGCGCCGGACGACTTGCGGGTTCTCGTCGAGCCAGTATTCGGCGACGGAATCGAGCACGTTGCGGCCGGTGCGTCGCGCGCGCGCACCGGCGTCGCGCACGACCGTCGCGATCCGGTATGCCGCCGCGTCGCCGACCAGCTTCGCGAGATCTTCTTCAGGTTCCCAGCGCAGGTGCTCGGCCAGCTTCGCGATCTGCGTCGCGAACTCCGCGTCGCCCTCGATCTTCACGTGCTTCATCACGGCCGCCTGGCCGCCCTGCAGGAACGCGGCGACCGTGTCGCCGGCGAGCGCGATCGACACGTCGACCTGTTGCGCATCGTGCGCGTCGACGGCCGACAGATAGCCGTCGGGCTGCACCAGCAGCGTGAGCGTAACGGGAGGCACGTCGATCCGGGCTGTCTTGCCCGCATACGGAATCAGGCGGTCGCGCGCCCACGATTCGCGGGCGAGCAGGTGATTGACGGCAGCAGCAAAAGGCTTGGCGGCAAAGGTCATCGGACTGGGAAAGAAAAAACCCGCGCAGGCCGGGCGCCCACGCGGGTTTCTATTGTAACGTCGGATCGTCGGCAGACCGTGGCTGACCGCACACCCGGGCGGCAAGCGGTCGCAGTACGGCGGCCGTTGCCCGGGTGTCCGGCGGCGTGGGCCGCCGGTCACGCTCAGTGCGTGTTGATCTGCTGGATGCCCGCGAGCAGCCAGCCCTGACTGCCCGACTTCGACAGGTTCCACACCTCGTCGAACGGCGCTGCCGACGCACTCGCCGATTCGCGGATCAGGCCGTGGAAGCGCACGCTCGCCGACTGCTCGATGCCGCGATCTTCGATCGCGACCAGTTCCGCGTCGAGCTGCACGACGTCGGTCTGGTTCGACTCGTTGCCACGCGAATCGAGGTCGATCTTGATCTCGGCGAACATTTCGGGCGTCGTGAATTCGCGGATGTCGGCCAGGTTGCCCTGGTCCCACGCGGCCTGCAGGCGCACGAAATAGACCTTCGAGCTGCGCAGGAACGCTTCGGTGTCGAAGCCGGCCGGCACCTGGAGCGGTGCTGCCGCACCCGCCGCCGCGCCGGCGGCCGCGGCACCGCCGCCGAACACGCCTTGCGCTTCGTTCGCGTAGTTGCTGCCGCTGCCCGCGTAGTTGCTGCCGGTGTTGCCCTGCTGGAACGACGGGCTTTGCGAGTAGCCACCCGACGACGACGCCGAACCGCCGACCGAGTATGCCGGCTCCTGCGGACGACGGCGGTTCATGAACTTGCGGATCAGCCAGATACCGACCGCCGCGAGCAGCGCGATCACGATGACGTTCGCCATCATGCTTGCGAACGCGCCGCCCATGCCGAAGTGCGACAGCAGCGCCGCGATGCCGAGACCAGCCGCGAGGCCGGCGATCGGCCCGAGCCAGCGCGAGCGGTTGGGCTGCGCGGCCGGCGCCGGAGCGGCCGGGTTCGCACGCTGCGCCTGCGACGGCGCGGCCTGCTGCATCGGCTGCTGCGCGGGCGGCGTGGCCTGGCGCTGCGTGACGGTGGAGTTCTGGCGGCCGATGCTGCGCCCGCCGCCCATGCGCTTGGCTTCGGCGTCGAGCGATGCGAACGTGCCGGCCGTGAGCAGGCCGACCATCAGCAGCGTGCCGACCCGTCGAGCCCACGGCTTCGACGGCTTGCTACGGTTGAACAACGAACGCGATTCGAACATCAATTTCTCCAGATGTAAGACAAATGTATGGGAAGAGCCCCTTAGTACTTGGCTCCCATGTGTAAAGCTACCACGCCACCTGACAAATTGTAATATTTGACGGCATCGAGGCCCGCTTGTTCCATCATCGTCTTCAGCGTGTCCTGGTCGGGGTGCATCCGGATAGATTCAGCAAGATACCGGTAACTTTCAGCATCTTTCGCGAACTTGTCGCCAAGCCACGGTAATACTTTGAAAGAATACAGATCGTACGCTTTTTTCAGCGGATCCCAGACTTTCGAGAATTCCAGCACCATCACGCGGCCGCCGGGCTTCGTCACGCGGCGCATCTCGGCCAACGCGGCATCCTTGTGCGTCATGTTGCGCAGCCCGAATGCGACCGTGACTACATCGAAGTAGTTGTCCGGAAAGGGAATTTTCTCCGCGTCGCACAGCAGCGACGGCGTCACGATGCCCTTGTCGAGCAGCCGGTCACGGCCGACGCGCAGCATCGATTCGTTGATGTCCGTGTGCCAGACCTCGCCCGTCGGCCCGGCCGCTTTCTTGAACGACTTGGTCAGGTCGCCGGTGCCGGCCGCGATGTCGAGCACCTTGAAGCCGGGGCGCACGTTCGCCTGCGCGATCGTGAACGCCTTCCACGCACGGTGCATGCCCGCCGACATCAGGTCGTTCATCAGATCGTAGTTGCTCGCAACCGAATGGAACACACCCGCCACTTTCTTCGCTTTTTCGTTTTCCTCGACGCTTTCGAAGCCGAAGTGGGTTTTGCTCATCGCGTTGATCCTCAGTAAATGGCAAGACGGCGCCAAGCGGGCGCCGTCGAATTTCAGTGGCAGTGGCCGTGCGACGCACCCGCCGCCGGCATCGGGGCATCGCGCTCGACGCCCGCCGCCTTCAGTTTGTCGAAATAGTCGCGCCACAGCGTGTCCTGCTGCGTGGCCAGCTCGTACAGCAGATCCCACGAGTAGATGCCGGTCGAATGGCCGTCGGAGAAGGTCGGCTGCAGCGCATAGTTGCCGACGCCCTCGAGCGCGGTGATCGTCACCTCGCGCTTGCCCGTCTGCAGCGTTTCCTGGCCGGGCCCGTGGCCGCGCACCTCGGCCGACGGCGAATACACGCGCATCAGCTCGAACGGAATCCGGAAACTGTCGCCGTTCGGGTACTGCAATTCGAGCACGCGCGACACCGCGTGCACGACGACGCCGGACGGAATCGGCGTCGTGGAAGTCAAACCGCTCATGGCTGCCTCGAATCGGTCATGCGTTGAATTTCCTCGCGCACCGCATTGTGCAGCAGCGAGGCCTGCGCTGCGCGCGAGCGCAACAGCGCCTCGGACACGCTGCGCTGACGCGGCGCCCAGACGGGCTGCGGGAAGTGTGCGTCGTTGGAAAAGCGCGGGATCACGTGCCAGTGCACGTGCGGCACCATGTTGCCGAGGCTCGCGAGATTCACCTTGTTCGGCTGCATCACGCGGCGCACGGCCCGCTCGACCGCGTAGACCACGCGCATCAAATGGGCCCGCTCGGGCTCGCCGAGATCGGAGAATTCGGCCACGTGCGCGCCCCAGATCACCCGGCAGAAGCCCGGATACTCGTGCTCGCCCGTCGCGAGGACGACACGCACCGCATCGTCCCGCCAGAGCACCTCGCCGCCGTCTTCACGGCAAAACACGCATTCCATCGTCGCTCCCATGTGGACGGGCGCCGGCATTGCTGCACCGGCGCCCGCTCATTCCCGGCCCGGTCGGGCGGTCGTCATGCCCGCATTAGACCAGCACGCGCTCGATCCCGCCATTGTTCGCACGTGCGACATAATCAGCCATCCAGTTCTCGCCGAGCACCTGACGCGCGATTTCGACCACGATGTAGTCGGCTTCGAGGTTCGCATCCTCGCTGTAGCGCGACAGGCCCTGCAGGCACGACGGGCAGCTGGTCAGAATCTTCACGTCCGGGCCGTTCGCGGCCGCGGCGGCCGGCGCCGGCGCGTTGCCGGCCACGACCGGGATGCTGCGCAGCTTCGCGGCACCCTTGCGGATCTCCTCTTCCTTGCGGAAGCGAACCTGCGTCGAGATGTCCGGGCGCGTGACCGCGAGCGTGCCCGATTCACCGCAGCAACGCTCGTTCTTCTCGATCTTGTAGCCGTCCTTCTCCGAGCCCATCAGCTCGTTGACGAGCTTCACCGGGTCCATCGTCTTGATCGGCGTGTGGCACGGGTCGTGATACATGTAGCGCGTGCCCGACACGCCATCGAGCTTCATCCCCTTCTCGAGCAGGAACTCGTGGATGTCGATGATCCGGCAGCCCGGGAAGATCTTGTCGAATTCGTAGCCCGCGAGCTGGTCGTAGCAGGTGCCGCACGACACGACCACCGTCTTGATGTCGAGGTAGTTCAGCGTGTTCGCAACCCGGTGGAACAGCACGCGGTTGTCGGTGACGATCTTCTCGGCCTTGTCGTACTGGCCCGAGCCGCGCTGCGGATAGCCGCAGCACAGGTAGCCCGGCGGCAGCACGGTCTGCACGCCGGCTTCCCACAGCATCGCCTGCGTCGCGAGGCCGACCTGCGAGAACAGGCGCTCGGAGCCGCAGCCCGGGAAGTAGAACACCGCTTCCGAATCGACGGTGGTCGACTTCGGATTGCGGATGATCGGCACGATCTTGTTGTCCTCGATGTCGAGCAGCGCGCGCGCCGTCTTCTTCGGCAGGTTGCCCGGCATCTTCTTGTTGACGAAGTGGATCACCTGCTCGACCACCGGCGGCTTGCCGACCGTGGCCGGCGGGTGCTGCGTCTGCTTCGTCACGACCTTCTTCAGCATGTCGTTCGCGAAGCGCTGCACCTTGTAGCCGGCGCCCATCATCACGCTGCGCGCGACGTTGATCGTCTGCGGGTTGGTCGCGTTCAGGAAGAACATGCCCGCCGCATTGCCGGCGTTGAACTTCTTCTTGCCCATCTTGCGCAACAGGTTGCGCATGTTCATCGTGACGTCGCCGAAGTCGATCTTCACCGGGCACGGCGTCGCGCACTTGTGGCACACCGTGCAGTGGTCGGCCACGTCGTTGAACTCGTCCCAGTGCTTGATCGACACGCCGCGGCGCGTCTGTTCTTCGTACAGGAACGCCTCGACCAGCAGCGACGTCGCGAGGATCTTGTTGCGCGGGCTGTACAGCAGGTTCGCGCGCGGCACGTGCGTCGCGCACACCGGCTTGCACTTGCCGCAGCGCAAGCAGTCCTTCACCGAATCGGCGATCGCGCCGATGTCGGACTGCTTCATGATCAGCGACTCGTACCCCATCAGCCCGAAGCTCGGCGTATACGCGTTGCGAAGATCGGCGCCTTCGAGCAGCTTGCCCTTGTTGAAGCGGCCGTTCGGGTCGACCCGCTGCTTGTACGCGCGGAATTCGGCGATCTCGTCGTCGGTCAGGAACTCGAGCTTCGTGATGCCGATGCCGTGCTCGCCGGAAATCACACCGTCGAGCGAGCGCGCGAGCGTCATGATGCGTGCGACCGCCGCGTGGGCGTCCTGCAGCATCTCGTAGTTGTCGGAGTTGACCGGCAGGTTGGTGTGGACGTTGCCGTCGCCCGCGTGCATGTGCAGCGCGACGAACACGCGGCCGCGCAGCACCTGCTTGTGGATCGCCTGCGCCTCGTCGAGGATCTGCTTGAACGCGCCGCCATTGAAGATCGCGCGCAGTTCCGCGCGGATCTCCTGCTTCCACGAGATCCGCACCGTGCGGTCCTGCGTGATGTGGAACACGGTCGCGCCCGGCTGCTCGTCGGCGCGGTCCGCGAACTTCTCGGCGAGCGCCTCGTAACCGAGCTGCACGAGGTAGTGCTGCGCCTCGCGCAACGGCTGGTCGAGCCGGTCGCGCACGAATTCCCAGCGGGCGCGCACGCGGCTGAGCAGTTCCAGCGCCTGCTGGACACGGTCTTCGAGCAGTTCGGCGCTCGGGATCTCGTTCGCGTCGTCGGTCTTGCCGAGCGGCAGGTTGCCGGCGCGGAAAAACGCTTCCAGCGCGTCGACGAGCTGCAACTTGTTCTTCAGCGACAGCTCGATGTTGATCCGCTCGATGCCGTCGGTGTACTCGCCCATCCGGTTCAGCGGGATCACGACGTCTTCGTTGATCTTGAACGCGTTCGTGTGCTTCGCGATCGCGGCCGTGCGGCTGCGGTCGAGCCAGAAGCGCTTGCGCGCCTCCGCGCTGACCGCGACGAAGCCTTCGCCGCTCTTGCCGTTCGCCATCCGGATCACTTCGGACGTCGCGTGCGCGACCGCATCGGCATCGTCGCCGACGATGTCGCCGATCAGCACCATCTTGGGGAATGCGTTGCGCTTGCTCTTGGTCGCATAGCCGACCGCGCGCAGATAGCGCTCGTCGAGGTGCTCGAGGCCCGCGAGGATCGCGCCGCCCTGCTTCGACGTTTCGAACAGGTAGTCCTTGATCTCGACGATGCTCGGGATCGCTTCGCGCGCCTGGCCGAAGAACTCGAGACAGACGGTGCGCGTGTGCGCGGGCATCTTGTGCAGCACCCAGCGCGCAGACGTGATGAGCCCGTCGCAGCCCTCCTTCTGCACGCCCGGCAGCCCCGCGAGGAACTTGTCGGTCACGTCCTTGCCGAGACCTTCCTTGCGGAACCGGCGGCCTTCGATCTCGAGCATCTCGCTCTTCAGCAGCTTCTCGCCCGGCGCGTACGCGCCGTCGAACCACTTCAGCTCGAAACGCGCGACCGCGATGTCGTGGATCTTGCCCTGGTTGTGCTCGTGGCGCGTGACTTCGAGCCAGTTGCCGTCCGGGTCGACCATCCGCCACCAGGCCAGGTTGTCGAGCGCGGTGCCCCACAGCACGGCCTTCTTGCCGCCCGCGTTCATCGCGACGTTGCCGCCGATGCACGATGCGTCGAGCGAGGTCGGATCGACCGCGAACACGTAGCCGGCCGCTTCCGCCGCCTCGGTCACGCGGCGCGTGACGACGCCCGCGCCGGAGAAGATCGTCGGCACCTTGTGCGCGACGCCCGGCAGCTCGGTCAGCTCGACCGCGCCGAGTTGTTCCAGCTTTTCGGTGTTGATCACCGCGGAGAACGGCGTGAGCGGCACCGCGCCGCCCGTGTAGCCGGTACCGCCGCCACGCGGGATCACGGTCAGCCCGAGCTCGAAGCAGGCCTTGATCAGCCCCGCGATCTCGGCTTCGGTATCCGGGGTCAGCACGACGAACGGGTATTCGACGCGCCAGTCGGTCGCGTCGGTCACATGCGACACGCGCGACAGCCCGTCGAAGCGGATGTTGTCCTTCTGCGTGCAGCGGCCGAGTGCCTTGGTCGCGCGGCGACGCAGGTCGGCCATCTTCTCGAATTCGTCGGCGAACTCGTTGACCGCGCGCTGCGCGGCGGTTTCGAGCATCTCGACGCGCACCGCGCGTTCGCGGCCCGCGTCGTCGCGGTGCGCGGTGAGGTCCGCGCTGCGGCGCTTGCCGATTTCGGTCAGGCGGTGGTTCAGCGCCTCGATCAGCAACGCGCGGCGCTTCGGGTTGTCGAGCAGGTCGTCCTGCAGGTACGGGTTGCGGCGCACGACCCAGATGTCGCCGAGCACTTCATACAGCATCCGTGCGGAGCGGCCCGTGCGGCGCTCGGCGCGCAACTCGTCGAGCACCGACCACGCCTCTTCGCCGAGCAGGCGGATCACGATCTCGCGATCCGAGAAGGACGTGTAGTTGTAGGGAATCTCGCGCAAGCGGGGCGCGGGGTCGGCGGCGACGGCAGCAGCCGCGCCATGCGGATCGAAAACTTGTGGTGCGTTCATGTTCGGACGACTCGGAGGGCCGATACACCGTGCACGGGCGTCGGCAAGCGCGTGGGCGCAATCTTGGGGAAATCTGTTCTGTTACCAGGCGCGCGGCTGTCCTTCATGGGGCCGGAGCGGGCGACTCGCCCCTCCTGGCCGGCGACAGGGCCTGGCGGCACTCGGAACCATCAGCACGATCGCGCGCGGCGCGCATGCCGCTCCGCCGCGGGGGTGGCTGCACGCGGCGTCGGCTTCAACGGGGCGATCCGAGGGTGCCTCTGCATCTTCCGATCCTTGATTCAAAACGGAATTCTAACCCATGATCGGGCCACGCGTGACACGTCGGACAGGTCGTGGGGCTATCGCCGCGAGCCGCGCCAGGCGGGGCTCGGCGCGATTTCGTGCGACCATTCGCCGTCCGTCCGGTCGGTAACCGTGCAGTTAAACCGGTAAAAAAGCCGCGCAAGCTCGCCGACGCACCGCCCGTACGGCCCGCCAAGCGCACGCTCGGCATGCCGCTTGCATGCGGGCGGACCCTTGGCGCTATCATTGATCTTTTACCGTCTGCTTCCGCACTGCACGCGAGCGCCCATGGCATCCCACGATTACCTGAAGAAAATCCTCACCGCGCGCGTCTACGACGTCGCGATCGAGACGGAACTCGAATCCGCCCGCAACCTGTCGGCCCGGCTGCGCAACGCCGTCTACCTGAAGCGCGAGGACAACCAGCCGGTGTTCTCGTTCAAGCTGCGCGGCGCGTACAACAAGATGGCGCATATTCCGGCGGACGCGCTCGCACGCGGCGTGATTACGGCGTCGGCCGGCAATCACGCACAGGGTGTCGCGTTCTCGGCGGCCCGGATGGGCGTCAAGGCCGTGATCGTCGTGCCCGTCACGACGCCGCAGGTGAAGGTCGATGCGGTGCGTGCGCACGGCGGCCCGAGCGTCGAGGTGATCCAGGCCGGCGAGTCGTACAGCGACGCATATGCGCATGCGGTCAAGGTACAGGAAGAGCGCAGTCTCACGTTCGTCCATCCGTTCGACGATCCGTACGTGATCGCCGGCCAGGGCACGATCGCGATGGAAATCCTGCGCCAACACCAGGGCCCGATCCACGCGATCTTCGTGCCGATCGGCGGCGGCGGGCTCGCGTCCGGCGTTGCGGCCTACGTGAAGGCGGTGCGCCCGGAGATCAAGGTGATCGGCGTGCAGGCCGAGGATTCGTGCGCGATGGCGCAGTCGCTCAGCGCGGGCAAGCGCGTCGAGCTGAGCGAGGTCGGCCTGTTCGCGGACGGCACCGCCGTGAAGCTGGTCGGCGAAGAAACCTTCCGGCTCTGCAGCGAATACCTCGACGGCGTCGTGACGGTCAACACCGACGCACTGTGCGCGGCGATCAAGGACGTGTTCCAGGATACCCGCAGCGTGCTCGAGCCGTCCGGCGCGCTCGCGGTCGCCGGCGCGAAGCTCTATGCGGAACGTGAAGGCATCGAGAACCAGACGCTCGTCGCGGTCACGTCCGGCGCGAACATGAACTTCGACCGGATGCGCTTCGTCGCCGAGCGCGCGGAAGTGGGTGAAGCGCGCGAAGCCGTGTTCGCGGTCACGATCCCCGAGGAGCGCGGCAGCTTCAAGCGCTTCTGCTCGCTGGTCGGCGACCGCAACGTCACCGAGTTCAACTACCGGATCGCCGATGCGCAGGCCGCGCACATCTTCGTCGGCGTGCAGATCAAGCGCCGCGGCGAATCGGCCGAGATCGCCGCGAATTTCGAATCGCACGGCTTCAAGTCCGTCGACCTGACGCACGACGAACTGTCGAAGGAACACATCCGCTACATGGTGGGCGGCCGTTCGCCGCTCGCGCTTGACGAACGCCTGTTCCGTTTCGAATTCCCGGAACGGCCGGGCGCGCTGATGAAGTTCCTGTCGTCGATGGCGCCGGACTGGAACATCAGCCTGTTCCATTACCGCAACCAGGGCGCGGACTACAGCTCGATCCTCGTCGGGCTGCAGGTGCCGCAGGCCGATCGCGCCGAATTCGAACGCTTCCTCGCGGCACTCGGCTATCCGTATGTCGAGGAAAGCGCCAACCCGGCTTACCGCCTCTTCCTGTCGTAAAGGCGTCACGCATGAATCCCGAACATTCCCCGCTCGGCAAGGCCACCGTCTACGCCGCCCAGTACGACGCGTCGCTGCTGTTCCCGATCCCGCGCGCCGGCGCGCGCGCGCAGCTCGGCATCACGTCGGCACTGCCGTTCTTCGGCACCGACATCTGGAACGCCTACGAGCTGTCGTGGCTCAACGCGCGCGGCAAGCCGCAGATCGCGGTGGCGACCTTCTACGTGCCGGCCGAATCGCCGAACATCGTCGAATCGAAGTCGTTCAAGCTGTATCTCGGCTCGTTCGCGCAAACGAAATTCGACTCGATCGACGCGGTGCGCGACACGCTGAAGCGCGACGTATCGGCCGCATGCGGCGCGACCGTCTCCGTGCAGCTGGTGTCGCCGCACGATTTCGGCAAGCTCGAAATGGACGAACTCGACGGGTTGTCGCTCGACCGGCTCGACCTCGACACCGACGTGTACGAACCCGACCCGTCGCTGCTGTCGGCCGCCGAAGACGAAGCGCCGGTCGAGGAGACGCTCGTGTCCGACCTGCTGCGCTCGAACTGCCCGGTCACCGGCCAGCCCGACTGGGGCAGCGTGCAGATCCACTACATCGGGCCGCAGATCGACCACGCGGGCCTGTTGCGCTACATCATCTCGTTCCGCAATCACACGGGCTTTCACGAGCAGTGCGTCGAGCGGATCTTCCTCGACATCCTGCATGCGTGCAAACCGGTGAAGCTCGCGGTGTATGCACGCTATACGCGCCGCGGCGGGCTCGACATCAACCCGTTCCGCACCAACTACAACCAGCCGATGCCGGACAACGCGCGCAACGCACGGCAGTGACGGCGGCGGGCGGCCGCCGCGGGTTGCAGTGGGCAACGCGCGGCCGCCACCCCGGACAAAAACAGCCCGGCCGGAATCAACCGGCCGGGCTGTTTTTCATTGCGCGGAAACGCACGAACGGCCCTCACCCGCTCGCCGGCCGCTCCGGGAGAATCTCAACCAGGCGCAAAAGGTAGCCGTCGGGATCCTGCACCAGCATCTCGACCTGGCCATGTTCGATCTCGTCCTCCCGATACCAGGACGTGCGCGGTTCGACGAACAGCGTTACGCCCGCGGCGCGAATCCGGTCGAGGATGGGGTCGAGCGCATCGACCTCGATCTGCAGATTGATCCCGCGCCCGAACGGCGGCTCCAGCGGGCCGGTCAGCCAGCCCTCCGGGCTGTACTGCTCGAGCATCAGCTGGGCCCGCCCGAATTCAAGATAGACGAAGCCGTCTTCCGGACGCTCGAAGCGAATCCGGAATCCGAGTACGTCACGATAGAAGCGAATGCTTCCGGCAAGGTCCGAGCAGATCAGCTCCGGCACCAGCGCAGCCCATTCCATGCATGTCATCTCCGTATGATCATGCGGCACATTACCTGAACGGACGGGATGCGTTGCGGCGGTTGCCGCCTCGGGCATAACGCCCGCCGGTCGACCCGTGGCCGGCACATAAAAAACGGGCCCGGCGCACATGCATGCGCCGGGCCCGTTGCGTAGCGGCTCGCCGTGGCGGCGTTACTTTGCCGGCGCCTTGTACGCGATGCAGTCGACCTCGACCTTGCAGTCGATGACCATGCTCGACTGCACGCACGCGCGTGCCGGCGGATGCTCGCCGAAGTACGAGATGAACACCTTGTTGAACGACGCGAAATCGCGCGCGTCGTCGAGCCACACGCCGCAGCGCACGACGTGCTCGAGGCCGTAGCCGGCTTCCTTCAGGATCGCGATCACGTTCTCGATCGTCTGCTTCGACTGCGTGACGATGCCGCCTTCGACGACCTCGCCGTTCACCATCGGCGTCTGGCCCGACACGTACAGCCAGCCGTCAGCCTCGACCGCGCGTGCGAACGGCATCACCTGGCCGCCGGTCCCCTTCGCTTCGCCTACGCCATATCGCTTCATCGTTTCACTCCTTGCTTCGGTTACGGATGCGCGCGCCGACGATGGCGCGCGCGGCAGATCGGAACAACCACCGCGTTCAGAACGCGGCGTCGGCACTCGCCGGCACGCGCTCGCCGCGCGCGACGAAGCCGCCGGCGCGCTCGCCGGTCGGCTGACCATTCTCGTAGGTCAGCACGCCGTTCACCCACACGGCGTCGATCCCGTGCGCGGGCTGCTGCGGCTTCTCGAACGTCGCGGCGTCGATCACGATCGCCGGGTCGAACAGCACGAGATCCGCGTGGTAGCCCACGTGCACCTCGCCGCGCCGCGCGATTCCGTAGCGGCGCGCGGACAGCGACGTCATCTTGCGAATCGCCTCCTCGAGCGGCAGCAGGTTCGTGTCGCGCACGTAATGGCCGAGCACGCGCGGGAATGCGCCCCACAGCCGCGGATGCGGCAGCGGATCGTTCGGCAGGCCGTCGGAGCCGACCATCGTCGCGGGATGCGACAGGATCCGGCGCACGTCGTCCTCGGACATGTTGTGGTACACGGCGCCTGCCGGGCGGATGCGCTGCGCGGCTTCCTGCTCGGTCACGCCCCACTCGGCCGCGATCGCCTTCAGCAGCTTGCCGGCCACTTCCGGGTGCGGCTCCGACCACGTGATCGTGATGTCGATGTCGCCCGTCACCTGCTTCATGTCGAGCGTCGACGAGCTGCGGCTGTACGGATAGCAGTCGCAACCGACCGGCTGGTAGCGGCGCGCGCCTTCGAGCGACGCGAGCACTTCGGTGCTGCGCCCCCAGTTCGACGGGCCCGCGCACTTCAGGTGCGAGATCACGACCGGCACGCGCGCATGGCGGCCGACCTGGTACGCCTCTTCCATCGCGTCGAGGATCGCGTCGAACTCGGTGCGCATGTGCGTGGTGTACAGCGCGCCCGCGTTCGCGAGCGGCTCGGCGAGCGCCATCACCTCCTCGGTCGGCGCCGCGAACGCGGAGCCGTACGCGAGGCCCGACGACAGGCCGAGCGCGCCGTTCGCGAGCGCCTCCTCGAGCTGCCCGCGCATGCCGGCGATCTCGCCGTCGGTCGCCGCGCGGTCGAGGCGGTCCATCTGGTTGTTGCGCAGCGCCGTGTGGCCGACGAGCGCCGCGACGTTCACGGCCGGACGCGCGTCGTTCACGGCCGCGACGTAGTCGGCGAAGGTCGGGTACAGGAACGCACCGCGTTCGCCAAGCAGGTTCATCGGATCGGGCGGATCGCCCGCGAGCGTCACTGGCGACGCGCTGATCCCGCAGTTGCCGACGATCACGGTCGTCACGCCCTGCGAGATCTTCGGGATCATCTGCGGCGCGCGGATCACGTGCGTGTCATCGTGCGTGTGCACGTCGACGAAACCCGGCGCGAGCGCGCGGCCGTTCGCATCGACGACGTTCTCGGCCAGCCAGTTGGACAGGTTGCCGATCGCCGCGATCACGCCGTTGCGGATCGCGACGTCGCGCGTGACGGGCGGCGCGCCGGTACCGTCGTAAAGCTGCGCGCCGACGATCAGCGTATCGGCGGCTTCGGGATGCGAATGCATGGTCAGTCTCCTACCGGTTGACGGTCTCCGCCGCCGCGATGCGCATCGAGCGCGTGCTTGATGCGACGCAGCGATTCTCGGCCCGCATCGCCGAGCCGCAATGCGACTCCGGTGACGAGCACGTCGATCGCCATCATCATCGCGTAGCGCGATGTCGACGGCTTGTAAATGAAATCGGTTTCGAACGCGACGACCGGGATCAGGTGGTCGGCCAGCTTCGCGAGCGGCGACGCCGGCGCGGTGATCGCGATCAGCTTCGCGCCGTAGCGCTTCGCGAGCCGGCAGCTCTCGAGCAGCTCGGGCACGCGCCCGCTCACCGACAGCGCGACCACGACGGTATCGCGCGACAGCGTCGCGGCCACCATCCGCTGCAGCACGCTGTCCTGATAGCTCGCGACCGGCCGGCCGAAGCGCACGAGCCGGAAGCGCAGCTCGTCGGCGAGCGCGGTCGAGCCGCCGCCCTGTCCGTACACGTAGGTCATCTTCGCGCTGGCGAGCAGGTCGGCCGCTTCCTCGAACGACGTATTGCGCAGCAACTGATGGTTGTGCGCGAGCGCCACGCGGATCTCGTCGTAGACCATCGACGCGGGGCTCGTGTCGTCGGCCGGCGTCTCGTCGGACGGCACCAGAAAGCGCTGGCCGACGGCCGCCGCCTGCGCGACCAGCACCTTCAGTTCGCGCACGTCGCGGCAGCCGACGGCCTTCGCGAAACGCGTGACCGTCGCGACGCTGACCTCCGCATCGCGCGCGAGCGCGCCGATGCTCGCATGCGCGGCGCGCGCGAGATCGGCGAGGATGAACGCGGCGACCTTGCGCTCGGCTTCGCGCAGCTCGGGCGCGCATTCGGCGATCCGCGCGACGATGTCGAGGACCGGCGGAGCAGCCGGAGCCGGATGGCGCTCGGCGGCGAGCGGAGCGGACGGGGGAGCGGGCGTATTCATCTGCGGAAAAGGGTGCGAAGCTCGATGTTACTAAATAACATCACCGCGCCGATGCTACTTTCTGTACCATCGGCGTGTCAACTTCAGTGCAATGCATAGTGATGATGGAGCGGGATGACATGAAAGTTACAAACTATCAGGAAGCGACGATCGATCCGTTCGGCAAGGGTCTCGGCAATCTGCCGAGCGCGAGCGTGCCGCTCGGCGACGCAGGCCGACTCGAGTGGAACCTGCTCGCGGAAGACGTCAGCTTGCCGGCCGCCGTGCTTTACGAGGATCGCATCGAACACAACCTGAACTGGATGCAGGCATTTGTCCAGAAGTACGGCGTCAAGTTTGCGCCGCACGGCAAGACGACGATGGCGCCGCAACTGTTCCGCCGCCAGCTCGACGCCGGCGCGTGGGGCATCACGCTCGCGACCGCGCACCAGACGCAGGCCGCGTATCACGGCGGCGTGCGGCGCGTGCTGCTCGCGAACCAGCTGGTCGGCCGCCAGAACATGACGATCATCGCCGGGCTGCTGTCCGATCCCGATTTCGAATTCTTCTGTCTCGTCGATTCGGCGGAGAGCGTCGACCAGCTCGGCCGCTTCTTCGGCGCATTGAAGAAGCCGCTGAACGTGCTGCTCGAGCTCGGCGTGCCGGGCGGCCGCGCGGGCGTGCGCGATGCCGCGCAGCGCGAGGCCGTGCTCGCCGCGATCGCGCGCTATCCGGACACGCTGAAGCTGGCCGGTATCGAACTCTACGAAGGTGTGCTGAAGGAGGAAGGCGAGATCCGCACGTTCCTGCAGGAAGCGGTCGCGCTCACGCGCGAGCTCGCCGAAGCAGGCCGCTTCGCGCGTACGCCGGCGATCCTGTCCGGCGCCGGTTCGGCCTGGTACGACGTGGTTGCGGAAGAATTCGCGAAGGCGTCCAACGCCGGCTTCGCGGAAGTCGTGCTGCGTCCGGGCTGCTACCTGACGCACGATGTCGGGATCTACAAGAAGGCGCAGACCGACGTATTCGCGCGCAACCCGATCGCACGCACGATGGGCGAAGGGCTGCTGCCCGCGCTGCAGCTGTGGGCGTACGTGCAGTCGGTGCCGGAGGCCGATCGCGCGATCGTCGCGCTCGGCAAGCGCGACGCAGCGTTCGACGCGGGGCTGCCGGAGCCGGCGCGCCACTTCCGCCCGGGCCGCGACACGGCACCGCGCGACGTCGCCGCCGCCGAAGGCTGGGCCGTCACCGGGATGATGGACCAGCACGCGTACCTGCAGATTCCGCCGGGTGCGGACGTGAAGGTCGGCGACATGGTCGCGTTCGACATCTCGCACCCGTGCCTGACGTTCGACAAGTGGCGCCAGGTGCTCGTGCTCGATCCGCAGTTCAGCGTGACGGAAGTCGTCGAAACCTTCTTCTGACGCACCTCGCGCGCACCGCCCCGCCGCTCGCGCGGGGCGGCCGTCACGCGCGCTTCAAGCGGCCGGAGTACACTGCGCTTTCGTCCTCGGGGCCCCAGGCGGGCGTTGCATTCGCCTGCCGCGCGGGCCCTCAACGCAGCTCCACTGGAGAAAGCCATGGCCGCGAAGAAGATCCTGTTCCTGACCGGCGATTTCGCCGAAGACTACGAAACGATGGTGCCGTTCCAGGCGCTGCAGGCCGTCGGCCACCACGTCGATGCAGTCTGCCCGGGCAAACGCGCGGGCGACAAGATCAAGACCGCGATCCACGATTTCGAGGGCGACCAGACCTACACCGAGAAGCCCGGCCACCAGTTCACGCTGAACGCGGCGTTCGACGACGTCGACGCATCGCGCTACGACGCGCTCGCGATCGCGGGCGGCCGTGCTCCCGAATACCTGCGACTCGATCCGAAGGTGATCTCGCTCGTGCGCGAGTTCGCCGAAGCCGGCAAGCCGATCGCCGCGATCTGCCACGCGGCGCAACTGCTCGCGGCGGCCGACGTGATCCGCGGCAAGCGCATCTCGGCCTACCCGGCGTGCGCGCCCGAGGTGAAGCTCGCGGGCGGCGAATACGCGGACATCCCGGTCGACGCGGCCGTGACCGACGCACCGTTCGTCACCGCGCCCGCCTGGCCCGCGCATCCGGCCTGGCTCGCGCAGTTCCTCGCGCTGCTGGGCACGCGCATCGAGCTTTGAACCTGAAGGGAATTGAGATGAGATAGAAGTGCCGGGCCGGCGGCGTATTCGCGCCGCCCTGCCCCGCGCTTCAGCGCGCGGCCGGCGTCGAGCCGACGTCCGCGATCCGCGACTCCAGCATCGCCAGCGCGCCCGACAGCGCATTCAGCACGTCGTCCGGCAATTGCGCCATCGTCTGCTCGAGAAACGCCTTGCGGCGCGGCAGGCACGCGTCGAATGCGGCGCGGCCTTCGTCCGTCAGCGTCACGTTGGTCACGCGATTGTCGCGTGCGTCGGATTCACGCTGGATCCAGCCGAGCGCGTCGAGCGACTTCAACTGGCGCGTGAGCGCGCCCGGATCGACGCGCAGCACTTCGACGAGCTTCTTCTGCGACGAATGCCCGCCCATCGTGTGCAACGCGACCATGATGCGCCAGCGCGGCATCGGCTGCCCGACCTGCGCCTCGAACGCGGTCATGAACGCGCGATACGTGCGTCCGAATTGCTGCAAGATCGCGACGCGGTCCTGTTCTTCCATGCGCTCAGTTCTACTCGTTCAATCGTTCAGTCGGCCGCGACATGCGGTTCGATCTTGCGCCGCAGCGCGATGGGCGGCACGCGGCGGCATTGCCACACCGACACGACGGCTACGACGGCCGCCATCGCGACGCCCAGGTGAATCGCGCTGACGAGCGACTCGCGGGCCGCTTCCAGCAGCAGCGCGCCATTATGCCCGGCACGCGTCAGCTCGGCGACCAGGCCGCCCTGCGCGGCGCGATCGATCAGGATTTGCGGATCGGCGAGCTGCGCATGCCACTGCATCGCGTGGTCGGCCGACAGCGCATTGCGCACGCCGCCCGAATACATCTGGTTGACGAGCGTGCCGGTCAGCGCGGTGCCGATCATCCCGCCGACCATCCGCAGCGACTGCAGCAGCGCGGTCGCGATGCCGAGATGCTCGCGGCCGGCCGTCTGCTGCGCGAAGACGGTGAGGTTCGGCAGCACGAAGCCGAGCCCGATGCCGCCCGCGACCATCAGCGCCATCAGCACCCACTTCGGCGTCGTGTGGGTCGACACGACGATGCCCGCGCAGGTGATCGCGAACAGCACGAAGCCGACGTGCAGCATCGCGTTCGGATTGCGGATGCGCGTGACGACCCGGCCGTTCATGATGCTGCCGATCGTGATGAACACGA
This sequence comes from Burkholderia aenigmatica, assembly GCF_902499175.1. Classification (GTDB taxonomy): domain Bacteria; phylum Pseudomonadota; class Gammaproteobacteria; order Burkholderiales; family Burkholderiaceae; genus Burkholderia; species Burkholderia aenigmatica. The sequence goes on from NZ_CABVQC010000055.1 coordinate 46,452, forward strand.
CGAGCGGCGTGATCACGAGCCCCGCCTCCTTCGGCGACATCCCGAACCCGCCCTGGAACAGCAGCGGCGCGTAGAACAGCAGCGAGAACATCGAGAAGCCGGCGAGGATCGCCAGCACGAAGAGCGCCGACAGCGCGCGGTTGCCGAACATGTCGAACGGCAAAATCGGCTGCGCGCAGCGCCGCTCCCAGTGCCACAGGCCAAAGCCGGCCGCGATCGCGACGACGAGCAGCAGCGACGCCCAGCTCGCGACGCCGTACTTCGGCAGCCATTCGACGAACAGTTGCAGCGCGCCGAGCGACAGCGCGATCAGCAGCGCACCCGGCCAGTCGAGCCGCATCTTGCGATCGTGCTCGACCTGGCGCAGGTGCGGCAGGTAGCGCCACACGAACAGCAGCGACAGCAGGCCGACCGGCAGGTTCACGTAGAACACCGAGCGCCAGCCGAACGACTGGGTCAGCACGCCGCCGAGCGACGGGCCGACTGCGTTCGCGATGCCGAACGCGGAGCTCATCAGCACCTGCCAGCGCAGCCGCACGACGGAATCGGGGAACAGGTCGGGAATGCACGCGAACGCGGTGCCGACCAGCATCCCGCCGCCGATCCCCTGCAGCCCGCGCGCGAGGACGAGCATCAGCATGTCGTTCGCCATCCCGCACAGCACGGACGCGCCGGTGAACACGACGATCGACACGATGACGAACGGCTTGCGGCCGTAATAATCGCCGAGCCGGCCGAAGATCGGCACCGTGATCACGGAACTGAGCAGGTACGAGGTCGCGACCCACGCGTACAGGTCGAACCCGCGGAGCTCGGCGACGATGGTCGGCAGCGCGGTGCCGACGACGGTCTGGTCGAGCGCGACGAGCATGGTGACAAATGAGATCCCGATCATCGCCAGCAGCGATTCGCGGAACGGCAGGACTTGCCCACTCGAATGATGGGCGGCAGTATGGACGGCCATTTTTTGTTGGCGCAACTTTTGACGAGTCAAACAATCTCAAAATTCTAGCACGCCGGAGTAATCTAGGCTGGCGACGGTCAAACTGGCTCAGACCGCCAAGGAGAATGATGGAACCGATTTCAATTACCCCCGCGACCACGCTGTCGCAGGAGGATCGGGACGCGCTGTGGCGCGCGAAGCAGGTGCTCGAAAGCCCGTCGCTGACGATGAAGCTGACGGGCATGCTGGGCGCGCCGGTCGAGAAAATGATCGCCCGGCTGCCGGATTTCGCGACCGGCAAGATCAACGATGCGACGCAGCTCGCGCTGCGCAAGTGCCTGAACATCGCGCTGCGCACGCTCGGCAAGCCGCCCGCGCCGGACGCCGAGCCCGACAAGCCGAGCAACCTGCTGCACAAGCTCGCGGTCGCGACGACCGGCGCGGCGGGCGGGGCGTTCGGCTTTCTCGCGCTGCCGGTCGAGCTGCCGGTCACGACCACGCTGATCTTCCGTTCGGTGTGCGACATCGCGCGCAGCGAGGGCGAAGACCTGAGCTCGGTCGATACGCAGCTGCAATGCCTGGCCGTGCTCGGCATGGGCGGCAACCCGGACAAGCAGGAAGAGGACGCCGATCTCGGCTACTTCGTGCTGCGTGGCGCACTCGCGCAGGCGATCTCGAAGGCGTCGTCCGACATCACGACGAAGGGCATCGCCGCGCACAGTTCGGCGGCCGTGTTCAAGCTCGTGCAGACGGTGGCGTCGCGCTTCTCGGTGCAGGTGACCGAGCAGATGGCCGCGAAGTCGATTCCGGCGATCGGCGCCGTGCTCGGCGCGACCGTCAATACGCTGTTCATCGACCATTTCCAGCAGATGGCGCACGGCCACTTCACCGTCCGCCGGCTCGAGCGCAAGTACGGCTCGGTGGCCGTCAAGGCCGCCTATCAGGCAATCGACGCCTCGCCGGCGCGCTGAACCGCACGCTCGACCGCGACGCGGCGCAGGAACGCCGCCGCGCGGTCGAGCGCGTCGCGCGCTTCCGGCACCATCGGCGTGTACAGCTGCCACACGTGCGGCATGTCCGGCCACACCTCGATCTCCACCGCCACGCCGGCCGCCTTCGCCTTCTCGGCGACGCGGCGCGAATCGTCGAGCAGTACCTCGGTGCTGCCGACCTGGATATACAACGGTGGCAGGCCCGTGAAATCCGCGTAGAGCGGCGACGCGTACGGATTCGTCCCCGGCTCGTCGCCCAGGTACAGCTTCGCGGCCTTCGACAACGCCGCACCCGCGAACATCGGATCGGCGCCATCGTTCGTGCGCAGCGTGGCGCCGGTGGCGGCCAGGTCGGTCCACGGCGAGAACAGGATCGCGCCGGCCGGCAGCGGCTCGCCGCGGTCGCGCAGCGCGACGAGCGTCGCGAGCGCGAGGCCGCCGCCCGCCGAATCGCCGCCGAGCACGATCGACTCGGGCGGGATGCCGAGCGCCAGCAGTTGCCGGTACGCGGCCAATGCGTCGTCGAGCGCGGCCGGGAAGCGGTTTTCCGGCGCCAGCCGGTAGTCGAGCGAGAACGAGCGCACGCCCGCACGCTTCGTCAGGCCGAACACGAGCGGCCGGTGGGTCTTCGTCGAACAGAAGTAATAGCCGCCGCCGTGGATGTACAGCAGCGTTCGGCCGGACCCGCGGCCTGCAACCGAGTCAGTGCGTTCGAGCCATTCGCCGCGCAGCGGCGCGTCGCCCGGGCCATAGCACTGGCGCAACCGGTAGCCCGATGGCGCACGGCGCGGCACGACCATTCGCAGGTCGGTAAAGCGCCGTGCGCGGGCAGGATCGAGCACCTCGCGCGTAGTCTCGGGACGGAACTGCCAGCGCAGCAGCCAGCAGGCGAACTTGCTTTGCCAACTCATCGGACGCACTCCGTAATCGCAGTGTGACGATGGTACGTGCGATCGTTCCCGCACCACTCGACAGGTGCCTCTATTTGACATCCTCCCGCGCCTGAAGGCTCGGGATTCCTACCGCGTTTGAAACGATGATGCTTGTCTCAGACCGCCTCGGCGGGTTCCTGCTTCACGGAGCGGCCCGACTGCACCGGCTCTCCACAGGCTGCAACGCGGTGCCCCCGCGCCAGTATGTCGATCGCACCGACCACGTCGGCATGGCCCTCATGACCGCACGCGACACAGCGGAATGCCGCCTGCGTCTGCCGGTTTTCGGCGCTCACGGCTCAAACGCCGGCACTCAGTTCGCCGGCATCACCTGGCCGCGGATCTCGCCGGCCGGGTGGTCCTTCGTATGGACGTTGAAGTACCACTTGCCGCCCATCAGGTCGGTGACCTGCGCGTCGGTGAGTTCCTTCGAACCCTTGATCGGGCTCGCCAGCTCGTCCTTCGGAATCGGCACCTGCACGCCCGCGTTCTGGCCGACCGGTGCGGGCCCGTGGAAGTGCGCGGCGGTGGCCGGCCCCGTGAGGTGTTCGTAAGTGACCTTCCACTGCAGCATGTGCGTGGCCGTGTCGTAGGTGGCCTCGACGTCGCCCGAGCCCTTGGTCGCCGTCGGCGGCACTTCGCTCGACGGCTGGAGATTGGCGGACAGGCGCACCGTTTCGGCGGCGGCGCTGCCGGCGGCCAGCACGCCCGCGAGTAACGCAACCTGGAGCAAACGCAGCTTGAGCATGGACTCTCCTTGTACGACGTGGTACGCCGCCCGAGCGGGGGCGTCAGACAAGATGGTAGTCGATCGCCGCTGATCCGGGCATCCACCGAACGGCCATGCTGCGAATCGCCGCAGCGCGCACGGCCGGCCATCTCGCGCGGCGCACGACGCGTCAGTCTGCGTCAACCTGGAATGGACCTTTGCAGCCAGATGACTGAATCGGCGCGCGGCCTTTCGCTACACTTCGTCTCACAGTTGCTTGTTTCCTTCGTCCGAAGGAGTCTGCGAGTATTCACGCGGCCGCCCGGCCGCGTTTTTTTTGCGCGCGCCGCCGGATCCGGTTCACGCCGTATCAAGCATGACGAAGCGATCTCGCCGCTTCGCGTCACGCGCGATAGCCGGGATCGATGCGATCGACGATACGCTGCAGCGCATCGAACGCGTCCTGCCCCGCGCCATGCTTCGGATCGAAATTCAGCGAATCGCGCACGCACCCTTCGAGCACGGGCGGCGCGATCGACAGCGCATCGCCGATCGCATGCGTGGCGACCTGCACCTCGCACGCGCGATTGAGCAGCCACATCAGCGAGAACGTCTGCGCGAGCGTCGCGCCGATCGTCACGGGTCCATGATTGCGCAACAGCAGCACGGGCCGGCCGCCGGCGCTCTCGACGATGCGCCGCCCCTCTTCGAGATGCACGGTGATGCCCTCGAAGTCGTGATACGCGATCTTCCCGTACAGCTGCGCCGAATAGAAATTCGAGAACGACAGCCCGTCGCGCGAACAGCACACGGCCATCGTCGGCGTCGTGTGCACGTGCATCACGCAGTGCGCGTCGGGCAGCGTCGCATGGATCGCGCTGTGGAACGTGAAGCCGGCCGGGTTGATCGGCCAGTCGGAATGACCGATCACGTTGCCGTCGATGTCGATCTTTACGAGGTTCGACGCGCACACCTCGCGGTAATGGAGCCCGAACGGGTTGATCAGGAAATGTCCATCCTCGCCCGGCACGCGCAGCGAGATATGGTTGTAGATCAGCTCGGTCCAGCCGAGATGGTCGAAGATGCGGTAGGCCGCCGCGAGCTGCACGCGCGCCTGCCATTCGGCTTCGGAGAAACGCGCGGGACGCGTGAACGGCTGGTTCGGGACACGTTGCATGGGGGAGGCTCCGGTTGCGGGCGCATGGCGCGGCTGTGCGGCCGTGCGCCCCGTCTCCTGGCGCCGCGCAGGATCAAATCGCGGCCCGGTTCGTCTGGCCGCCTTGCCCCTTGAATGCGGCTGCCGGCGGCATCTTCACGATGCAACGATAGTTGCGCGCACAACCATATCACCTTTCCCCGCGCACCGGTATCGCGGGTTTTGCCGGAGCGCCCTGCCCGCTTCCGCCCCCTTTTACAGCTGGTCGTCGACCGGCAACAGCATGAACACGCCGGTCATCAGGTTGCGCAGCAGCCCCGCATGCGGATCGACGTGGTACGTGCTCGGCACGCCGTCGTCGACGCCGGTCCATTCCAGTTCGGGCGTGCCGCCGCCCGGCGGCGTCACGAGGCTCACGCGGTAGCTGTCGTCGGGCTGCGTCACGCGCGCGAAGATCGTCGCGACCTGCTGCGCGAGCGCCGGGCTGTGGATCACCAGCGCAAGCTCGGTATTCAGGTTCACCGAGCGCGGATCGAGGTTCATCGAGCCGATCACGAGGATCTTCCGGTCGATCACGTACGCCTTCGCGTGCAGGCTCGCGCGCGAACGCGAGCCGAACAGCCGCGCCCGCCGCCGGCCCGGCTCCGCCTTGAACTCGTACAGCTCGACGCCGTGCTGCAGCAGCGGCACGCGGTACGGCCCGTAGCCGGCCTGCACGGCCACCGCGTCGGTCGCAGCGAGCGAATTCGTCAGGATCGCGACCCGCACGCCGCGCGCGGTCGTCTCGCCGAGGATCTTCACGCCCGCGTCGTGCGGCACGAAGTACGGCGAGAACGCGAGGAATTCCTGCTGCGCGTGGCGCGTCAGCTCGACGAGCCGCTGCATCGGCGGGCTCACGTAGCCGGTCGGCTGCGCGACCTTGTCCGGCGCGTCGACCTTGAATTCGGCCGGCGCCCACACGAGCCCGAGCTCGTCGCGTGCAATCTGCTGCGCGAGCGGCGTCGCGTTCAGCGGCTTCGCGTTGTACGGCTCGGCGTTCTTGCGCCAGTGGGCGCGCAGCTCGTCGCGCATCGCGTCGAGGTCCTTCGCGTCGAACGACTGGTGGTTCAGCTCGCGCAGCGGATAGCTGCTGCCACTCGCCCAGTAGGTGTCGAAGCTTCCCGAGACGTCGTTCGTCACGGGGCCCGCGGCGAGCACGTCGAGATCGCGGAACTGCAGCGTCGGGCTCGCGCTGAAGTATTCGTCGCCGAGATTGCGCCCGCCGACGATCGCGATCTGGTTGTCCGCGATCATCGCCTTGTTGTGCATCCGGCGCGTGAAGCTGTCGATCCGCGTGAAGAAGTTGGTCGTGCGCTCGACCATCCCGTGCTGCGATGCGCCGAACGGGTTGAACACGCGGATCTCGATGTTCGGGTGCGTGTTCAGCGCGGCCATCACGCGATCGATATCGCGGAAGTTCAGGTCGTCGACCAGCATCCGCACGCGCACGCCGCGATCGGCCGCGTACAGCGCCGCGCCGAGCAGCAGCTTGCCGGTCGTATCCTCGGTCGCGATGTAGTACTGCATGTCGAGCGTCTTCGTCGCCGCCCGCGCGAGTGCGATGCGCATCTGCAGCGCCGACGCGCCGTCGGCCAGCAGCCGGAAGCCCGACTGGCCCGGATGCGCGGCTTCGGGTGCGGCGAGCGCGTCGTGCAGCGGCGTCGCGGTGTCGGGCGACAGCGCACGAGACACGGGGCGATCGAGCGCGGTGGCGGGCGGATGGGTCGCACAGGCCGCGACGAGCGACAGCAGTGCGCAGGCGGCGAGCGCGCGGGCCGGGCGGCACGCGGCACGCCACGACCGGGCGGCCGGCGCGTGCCGGATGAAAGACATGAGCACGGGGCTTCCTCGACAGGCGGATCAACGGGTCCGCATTCACCGCGGCGCGCGGCTGATGGGCGTTCCGGCCGATTCTAGTGGGCGGCCGACGACACGGTCAATCGCGCGGCGGCGGCCGGACAGGCTTGCGGCCGCCGCGTGGCGTCGCGCCACCGGGGCAACCGGCCGCGCGTTCGCCGCGGCCGTCACGCGCCGCCCCGCACGGTTCGCCCGCGCCCGCCCGGCGGCCTGCGCCGCGAAGCGGTCCAACCAATTTCAGCGCGCATCGCCGCTTTGTTCGAAGTGGCTGCGCACGTAGTCGATATGCGTCTGCATCGCGGTGCGCGCCTCCTCGGGCCGCTGCGCGCAGATCGCGTCGCACACGACGCGGTGCTGCCGCAGCAGCAGATCCGACGCATATTCGTCCTGCTCGGTCATCCCCGACACGTTGATCGAGATGTGTTCGCGCAGCATCCCGAGCACGCTCGTATGCAGGTGCAGGAACATCGTGTTGTGCGACGCGAGCGCGATCGCCTCGTGCAGCTTCGAATCGGTCGCGGCCTCCACGGCCCGGTCGTTGTGCGCGTGCGCGGTTTCGAGCTCGCGCAGCAGCGCACGGATCCGGCGCCGGTCGCTCGCGTCGGCGCGCAGCGCGGCGAAATACGCGGTCGCGCCTTCGAGCACGCGGCGGAATTCGAGGATGTCGTCGCGCAGCGCGGGGTGATCGGCGACCAGCTGGCCCCACGGCGACGCGATACCGGCCCGCAACTGGTCCGTCACGTAGACGCCCGCGCCGCGCCGGCTCTGCAGCAGCCCGCGCGCGACGAGCCGCTGGGTCGCCTCGCGCACCGTATTGCGCGCCACCCCGTACTGCTGCGCGAGCACGCGCTCGGCCGGCAGGCGTGCGCCGGCCGGCCAGGTGCCGTCGAGCAGCGCCGTCTCGATCTTGCGCATCACCACTTCGGTCCGGCCCCGTGCCGTCATCGCTGCCATCGTCGTGTCCCCCTGCGGAATGCCTGCCACGCCGATTGGCCCAACCAATTTGAGCTACGGCGCCGTCGCGGGAATTATGCAGCGAAATCGTCGTCCCGCATCCGCATGCCGGGCCGTCGCCTCTGGAGCGAGACATGAACGAAAGGCAGTACCCCGCCGCCGCCCCCGCGCACGTCTATCTGTTCGCGACCTGTCTGGTCGACCTGTTCGTCCCCGAAGCCGGGCTCGACGCGGTCCGCCTGCTGGAACGCGAAGGCCTGACCGTCCACTATCCCCGCGGCCAGAGCTGCTGCGGGCAGCCGGCCTACAGCAGCGGCAATCCCGACGAAGCGCGCCGCGTCGCGGCTGCGCAGCTCGACCTGTTCGCCGAACCGTGGCCCGTGATCGTGCCGTCCGGCTCGTGCGGCGGGATGATCCGGCACCATTGGCCGGCGCTGTTCGCCGACGATCCCGTCCACGGCCCGAAGGCCCGCGCGATCGCGGAACGGACCTACGAACTCGCCGAATTCCTCGTCCATATGCTCGACGTGCGGCTCGATGCCCTCGCCGCGCCGGCCGGCGCCGACGAGCGCGTGGTGCTGCATACGTCGTGCGCAGCCCGCCGCGAGATGGGCACACGCGTGCACGGCGTCGCGCTCGTCGACGCGCTGCCGGGCGTGACGCGCATCGAACACGAACGCGAATCCGAATGCTGCGGCTTCGGCGGCACGTTCTCGCTGAAGCATCCCGACATCTCCGGCGCGATGGTGCGCGACAAGGTCGCGTCGGCCTGCGCGACGGGCTGCGACCGGATCGTGTCCGCCGACTGCGGCTGCCTGCTGAACATCGGCCACGCGGCCGACCAGTCCGGCGCGCCGCTGCCGGTCGAGCACCTCGCCAGTTTCCTGTGGCGCCGCACGGCCGGCGCCGCGTCGCTGCGCGGAGACAAGCGATGAGCGCGCGCGACGCAATCCTCAGGCGGCTGCGCGCCGCCGCCCCGGGTGTCGCCGCCGAGGCCGCCCCCGCGCTCGACGCGCGCATCGACACGCACTACGACACGTGCCGCGCGCAGACCGAGACCGCTCTCGATCCGCACACACTGGCCCACACGATGCAGGCCGCGCTCGCCGCGTCGCACGCGGACGTCTGGTGCGCAACCGCAGACGAATGGCCCGCGCAACTCGCGGCGCGCCTCGCTGAAGCCGGCGTACACCGCCTGCTGCTCGATCCGGCCCGCGCCGAATCCGCGGCGCTCGCCCGCGCGCTGCCCGGCACGGTCGCGCCCGTGCCGTTCGACCGGCCGATCGACGCGTGGAAAACCGAACTGTTCGACACGATCGATGCAGGCTTCACCGTGGCGCGCTCGGGCATCGCGGCCACCGGCACCGTCGTGCTCGCGCCCGACACCGGCACGCCGCGCACGGTGTCGCTGGTGCCGCCGCTGCATGTCGCGCTCGTCCACGCGAGCACGCTGCATCCCGACCTGCACGCGGCCGTGCACGCGGAGCGCTGGCACGCCGGCATGCCGACCAACCTCGTGCTGGTGTCGGGCCCGTCGAAGACGTCCGACATCCAGCAGACGCTGGCCTATGGCGCGCACGGCCCGCGCCGCCTGTGGGTCGTGATCGTCACCGATTCTGCCGCCCCGCCCGCCGCCACCGCCCGCGAGGACCTCCCGCAATGAGCGACCACACGCTGCAATTCGTCGCCCCCGGCGACTTCAAGGCCCGCGCGCGCGCCGCGCTCGACGACCCCGCGCTGCGCAAGAGCTTCCGCGGCGCGATGGACTTCCTCCAAGGCAAGCGCGCGACCCAGTTCCCCGACGACGCCGAGCTGCAGCAACTGCGCGACCTCGGCGAAGCGGTGCGGCAGCATGCGCTCGCGCAACTGCCCGCGCTGCTCGAACGGCTGGAGACGAAGCTCACCGAAGCCGGCGTGCACGTGCACTGGGCCGAGACGGCCGCCGACGCGAACGCGATCGTGCTCGGCATCGCGCAGGCGAAGAAGGCGCGCCGCGTGATCAAGGGCAAGTCGATGGCGAGCGAGGAAATCGAGCTGAACCATTACCTCGCGGAGCACGGCGTCGACTGCATCGAATCCGACATGGGCGAATTCATCGTGCAGCTCGCGGGCGAGAAGCCGTCGCATATCGTGATGCCGGCGATCCACAAGACGCGCAGCGACATCGCCGAGCTGTTCGAGGCACACATCCCCGGCACGCGCTACACGGAGGACGTCGACGAGTTGATCCAGACCGGCCGGCGCGCGCTGCGCCGCGCGTTCGCCGATGCGGACATCGGTCTGTCGGGCGTGAACTTCGCGGCGGCCGACACCGGCACGCTATGGCTCGTCGAAAACGAAGGCAACGGCCGCCTGTCGACGACGGTACCCGACACGCACGTCGCGATCATGGGGATCGAGAAGGTCGTCGAGAAACTCGAGCACATCGTGCCGCTGTCGAGCCTGCTCACGCGCTCGGCCACCGGCCAGGCGATCACGACCTACTTCAACCTGATCTCGGGCCCACGCCGCGACGGCGAACGCGACGGCCCGCGCGAGTTGCATCTCGTGCTGCTCGACAACGGCCGCACGCAGGCCTACGCGGACGAGCAGCTGCGCGCGACGCTGCAGTGCATCCGCTGCGGCGCGTGCATGAACCACTGCCCCGTCTACACGCGCATCGGCGGCCACGCCTACGGGACGACCTATCCCGGCCCGATCGGCAAGATCATCTCGCCGCACCTGCTCGGCCTCGACGCAACGGCCGACCTGCCGACCGCGTCGACGCTGTGCGGCGCATGCGGCGAAGTGTGCCCGGTGCGGATCCCGATCCCGCAACTGCTCGTGCGGCTGCGTACCGAGGCAAACCGCAAGCCCGACGAACCCGTCGCGCATCCGCTGCGCGGCCAGGGCGCGAACTACAACCGCGCGGAAGACCTCGTGTGGCGCTTCTGGTCGGGCGCGTTCGCGCATCCGCGCGCGTACCGCGCGTTCCGCTGGACCGCGACGCGCCTGCGCGCGCTGACGCCCGCGAAACAGATGGGCTGGACGCAGCACCGCACGCCGCTCGAACCGGCACCGCGCAGCCTGTCCGATCTGCTGCGCGCACGCGGACAGCCCGAATAGCGCCCCCGCTTTACCCGCCCGTACCCATAGAGATACAGATACAAATGGAGGAGACACCCATGCAGGTTTGGCACCAGATCTATACGCCGCTCGGCAGCCTCGGGCTGTCGGCGCTCGTCGCCGCAATCCCGATCATCTTCTTTTTCGTCGCGCTGGCCGCGCTGCGGCTCAAGGGCCACATCGCCGCGGCGATCACGCTGCTGCTGTCGCTCGGCGTCGCGATCCTCGCGTACGGCATGCCCGTGCCACAGGCGCTCGCGGCGGCCGGCTTCGGCTTCGCGTACGGCCTGTGGCCGATCGCGTGGATCATCGTCGCGGCCGTGTTCCTGTACAAGATCGTCGTGAAGACCGGCCAGTTCGACATCATTCGCGCATCCGTGCTGTCGATCACCGACGACCAGCGCCTGCAGATGCTGCTGATCGGCTTCTCATTCGGCGCATTCCTCGAAGGCGCGGCCGGTTTCGGTGCGCCCGTCGCGATCACGGCCGCGCTGCTCGTCGGCCTCGGCTTCAAGCCGCTGCACGCGGCAGGACTGTGTCTCATTGCAAACACTGCGCCGGTCGCGTTCGGCGCGATGGGCATCCCGATCATCGTCGCCGGGCAGGTGACGGGTATCGATCCGCTCCATATCGGCGCAATGGCCGGCCGCCAGCTGCCGCTGCTGTCGCTTGCGGTGCCGTTCTGGCTCGTGTTCATGATGGACGGGCTGCGCGGCGTGCGGCAGACGTGGCCGGCCGCGCTCGTCGCGGGCGGCAGCTTCGCGGTGACGCAATACTTCACGTCGAACCACATCGGGCCCGAGCTGCCGGACATCACGTCGTCGCTCGTCAGCCTCGTCGCGCTCGCCGCGTTCCTGAAGGTCTGGCAGCCGCGCACCGCGAAGCAGCCGGCCGGCGGCCTCGTCGCGTCGGGTGGCGGCGCCGCGCTCGCGGGCTTCGGCGGCGCGGGCACGCGCAACGGCTCCGGCACGCGCAACGGCTCCGGCACGAGCCGGCAGACCTCCCCGTACACGCTCGCGCAGACCGTGCGCGCGTGGTCGCCGTTCCTGATCCTGACGGCCGTCGTCACCGTATGGAGCATCGCGCCGTTCAAGGCGCTGTTCGCCGCGCACGGCGCGCTCGCGTCGACCGTGCTGAAATTCCATGTCGCAGGGCTCGACCAGCTCGTCGTGAAGACCGCGCCGATCGCGGCGACGCCGAAGGCGCTCGAGGCGGTGCTGAAGATCGATCTCGTGTCGGCGGTGGGCAGCGCGATCCTCGTGACCGCGCTGATCTCGATGGCGCTGCTGCGGATGAAGCCGCGCGACGCGCTCGTCACGTTCGGCGAGACGCTGAAGGAGCTGACGCGCCCGATCCTGTCGATCGGCCTCGTGCTCGCATTCGCATTCGTCGCGAACTATTCGGGGATGTCGTCGACGCTCGCGCTGATGCTGACCGCGACCGGCGCCGCGTTCCCGTTCTTCTCGCCGTTCCTCGGCTGGCTCGGCGTGTTCCTGACGGGCTCGGATACGTCGTCGAATGCGCTGTTCTGCTCGCTGCAGCAGGCCACGGCCCATCAGCTCGGCGTACCCGAGACGCTCGCGGTGGCCGCGAACACGACGGGCGGCGTGACCGCGAAGATGATCTCGCCGCAGTCGATCGCGGTCGCCTGCGCGGCGACGGGCCTCGTCGGCAAGGAGTCGGAGCTGTTCCGCTTCACAGTGCGGCACAGCCTGCTGTTCGCGGTGATCGTCGGGTTGATCACGCTCACGCAGGCGTACCTGCTGCCGGGCATGGTGCCGTAAGCGGCGCACGCCCCAAAACAAAACCCCACGCCGGGAAAAGCGTGGGGTTTTTCATTTCGCCGCTGGATCGCCCGCTTCGGCAGGCGACCCGTTGCGCGATCAGCTGCCCTTCGCGATGCGATCCTCGATGTGCTGCGCGCGGCTCGCCGACGACGGGTGCGAATCCATCATCGAGCTCTTGCCGCCGTCCAGCTTCGCGAGCTTCTGGAACGACGTGACCAGACCCTTCTGGTTCATGCCCTTCTGCTTGAGCAGGTCGAACGAGTAGTCGTCGGCCGCGCTTTCCTGCGACTGCGAGAACTGCGCGTTGATGAACTTCTCGGTGATGTCGCCGAGCTGCGAGCTCGTCAGCGCCGCCACGCCCGGCGAAGCCGCGCCGGCCGCGGTGCGCGCCGCGCTGACCGCGTAGGCCGTCTGCATCGCCTTCTTCGAGTGGCCGAGGGCGACGTGGCCCATTTCATGGCCGATCACGCCACGCAGCTCGTCGTCGGTCATCAAGTCCATCAGGCCGCTGTACACGCGCACGCAGCCGTTGCCCATCGCCCACGCGTTGATGTCCTTGGTCATGTAGACCTTGTAGTTGATCTTCTGGTTGTTCAGCGTCATGTTGCCGAAGCCCTTCATCACATTCGTCAGGCGCTTCGAGTACGCGCTGTTCGCCGGCGCGACCTTCGATTCGGCATCGCTCGCCTTGCACGAGTCGTTCGACAGTGCGGCGATGTCGGCATCCGACAGCGTCGCTGCCTTGTACAGGCTCGTCCCCGCCGACGTCAGGCTGTTCGCGTCAAGGCTCTGAATCCCGCCACACGCGCTCAACAGAAACGCCACGCCACACGCTGCCACCGCTTTCTTGAGTTGCATCCCGGATCCCTCGATAGTTGTATTTGGGAGCGGCGATTTTGCATAATCCGGCAGAAAATTACCAGATGTTTACATCCGATGACACGTTCATTACTCATCGGACTGGAACGAAGCAGCGTTCCGGCGCGGAATTGACAACTAAAAACGGTGCAATCGCCGCGCCCGGGCGACGATCGGCATGGAAACCGGGGCTTTTCAGGCCGTCTGGTCGCGGCGACGCATCAGCCGCCGCGCCACCAGCATCGGCAGCCGCACCACGAAGCCGGTGAACAGGCGCAGGTGCATCCATGCGAGCAGCGCGTTGTCGCGGCCGTAATGGAAATGCGAGACGCCGCCCTCGTGCCGGCCGAAATAGCGCACCGGCGCGTCGATGCGAATCGGCCGCACGCCGGCCCAGCACAGCCGCACGGCCGCCTCGGGATCGAAGTCGAAGCCGCGCATCCACGGCTGGCGGCGCATGATCGCGGCAAGCGGCGCGACCGGATACACGCGAAACCCGTACAGCGAATCGCCGATCCCGGCCCACAGCGTCTCGAGGTCGGCCCATGCGTTCGACAGCCGGCGCCCCTGCACACGCAACTGCGGCGCGCTCGCGTCGAACTTCGGCACGCCCAGCACCATCGCGTCGGGCGCGGCCTGCGACGCGGTCATGAACGCGGGAATCAGGTCGGCCGGATGCTGGCCGTCGGAATCCATCGTCAACACATGCGTGAAGCCGCTCGCGGCCGCCGCGTCGAGCCCGGCCAGCACCGCGGCGCCCTTGCCGCGGTTCTCGGGCAGCACGATCACGCGCAGCCCCGGGTCGCGCTCGGCCATGGCCTGCAGCCGTTCGGCGCTGCCGTCGGTGCTGCCGTCGACGACGACCCACACCGGATTCCACTGCGCGCGGGCATTGCGCACGGTCGTGTCGACCTTGGCGCCCGGGTTGTAGCTCGGAATCAGGACGAGATGGGTGGACGAGGCGTGCAGCTTGGACATGGAAACGGCCGATTGCGAAGACAGGGATCCTGACAAAAGTTTATGACTTGCCGGCGACCGTCGGCAGGCTTCGTCGACGTCGCCCGCGTGCGGGGCAGGTTGTTCGATCGTGAGGTTTTCTCGCTTCATGACAGCCACGCCTCCTCATGACCCGCGCTGGCCTCGATCTCGACCAGCAGGTCGTCGCGGCACACGTCCGCATGGACAATCAGCGGCCGTACACCGGGGCCGGCCGCCTCGCGCAGCACGCGCTCGATCGCGGCCAGCGCCGCGGCATCGCCGGCGTCGCGCACGTAGACGCGATAGCTCAGGTCGGCGAGCGAGAACGGGCCGTGCCCCTGGCGCGCGGCCTGCTCGAGCACGGCTGCGAGGTTCGCGACCGTCTCGCGCGTTTGCGCGACGACATCGCCGTGATGCACGGTGCGGTGCCCGACGATGCTCGCGGTGCCCGACACGAACAGCACCGGCGCGGCGTCGCCCTCCGTCCATGCGGCGGCGCGCGCGAACGTCGGCGCACGCGGGCCGTACTGTGCCGGATAGTGATATGCGCTGACCTGGCGCGGGTTCTCGACCGGATCGGCCGGCGTGCGGCTCGCGAGGAAATGGATCGCAAGCGGCGCGGCCGGCGATGCGTCACCCGCGACCGGCACGACCGAACCGAGCGCACATGCGGCCGGCACGCCGCCCGTCAGCGCGCGGCGGCACGCGTCGAACGCGTGCTGGCGGCCGATATTGAACTGACGATAGCGCTCGATCCCGAACTGCACCGCGTTGATCGCCGGCACGGTATTCCAGATGCGCAGCGGATGCGGCATGCCGAGCGAATCGAGCACGTCGAACAGCGCACGGTACGCAGCATGCGTCGCGCGTTCGAGCGGCGTGCCGCCTTCGTGCGTTTCGTGCGTTTCGTGCGTTTCGTGCGTTTCGTGCGTTTCGTGCGTTTCGTGCGTTTCGTGCGTTTCGTGCGTTCCGCTCGTCTCGTGCACGACGATGCTGCCGAACACGAGGCCCGCCGTTTCGCTGTAGCGATAGTGCAGCGCGCCGCGCCGTTCGCTGCGCAGGTCGCGCGCATCGCATTGCCAGATTTCGCAAACGGCGTCGTCCGGCGCGATGCCTGCGCCGAGCAGCGCCATCGGCACCGGCGCGACGGGCAGGTCGGGCACGACATCGGCCAGCAGCCGTGCCGCCGCGTCCGCGTTCGATTCGTCCTGCAGGCCGGCCGCACCAATACACACCGCACCCAATGCACCAGGAAACGCGCGGTCGAATCCGTCGCCATGGCTGCGCGCATCGTGCAGCAACGCGGCGAGCCGCGCATGGCTCATCCGGACGAGCCGCAGCGCGCGGTCGCCGTCGTGCGCGAGCGGCGCGCCCGATCGCGATGCGGCCGACCCGGCCGCCGTCTGCCCGCGCGCAACGGGCGCGGCGGCGGACGACAGGGAACACGGACGCCGTTCGGCGTCGACTGGATGCACGGACACTTCGATTTCCTCACTAGGCGGCGCAAGCCGCGCAACCTCGCGGCTGCGCCGCGTTGCGTTACGTCACGCCGACGCTGCGCGCTTCGTCAGGCCAGCCCGCCGTTGACGGACAGCACCTGCCCCGTCACATAGGCCGCGGCGTCGGACACCAGGTACGCGACCATCGCCGCGACTTCGTCGGGCCGCCCCGCGCGCTGCGCGGGCACGAGCTGTTTGATGCGTTCGGCGGGAAACGCCTGTTCGGCCATCGGCGATTCGATGATGCCGGGCGCCACCGCGTTCACGGTGATGCCGCGCGACGCGAGTTCCAGCGACAGCGACTTCGTCGCGCCGATCAGCCCCGCCTTCGCGGCCGCGTAATTGACCTGCCCGCGATTGCCGGTCACGCCGGCCACCGACGCGATGTTGACGATCCGGCCGCGCCGCGTGCGGATCATCGGCAACAGCAGCGGCTGCGTGACGTTGAAGAAGCCGTTGAGCGTCACGTCGATCACGCTGTGCCACTGCCGGTGCGACATGCCGGCCATCGGCGCATCGTCGTGAATGCCCGCGTTGTTGACGAGGATCTGCACCGGCGCATCGTCGATGAACGGCTTCAGCGCGGCGAGCGTTGCATCGGCGTCGGTCACGTCGAACGCGATTGCGTGCGCGGTGCCGCCGGCCGCGACGATCTGCTGCGCGATCGCCTCCGCCTGCGCGAGATGGCGGTTCGCGTGCACCCACACTTCATGGCCGGCCTGCGCGAGCGCCGTGCAGATTGCCTGCCCGAGCGCGCCGCTGCCGCCCGTCACGAGCGCCCGCATCGAATTGCTCCGTTCATCGCGTTCCACCTCGATCGACGCGGCCGCGTATCGTCTGCCGATTGCTGCCGCGTGCCGTCATCATCTGCGCGTCGCGCCCGTGCGCGACGCCGTCACTTCGTGCGGTGCGCGGCGACGTACGCAGCCAGTGCACCGAGCGCCGCAAAGATCTTCTGGTTGTCCGGATTGTCCGAACGCAGCTCGAAGCCGTATTTCTTCGAGATCAGCAGTGCGATTTCCAGGATGTCGATGGAATCGAGCCCGAAACCCTCGCCATACAGCGGGGTCTCGGCCGTCACTGTTTCGAGCGGGACGTCTTCGAGATTCAGTTCGCCGATGATCAGCGTGGCGAGCTCTTGTTCCAGTGCGTTCATCATGCGTGCGGGCAGGCGGCCCGTGGCAGCGGAAGGTGCCCGGAAACGGCAATCGCCATGCACGCCCGGCGCGTGCGAATCTCCGTCCCTCCGGCGTCTGCCGGCTTCCCCGCCTGCTTTATTTGGGGATCGTTTGTAAAAGTTACGCGGATTCTAGACGAACGGGTATCGGGCCGTATACCGCCAATGGTTACAGACTGGCGAGCCGGCGCCGCGGTCGGTCTCGGGACCCGAATGCACCAGACGCTTGAGCCGCTTTGGATGGAAATGGACCGACCCCGCGAAACCGTTCGTCCTGCGCCATACAATCGGTTACAAAACCCGTTCGCGCCCGCCCCGAACACGCGGTGCCGCGGCCCTAAAATGAGCGTGCCCGACCACCGGCCCGGACTCGCGTCCCGGCCGCCATTCATATGATGTTTGACGGCCCGACCACTGCGTCCGGCCACGATCTTCCCGATGTCGCCAGTCATGCCGCGCCCGTCCTTCCGCTCCGTTCCGGTTCGCCCGTCCGTCCGCTGCCGCCCGGCCGCCGGTGACGGGTACCCGCGCCGTGTGCGCGGAGACCGCCGATGAGCCGGCTGCTGCCCGTCGCGCGCGGCCTCGCCGCAGTCGGCGCCGTCGCGGCCTACCAGGCCGGCGCGCACTACGCGGCCGCGAC